>CAYUIG010000012.1:0-41442 GCA_964444685.1 uncultured Gemmatimonadaceae bacterium | reverse complement strand
CCGTACGCCGCCGTCTGGATCCGATCGATCTCGTTGACCAACGCAGTGTCGGGGAAGGGCGGCACCGGCAGGTCGTCCAGAACAGCCATGCCGCCGGTGCTTCCCAGCACCAGCGTTGCGATGGCACCGCCCACGATGTGCTCGGGGCTGGTCGCCGTCCGCAGACCGGCCGCCATCTGCCGCACGATCGGCTCCGGCAGCAGTCCACCCGTAGCCTGGCCGGCCATCATGAACTCGACCGGCTGCTGATAGATGCCTGCGGCTCGCAGCGCGCGGAGGGTGTCCAGCACCGCGAGCGGACGGCCGGCCCGATGCAGAACCTGCATGCGACCCTGAACCGCGATGCGGAACTGACTCGGCGTCGTCGCAGCGGACTCGAAGGAATCGAGGACCCGGGTTGCCCATTCGATGTCGGCCGCGGGATTCCGCATCAGGCGGCCGTCGACCGCGTTGCCGAACACCGTGCCGAGCACGTTTGCACTCTCGAACCCGATGAGTCGGGCCGCCGCCGCGATCGATGAGTCCGGTTCCGCGAACGCTACCGCGAACGCCGCCTCCTGCATCCCCTCGAACGCCTGGAGCTCCACTTCCTCCGTCCAGTCGAGGTAGAACTGCGCGCGTTCGCGATCATGGAGTCCGAATGAGAACTCGAGCGGATGGAACGGTGCGGGCGTGAACGACGGATCCAGCCGCCGCACCTGCTCGAACGGCTCGAACAGCTGCTCGTCCGTCCACCCGCGCAGCCAGTTGGAGTGGAAGCGTGCGTCGCCCAGGTGGTACCAACCGAGCGGGTCGTCGGGGTAGCGGATCGTGTAGAGCCGCAGCGAATCGAGCGCCTGCGCCTTCCCCTCCTCGTGCAGCAGCGTTGCGTACACGAGCGACCGCTCGCGCGGCGGCAGCCGGTCCGCGTGACGCACCGCGAGCCTCGCGTACTCCAGCGCTTCGGGATCTCCGTGGCCCCGCATCCATCCCAGTGACTCGGAGAGCCGGAGCGCCGCGAGCGCGAACGTCGAGTCCTGCGTGACCGCTTCGCGGAAGTGCGGCACGGCGGAGTCCCACGCGAGTCCGCGATAGAGCTGCTCGCCGCGCAGGTATGCCCTCAGTGCGGACGGCCTGCTGCTGATGATCGCGCCTGCGCGAAGCTGCGGCACCGGCTCGCGTGAACGCCACACGTCGCGCAGCAGATCCACGGACAGTTCATCCACGAGCCGCAGCACATCGTCGGGACTTCCCGACACACTGGATTCCGCCAGCTCCTCGCCCGTTTCCGTGCTGCGCAGCGACGCCTGGATCTGCAGCTGCTGTCCGACCTGCACGATGCTGCCGGATAACACGCTGCCCGCACCCACGTCGCGGCCGATCGCGCGCATTCCTTCATCATCCGGGTTGCCGCCCGCGCGCTCCCAGCGATTCATCACCGTGCGCGGCGGCACGGTCGTGATCGAGCCCACCTGGTCCAGCGCGGCGGAGAGCAGGTCGACCATGCCGTCCGCCACGGGGCGCGAAGATTCGGTGTTCGCGCGGAAGGGCAGCACCGCGATGCGGTCGGCGCCGGGCCTGACGTCGCCCTTGAGCAGCCGCGGTGCGAACAGCCAGAGGCCGGTGCCGAGTATGACGAAGAGCAGCGCGATCACGAGCCACTGACGGCCCGCCGCGCGACGGGGCGGGACGCCGCCCTCTTCCCTGCGTGCACGCGCGGCGGCCAACAGCCACACCGTCGCCACGAGACCGACGAATCCGACGGCCAGGACGACGGCGATGGCACGCGTGACGGCGGTCGACGCGCCCAGCACGTCGCTCGCCTGGAGGATGAGCCAGCTCGCACCGGCGTAGACGGCACCCGCGCGGAACGCGGGGTGTGCCTGGAGCCGAGACCAGAAATTCCCGGACCGGGATGTGGAGTCGGCCACTACGGGCCTCCGAGGATCGAAGGTGTGCGGATCAACTCCGGCGCAGTCGCGGCCGACCGCAAGATACGGCTATCCCGCGATCACGGAAGAGGAATCCCGAGCTGGCCTGCCTCGAGCCGCGCACGCACGGCATCGTCATCGAGCATGGCCAGCTCCGCGAGCGCAGTTGCTGACACGCTGCGCCGCTTGCCCAGCGTGAATACCCGCAGCACGCGCGCGGTGCGGTACAGCTCGTCGGCAACACGCGGCAGCCCGATGAGTCCGGCTCGGCCACCGGGCCCGAGCCGGATGACGTCGCCGGAATGACGCTGGACGAGGAGGTCCAGCCCGAACATGGCCGACTTTTCCGGATAGTCGAGGAACACGTCACCGGGCGCGAGCCCGAGCTCCGCCGCGAGCGCGTCCTCGACGCGATGCTTCAACGGCGTGTCCGTCTCCAGCCACGTGCCGACCGCCGAACCGAGTTCCACCGCCACCACCTCACCGGCACGCTTCGGCAGCCGCCGGTTCCGCAGCGAATCCAGTCCGCGCACCACGGACGCGGCCGACGAAGCTGCACCGTGCGCGCGCGCCTCCAGGAGCGACAGCAGCCCCTCGTCCGTTGCACCCACCAGCTCATCCGGCGCGAGCAGGCCATGCACGAGCGCGTCCTCGACGACGCGTTTGTACATCACCGTCGCGGCGCGCACCGCATGATGCCAGTACACGTTCCTGAACATCTGGTACTTAGCGAACAGCAGCGACTCGAGCGCCGCCACGCCCTTCTCGTGCACACCCACTTCGTTCCGTCCGCTCACCGGATCGCGGACGACCGTGAGCGCGTACAGCAGCCGGTCCACATCGACCTCGCCGTACGGCACACCGCAGAAGCGCGCATCGCGCTTGAGGTACTCGATCTTGTCGAGGTCGAGACTCCCGCTGACCAGACCCTGAAGTGGATGTTGCGACGCACCGCGGATCAGCGACTCGACCCGCGCCGCAGCATCCGGGGCCACTTCCGCGAGCGCGGCGGCGACATCGGGATCGGTGAGAAAGCGTGCAGAGATCGCCTCGTGATGGCCCGGGATCCGTCCGGCCTCGAGCTCCTCGACCGCGTGCGAGAACGGATAGTGCCCGATGTCATGCAGCAGCCCGGCCAGCGGAATCAGCGTCCGGTCCGCTCGATCCAGCCCATCGAGCGCGTGCCGCTCGGCCAGCACCGCGAGCGCGCGGCGGGCAAGATGGTAGACGCCGAGGGCGTGATCGAAGCGGGTATGCGTCGCACCCGGGTAGACGAGATACGCCAGGCCGAGCTGCTTGATGTGCCGCAGCCGCTGGAAGGCGGCCGAGTCGACCACGCGCATGGCGAGCGGGTCGACCCGGATCGTGTTCCAGAGCGGATCGCGTATCGTGACGGCGCGTCCGCTTCCCTCGCGATCGTTCAGTTGCACATGTACACGAAGTTCGTTCCCCCGGCGATCTGCTTCTTCACGTCGATGATCTGCTGGTGGAGCTGCGACGGTCGCGGACCGGTCAATTGTGCGCGGCGGCCGGGAGGAAGTCCAGCGCCACGGGCCCCAGTGGCCGGTTGCGTCGCGCAACCTCCTGCCGCATCATGGCTTCTTCGCTTTCGGCGATGCCGCCGAGGCACGCGACTTGCCCCTCCCCAAGGCATGCCAGAGATGACACTTCATCACCCGTCCTCCGGCCCTGCCGCAGCCCACGGACACATCGTCCAGTTCTACGACAGCGCCGCGCATCTGGAGCAGCTGGTCACCGGCTTTCTGAGGGACGGCCACGAGGCCGGCGAGCCGCTGTTCGTCTTCGCGGAGCCCGACCGGTGCGCGAGCATCAGCCAGCGGCTCGCGGACAGCGGACTGGATGTCGACCACGCGATCCGCGATGGCCAGCTCGCGATCTTCGACGCGCGTGAGGTGCTGAGCCGTGTAATGGTCGGGCGCCTGCCGGACCCGGCGCGGTTCCAGGAGCACGTCGGCACCATGGTCGAGCGGGTACGCGCGACGGCACCCCGCGCGCGCGCATTCGGTGAGATGGTGGACGTCCTGTGGCGGGAGCGGAATCGGCGCGGCGCCCTCGTGCTCGAGGACCTCTGGAACGACCTCGCCGAACGGAACCACTTCACGCTGCTCTGCTCGTACGCGCTGGATCACTTCCGGAACCGGAAGAGCGGATCCGGCTTCGAAGAAATCTGCGAGCGTCACGCGCAGGTGCGGCCGGCCGAGACGTGGACCGGCGCGGCGGTCGACGACCTGCATGCACGCACGATCGCCTATCTGCAGCAGCGCACGCGCGCGCTCGAGCACGAGGTGCAGAAGCGGCGCGCACTGGAGCGGCGGCTGCGCAATGCACTGGCGAAGCGTCGTCAGACGGAAATGGAGCTACGGACGGCGATGGAGCTGGCCGAACACGCCAGCCGTGTGAAGTCGGAGTTCCTCGCGGTCATGAGCCACGAGCTGCGGACGCCGCTCAACGCGATCATCGGCTATCACGACCTGCTCGATCAGGAGATCGCGGGTCCGTTGTCCTCGAGGCAGCGCACGTTCCTCACGCGCATCCGCAGCGGCGCGCGCCAGCTGCTGCACCTCATCGATCAGGTGCTCCAGCTCTCGCGCATCGAGGCAGGCCGTCAGGATGTCGAGGTCGAGGCCGTCGATGTGGCCGACCTGGCGCATGAGACCTGCGCGCTGGTGGAACCGGATGCGCAGGTCAAAGGCCTGGACATTCGCGTTCAGACGCCCGGCTCGCTGATCTGCAACACCGATACGGGCAAACTCCGTCAGATCCTGCTCAACCTGCTGTCGAACGCGATCAAGTTCACGCAGGCCGGCTCCATCGAGCTGATGGTCCGCAATGGCGGCGCGCAGGTGGAGTTCGTCGTGAGTGATACCGGTGGCGGCGTCAGGGAGTCGGACCGTGAACGCATCTTCGAGCGCTTCACTCAGGCGGAAGCGGCATCGACCCGCCGGCACGGCGGCACAGGCCTCGGCCTGACCGTGAGCCGCGACCTCGCGCGCCTGCTTGGCGGTGAGCTGGTCCTCGACGGCAGTTCACCCGCGGGCAGCACGTTCGTTCTGCGCATTCCGCGCACCCTTCACTGATCGTCCTGCGGGCGGTGCTCCAGCAGCCGCCCGCCGACCTCTCTCAGCCACGTCTCTGCGACGGCGCGCTCGACTACGCTCGCGGCGGTCGCGTACGCATCCGCGCTCATGCCATCGCCGGCCAGAACGGCCGCGCCTCCGCCCACGAGCCCGAGCCCGGTCTCGGGATCCAGAACGTGCGAGCGGCGCACGTCCTCGATGACGAAGAACTGCTCGGCGTCGCCGGAGGTGGCGAGCGCCTGATTCGAGAGCCGGATGTAGCCGTTCGGCAGCGCCACCGACCAGCCCTCCTCACCCGGCGGCGAATCCCCTGCGACGACTTCGCCGCCGAATACGATCAGCGCGCGCGTGACGCCGGTCGCGCGCAATGCGCGCAGCGCTTCGTCCGCAGCAAATCCCTTCGCGATGCCGCCGAAATCGAGCCGTGTGCCCGACTTCCCGAGCTCGATCGTACGCTGCTCGGGATCGATCCTTACGTTCTGCCACCCGACGGTTTCCTGTGCTTGCCGGAGCGCGGCCGTGTCCGGCGCCACGCCGCTGCGCCGCGCGTTGCGCCATAGGGACGTCAGCGCGCCCACGGTGGGATCGAACGCGCCATTGGTGTGGGCGGCGATCTCGAGCGCGCGCGCGAGCACGCGGATGAGGTCGTCGCCGGCGGGAACGGCGCCCTGCCCGGCGGCGTCGGACACGCGCGTGAGCTCACTGTCGGGGCGATAGTCGCTCAGCAGCGAGTCGAGCGCCGCGATGTGCGCGAACGCTGCGCCCGCCGCGCGTGCGGCGGCATCCTGGGTCGGAGCGTAGAGGACGATGCGCGCTTCCGTGCCCATGTGCAGCGCACGGAACTCGTGCCGCTCGAGCGAGGGGCTGCACGCCGCGAGCAGCGCGGCGAGCGCGAGCGCGTCAGTCCTGCGTGACCGGCGCGGGAACCGACTCGCCATCCGATGTGCCGCCCGTACCGAGCTGACCGAGTGTGTTGATGCCCCAGCAGAGCAGCCGGCCCGTGCGTTCGGCCGCGCATGCGTGGCCCCAGCCCGCGGACAGCGAGCGGAAGCGCGCGCCGGAAGCGATGGGTGCGGGCCCCGTACGCGCCACGCGCGTGCCGTCCCCGAGCTGGCCAAAGGAGTTCGCGCCCCAGCAGTGCACGGCGCCGGTTTCGAGCAGCGCGCAGGTGAAGTCGTGGCCGGCGGAGGCGGCGGTGGCGCGGCCGGTGAGCGGAACGAGCGACGGCGGCACACGCGTCTCCGCACTCGTGCCCGTGCCGATCTGCCCGAACGCGTTGTCGCCCCAGCAGTACAGGTCACCCGACGTGCTGACCGCGCAGGCGTGCTGTGTGGCGGCCGTGATCCCCGCCACCTCCACGGCCAGCAGCTCCGTCTGCAACGGAACGGGCGACCCGGGAATGTCCGCGATTCCGAGCTGACCGTTCGCGTTCGCGCCCCAGCAGAGCACTCTGTGATCGACGCGCAGGCCGCACGTATAGCGTCCACCCGCGGCAATAGCCTCGAAGCGATGATTGCCGGTCACGGCCGCGGGCGAGCTCCTATCGTTGGCATCGCCGGTGCCCAGTCTTCCATCCTGGTTCGAGCCCCAGCACCATGCAGCGCCCGACGTCGACAGCGCGCACGCATGCTCGGCACCCGCCGTGATCTGCCTGAACCGCTCGGTCGTTGCGACCGGCGCCGGCTGGCGACGGCAGTCCATGAGGAGACCGTACGGCGGTACCTCGCAGTCCTGGGGCGGCCCGGCCACGCCGAGCTGGCCGCGATCGTTGCGGCCCCAGCAGTACGCCACACCCGCATCATCCAGCGCACAGGTGAACGTGGTACCTGCGTCGACGGCCTGCCATTCCGCCGGTCCCGCAACCGGCCAGGCGCTCGGCCGGCAGGGAATCTCGAAGCCGCTGCACGGCAGCGATGCCGGCTCCGCGCCGCCGAGCTGACCCGCGGCATCGTCGCCCCAGCACAGGAGCGCGCCGTTGCTCGCGAGCCCGCACGTGTGCGAGAAACCCGCGGCCGCCAGGTCGACCCGCACCGACTCTCCGGGGCCGGCGGCATCCGAGCAGGCGGCCAGCAACAGGAGGATCAACGGCAGTCGGCTGCGCATTCGCTTCGATCTGGTCCGGTGTGGCGTGATCGGCGTTTCCTTCCCAATGTAGCACATGATGCGATTCCTGGTCCCGGTGATGCTACTCGGGCTGGCTTCCGTCGTCGCGGCGCAGACACCCGACACGTACGTCGAGACGATCGAGGGCACGGCCGTGCAGTTCGACATGGTGCGCGTGCCGGGCGGTGTGGTAACGACGGCTGCGGGCGACATCGAGGTCGCACCGTTCTGGATCTCGCGCACCGAAGTGCTCTGGGATCTCTACGACGTGTACGTGTTCGGCCTCGACCGGCCGGCCAATGCGGGTGGCGCGGACGCGGTGGCGCGGCCGACACGGCCGTACGTGCTGCCCGGCGAGGGCTTCGGGCATGCGGGCCGGCCGGCGATCGGCATGACGCATCACGCAGCCACCCAGTTCGTCGCATGGCTGTCCGCCAAGACCGGACGCGTGTACCGGCTGCCGACGGAAGCGGAGTGGACGCTCGCGTGCCGCGCGGGCGGAACGGAGTCGTCGCCGGCGAGTGCGTGGACGCGCGCGAACGCGGACGCGCGCACGCACCCGCCCGGTGCGCTCGCGGCCAACTCGCTCGGCATCCACGATCTCGTCGGCAACGTGGCCGAATGGATCGAGGGTGCGGACGGCCGGCCGGCGGCGGCGGGCGGCGCGTTCGATGACGAGCCCGCGAATGCGAGCTGCGCTGCGCGCCGTCATCAGACGCCGGCATGGAACGCGACGGACCCGCAGCTCCCGAAGAGCCGGTGGTGGCTGCCGGACGCGCCCTTCGTCGGCATCCGTCTGGTGGCGGAAGGCTGAGCCCTCGCGCGGCGCGGATGCGCGAGGCATGTTGAGGAAACCCCACTGCCCAGCGAGCGAATCATGGACCGCCGCGACTTCCTCAAGACCACGGCTGTTTCGGGACTCTCCCTCTCGACACTCGCCGCACGTGCGCATGCCGCGGGCACGCGCGAAACGATTCGCGCCGGCGTCATCGGCTGCGGCGGCCGCGGCACGGGTGCCGCGCGCGACCTCGTCACCGCGGGCGGCGACGTGCAGATCGTCGCGATGGGGGACCTCTTCCGCGACCGGCTCGAACGGAGCCGCAACGCGCTGGCGGAGGCGATCGGCGAAAGGCTCGCGGTCACGGATGACACCACCTTCACGGGATTCGATGCGTACACGAAGGTGCTCGCGACCGATGTCGACCTCGTGATCCTTGCCACGCCGCCCGGCTTCCGGCCGCTCCATCTGCGCGCCGCGATCGAGGCGGGGAAGCACGTGTTCACGGAGAAGCCCGTCGCCGTGGATCCAGTGGGTGTGCGCTCCGTGATCGAGACGGCGGAGCTCGCGCGCGTGCGCGGCCTCGCGCTCGTCGCGGGCACGCAGCGGCGCCACGATCCGAAGTACGTGGAGGCCATGCGCCGCATCCATGACGGCGCGATCGGCGAGATCACGAGCGGGCAGGTCTACTGGAACCAGGGCGGCCTGTGGAAGGCGGATCGCATGCCCGGCATGTCCGACGCCGAGTGGCAGATCCGCAACTGGCTGTACTTCACCTGGCTCTCGGGCGATCACGTCTGCGAGCAGCACATCCACAACATTGACGTTGCGAACTGGGCGCTCGGCGCGCATCCCGTGCGTGCCAACGGCGTCGGCGGCCGTCAGGTGCGCGTGAGCCCCGAGTATGGCCACATCTTCGACCACTTCGCGATCGAGCTGGAGTACCCGAACGGCGCGCGCATCTTCTCGATGTGCCGGCAGCAGGATGGCACGGCGCGCTACGTCGGCGAGCGCTTCGCGGGCACGCAGGGGACGTCGGACGGCTCGACATGGATCCGCGGGCGCCGCACATGGGAGTGGGAGAAGCAGGATCCCGAGGTGAATCCGTACGTGCAGGAGCACGCGGACCTCGTGGCCTCCATCCGCAACGGCGAGCCGCTCAACGAGGGCGTGCAGGTGGCGGAGTCCACACTGTCCGCCATCATGGCGCGCGAGGCCGCGTATACGGGCCTCGAGATCACATGGGACGAGATCATGGTCTCCGACCTCGATCTCACGCCGGCGGCACTCGACTTCGGGCCGCTGAACTTCCCGCCCGTCGCGCAGCCCGGCATCACGAAGCTCTCGCGGCCGCCGTTCGGCCACGCGCGCGAAGCAGCGGTCGGCAGCTAGTCATCACGCTGCGGCCGTCGCGTCACACGGCCCGAAATTGATTCTTGTGTCGTCAGGGATCGAGGCCTACCTTGGGGCCTCCCCTGACGATGGGCTGCGCACTCCTTCCCTGCGTACGTCCCGGCGCTCGGATCTTCCTTCGATCATGGAGGCCCGATGAAGCGCATCATCCTCATCCCGCTCATCCTGCTCACCGCCTGCGGCGACGATGATCCGGCTGCCATCTCCGGCGGAACCATCGAGATCACGACTGTGACGACCGGCGCCACGCCCGATGCGGACGGGTACACCGTGTCGCTCGATGGGGATGAAGCCGCGACGGCGGATGCGAACGGGACGCTGACGCTCACCGGTGTCCCCGCGGGCTCCCGGAATCTCGAGCTGGGAGACGTCGCACCGAACTGTGCGCTTCAGGGCGCCAATCCGCGTTCGGTCACCGTTGCGGATGGGGAGACCACGGAGGTCCAGATCTCGCTGTCGTGCGCGGCCGCCATCCTCGGGCGGATCGTGTTCTCGACGGAACGCGACGGGAACCGTGAGATCTACGCGATGAACCCCGACGGCACGGGGCTTCAGCGGCTGACGAATCATCCGGCCACCGATATCCTTGGAGACGTCTCCGCGGATGGCCGGCAGTTCATCATCGACACGGACCGCGCGGGCCTGCGGCAGATCTATCGACTCGAGGCCGACGGTACGGGTGCAACGAACCTCGGCAACCAGACCGACGACGACTACATCCCGACCTGGACACGCGATGGCCGCGTGCTCTTCCAGAGCAATCGCGGACCGTCCGTCGATGTGTGGATCATGGATGCCGATGGCGGTGATGCCCGCAACCTCACCGCCTCATCTCTCGACTCCGATTTCGGCGCCCACATGTCGCCCGACGGGTCGCGGATCCTTTTCTCGTCGAACCGCGCCGGCACCAGCGACATCTGGGTGATGAACGCAGACGGCAGCGGGCTCACGAATCTGACTCCAGGCGGTACCGGCTTCGACGCCGATGCTCGCTGGTCGCCGGACGGCACACGCATCGCATTCTCATCCACGCGCGATGGGAACTCCGAGATCTACGTCATGAACGCCGATGGCAGCGGCGCGACGCGTCTCACCAACGATCCCGCGGACGACGAGTTCCCGGACTGGTCTCCGGACGGCACGCGCATCGCATTCACATCGGAGCGCTCCGGCAACCACGACATCTGGATCATGAACGCGAATGGCAGCGGGGCCACGAACCTGACGAACAGTCCCGGCATCGACGCGCTTCCGCGCTGGACGCCGGACTACTAGAGCGGGATGGTATAGCGCACGAGCAGCGGAGTCATCGCGACGACGCCGGTCCAGCCCGCCGGCTGGCCCTCTTCGCGCTCGTGGATCCAGCCGCTGGTCAGTCGCACGCCGAATTTGACGCGCCGCCACCCGACCATGGGCTGCACGTAGGCGCCGAGAAACCGTGACGGCCAGCAGTCGCTGGCCGTGCACGTGAAGAGCTCCGCGAACCCCGCGCGCACGCCCGCGTCAACCTCGAAGCGGGCAGACGGCTTCACACGCCGGAAGAGTGCAACGTGCGCGTACTCGTTGAAATCGGGGTCGCCCGTCGCCGCACTTCCGGGCGACAGGGTCTCCCGGATCTGCTCCGGACCCGCGCCGATCTCGATTCCCCATCCGCTTCCGGCAGTCCAGCCGATGCTCCCGGCTACCGGGGTCGCATCGATCGTCAGCTCCTGCGCCGAAACCGGCGCGGCGAGGAGCGCGAGCAGCACCATGGTCCTCACGTTTCGCTCCCGCGCGCACGCGCGGCCGTCTCGGCAT
This sequence comes from uncultured Gemmatimonadaceae bacterium, assembly GCA_964444685.1. Taxonomy (GTDB): domain Bacteria; phylum Gemmatimonadota; class Gemmatimonadetes; order Longimicrobiales; family RSA9; genus CAYUIG01. The sequence goes on along the minus strand of CAYUIG010000012.1, from coordinate 30,343 downwards.
CCAGGATTTGACGGATCCGCTCGATCAATGGATGCCCGACCGTGTAGCGTGCGCCGTATCCGAGGTTGAACTCGTAGTCGAAACCCTGCGGGTTCGCACCCTGGTTGTGCTGCAGGATCGTCTCGAGTTTGTCGAGCGCCTTCGCCGCCCGCGCCTCCGGCGACGACGCGGCTTCGTACTCGTCCCACAGCTCCACGATCTCGCGCCGCGCCGGATCCGGTAACGGTGCGACGAGGGCGAGGAGGTGGGCACGCTCGGCGTCCGACTTCGGTACGGACGGATCCTGTGCGATCGCGGGCACATCTCCGCCGAGCGCTTCACCCAGGTCGTGGATCACGCACATCTTCAGCAGCCGGCCGGTGTCCACGCCCAGCTCGGGGCCGAGCACCATCGCCAGCAGGCACAGCCGCCACGTGTGTTCGGCCGCGCTCTCACGCCGGCCGGTCGAGGTCCACGCCGTGCGCTCCACGCTCTTCAGCCGCTCCGCCTCGCGCAGGAACGCGAGCAGCCCGGACAGCGTGTCGTCTTCCATCAGCCGGAGATCGGCGCGGCCGACAGCGCAAACAGCAGGCGTATGCACCGGGTCGTCATGTGGGTCGCTCCGTATCAGAAGATGCCCATCGAGCGCGGTTCGAAGCGCGCGATCCGTCCGGCCGCGGTGTCCACGACGACACGCACCCAGCCGATCGTCGGAGATCCGTACGTTTCGAGCCGCTGAAAGGTCGGGAAGCTCCGGCCGAGGGAATCCATGAGCGGCTGGTCCACCCGGTACGTGTGCGTGTCACCGTGGATCAGCAGCACCGGCCGATCGTAGCTGCGCAGCCGCGCCATCAGCCGCGCCAGAAAGTCTTCGTATCCCGTCTCGTTCTCCCAGGGATTGCCGTGTATCACGAGCACGACGCCGCTGGCGGAGTCCCGACGTGCGCGCGCGAACGCGCGGTCCATCCACTCGAGTGCGGCGCGCGTGCGCCGCTCGACCGCGTCGTCGTGACGCTCCGTGCGACCGCGGAAGGTGCGCAGGCCGTTCATGGACCCGACCATGTGCATTGTGGCGAACACGAACCCGCCCGCGCTCCAGAGCGCGTTCTCCGGGAATTCGCCGTAGGAAGGGTTCGACGCCTGCGACTCCAGCGGGATGGGCTCGCCGCCGAGGCTGCGTTCCGGCTCGGCGAAGAAGACGCGCCGTATTGCGCCCAGCCGCTCGAGCGGGTCGACGCCTTCGTCGTGGCAGTCCGTCCACTCGTTGTCGCCGGGCGTGTAGATGACTGCGAGCGGCAGCGCATCGAAATCCGACCTGCGCCGCATGTAGACCTCGTCCAGGCAGTCATCGGCCAGGATGTCACCGACGTGGATGAGGAAGTCGACGTCCGCCGCTGCCACATCCTCGAGCATTGCGCGGTAGCGGCCGTGCTCCAGCCGCAAGTATGGCCCGTCGCCGAAGACACCGAACGCCATCTCGGTAGGGCCGAGCCGAGACGGATCGTCCGCGCCGCAGGCCGCGAGCAGTGCGGCCGCGATCAGAGCGCGTCCAGTATGTCGCGAACGAATCGGCACTGATCCCATGCACCGGGCAGGCGTGCGCGGCCGAGCCGTACGATGACGACCTCGGCCGACGGAACGATGGTGACGAACTGCGCTTCATGACCGATCGCGTGGAACGCGTCGGCCGGAAGCGGAGTTTTCGATGGACAGTATTCGTCCGCAATGCCCAGCCACCAGTGCGCGCCGAAGCGGCCGGTCGTGTCCGCAGAAGCGGGCGAACGTGCGTGCGCGACCCAGCCCTCGGGCAGGATGCGCTCGCCCTCCCAGACGCCATCGCGCAGGTACAACAGGCCGAAGCGTGCCCAGTCGCGCGCACTGGCGAACATGTAGGACGACGCCACGAACGTGCCCTCCGCGTCGGTCTCGATCAGCGCGGTCGACATCCCGATCCTGTCGAACAGCTCCACGCGCGGGAATGCGTGGTATCGGGCGTCGTCGCCGAGCGCGTTGCGGAGCGCGGCCGCCAGGATGTTGCTCGTGCCACTCGAGTAGTGCCAGACGGTTCCCGGCTCCGCCTCCAGCTCTTTCGATGCCGCGTAGCCGGCCGCGTCCGGCGCTCCGAAGAGCATGGGCAGCGCATCGGACCGGAACGGCTCGTACAGCTCGCGGAAGCGCAGGCCGCTGCTCATCCGCAGGAGCTGTTCGATGGTGATCGCAGCGCGCTCGTCGTCTCGCCATTCCGGAATCGGTGCGGGCGCGTCGAGTTCGAGCCGCCCCTGTGCGATCGCGATCCCGATCAGTGCGTGCAGCACGCTCTTCGACACCGACCAGCCGATCAGCGGCGTCTCCGCGGAAACGCCGGGCGAATAGCGCTCCGCCACGACGCGGCCGCCGCGCACGACGACGACCGCTCGCGTGCGTCTCGGCAGGGCCGGGTCCGGCTCCTCGAACCCGGCGTCCACGACCTGCATCACGGCCGGGTCGAACGTGCCGGTCTCGAGCCCGGGCCTGGACAGCCGGAGCCTGCGTTCCGGCGACGAGTCCGCCGCCACGTCCAGTGCGCAGCCGAACTCATCCCGGTAGGCCGCCGTTCTGCTCACGACGCGTGCACTGGCCGTTGCGGTGCGGGCACGCTCGTCCGTGGTGACGCGGAAGTGACGGAGGAACGAGAGGTCGTCGATGGCGAGATCCGCGATCATCCGTTCCGCGGGCTGCCCGGAAACGAAGACACCGGAACAGGTCATCCGGGCAAGGTACGCAGTGCCGACGGCGAGGTAGCGATGCACTGTGACACCGCCCGCGATCAGAAGCGCGAGGATCGCGAGCGCCAGTACGACGCGCAGGCGGCGGCTGCGCACGCGTCAGTACTCGGCCGACACGCGGAGACCCGTCGTCACGCTGTCGAGATTCCGCAATGACGTCTGGAGCGAGGCCTCCATGCTGCGCTGCTGCGTGAGACGGAAGAGAAGCTCGCGCAGGAACCCCTTCCGGATGTGGTAGTCCACCGTGAGCTTCGTGCGCTCCGGCGTGACGCGCTCGAGTGTGTAGTGCCACGCGGACGTCTTCGCCTCATCCGTCTCGGTGAACTCGATGTGGTCCGGCCGGAAGGAATAGCTGCTCATGTAGACGATGGACTCGCCGCTGGTCATGATGCGGCGACAGCGCGTGCCGATGCGTGGCAGGTGATGGTCCAGCTCCTCCACGCGCTCGACGCCATCCTGCCACTGGCTCCGGTAGCTGAAGTTCCCCGCTGCATGGAACAGCGCGATGATGTGCGTGTCATACTCGCGCGACGCCGAGAACATCCGCGCCGTCCGCCCCAGCCCCAGATCCGGAAGCCGTGCGGGCGGCAGGTCCTGCTTCAGGCTGCTCAGCGACGTGTAGTGGTACGGGATCACGCCGGCCTCGGTGCTCTTGCTTCCCTGCACCCAGCGGACCCACTCGGCCGGAGCGCCCGCCGATCCGTCCGGCAGGAGATCGGGTGTGACGAGCCAGTACTCGTGATGGTCGATGTCGTTCTTCAGGAGCTGGTGCGCGACGATGACGTCACGCCCGATCAGCTTGTTGAACTGCCTGACGCTGTAGCTCGTGAACTCGCCGTAGTGCGTGATGACCTTGAGTGTGAGTTTGCTCGCGGACACGCACGCGCGGCACTGGCAGAAGCGGCCGATGTCGTACGCCATGAGCCGGCCGTGGAAGGCGCGGAACATCCGCTCGACCTGGCGCTGGAGCTGACTCACGTCGGGGCGGTCGCCGAACCGGAAGAACAGCACGGCATCGCCCTCGACCTCCGACACCTCGAGGCCGATCTCGTTGGCATCGATCACCACCTCCAGAAGCTCCTGGATCAGCTTCCGGCTGTGGTCGATCTCCGTTTCGGTGATGAAACGGGTGAAGCCGCTGATGTCCGGGATGAACAGCAGTCCTCGATTCTCCATCCGGCCAATACTCCGTTGACCGCCGAATCCTTCGCAAGTGCAGCGAACCGCTTGCAGGGAAGCGCGTGCCTCTTCAGCTTGACCGGGAACGCCGCCAGCCCGGAGGCATCGTGTTCGAAACGGCACCCACCACCCGGCGCGTTTTCCTGCGCCGCGCCGCAGCCGCCGCGTTCCTTGCGACGCTGAAGGCCGCACCTGCCGGTGCCATCCGGCCCTTGCGCCGACGCAGGCTCGCGGCGCGCGAGCCGTGGGCCGACATCCATCAGCTCGCCGATGGCGCGTGGGCCGTGATCTCGAAGCCGCTCGAGGATCGCACCACGCTCTGCAACGGCGGCATCATTGCTGGACGCGATACGGTACTCGTCATCGAATCCTTCGCATCGCCGCGCGGTGCCGCATGGGTTGCGGAGCGCGCGCGTGAACTGACCGGCCGCGCTCCCGACCTCGTACTCCTGACGCACCATCACGGCGACCACACCGCCGGACTGGCCGGCTTCGCACCCGGTACTGCGGTCCTGACCACGGAGCAGGCGCGTGCCCGAATCCGAGAACAGGACGCGCGGCGCGACCCCGATCCGGCGAAGTCGGCGCTCCTCGGTACCGCAGAGCTGGTGGCCGCCGAACGGACGATCGACCTGGGCGGTGTCAGCGTGCGCGTGGTGCCGCGCAGCGGGCACACGGCGAGCGACGTCACGGTGCACCTCGACGGGATCACCTTCGCGGGCGATCTCGTGTGGAACGCGATGTTCCCGAACTACGTCGACGCGATCCCATCGCAACTGCGCGCGTCCGTAGCGAAGCTGAGCGCTTCGCAGACCACGATCGTGCCGGGCCACGGGCCGATCGGGGACGAGCAGGCGTTCGCCCGCTACGTCGCGCTGATCCACTTCATCGAAGACTCCGCGCGCGAAGCCGCGCGCCGCGGACTGGAGGCGGCAGAAGCCGCCGAAGCGCTGCCGCTGCCCGCCTCCTACGACGACTTCTACAAGTTCAGCCCGCGCTACTACGAGACGGCGCTCGCAGCGTGGCTGCGGGAGCTGCGCGCGGGCTGATGGCGAAATCCGCCCGGCCGACCGACTCCACCGACGCCGGAGCGGACCTCGAGCAGCTCGCCGTAGCTGCCTTCCTCGCCGGCCGTGATGCAGAGAGCGCCGAGTTGTGGACACGCGCTCACCAGGAGCACCTCGACGCCGGCCGCATCGAAGCCGCGGTACGCGCGGCGTTCTGGCTCGCATTCGGACTCATGCGCAGCGGGGAGCACGCCCGCGCCAGCGGCTGGCTCGCACGAGCCGCGCGGCTGCTCGACGCGTGCGGTCCCGACTGCGTCGAACGCGGCTACCTGCTCTTCACCGATGCATTGCGCGCCATCTTCAGCGGCGAGAATGAAAGCGCGCACGCCGGCTTCGAGGAGTGCACCCGCATTGCGGCGCGTCACGCCGATGCCGATCTCGGCGCGCTCGCCGCGCACGGCCTCGGCCGCGCGCTGATCCGGCTGGGGCGCGTTGCCGAGGGCGAGCGGCTGCTCGATGAAGCCATGGCCGCCGTCGACGCGGGCACCGTATCGCCGATCGTCGCAGGCGATGTGTACTGCGGCGTGATCGAGGCCTGTCACGAGATCCTGGACATGCGCCGCGCCCAGGAATGGACCGCAGCCCTCGGCCAGTGGTGCGAATCGCAGCCCGGACTCGAGGCGTACCGCGGGGAGTGCATGACGCGCAGGGCGGAGATCCTGCGCTTCCGTGGCGACTGGCAGAACGCACTGGCTGAAGCCGTTCGTGCATGCGAGCGCCTCTCCCGCCCGCCCCGTCCGGCCGCGGGCGCAGCGCACTACCAGCGTGGCGAGCTGCACCGGCTGCGCGGCGAGTTCGACGCAGCGGAGAGCGAGTACCGCGAGGCCGCCGCACGCAGTCGCAAGCCATGGCCGGGGCCCGCACTACTGCGGCTCGCACGCGGCGATACCGAGGCAGCCGCTGCCGCGATCCGTCCACTGCTCGCCGAAAGCGCACCACCGGACCTCCGCTCCGATGTGCTGTCTGCGGCCGTCGAGATCTTCACGGCCGCATCGGCGCTGGATGAAGCGGCGGCCGCGGCTGCCGAGCTCGCCGAAATCGCGGCGCGCTTCGCGACGCCGCTGCCACGCGCACTCGCGGCCCGGGCTTCGGGGATGGTCGCGCTCGCACGCGGCGATGCGGCCGCCGCACTCCCCGCGCTGCGCACCGCGTCTGCCGCATGGCAGGAGCTCGACGCGCCGTGGGAGGCCGCACGTACGCGCGCACTCATCGGCCGTGCGCTTCGTGCCCTCGGCGACGCGATCGGCGCCGAGGCGGAGCTGCGGGCCGCGCACAGAGCATTCGCCGGGCTGGGCGCAGCCCCCGCCGTATCCGAAATGGATCGGCTGCTGCACGAAGCCGTTCCGGGCGGCCTCACGGCACGAGAGGTCGAGGTGCTCCGCCTCGTCGCGGAAGGTCTGACCAACCGCGCGATCGGCGAACGGCTCTTCATCAGCGAGAAGACGGTCGCACGCCACGTCGCCAACATGTTCGGCAAACTCGGCCTCTCGTCGCGCGCGGCGGCGGCCGCGTGGGCCATACGACACGGCCTCACTGCATAGTTCTACCCATCCGCGCTTCCCGAAAATTTGGCGCATCCGACCGACGCGCGCGCCGCGCTGCACGTGCATCCTCCAGTAACGGTTCACCGATACGATGGAGGAGAGATGAGCACGATCCCGACCGCGCGCCGGATGCATCCGAGGACGCAGCTTCTCGAGCCGCTTCCCGTATCGGAACGGCGGCGGCGACTCGCAGGCATCGACACCGCCGTACTCGAAGGAGGAAGCGGTGCGCCCGTCGTGCTGCTGCACGGCCCGGCGGCCAACGCGCTCCACTTCATGCGCGCGATCCCGATGCTCGTCGCCAGGCATCGCGTCGTCGCACCCGACCTGCCCGGGCACGGCGCCACGACGCTCGACGGTGCGATCGATGACACGGGCATGATGGCGTGGCTGAATGCGCTGATCGCGGAGACCTGCGGCGAACCGCCAGTGCTCGTCGGCCATGCAGTCGGAGGCGCCATCGCGGCGCGCTACGCCGCGGATCACGGCGACCGCATCGCGCGGCTCGTGCTCGTCGATACGCTGGGGCTGCGAGCGTTCGAGCCCGCGCCGGCGTTCGGCGGTGCGCTGCAGGCATTCTTCGCGGCGCCGACGCCCGCCACGCACGACGCGCTGTGGCAGCACTGCGCCTGGGACCTCGCTTCGCTTCGCTCCAGCATGCGCGACGAGTGGGACGCGTTCCAGGCCTACAACCTGGATCGCGTTCGTACGCCGGCGGTCATGGCAGCGATCGGATCGTTGATGGAACAGTTCAGCGGACCCATTCCGCCCGAGCAGCTCGCGCGCATCCGCGTCCCCACCTCGCTGGTCTGGGGCAGGCACGACCGCGCCACGCCGCTCGCCGTGGCGCAGGCGGCGGCCGACCGCTACGGCTGGTCGCTCCGCATCATCGAGGACTGCGCGGACGATCCGCCCGTCGAGCGGCCGGCCGAATTCGCGGCCGCCATCAGCGCCTGAGGCTTCCGCATGGACACGGGCCGCGGAGCGCCGTAGCTTCGCGGCCCATGGAGCGCAGGGACTTCCTCCGCGTCGGCGCGGCCGCCGGCGTCTCACTGGCGACGAACGCCGCCGCACCCCACGGTGCGCGCGGAGACGGCGTCGCACGTTTCCGGCTCGCGTATGCGCCGCACTTCGGGATGTTCCGCGCACATTCCGGCGATGATCCGGTGGCCCAGCTCGAGTTCATGGCCGCCGAGGGCTTCACCGCGCTCGAAGACAACGGCATGAAGGGCCGGTCCGTGGAGGAGCAGGAGCGGATCGCGCAGGCGATGGAGCGCCTGGGCATGCGCATGGGCGTGTTCGTCGCCGCCACCATCGGCTGGAACGAGCCCAACCTCACCAACGGCGACCCGGAGAAGCGCGAGCTGTTCCTGCGCGAGGTGGCCGAGTCGGTCGAGGTGGCGAAACGCGTGAACGCGACGTGGATGACCGTGGTGCCCGGACGCGTGGATCCGCGGCTGCACATGGACTACCAGACCGCGAACGTCATCGAGACGCTCAAGCGCGCCGCCGACATCCTCGAGCCGCACGGCCTCGTCATGGTGCTCGAGCCGCTCAACACGCTCCGCAATCATCCCGGCCAGTTCCTCACCGGCATCCCGCAGGCATACGCGATCTGCAAGGCCGTCGGCAGCCCCGCCTGCAAGATCCTCGACGACCTCTACCATCAGCAGATCACCGAGGGGAACCTCATCCCCAACATCGACCTCGCCTGGGACGAGATCGCCTACTTCCAGACCGGCGACAACCCCGGCCGCAACGAGCCGGGCACCGGCGAGATCAACTACGCCAACGTCTTCCGCCACATCCTCGACAAGGGTTATACCGGCATCATCGGCATGGAGCACGGTAATTCCAGGCCCGGCCGCGAGGGTGAGCGTGCGGTCATCTCCGCTTATCGGGCCGTCGATCCGGCGTAGTCGCTTCCTCTGCGAACGACATTTTCACCGCGGAGGGCGCCGAGGACGCGGAGCCACCCCGCCCACCCCCTGAGTGAATCCCTTTTTCGATTTCGTCCGTCGTTTTCGTTCTCGTATTTCTGGGTGGTAGTGGGGCTCCGCGTTCTCCGCGTTCTCCGCGGTGAAATGCTTTTCCAGGCTTCGGCAACCCTCACGCAAGCAATGAGTTAGCGGAACATTAAGGGCCGCCCACGGTAGCAGAATCACACCCTGGGAATCGAGTGCGATGAAGCGGATACGGACCGCGATGCGGCTGGCCTGCGCGTCCGCGCTCCTCATCGGAATCGTGTCGCCGGTGGCGGCCGCCGAGGAGGAAGTGGCGGTGACGCTGCGCGGCTCGCCCGCGTCGATGCAGCGGCAGAACGCGGTGGCGAAGGAGCTCGAGCTCGAGTTCGTCGCTACGCCGGAGCAGCTCGCCGAACTGGCGAGCCGCGGCGTACTCGTGCGCCTGGAAGGCAACGACGACTACGGCTTCGGGGAGTGGATGGACGGCGGTGTGGCGCGGCCGGAGATGAAGCTGTACATTGAGCGTCTGTCCGCGCAGTACCGCGCGGGCTGCGGCGAGAAGCTCATCGTCACGAGTCTCACGCGTCCCGAGTCGATGCAACCCGGCAATTCGCATCCGCTCTCGGTGCACCCACCGGCATTGCCGTCGATTTGCGCGTGAGCAAGCGCGCGGCATGCCGGAGTTGGCTCGAGAACACCCTGCTCGCCCTCGAGCGGCAGGGTCTCCTCGACGTGACGCGGGAGCGCTGGCCGCCGCACTACCACGCCGCCCTCTTTCCGGTCTCCTACATGGCGCATGTCGAGCGGCTCGCCGCCGCGGAGCAGGCTCGCGCCGACTCGATCGCCGCCACCGAAGCCGCGAACCAGCCCGCGCCCCAACCCGTCGTGACGCTCGCCGCGGCACCGGTGACTCCGGCCACGAGGAATGACGCTGGCGTGCCCGCGTGGTTTCTGACCGCCGTCCCGCTGCCCGCACTCGCCGCGGCCATGGCGCGGCGACCGGTCCGCCGAGCGCTGCCAGGCCGAGCGCTGCCGAACGCGATCCTACTCGGCGCGCCAAGCGACCACGGACTCACGCGCCGCACGCTGCGCCGGCCACGACGATGCCGCGCCCGCGACGACAGCAGCACCGTCGGCACGACGAGGAAGGTCCACGGATCGAGCCGCGTCACCCCGTAGAGCTGCGCCTCCAGCACCCGCGTGAGCCACGCCGCCGCTCCGAGCCCGGACCACAACTACGAACGCCGCCAACGCCGCGCCCTCGCGCAGCACGAGCCCCTGCGAGCCACGATCCTCGCCAAGTCCGGAAAGGCGGCGGACTTTGGGAAGCTCTGCATAAGTCCGCTCGCGCTCCACGGAACGCCGACGCCTATGTCGGGGGATGTGTAGCTCGATGGCGCGTGTCGCTTCCCACCTCGATATGAGGACGCCATCATGACAGACCAGCGGACGTTCGCCGGAGTAGCATGGAACTCGAAAGGCAATCTGACCGCCGCCGAACGCTTGCGCGCGGAGATGAACGCCTGATTCCGAGCGGCTCCTCACTGTTTCATATGGGTGGCGCTACCTGCAAGGGGGCGTCATGTATGCCGTACGCCTTGCCTCCTAATCGGCGCGCGGTGACGCGGACATACTTCGTCCCTGGAGGGGAGTGGGGAAGCTTCAACCGCGCCTCGCGCTGTCAGATTCGCCCGAAACGCTGCCCAGCCGGGACCCGGGCGTGGTTCACCGCTCCTGGAGAGGCCAACGGGGCCCCACCACCGAATGCGGTTCTGGGGCATGCTTCACGTCGGTCGACCGGCTAAGCCGCGCTCGGGCGGTACGCAGTACCTCTCCATTCGCTACACGTTAGCGCCCTCACGGAGGCCGGCATTGAGCCGTCGATCGGGAGCCGCGGCGACTCGTACGACAACGCGATGGCCGAATCGGTCATCGGTCTCTTCAAGTCGGAGGTGATCCGGCGCCGTGGACCGTGGCGCAGCCATGAGGACGTCGAGTTCGCGACCCTGGAGTGGGTCTGGTGGTTGAACCATCACCGGCTCCTCGAGCCCATCGGCTACATCCCGCCAGTCGAGTACGAGGAGATGTACTACCGCGCTCAGGAGGCTCAGGAAGCCAGCCGGTACTCAACTACCCGAGTCTCCGATAAACCCGGGGGCGATTCACTACACTAATTTGACTGGAGCTCAACGCCATTCTCTTTGGCTAGATCACGGAACTGCTTCACGGTTCGAGCAGCAACGACGCGCCCATTCGCCCATACCGTGGGCGTCCCTCGTACATTTGTAAGTGCCCCGATTTCCCGCCCTCGTGCGATTCGCGCGAATGTGTCCACCGGTCTTGTGATGCAATCTTCGAAGGCGCGAAGGTCGGAAACTCCGGCTTGAGCAGCATGCCGCATCCAGTCCCCATCGTCTATCGACCCCGTTCGATTGATGAGCGACCTATACATGCCTGAGAATCTGTTCTGCTCGTGTGCGCACTCGACGGCGACAGCGCTCGGGATCGCGAGTTCACGCCCTTGCAAAGGAAAGTGCTGGAAAACAACGGCAACTTGCCGTGGAAACATTTCGAGAAGCGAGTCAATCACTGGTGCAAAAGCCCTGCAGGCACCACACGTGAAGTCTATGAACTCAGTAACTACGAATTGAGCATCAATCGGACCTTGCCGAATTCCCCATCCGTTGTATGCCTGCCAGCCCTCAACGATCGTCCCACGCGCCCGATTGCTAGCGCCTGCCCGATCGTGCAAGAACACACCAGTCATTGTCAGTGCAGCCGCCACGAGCACCAATGTCGATCCGACCTCCCAGACAGCCCGATTCAAGCGCATTTGCCCTCCAACGAGGTATGAATCTGGATCTTCAATTCCGCTCGAGTCCATGCCGGTGTACGTGCTCTACGCCGTCTTCATCTATCCACACACCAAGGATGAAGTCAGCGCCAATGTGCTGAACCGTAAGACCGGGGGGGAGGCTGATTATACCTCGACCCTGGCCATCAGGAGCAAACACTACCCACCGGGTAGGAATCCGTGTATCCCATTCATAGAGCTGCGCCCAAAGCCAACCTAAGTCGTCCACTTCAAGGCCCACGAAGGCCGGCATGGAGTCTGGAAGTGGCATCTCGCTGAAACGCTGAGCATACGCCGACCTGGGAATTGCTGAAGCCGATTCACTCAGCTCCAGGTCAATGACACCCCGTATGTCATTTCGCGTCACAGGGCGCCGCGGACGGTCCACTCGCAGAATTCTTCTCAGGTTTCCGACGCCATCGAACTGCAAGACCTCGAACGAATTGCCACTTGTCAGAGCGGCTCCCCCACTGGTCACAACAGCGGTGGGCAGGGCAGTAAAGGGAATGGACCTCCCGGATGGATACGCCTCGCCCGGGCCCGGCGCATACGTGAAACCGCGCACCACAGCGTATGAACGCAACGGGACCTCAGAGCCGGACGTGAGATCGACCCATAGGTAGGTCGGCTCCTGGATCTCTACTCCGCTCCGTTGGAGCTCCTCTACCGGGATCGGAGGGCGGCGCTCCAGCAACGCTCGACCGCCGAGCACCCCTAGCGGCGCCCTCCCCGGCTGCGGCCAGGGGGTCTGCATCAATCTTGTGCCGTCTGGAGCGTACGCCGTAACCCGTCGGAGAGTCTGGTCATGGACGAGCAACGAGTCAAATGATGTCAACGGAACCAAGCGCGGCTCTCTGAATTCCCCGGGACCGGAACCGTCCCGGCCCATCCGACTCACCATGTTGCCTTCGGCGTCGTAGAATCTCAGTTCTCGACTGTCCCCGTCCAGGACGGCTACTCCGCCCTTGGGAAGCGGTGCGGCGCCGCGAATCCTAAAAAACTGTTCGCCGGGATCCGGTCCATCACCGAGTACCAAGTTCGGCTCACTACTCACGTTCCAGCCGAGCCGACGAGATGTGAGATCGCCAGTCGTTACGAGAATAGCGATCCCGGCGCTGTCCTGACTGGCAAAGCCGACTGGATCGACACTCCACTTTGACGACTCGTCAAACCCCCGCTCAGAGCCGCCACACGCAGCATTCCAGGTGAGGAACCAGAACGCAGCCGCCCATCGCGGCAACCTGCCGAAATTGTTGCCTATGCGGGATTTACGTCTCAATTTCACCCATGCAGATCAGCCCGTGGGGTTTGTTTTCGTCCGGGCATGCGGTGCCTCCGTCGATGCACATGATCGAGCCTTGACACGTGCCTTCATTCCACGTGCATGACAGGCCGGCCATGTCTTCACATGTGCTCCACGACACGCACTTGGCGAAGTGCCCAGTGCACTCATCGGCGGAAGCCATTTCTGAGGTCCCCCCCAGTGTGGCTGCCGCGATAATGAGGGTGACGGCCGCAGCTCGCGTACCGAAAATCCACCATCTGAAAGCGCTGTCTGTTTGCATGTCTGCCCCGTCCGTTGCGGGTCGAGTAGGGCGGTCACCAGCCATAGAGGGCTCCATGGAGCGCCGATGACCGATGCGACTATTCCCTCAACGCAACAAGCACCCCCTCCCCCCCCCCCCCCCCGGCGGGGGGACCGGGACGCGAGAGGGCGAGACGGACGGAGGGTCGTTAACTGACAGGCGATTTCGGAGAAATGCACGTATTCGCTGCCGATGGCGTTCCACGCGTTTGAGGCCGATCCCAAGTTCCGTCGCCGCTTCCACGAGTGTGTAGCCTTCGAGGTAGGTTAGGCGAAACACGTCGGCGGATCGCGGCGGGAGGTCCTGAAGTAAGGCCATGACCGCACGAATACGAGCTTCCCTGGCATGAAACTCATCCGGTGCTGGCGAAAAGGCTCGGGCGGCAGCATCCTGCAGCTTTCCGAGCCGCCGACGATATGCCGCGTGCTCTCGGATTAGTGTCAATGCCTCGTGGCGCCCAGCTCGATGGAAGTACGCTTCCGTCAAACCAGCAGCGGAGACGCTGCTTTTCCGCTTCAGCATTCTCAGAAAGACCCGCTGAACGACGTCCTCAGCGTCGTCGCAGGATCCAAGAAGCCTTTCCGCTGCGGCGAGAACAGCGGGCCGATACCGCTTGTATAGAGCAGCTAGATCGGCCTCGTTCGCATCACCGCCTCCGCGTTCAAGAATGGCGGCCTCATATGCTTTGACGGTAGACGTTGGTGGACATCAGCAAGACCGCGCCTGCAATCTTCTCGAGCGCACGCACTCCTTCTTGCGCCGCGGGACGGAGAAACGAACGACATTGGTAACGCCCGCTTGGGTAGAGGGAGGTGATCGCGCAGCGACCCGGCCGGAGCCCTGGGCGCGTAACCCTCTTGGCGGTCCCGCGGAAAACGGCCGGCGGATGGTTGGACAATTTCGGGATGGCTCCTGGACGCGCTGCCGGTGCTGAGCTTGCCGCAGCGACCGCGCGGCCGCGTCCAGCCCGCCGTGCAGCCGTCCCGCGAGGAGCGAGGCGAGCCGCCGCCCGCAGCGGCGCCTCGCACGCCTCAGGACAATAAGCTCGAACCTCGGGTCCAGGCAAGGGCCGGCGTCGGAGCCGCGGGCGTGGCCGGTCCGACGCCACGCTGCCGAGGAAAGCCTTCTCACATCAGGCGCAGCGAATCAGCTGACCGGCCGCGACGCGCGCTTCAGGAAGAACACACCCTCCTTGCCGCTCGTCACCACGATCGTGCCCGAAGCGAAGAAGGGATAGTTCGACCACGATCCGTCGAAGCCCGGGTCGTCCGTGGCCGGCACCGTGTCGAAGAATCCGACCTCGCGCGGGTTGGCGCGGTCGCTGATGTCGACGATGCGCAGCCCGCTCACGTAGTTGGACTGGTACATCAGGTCGCCCACGACGTAGAGGTTGTGGTCGGACGATGTGGACGGCCCGAAGTACTCCTTCGCGAGCACCGGGTCGTCGAGGTCGCGCACGTCCCACACGAGCGTGCGCGTGTTCGGCACGCCCTGGAGCTCGTCGCCCTCATCGTCCATGTAGAAGAACTCGTGCTGCTCGTCGAGCCAGCCCTGGTGCGCGTAGCCGACGTTCGGGTACGCCGCGCGTGAGATCGCGATCGTGCTGTCGCGGTTCGTCACATCGGCGATCGACAGCATCGTCTCGTTCGCACCGAAGCAGATCTCGCGGCCCCGGTACTCCGCGTCCGGGCCGTTGTAGGTGACGCACTGGGCGTCGTGCGTGTACCCGGTCTTCTGGTTGCCCGTCTCGAGGTCCTGGAAGCAGCCCGCGAACGTCGGGTTCTTCGGCTCGCGGATGTCGATCATGTGCAGCCCGCCGCCGCAGGTCTCGCCACCGCCGTTCACGCCCACGGCGTACGCGTACCCGGTCTCCTCGTTGATCACGATGTTGTGTGCACTCGCGATCCCGTCGTAATGCACGTCCTCGGTGAGCGTCAGCGGCATCTGTTCCGGCCGGATGTCGCGCAGGCGCGTGAGGTCGACCACCTGCATGCCGTGCGGGCCCGCGCCGTCGGCCACGATGTACGCGTGGTCCCTGTAGACTTTGATGTCGCGCCAGGCGTTGGCGCGTGCGCCCTCGGTGAGCGGCAGGTCCGCGACGAACACCGGATTCACCGGGTCGCTGATGTCGATGAATGCCGTCCCGTCCATCCTTCCGACCAGCGCCCACTCCTTGCCGGTCACCGGATCCGTCCAGCCCCACACGTCGTTCGTGTTGATGCCGCGTCCGCCACCGATGTCCTGTACGGGCAGGAACGACAGCATGTCGACGTTGCCGCACGGGAACATCGATGCCTCGCCGTCACGGCAGTCGACGCGCTGGCCGACGATCGGGTCGAGTCCCTCGATTTCCGTGTAGAGACGGTCCGACGCGGCGGCCCACTGCCCGCCGTTCTGCTCGAGGATGAGCACCGAGCCGTAGCCGTTGTCGTCCTGCGGCGCGGCCGCGACCGCGATCGTCCCGTTCGCCGCCACGACACTGCCGAAGCCGTCATTGCCGGAATGCGCGGGCGAGGTGATGCGACCACGCTCGGCCCACTCACCGTTCGTGGCGCGCACGAGACGCAGGACCACGCCGCCATCGGGTACCGGCGCGCCGAGCCACACTTCGTTGCCGACGACCGTGAGCGAAGCCGGCCATGCGCCGGTCTGTGGCGTGCCCGCGGGCGGTGCGATCGTCTGCGCCTGTGTCCACTGTCCCGACGCATCGCGGCGATAGACGAACGCCGTGCCGACGAACTCGGCGGCGCCGGGCGCCCCGATCAGGATCTCGTCGCCCTTGAGGGCGATGGCATTGCCGAACTGGAAGCCGGGCGTGGTCTGGGGTGGCGCGATGCGCGCCACTTCCACCCACTGCCCGCTCGCGTTCGGCTCGAAGATGAACACCTCGCCGAATGCCGTGTTGCCGCGGCGCGCCGAGATGGCCAGGCGGTCACCGTCCATGGACAGTGCGAAGCCGAACCAGTCGTTGGGATTCATGTCGGCCGGCTGGAGCTTGGCGATCTCCGACCAGCGGTCGCCCTGCTTCGCGAAGAGGTACACCGCGCCGCGGCTCTCATCGGCCGCCCAGTCCGCGATCGCGGCGACGCGGCCGTTCGTTGCGCCCACGCGACCGAACGAGTCGGCCGTGTCCGCATTCGCCGGCACCAGCGACTGTACTTCGCGCCATTCGCCGTTCTGCTTGCGGAACACGTAGAGCGCGCCCGACTGCTTCGAGATCGTGGAGCCGACGAGCAGGTCGCCCTGCACCGTCAGGATCGTGCGGCCGAAATGGTCGTTCGGCTCCGCGTCCGACGCCTGGAGCCTGTCGGCCTCGGCCCACTGGCCGCCCGACTTGCGATAGATGTAGACGTAACCGGGCCGCGACGCGTACAACGACTCGCCGACCAGCACCTCGTCTTCCGTGACGTGCACCGTCTGGCCGAAGCCCTGTCCGGCCGCGCTGGCCGCCGTCGTGCCGAGCGCCGCCGCCGCGATGATGGGAAGGGTGCGGAGCCTCATATGGGTATCCTGGCTTCCGGGGAAAATGGTTACCGTGCTTTGGACACGTGAGCGTACGGCTGGGTTGCCGGGAAGGATTCAGGGTCGGAAGGATTCCGGGCGGGTGCGAAAGGCCAGCTGGCGGTCAGGAACCGCCGCCCGCCGCGGCAATCGCCCGGTCGACGTACTGCCGGAACAGCTCGTACGGCACGGCACCCACTACGCGCTGCTCGCCCACGATGAACGCCGGCGTACCCGGCACCCCGACCTCGCGGGCAATCGCGTCGTTGCGCTCCCGGCGCGCGTCCACGTTCCCCGCACGGTAACATGCCGCGAATGCGACGCGCTCCATTCCGACTTCGTCCGCGTAGCGTTCGAACGTCGCGCCGGGGTCACGCTCGAGCGACCACTCCTTCTGCCGCTCGTACAGCAGGTCGTGCATCGGCCAGAAGGACGCCTGGTCCGCCGCGCACTCCGCTGCGCGTGCCGCTTCTTTCCCTTTGGAGAATCCGGCGCTGAACGGGACCGCGCGCCAGCGGACGAGACCCTTCGCGATGTAGTCGCGCATCAGCTTCGGCATGGTCTCACGCGCGAACTCCGCGCATGCGCCACACCCGAAGTCGAGCAGCTCTACAATGAGTACGGGCGCGCCGGGAATGCCCCGGTCGTGCCCGACCCCATCTTCCGCCCACGACTGTCCACGAGCCGTCGATGGCAGCAGCATCGATGCAAGAAGAACGGCCGTAAAGCGCACCAAGCACCCCCAGACTCCAGACCCCAGACTCCAGACCCGGCTTCAGCCGATGGGGCCCGCTCCTCGGACGGCGTCCCCGACATCCCCCGCGTACTTCTCGAAATTCTCCCGGAACATGGCGACCAGCTTCGCCGCCTGCGCATCGTACGCCGCCGGGTCCTTCCAGGTTCGCCGCGGGTCGAGCACCTCGTCGGGCACGCCGCGGACGTGCTGCGGCACGTGGAGCCCGAACACGGGGTCCTTGCGCGTCGGAACGTCGTCGAGCATGCCGCGCAGCGCCGCGTGCACCATGGCGCGCGTGTACTTGAGCGACATGCGGCTGCCCTCTCCGAACGGCCCGCCCGTCCAGCCGGTGTTGACCAGCCAGCACTGGGCATCGTGCTCGGCCAGCTTTTCACCCAGCATGCGCGCGTACACCGCGGGCGGAAGCGGCAGGAAGGGTGCACCGAAGCAGGTGCTGAACGCCGCCTTCGGCTCCTTGATGCCGCGCTCCGTGCCCGCGACCTTCGCGGTGTAGCCGGAGAGGAAGTGATACATCGCCTGTTCGCGCGTGAGCTTCGCGATGGGTGGCAGCACGCCGAACGCATCTGCGGTCAGCAGCACCACGTGTCGCGGGTGTCCCGCCATGCCGCTCGTCACGGCGCCGGGGATGAAGCGGATCGGATACGACGAGCGCGTGTTCTCGGTGATCGAGTCGTCGTCGAAGTCCGGCTCGCGCGTCACCGGATCCACCACGACGTTCTCGAGGATCGCGCCGAAGCGGCGGCTCGCCGCGTAGATCAGCGGCTCGCCTTCCGCGGAGAGGCGGATCACCTTCGCGTAGTTGCCGCCCTCGAAGTTGAAGACGCCGCGGTCCGACCAGCCGTGCTCGTCGTCGCCGATGAGCGCGCGGTCGGGATCGGCCGACAGCGTGGTCTTGCCCGTCCCCGACAGCCCGAAGAACAGCGCGACGTCGCCATTCGCGCCGACGTTCGCGGAGCAGTGCATCGGCAGTACGCCCTGCAGCGGCAGGACGTAGTTCATCACGGTGAACACCGACTTCTTGATCTCGCCGGCGTAGCGCGTGCCGCCGATGAGCACTTCACGCGTGGCAAAGTTCAGCACGACGAACGTGCTCGAGCGCGTGCCGTGACGTGCAGGATCCGCCTGGAGCTCCGGCGCGTGCAGCACGGTGAAGCCCGGCTCGAAACTGTCGAGGTCACGCGCGGCCGGCTCGATGAACATGTTGTGCACGAACAGCGACTGCCACGCGTTCGGGCTGATCACCCGCACCTTCAGCCGGTACTCCGGATCCGCGCCGCAGTACACGTTGCGCACGAAGATGGAGCGCTCGTTCAGGTGGGCGATCACATCGGCGCGCAGCGCGTCCCAGTTCTTCGGATCGAACGCGACATTGATCTTCCCCCACCAGATCCGGTCTGCGCTGGCGGGCTCCTCGACTACGAACTTGTCGTCGGGGGAGCGGCCCGTATGCGGTGTCGTGATGGCCGCGAACGAGCCATCGCGTGTGAGCATGCCTTCTTCACGGCGGATCGCGTGCTCGATCAGCTCCGCCGGAGAGGACTGAAAACGTACCTCGCCGCGCGGGTCGAGCCCGTGCCGGGCGAGGCCTTGCGCGTCGAGTTTCGTCGCCACGTACGCCTCGGTTCCTGAAGGAAAACAGAACCGTAGGCTACGTGCGCCGTTTGAAGACTGTCAAGCCGTGACGGCGTCCGGTACGATCGAGAAGCGGACGATGTACTGGACGCCCAGCTCGTCCTCTACCACTGCCCAGACATGGTCCGTCTGGAAGATGGGCCGCGGGTGGATCCGGAAGCCGCGCGGCGCGTGCACGCGGCCGATGTAGCGGCCGTCCGGGTCGAACACATCGAACACGACCGGCTCACGGAAGCGTGTGGCCGGCCTGCGCGCCGAACTTGCGGGCCCGCTGCCGGAGACCGACGCCGTCAGTGGCTCATCGAGCTCATCGTCGGGAATCCGTTCGCCCACCATCGCGACCTGCACCCAGATGCGGCCGTCATGACCGACGTGGACGTCGGTGACCGGCGCCTTGTGATCGGGAATGGCCGGTCCGTCCCAGCGCCAGTTGGGATCGGTGCGGCGCATGCTCCACGAGCGCACTTCTTCGAGGTTCGCCTTCTCGTCCGCGTTCACGGGCACGGGCTCCGCGTCGCGCGAGATACGGAGAACGCTTCCATCCGGCCGATGCCAGTCGATGGCGTAACGTTCCGTGAGTGCAGTTACGACGCCGCCGAACGGATGCTTCGCCCATTCGAATCGGCCCGTGAACGGTACATCGGAGATGGACGTGGAACCCTCGCGTCGCGCCATGATCACCTTCGGTTCGAACTCGTAGCGCGGAATGCCGACGGTGTCGTGCGCGGTACCATCGGGTGTGATGCGTACGAGCTCCGTCACCCAGATCGAGTTGGGCCACGCCGTTTCCCCTTCGCCCGGCTGACGGATGACCGTCGTCCAGATCGCGCCCGTCGTGTCGCGGACCAGCGGATCTCCGGTGAAGAAGCCGCCGCGGCCCGGCCAGACCGCCGAGTAGCTGCCATCGGGATTGTAGACGTTGAAGCGGGCATTGCCGGGATCACGCAGTACGACGCGGCCGTCCGCGAGTACCGCCATGCCGCCGTCCGACTGCTTGTACTCACCCGGCCCGCCGCCCGCCCGGCCGATCGTCGCGATGAAGCTTCCGTCGGGGCCGTACTGCCGCAGCGCAGGTACCTGCTGATCGTAGACCCAGATGTTGCCCGCGGCGTCCTCGGCGAGACCGACGATGCTGCCGAGGATATCGTGATCCGCGCCCTCGATCTTGCCGATGCGCGCGACCTCTTCCAGCCGCAGCGTCCCCAGCTCGGAGCCGCCCACCGTGTGAACCGCGATCGTGTCGCCGATCGTATCCACGCGCGCAGTCCATCCGGTGTCGGACTCGGCTGACCCGCAGGCGGCCAGTAGCAGCGACAGCACGATCGCGCGCTTCATGAGGGGGTCTCCTTTCGGCGGGGAATGCGCTGATTCTAGGATGGATGGGACACCCGGATGGTTGCCTCAGGGAGCAGTGGTTTCCGGAACGATCGCGAAACGCACGACGTACTGGACACCGAGCTCGTCTTCTACCACGGCCCACACACGGTCCGCCTCGAAGACGGGATGCGGCTCCACCTTGAAGCCGCGCGGCGTATGCACGCGGCCGACATAGCGACCATCAGGCTCGAAAACATCGAACACCACCGGCTCCCGGAAGCGAACGGCAGGCCGGTCCATCGGGCCCGTGCCCTCCGCTTCGACCTCGTCATCCGGGATGCGCTCACCCGATGCTGCGACCTGCACCCAGATGCGACCATTGCGGCCGATCAGAACGTCGTTCAGCGGCGGCTTGAAATCGGGAATTGGCGGGCCGTTCCAGCGCCAGCTCGGCTCGAGGCGGCGCATGCTCCAGATGCTCAGCTCTTCCGCGTTCGCCTTCTCCTCCGCGCTCACCGGCACCGGCTCGGCATCACGCGACATGCGCAGCACCGTTCCATCCGGATGGTGCCAGTCGACGGCGTAGCGGTCCGTGACCGCGGTGACCATGCCGCCGAACGGGTGCTGCGCCCATTCGAATCGCCCGGTGAACGGGACGTTGTTGATGGAGGAGGCGTTGCCGCGTCGCGCCGAGATCACCTTCGGCTCGAAGTCGTAGCGCGGTATGCCGATGGTGTCATGGGCCGTGCCGTCGGGCGCGATACGGACCAGTTCGGTGATCCAGATCGCACCGGGCCACGCGGTCTCGCCCACGCCGGGCGTTCGCACCACCATCGTCCAGACCGAGCCTGTGGTGTCGAGTACGAGCGGGGTGCTCGTGAACAGGCCGCCGCGATGCGGCCATGTGGTATCGAGGCTGCCGTCCGTGTTGTAGACGTTGAACCGGCCGTTGCCGGGATCGCGCAGGACGATGCGGCCGTCCCGGAGCACCGCCACACCGCCGTCCGACTCGTATTCGCCTGGCCCGCCGCCCTTCCTTCCGATGGTCGCGATGAAGCGGCCATCCGGCGCATACGTCCGCAGGGCCGGCACCTGCACGTCGTAGAGCCAGAGATGGCCGCTCGCGTCCTCGGCCAGGCCCTCGATCGCGCCGAGGATCTCGTAGTCCTCGCCTTCGAGCTTGCCGATGCGTGCTCTCTCCTCCAGCCGCAGCGTTCCGAGCCTGGCGCCGACCATCGTGTGGACCGCAATCGTGTCTCCGATCGTATCCACACGCGCGGTCCAGCCCGTGTCCGACTCGGCTGACCCGCAGGCGACGAGCACCGACGACAGTACGATCACGCGACGATTCACGGGGGTCTCCTCCTCGAAATCACCCTGTTTCCCGAAGTGGGTGAATGAAAGCGGCCCGACCGTTGCCTCATCCGGCTTCTATGCCGATCGAGAACCCGCCGGTAGATTCGCCGGCCATGATCCCGACGCCCGCGAGGCCGTGAGCGCCGCCGCGCTGCTGCTGCTGCTGGCCGCGGCCCAGGAGCCGCCGATCCCCGTCCAGGATCCCGACCCCTGCGATGCGGGGCGCATCGCGGAGGTGCGGATCGACAACAACTCGATCTTCGACCTCGAGGAGGTGGAGGAGAGCCGCTTCGACTGGGCCTACGGAGCGGCCAACTCCCTGCATTTCCGGACCCGCCGCTGGGTGATCCGCCGCGAGCTGCTGGTCGCCCCCGGCGACTGCTACGACCCCTTTCTCCTCACCGAGAGCGAGCGCCTCCTCCGCAACTACGCCTTCCTCGCCCGCGCCCGCGTAACGGCCGAGCGCGGGCCCGACGGGTGGATCGTCGATGTCGTCACCTACGACGAGTGGAGCACGAAGCTGGACGTGCGCGTGGGCACCGAGGAGGGGCTCGAGTTCGAGGGCGTCTCGGTACGTGAGGACAACCTGCTCGGTACGGGCAATCAGCTCGGCTTCTTCTGGCTGGAGCGGCGCGTCACACGCGAGTACGGCGCCTCCTTCCACTCCCCCCAGCTCTTCCGCACCCGCTGGGACTTCACGCTCGAGGCCGGCCGCACCCGCCCCGGCGGCTTCCTGCGCCAGGAGATCGCGTATCCGTTCGTCGGCGAGGTGAGCGAATGGTCCGGCCGGCAGCGGTACGTTCGCGCCGACCGGCTGTTCGACTACATCACGGGCACCGCCGCCGATACGCACGTGCTGCTGCCGGTACGCGAGAACTTCTTCGGAACGGGCGTCATCCGCCGCATCGGCCGCGAGGGTGCGCAGGGCCTTCTCGGCGCGGGCCTCACGTTTCACGAACTGAGCTACCCGGGCAGCATCGAAGCCGCTCCCGGCGGCCGCTACGACGATCGGGTGCCGGCCGACAGCGTGCAGTCGGCGCTCGTCATGCATCAGGCGCGCGAGCTGCACAACATCCGCGCATCCGTGCTGCTCGGCCACCGCAACATCTGGTGGGTGAAGCGCAAGGGGCTGGACAGCATGCAAGGCGAGGAGGACGTGCGGCTGGGCGCGGAAGCGATGCTCACGCTGGGTCGCTCGCTCGCATCGCTCGAGACCGATGACGACCTGTTCGTCGCGTTCTCATTCTATTCCGGCATTCAGAGCGGCGACGGTCTCGTCCTCACGCGCCTGTACGGCGACACGCGCCGCAATCTGCGCGCGCCGTTCGGTGAGCCCGAATGGGAGGATCTGTACGCGGAGGCGGAGCTGCTCGCGTACTGGCAGACGCGCGCGCTCGCGCATCACACGCTGCTGCTGCGTGCGGCGGCTGTGGGCGCATGGGACACGCGCACGCCCTTCCAGCTCACGCTCGGCGGCGAGACGGCGCTGCGCGGCTACGATGCGGAGAGTTTCCCGGGTGGCCGTCGTGTCGTGATAAGCGCGGAGGACCGCGTGTACATCGGCTGGCCGATGCCTGAGGTGTTCGATGCCGGCATCACCACGTTCGTCGATGTCGGCCGCATCTTCCCCGGCGACGTCCCCTTCGGCACCGATTCCGGCTGGCGCGCGTCCGCGGGCATCGGCCTGCGCGGCGCACTCCCCGCGGGCGGCCGGACTACGTATCGCATCGATTTCGCATGGCCGCTCGGCTACGGATACGACTTCAGTGATTTCCGCATCCGCTTCTCGATCGGCGAGCCGCTCGGCATGGGCCGCCGCACCACGGACTTCGATGTGTCGCGCGTGCGCCCGATGAGCGTCGCCGCCGACCTCTTCCAGCGATGAGCACACGCTACCGCGCCGCATGGGTGCTGCCCGTCACCGCACCGCCGATCCTCGATGGCGCCGTGCTCGTCGACCGCGATGGCCGTATCGCCGAGGTGGGCTCCGACGCGGCCGTACCGCGTGGACCCGGCGTGCATCAAGTCGACCTCGGCGACGCCATCCTCCTGCCCGGCCTCGTGAACGTGCACGCGCATCCGGAGCTGCACGGCATGCGCGGCCTGCTCGAGGACCGCTCCTTCGATGCATGGCTGCCCGCGCTCATGCGCGCGAAGCGCGGCGCGTACGCGGACGACTGGCTGGATGCCGCGCGCTGGTGCGTGGCGGAGTCGCTCGCGGCCGGAATCACGACGCTCGCCGCGACCGAGGATTCGGGCGCGTCGCAGGATGCGCTGCTCGAAGCCGGCATGCGCGGCGTCGTCTACCGCGAAGTGTTCGGGCCCGCGCCGGAGGATGCGGATCGCGCCGTCGCCGAGCTGGAGCGGAAGGTGGCCGCGATGCGCGAGCGCGAAACGGACATGGTGCGCGTGGGTGTGTCCCCGCACGCGCCGTATACCGTGTCACTCGCGCTGTTCGCGAACGTGGCGACGTTCGCGGCCGCCGAATCGCTGCCGGTCGCAGTGCACACATCCGAATCGCGTGCGGAGTATGAGCTGGTCGCGCGCTCGGAGGGACCGTTCGCCGAAGGATTGCGGAAGCGCGGCATCCAGCCGCCCGGTGGTGCGCGCACGACGATCGACCTGCTCGAGCGCCTCGCCCTGCTTGGCCCACGCACGCTGCTCATCCACTGCGTGCAGGTGGACACCGAAGACATCGCGCGCATCGCCGCGAGCGGTGCCGCGGTCGCGCACTGTCCGATCGCGAACGCGCGCCTCGGCCACGGCATTGCACCGGTGACCGAGATGCTCGAGGCCAGTATCACCGTCGCGATCGGGACCGACTCCGTGGCGTCGAACAATCGCATGGATCTGCTCGAGGAAGCGCGCGCCGCGCAGCTCATGCAGCGCGCACGGCAGGGGTCACCGTCCGCGCTTCCTGGTGACGTGCTGCTGCGCATGGCCACGCTGGATGGCGCCCGTGCGCTCGGCATGGAGGAGCGCATCGGGTCGATCGAGCCCGGTAAGGACGCGGATCTCATGGCCGTGTCGCTCGAAGCACTGCACGTGCGACCCGTGCACGATCCCGTTGCCGCGCTGTTCTACGCCGCG
Organism: uncultured Gemmatimonadaceae bacterium; assembly: GCA_964444685.1. Taxonomy (GTDB): domain Bacteria; phylum Gemmatimonadota; class Gemmatimonadetes; order Longimicrobiales; family RSA9; genus CAYUIG01. The sequence continues at coordinate 5,752 of CAYUIG010000012.1, read as the reverse complement.
CGCGCCACGGACGTCACGCTCGCGATGGTGCGCGGCCGCGTGCTGTACCGCTCGGGCGAGCATCTCACGATGGACATGCCTGCGCTGCGCGCGCGTGTCGATGCGCTCGCGGCGCGGCTCGCGGAAGCGCGTGACGGCCCGTGACGCTCCCGCGCGTGCGTGCCACCGAGCGGCTCGACGATCCGGACCTCGATGAGCGCGAGCTCGCCGACAGCCTGCGGCACGTCGGTGAAGTCAATCGCTGGCTCGGCGGCACGCGCGCGTTGGTGCGCGAACTCGATCGCAGGCTGCCGCCACGCACGGCGGACGTACTCGATGTCGGCACCGGCGCCGCGGATGTGCCCCGCGCACTCGTGCGCAACTACGGCGACCGGCTGCGCATTACAGGCCTGGATCCGAATCCGCGCACGCTCGCCATTGCGCGCGCGAACACCGCGCGGCTGCCGATCTCCCTCGTTCAGGGCGACGCGCGTGACCTGCCGTTTCCGGACCGTTCGTTCGACTTCTCGCTGATCACACTCACCCTCCATCACCTGGATGATGACGACGCGGTGCGCACGTTGCGTGAGATGGCGCGCGTGACACGCATCGCGGTGATCGTGAACGAACTGGAGCGGAACCGCGCGAACCTGCTCGGCGCACGCCTGCTCGCGGCTACGTGGTGGCGCAGGAACCCCACCACGCGGCACGATGGACCCGTGTCCGTGCTGCGCGCGTACAAGCGACGCGAGCTCCTCGAGCTCGCGCGCGCCGCCGGGCTGCGACGCCCGCGCGTCGACCGCCGCTTCTTCTTCCGCCTCGTGCTGGTGGCCGCGCCATGATGCGGATCGATGCGGAAGTGGTCGTGGTCGGCGCGGGACCGGCCGGCGCCACCACCGCGCTACTGCTCGCACGTGCCGGCCATGACGTCGCTCTTCTCGACCGTGCCGCATTCCCGCGCTCGAAGGCGTGCGGTGACTGTCTGTCTCTCGCAACCGGACCATTGCTGGCTGAGCTCGGGCTGCTCGACGCGGTGATGGCAGAGAAGCCCGCGCGGCTCGAAGCCTGGCGCATCCACGCACCGGACGGCGCCGCGTTCGAGGTACGCTTTGCCGATGCGGCTCTCCCGGCGCACGCGCTTGCACTCTCGCGCGACCGCTTCGATGCCGTCCTCGTGCGCGCCGCGGTGAACGCAGGTGCACGGCTGTACGAAGGCGCGAAGGTGATGGCGCCGACCGATGACGGCGTGATGGGCCGCATGGATGGTGAACCGTTCGATACGCGCGCGCGACTCGTGATCGCGGCAGACGGGCTCCGCTCCGTGCTCGTGCGCCGGAGCGGATTGCTGCGCCGGCCGCCGCGGATGCGGAAATTGTCGCTCACCGCACGTCTGCACGGCGTCCGTGCCAATGCGTCGACGGGCGAGATGCACAGTGCGGATGGACTGTCTGCGGGGCTCGCGTCTCTCGGCCCCGGCGCACCCTGGAACCTCACGGTCGTAGCGGATGCGGAACGCTTCGGCGCACAGCTCGAGGATCCGCACGCGTTCGTGGTGCAAGCACTCGAGCGCTTCCCCGCACTGGCCGGCCGCGTCCCGCCCGATTGCCTGCGACGCGTCCCGCTGCAGGCGTCCGGTCCCTTCGATGCGCCCGTGCGGCGCACGTTCGCGGACGGCATCGCGTTCGTCGGCGATGCCGCGGGCTACTACGATCCGTTCACGGGACAGGGCATTCATCACGCAATTGCGGCCGCAACGCTGCTCGCGCCGGTAGCGGATCGTGCGCTGCGCAGGTCGGGCGGCCGCGTCGCCGAAAATGCGCTCGCGGAGTACGGACGGTTGCGTGCGCGCGCGTTGCGCGGGATCCGTCCGCTGCAGCAGGTGATCGAGAACGTCCTGCGCAGGCCGCGACTCGCCGAGATGGTCATCGCGCGGCTCGCGCGCGCGCCCGCGGCGGCCGCGGCGCTCGTCGCGGCGACGGGTGACTGCGTGCCCCCCGTCGCCTTGCTTTCCCCCCGGGTCCTCGCGAGCTTGCTCGTTCCTTCCGTTGCGAGGGTCCCATGACGACGGTGGACGAGCGCCTCGTGAAGGCGCCGCCCGAGACCTGCTTCCGTGTCGCCGCCGACGTCGAGCGCTGGCCGGCCATCCTGCCGCACTACCGCTGGGTGCGTTTCCACGACCGGCGCGGGTTCGGCGAGGGCCGGGTCGAGATGGCCGCGTGGCGCGACTTCGCCGGCCCCGCACGCTACCCGACCTGGTGGGTCTCCGAGATGCGCTCCGACGCGACCGCACCGCGCGTCCTCTACACACACGTGGATGGCATCACGCGCGGGATGGAAGTCGAGTGGTCGTTCCATCCGCAGACGGATGGTACGCTCGTGCGCATCACGCACGCATGGACGGGCCCGCGCTGGCCGCTGATCGGCGGCGTGGCATGGCGCCTCGTCATCGGCCCGCACTTCGTCTCCGCCATCGCGCAACGCACGCTCGCCGGTGTTGCGAGCGAAGCGGAGCGCCGCGCCGCCGCGCGCCCCGGGTCGCAACCGGCATGACTGCGACCAACGGAGGACCGCCGCGCGTTGCCATCACCGGCATCGGTCCGATCACGGCGGTCGGAGTCGGAGTCGACGACTTCTTCAACGGGCTCCAGCGCGAGCGATCGCCGATCCGGCGTCTGACGCGCTTCGATCCCAGTCTGTGGCGCACACAGATCGCGGCCGAAGTCGAATGTTTCGAGCCCGCCGACTTCATGGACCGAACGGACGTACGCCGGCTCGATCGCTTCGGTCATTTCTCCGTGGCATCTGCGCGCATGGCGCTCGATGACGCGCGACTGCCCGAGTCGGCTGTCGATCCCGAACGCGTCGCGGTGCAGATGGGTTCCGCGCTGGGCGGACTCGCGCACGCCGAGAACCAGATGCTGAATCTGTTCAGCGAGGGATTGCGTGCGGTCGATCCGCGCGTCGCACTCACAACGTTCGCGGGCGCGGCGAGCTGCTGGATCTCCATCCACTACGGTTTCAGCGGTCCCAACTTCACGAACGCGATGTCGTGCGCGTCGGGTACGATCGGCATCGGCGAGGCGTGGCGCGTGATCCGGGAAGGCCGCGCCGATGTCGCGATCGCGGGCGGCGTCGAGGCGCCGCTCGCACCGCTCTGCTTCGGCGCGTTCGCGATCATCCGAGCCATGAGCACGCGCAACGAGGATCCCGAGCGGGCGTGCCGGCCCTTCGACGCCGACCGGGACGGCTTCATCATGGGCGAGGGCGCGTGCACGTTCGTGCTCGAGCGATGGGACCACGCGGTCGCCCGCGGCGCGCGCATCTATGCCGAGGTCGCCGGTTACGGTCTCACCAACGACGCCCACCACATGACGGCTCCCCGGCCGGACGGCAGCCAGGCCGTGCGCGCCATGCGCGAGGCCCTTTCGACGGCCGGTATCGCGCCGGAGACCATCGACTTCGTCAGCCCGCACGGCTCGTCGACTCCGCTCAACGACGCCACGGAGAGCAGCGCGATCAAGCAGGTGCTGGGCGAGCGCGCGTACGAGGTCCCGGTCAGTGGGACGAAACCCTATCACGCCCACGCCCTGGGCGCGTCCGGCGCCATCGAGGCCGCCGTCTGCTGCCTCGCCATGGAACGGGGGTGGATCCCCCCCACGTTGAACTTCGAGCAGGGCGACGGCGCCTGCGATCTCGACTATGTGGCCGACGGGGGCCGGGACTACCGGCCGGCCGCCTGCCTGTCCAATTCCTTTGGCTTCGGCGGCATCAACGCATCGTTGGTGTTGCTCAGGCCGCGCTAAGTCTTATCTTTGCCGCGTCGGCCCGGGCAGTCCCGGGTGCTGGCAGTCTGCGGCCCCGGGCTCTTCCCGTGCTCCGCGGCGTGCTGCGGCGCGCTCGTTCCCAACGGGTGGATGGAGGAGACCATGAAGCGGTTTCTGGGTCTGGGAGTCGTGGCCGCGCTCGGCCTCGCCGCATGGGCGAGTCCGGCGACGGCCCAGTCGTACTGGTTCGACATCGGTGTGAACGGCGGATTCTCGCTGCACACGCCCATGGCCGATGAAGGAGCGGGACGCGTGCCCGGCTCCGCAAAGTTCGGATCCGGCTGGCTCGCCGGCGCACAGGCCACACTGTGGCCGTGGGAGCGCGTCGGGATCCGCGCCAACTTCAACTATTCCGATCGCGACATCGAGGCGGACGAGCCGATCTGGTCGTCCACCAACCTGTACAGCATGTCCGGCGACCTGATGTTCCGATTCAAGGCGCCGAACGCGACGTGGCAGGGTCGCGAAACGCTTCCGTACCTGGCGGTCGGCGCAGGGCTGAAGTGGATCAACCCCTCGGGTGACCACTTCGTCTGCCTCGACACCACGCGCAACGAGTTCTGGAGCTGCACGCCGTTCAACCGCGACCTCGATGAGACCGTCGCGCTCGGCGAGTGGAAGGAGTCGATCATGGGCCTCGTCGGCCTCGGTGCCGACTTCCGGCTCTCGCCGCACTGGCTCATCCGCGCCGAGGTGAACGACCGCATCTACAAGCCCCAGGTCCAGGTGTCGCAGGGCTACCTCGGCGGCAACGTCTGGGAGGTCGAGGACGGCGAGACCAACGAGGCCAAGCTCGTCCACGAGATCGGCGCCCAGGTCGGGCTCAGCCTCGCGCTCGGAATGAAGGGCGAGGAGGTCGTGGCCGTCGCACCGCCGCCGCCCACGCCGACGCCCACGCCGACGCCTGAGCCGCCCCCGCCGCCGCGCGAGGACGACATCACCGTCTGCGTCATCGATCCGACCAACGCGGCCGGCATCCGAATGCAGAGCGCCCGCTTCGTGCACGCGAGCGGCGACACCGTCGTCGTGCAGGGTAACCAGCGCATTCCGCTCCGCCAGGCGATCGGCACGGTCGCGACCGCGGAGAGCGCCGACTGGTACGTCCGCGGCGCGCCGTTCGTCGTCAACATGCAGGCTCGCCAGACGGCCGAGTTCACCACGTACGGTGGACCCACGCGCCTCCAGCCCGCCGACGTGCTGTTCCTCGGCACCGTCAACGGCCTCGGCGTGTACGTCGGCAGCAACGAGGCCGCCGCACTGCGGGCGCCCCTCCAGGCCGCTCAGGGTGCCGACCTCGCCGCGAAGCTCGCCGGCAGCGACGCACTCCGCACCGCGTTCGACGAGGTGCGCGTCGTCTACGTCCCGCTCCGCGCCGTCGGCTGCGCATTCCAGCCGCTGCAGCGGCAGGAGGAAGTCCGGAAGTCCGGCAATCGGTAGGCTCTTCCCTCTGGGAAGTGGAAGGGGTCCGGCCTTGGGTCGGGCCCCTTTCTCTTTCTTACTGCGGGTGACGGCGGGAGGCGGTACTTCGGGAGGCGAACGGCGTCAACTGCGGGGAACTGCGGGTGACTGCGGGACTGCGGGTGACTGCGGGAAATGCGGGAGGCCGGGACTGCGGGAAAGGCGGGGGCCCCGGTTCAACCTCCGCTTTGGGGGGTCTCGGCGCGTAGGGGCGGCCATTTACACAGATTTCCGCACAGTCCCCTGCCACCCGCCTTCCCGCTGTCACCCGCCTGGCCTGCAGTTCACCCGCGTCCCCGGTTTTCCCGTAGCCTGCCTCCCGCCTCCCGTAGTATGCCTCCCGCCGTTCCTGTGTACGCCTCCCGCCGTCACCCGCAGCCCCCCGCAGTTGGCGTCGTTCGCCTCCCGCATTGCCGCCTCCCGCATTGCCGCCTCCCGCAGCAAGACGAACGCATTTCCCCAACCTCCACCGTGCCATTGACTTGCCGTAG
>CAYUIG010000011.1:9918-79388 GCA_964444685.1 uncultured Gemmatimonadaceae bacterium | reverse complement strand
TCCTGAAGCCGCCCGGATGTCCGCAGCGAAGATCTTGGACTTCCTGCTGTGGACCTCGGTCCGCCTGCTTCTTGCCGGCGCGCAACGTCGTGGTCAGCTGCAGTACGAGCTTTCAGCGCGTTCGTCCTAACGGCGCGGTGAAGCTGACGCGGATGATGCAGGGATCTGGCCTGGGCAGCATGGACCGCGCAGCTTACCGCAGATGCGTTAGGACGCACGAGAACTTAAATCTTTGCCGCCTGCCATGGCACCGAAGCAGCCCGTTAGATCCTCAAGCCCCGGCGCGCCGAATGCACACGTTGCCGATATCCACGCCGTGCTTAAGTCGTTGAAGAGTCGCGGTAGCCAAGCCAATATCGACGGCATGGCGGGATACGCTATCCAGTCAGCCAAGGTGTTCGGCGTTTCCGTGGCTGATCTGCGGCGCATGGCCAAACAGCTCGGTCGTAATCACCAGCTGGCCCTTGAGCTTTGGGAAACGGGTTGGTACGAGGCGCGCATGCTCGCCGCGTTCCTTGCGGATCCGAACGCGGTCACCTCCCGCCAGATGGATCGGTGGGCGCGCGACTTCGATAACTGGGCGATTACGGACACCGTGTGCTTCAGTCTCTTCGACAGGACGCCGCACGCCTGGTCGAAAGTGGATCAGTGGAGCCGGCGTCAGGCTGAGTTTGAGCGCCGCGCCGCCTTTGCGCTTTTGGCGTCAATGGCCCTTCACGACGAGTCTGGCCCCGACGCCGAGTATCGCAAGCGCCTTTCCCTCGTAAAGAAGTACGCCTCGGACGAACGAAACTTCGTGAAGAAGGGTGTGAGCTGGGCCCTCCACGGAATAGGCTGCCGGTCGCCTGCACTTAACGCCGCCGCGATCGAAGTAGCTGAGGATCTCGCGAGCTCATCGGATCGAACTGAGCGGTGGGTCGGCAAGGATGCGCTTCGGAAGCTCAGGTCGGCAGCGACCGCCAAGCGTGTTGCGCGGCGCAGCTCCTAGACGAGGTTGAGTCCCAGCAATCACCCGCCGCAACGGACGTGCGTCCTAACGGAATCGTTGAAGCTGACGAGCTTGCAAGACAGTCTGAAGCAGCTGGTGAGAACTCGTATCGCAGTTCGGTTGTGAAGGCGCTGGACGGGCTCGCAGCTTAACTCTGGGCGTTAGCCAGCAAGAAAAGAACGTGCAACACTAATGATCGAAAACCAGCACGCGAACGAAAACCCGCAGTGGCCACCGAGCTTCACTCTCGACCAGGAGCGGATACTTAACCTCCTGACAGGTGACCGCTTTTACTCTAACCCCAGCGCTGCGCTGCGAGAAGCAATTCTAAACGCTATTGACGCTGTTCAAAGGCAGCGGGCCAAGGAATCCGTCCTTGCGGCCGAGATCATCGTCACTTTCGATCGCACGGAACAGACCGTCACGGTCGCGGACAATGGTATTGGCATGAGCCAGACAGACGTGGGGGCGCTCTTCACGAAAGTCGGTGCTTCCGCGGCGACCGCCGAAGCGTCGAAACAGTCCGTCGGTGAGTTTGGCATTGGCGTGATTAGCTACTTCATGGCCGGTGATGCGTTTGATCTACAGACCTTCGATGGCGTATCTGCTCCGATAGGTCTTGGGTTCGCGCGTGAAATGTTGGCCGGGGGTGCCGCAGTTGTGCTTGAGCCTGCGCGGACACAGCGTGGCACGACCGTGGTCCTACGTGTTCGAGACGTTGCCACTTTTGACCTGTTGCTTGAGAGCTTTAGCCACTGGTGCCGCGACGTAGGCGGGCTACATGCATTCCTCCTACCAGACGGCCGTCAGCTTGAGCAAGGGCCGGGCACGCAACAGACTGATGTCGTGTTACAGACCGCGCCCAACTGGGTTGAGCGTTCGCACCTTAGGCCGGTAGCAAATCCAACTGCGTGGGAGGCGATGACTGGCATATCGACGATCTCAGTCCTATATAGAGGGGTGTTCGTTCAGGAGTACGAAGTGAGGGGGTTGTGGGGAATTGAGGGATCTATCGACGTTGACCCGAAGTTCTTCAAGCCTCGTCTGAATAGGGAGGGATTCATTGCCGGAGAGTTTCAAACTGAGGTGGAGGGGTTTCTAAGGAGCGCCCACCCAACTGTTCTCATCGCGATGGCGGACAGGCTAGCGAAGGCGGTCGCAGCAGGGCAGATGGACAAATGGACTGAGAAACGGTGGGCCACGCTTTGGCTTGCGGTACCCCGCGATTCTCATTACGCGGCAGCGGTATCGGCTTGGGATGCAGTGTTTCGCACAATTCCCGCGTTCGAAGTCGCGGAAGGTAATAAGTGGGTACCGGCCACGGTCGAGCGACTCGTTGCAGCCAAGAGAACCATTTACGTTGCCCCGCTAGCGGACGAGAATCCTACAGATATCGTCAAGGCTGCCACACGGTTCTTGCGCTCCTCCGGACATACGGTGGTGAGGGGCATCCGCCGCGACAGGACATGGATGCGATTTGCGGGTTCATCTTTCGGGACGACCGCCGATCTAATTACCAATGTGTTTGCCAACGAGTTGCCGCCGCTCGAGCCAATCGTCAGCCAAGCCGAATCAATCCTGGCGAGCATTGAGCGGCTTGCGCCGCTGTTCTCCGGGCCGCCCCCCGTAGATCTCGTCCGTTTGGGTAACGACACTCCCCCTGCCCTACGGCTACCCAGCCGCTTGGTCATCAACGTCGATCACTCCGGCGGGCGGGCCATCGTCGAGGAAGTTCTCCGGACGAATGCGGGACCTGCGGGTCTCATAGGGATTGCGGCGCGCCATGCCTATGAACAGCTGACGCAGGTTGCTGCTGTTGTAAAGGACATCACAGCTGAGGCCGAGATTTTGAGTCCCATGCGCCGGCGGTATATTCGGCAGTGCCTGCCATGAAAGTGCTCGTAATCGCCGGTGCTGGTACATCGATTGAGCTAGGCGTGCCTGGCATGGCGGGCCTCGCGGAGGAGTTCATCGAGCATACGCGGCAATGGGATGTTGAGGCAGATCTGGTAGAGCGGCTCATTGGCAGCACTCTCGATATTGAGCACCTTATTGAGGAGATCGACCGGATTTGCTCTGCCCGAGCGTCATTCGCGCTGCTTGGCCACGTAGATGGCGGTGTGGAACGGTTCGATAAGGTACGCGCAGAAGTGGAGTGGTTCATTCAGCACGCGGCCGAGCGCGTGCTTCCGCGGGACGCACACCTTCTATGGGGGTCGTTACTGCGTGCCGCTGATGACCTTTCTCTAACGGTCGTTACCACTAACTACGACCGCGCAATAGAGCTCGCCGCAAACGCCGAAAGCGTCTCGCTAGACGATGGATTCGGGCCATTTGGCTTACGCGAAACAGCGGTCTGGCAAGGCTTTACCGGCAATGCCGGTCGCATACCATTGGTCAAACTGCACGGTTCCACGGATTGGTACGCTGACAGCGGCACGGGCAGTCCGACCAAGCTCCGGCATCCGATGCCGCTATTCGGCCGTGCTGCACTTCGACTGCCCGACGGAGGCGAACTTGGATCGGCATTGATCCTTCCTTCGAGAGAGAAGCTCTTGACGCGAGACCCGTACCCGCGCTTATCCCAGGCGTTTCTCAACGCGGCGGACGCGTGTGACCTGGGCGTTGTCATCGGATCGTCTCTCCGAGACCACCACCTTCGCGGTGCAGTCCAGTCTATGGCTAATCGTGTGGCCACGTTCATCATTAACCCGGCCGGTGATTTGTACGGTATTCGGAATGCTGTGGGCATCCCACAGTCCGCCAGCGCCTTTCTCATCGGTACGCTGCCAGCGGCTTTGACTACCTCGGATCCGGTAGGAGCTCTACGGTCTGCGTCGGGGATGCCGGCGATAGGTGCAAATGCTCTGCACGCCCTACGAACAGCACTCGACGCGGATCAACCGACTTCGCTCCGATGTCGCGCATTGGAGGAGCTTGACGCAAGCGGGTCGGCGCTCCACCCGAAATGGATGGAGGAACTCCTGACGTGTCCTGATGCGCATGTAGCGAGATACGCGCTTGGATTAATACCCTTGGCGCCTCAGCGGGACGCTCTTACGCACCTTGCCGCACAGTCACCACACGCGTCCGCTGACAGCGCTTATCAGGAGGACCTAAACCTGCTTAATGCCGTAGCCTCGGAGTCGGCCGACGCCGTTGCTGGCTAACAAGCATTTGCAGTTGACACGCAGACTCGCCCTGAGGTACGCGCGCCCGGCTGAGGTGAGGGCTCGACACGTTTCAAATGCGCCTGTACTGGCGTGCAACTGAAATGCGTGGCGGTTATGCCGCCATAACCTGAACCAACCAGAACATTGACAAGTCAACTAAGCGCTAGGGAGCTGCAAAGAATCGGCATTCGACAGTGGGAGGATATAGCGGAAGAGAATCACGGTGCCGACATACTTCTAGGCAACGGGTTCTCGATCAGCCTTCACCGCAAGTTTGCATATCCTTCCCTGTTCGATCAGTTCATCGGAACGTGCAAGCCGTCGACGCGCGAAGTTTTCCTTCGCTTCGGTACCTCGAACTTCGAGGAGATTCTCGGGGAATTTGCATCCGCTCAGCGCGTCGCCATCGCTCTTGGTGAGGACCCCTCGAGGATTGTGAGGGCCACGGAGTTCTTACGTAGCGGGCTAATCAACGTGGTGGAGCATGTACACCCTCGAAAGGACGCCTTGCCGTGGCCCGTAATGGAAAGCTACGCCCGGGCCTTTGACAGCTTTGGGGACATCTTTACAACGAACTACGACGCTCTCCTATACCATGTTATAATGCTGCGGAAGGACTGGTGGGCAGAGAGTGGCGAGGGGCACCCGTACAACGACTACTTCTGGGAGATTCATGATTCCGAATGGCTCAGGCACAAGGACTTCCAGAACCTGTCGCATTACAAGCATGTCTACTATGTGCACGGAGCTCTGTTTCTGTTTCAGGGCGGTGCTGACGATCTAAAGGTCAGGTCTTCAGACACCGAGCTGATTGAGACGATCTCGCAGAAAATCCGCGACGGTAGAATCCCGATCTTTGTCAGCGAGGGAAGATCAGACTTAAAACGCTTGGCCTTAGCTCGGAACCGGTATCTGGGCTTCGCGTATGACCATCTCAAGAGGCCTAGGAAGCGCATCGTGGCATTCGGTTTTTCGTTCAGCGGCCAGGATCAGCACATCATCGATGCCCTAATGCCGACGACACTGATTGTCGCATCGGTTTACGTAGGCGAGCGCTCGGGAGCCGAACTACAGGCGGAGGTTGACCGTCTTAAGGTGGTTTTGGGCAAGAGCCGTGTACGGTTCTACCAAGCTGAGTCATTGTTCAGCGGCGGCATAACGTAGGTGGTGAAGCTGACGGGCATGCTAGGCGGCGTAGTAGCACCTAGGGGTTCGCATCGCAGGGCCAGCGGCCTGAGCATGGACAGGCCCGCAGCTTACCTCTGGGCGTTATGCTGAGCCGGCCAAGTACTGCTCGATGAACTGCCTCGGGGAGACAACCGTGATTCCGCCCCATCCGGACACGGCACGAAGCAGCTTGTCGCCCGAAACCACCAAGCGGACCCCGGCCGCGAGTGCGCACGCCAAGAACTTGTCGTCGTCGGCGTCTTTGCAACGGGCTGAGGAAGCTGCGCAGGCGCGTCCACGATCTCGGCGCTCACCACGAGGAGCGCGACAAGGCCTTCGAAGTCAGACCCTCCATATGTGGACTCGAATTCCGCCGCCCGCCTCGCGGTACTCGCCGAGGATCGCGGCGGAGAGTACGAGGGTGAATCGGGCGTCGCGCCACGCGTCGAGGATCTGGCCCGGCAGGCCTCCGAAGAAAAAGCCGGAGAGGACAACGTTCGTGTCGAGGACCGCCCTCACTTGCGGCTTCGTACCGTGCGAATCGCGGTGTCGACGTCCCGGGCCTTCTTGCCGGCTTCCTTGGCCGCCTTTCGAGCCCGTCGGACGAGGTCATCGAATTCGGACATGTCCGGGGTCTGGATCAGCTTCAGAATGACCACGTCGCGATCTCCGACGACAACGAACTGGGCGCCGGGCTTGAGGCCGAGGCGGTTCCTGACCTCCTCGGGAATGACGACCTGCCCCTTGGAGGACAGCTTCGTGGTAGCTGGATCAGTCATGGCAGCTCCTTATCTTACCAGTAAGATCACGAAGAGGCGGTGGCAAGTCAAGGCAGCCGCTTCCGGCTCCACGTAGGCTCAGCATAACGGCGCGGTGAAGCTGACGCGGACCGGGCACGGAGATCTGGCCGAGGCAGCACGGGCCGCGCAGCTTACCTCAGATGCGTTATGACGTATTCCATTGAGATCGAGCTGGAAGCGGACGGGCGCTGGATCGCCGAGGTCACCGACCTTCCGGGCGTGATGGCCTACGGCACTACTCGGGTCGAGGCCACCGCCCGGGTCCAAGCCTTGGCGCTGCGTGTCGTCGCCGACCGCCTCGAGCATGGAGAACTCAGCCCCGAGTTCGCGACGATCACGTTCGCTGCGGCATGAGTTCGTGGTCGAGTATTGGCGCTCCGCGAGTCCTCGCCGCGCTACTTCGGATTGGTTGGTCGATCAAGCGGCAGTCCGGATCGCATCGCGTTTTGACGTGAGAGAATTGGCCGGATTTCGTGTTCGCGTTTCACGATGCAGAGGACATCGGCCCGCGCATGCTCGCTCGGCCTTCTCGACTCGGATGCGGGCCGAGCCTCCTTCTGGGCCGAGTCAGCGTCTGAGCGCGATGGCGTTATCGAATTCCGGTTCATCAACGGCTACACCCATGGATCGAAGGTGCTCGAGCGCCGGCCGCCGCACGTGTGGGCCATCGAGTACTTCGACGGTCCCGCCCGATTCGTCCTGCGTCCGGACGACGCCGGGGGCACGGACCTGCTTCTTACTCACGAGGGTGTCAGAGTAAGATGTGGAATGAAGTGCATGCAGGCTGGCTCAACGTGCTCTTCCCCCTCAAGGCCTGGGCCACTCATGGCGTCGATCTGCGTAATCACGACCCTCGACGGTCGTGGGATCAAGGTTACGCTTATCAATAGCCCGGCCTCAGCCGTCCAAGGTGAATGATGACTGTGTCGAGAAACAAGCAGATCGGCGGGTTCGTTGCATGGCTTGGTGTCAGCATCATCGCCGCAGCCATCGGTGGCGCCGCGTCCGTTGGTGCTGGCTCGTTCTACACGCAGCTGGTTCGCCCCGAGTGGGCGCCGCCACCCGGCCTTTTCGGCCCCGTCTGGACGGCGCTGTACACGCTGATGGGCATCGCCGCATGGATCATCTGGCGTGTCGGAGGATTTCAAGCTGCGCGTACCGCCCTCGCTCTATTTCTGGTTCAGCTCGCGGTCAACGCCCTCTGGAGCTGGCTGTTCTTCGGCTGGCAGCTCGGCGCAGCGGCCTTCGCGAACATCATCCTGCTTTGGGTGCTCATCATCGCAACGCTTCTGTTCTTCTGGCGTATCAGGCCGCTTGCGGGGCTCTTGCTCATTCCATACCTGCTCTGGGTCAGCTTCGCAGCCGCACTCAATTACGCCATCTGGCAACTCAATCCGCAGGTATTGGGTTAGCGCATTGCTGGATCAAGCCTCGAGTATCGCGGGCCTGCGGGCGATCCGGCCTCCGTTGCGCTCGACATCGGAGGCTCACAGCTTGGCTCGGGCTAGACTCCATGAATAGCACAGCCGCTTCAGGATCGACAATGCTATACAGGATGATCGCGTCGAGCATCGATGAACTGCTGCAGGAGAGGCGGTTTTCCGGGGGCGTTCGAGATTACGCGCAGTTGACCGCTCGATTTCACCGACTGGACGTATCGCGGGACGACTCGTTCCAGAAATGGTACCGCCGCTTCTGAGTGGTGAATGCCGCGCGGCCAAGCCCCGAATGGAACGACCGGTACTTCCGCATTCTTGAGCGTGAGAAGGCGAATCGGGACATCAATCTTGAAACGGTGGTCAGGGAGCTCCACGGACCGAACGAGGACGGCGCGCTTCAATCTCTTTCGCGTCGAAGCTCGTGCATATGGCCAACCCCAACCGTCCGATTTCCGACAGGCTCGTGGCGGCTGTGTACTTCTTTCGGATGCTCTACGGTGGTCCCGATGCACATGTGCCTGTCGAGCCGACATCCACCGGCCTGATGCACAGGCTCCTGGCGATCAATCCGCTCGTTTCCGTGGCGGTCGAACTGGGCGCCGTTGCATTCCGTGGATGGTTCAGGACCTACACGGTCGTCACGATCGTCCTGGTAACGGCCCTCGCGATCGCCGGGTTCCCGTACCTGTCGGCCGTGGTCGTCAACGAACCGACGCCGTGGATGGGTGTCATCGAGCGTGCGGCTCAGTACGCTTTGAGGCTCTGATACAGGGACCCTCGCGGTCGTGCTGATCCGACGGCCCTGATTTCGCCGTTCCGAATAGCCATGATGGAGACGGGCTGGTGCACACGAGGCGCACCAGCCCGTTCATCGTTCAGGAGCCGGAGCCCAGTTGCAGCAGCGCGGCCACCACTTCGCCCGGACCTGCGAGGATCTCCATCTGCGCGATGACGGCGGTGATATCAGGCGGCATCGCAGACGACCTTGCATGGATAGGTAGATGTCCGACACCTGATCGTAGGAGTCTTGGTGATCCCTCCGGTCGAGAGCCCGGCAGATCGGCGGCCTGGTCGACCCAGCCGAGGGATCCCGCTCGCGCCCGCGCCGTCCCGCGACGGATGGCGCAGCGGCTAACTACTTGCACAAGTTCACCTTAGGCGGCCAGCCAGCAGCGGCCGCGTCGCCCTTCCAGTCCTTATACACTTGCGATATATTACAGATATTGACTTCTCGATATCATTGGTATATCCTGCCGGGGACCAAGGAATGCCTACGTCGCGGAGGACGAAATGCATGCGGACCTGATCGCCCGAGGGCTCCTCGTCGTGGCGCTATCGAGTGCGCTCGAATCGATGACACCCTTGCCGGCGACCGCCCTCACCGTGGTCCAGCAGCAGGCGGGCGTCGTGCACGGCACCGTTGTCGATGCCGGAACGGGCCAGCCACTCGCCTCGGTGCAAATCCATCTCGACGGCACCAACCGCCAAACGGTCACGAACGAATCGGGCGGATACATCATCGCTGACGTGCCGACGGGCACGTACACGGTGGTGGCCACGTACATCGGGTACGGCACCGGCCGTCGAGACAACGTGCGTGTGCAGACGGGGCAGCGGGTCGAAGTCACGTTCCGTCTCGAGTCGACGCCGCTTCGTCTCCAGGACATCGTGGTCACGGGTCTGACGGATCCAACGAGCGGTGTGAAGGCGCCGTTCGTCGTGGGCCGGGTCACGGCCGAGGATAACGTAGTACCTCAGCTCGATGCACTGGGCGCACTCCAGGGTCGAGTCGCGGGCGTGAGCATGGCGCGCGGCGGCGGTCAGCCAGGTGACGACTATGACATTCTCCTGCGGTCACCCACATCGATCATGCGGGAAAATTCTCCGATGATCGTGGTCGATGGCGTGGTGCTGGGTACGGCATCTCTGCGCGACTTCGACGCGATGGACATCGAATCGATCGAGGTCGTGAAAGGCGCGGCGGCCGCTTCGCTGTACGGATCCCGCGCGGCGCCCGGTGTAATCCAGATCCGTACGAAGTCGGGCTCGCACATCCCGCGCGGTGAGACCCACTTCACGCTGCACACGGAGATCGGGCGCGAAGAAGTTCCGCCGGATCGTCGTCAACTCAAGGCGACCGCGACCAACCATCCCTACCTCACGAACTCCAATGGAGACTACATTAACGAGGCGGGAGCCGTTGTCGATGTGAACAACCGCGTGATCAAGGCCGATCGAATCGCGGACCAGCCCTATCGCCAGACATTCGACCACTTCAACGCTCTCATTCGTCCTGGAAGACTTCAGACCACGACAATAACGATGTCGCAGAACGCGGACAACACGCGCTTCTACGGGTCGGCCGGAATGACGGAAGAGACAGGTGTCATCGTCCACAACAACGGACTGACTCGGCAGAACTTCAGGCTCAATCTCGACCACTGGGCCAACAGCACATTAAACCTTGGGATGACGGCCTACTACGCGCGTACGAAGCGGCAGGAAGTGGCAGACCCGAATCCGCTTTATGGCGTGTCGTTCATGCCGCCCGACTTCGACATGACGGCTCCAGGCGAGGATGGCATGAAATACCGTGCCGTTCCGGAGGGCACCGTTCAGCAATCCAATCCGTTGTACAATCAGTTCTACAACGAAGCAGAGACGCGCACATCGCGCTTCATCGGCGGCCTGACCGGTTCATACGCGCCCACGCCGTGGTTGCGGTTCGAGGGGAACGTCGGCGTCGACCGTTCGGATCGTGAGGCGGATGCGTTCTGGCCGGTCGGATTCGAGCAGTACGCGTCGGAGGAGCGTCTGTTTGGACGGATCGACCGTCGCATGGCGCAGACTGAGACGTTCACGAGCGGGCTCAATGCGCGGCTGATGCACCGCCTAGGCAGCCTGACTCTCCGTCACCACCTCCGGGTACTCTACGAACTGGAGGACAGGGAATCGACGTCAACCGTCGGACGCAACCTGGCCGTCTCGGGCGTCCGTAACCTCGCCGTCGCGAACGACCGCCAGTTCTCATCGAGCAGCCAGCAGATCCGGTCCGAAGGCTATTCTGCCGCCACAGGGTTCGACTATGCGGGCAGGTTTGTTGGCGATGTTCTGGTGCGCCGCGATGGAAGTTCGCTTTTCGGTCCAGCTGACCGGTGGAAGACGTATTACCGCGCGAGCCTTGCCTATCGCCTCGCGGAAGAACAGTGGTGGCCGTTCGACATCATCACGGAGTTCAAGCCGCGGTTCTCGATTGGTACTGCTGGCGGACGTCCGAATTTCGCGGACCGCTTCGAGACGTGGACATCAAGCAGCGGTCAGGTGAGCAAGCAGACGCTCGGAAACGAATCCCTCCGACCCGAGAAAGCGACGGAAACGGAGTTCGGTCTGGACATGATCCTGGCGAACCGTGTGTCGTTGCAGTTGACGCGCGCGCAGAGCAAAGTGGAGGATCAACTTCTTCCCATTCCGCTGCCGGGCGTGATCGGCTACACACACCAGTGGAAGAATGCGGGCACACTGGAGGGTTCCACGTACGAAGCCACGCTCGAGGCCTCTCTGATTTCGCGGCCCGGCCGGCGCTGGACCATGAACATGACGTGGGACCGAACACGTCACGAGCTCACCGAGTTCCCGTTCGCGTGCTATACGGACCGTCCAACCGGTTCAACATCGCGAGACGTCTATTACCGGTGTGCCGGATACTCGATGGGGAGTATCCAGGGGCGGAAACTTCTGCGCAGCCATCGTGATCTCTCCGCGCTACATTCGCAATCGCACAACCAGTTCCAAGTCAACGACGATGGCTATTTGGTCGCGGTCGGTGAAGGCAACAGCTGGAAGGATGGCATATCGAAAGGGCTGTGGGGCACAGAAGTCGTCGTAGACGGACGTACGTACCAGTGGGGCAGGATTATTCCGGCCATCGATGACGAGGGCGCTGCACTGGTAACGGAAATCGGCAATTCGGATCCGGACTTCAGCCTCGCGCTGGGCACACGCCTGGAAATCGGCCCGGTCTCGATCGGCGCGCTCTTCGATGGCACGTTCGGTGGAACTGTGTACAACTACGAGAAGCGGCTCGCCTACCGCGACTACCACGCGGACTACGACCAGCTGGGTAAACCGGAGGAACGCAAGAAGCCGGTCGACTACTACGCTTCGCTGATCTCCGATACGTACGTCGACTATTTCCTCGAGGATGGATCTTACCTGAAGCTGCGCGAACTCGCCGTGTCATACGCTTTGACACCGCCGCACGTGCTCCAGAGGATCGGCATGACCGGGCTCGAGCTGAGCCTGGCAGCGAGGAATATTTACACATGGACGGCATACACAGGATGGGACCCGGAGATAGGCACACTGCAGCGCAGGATTCGGGAAGGTGCTTATCCGCACTTGCGCACCGTGAGCCTGGCCGTGCGGGCCGACTTCTGAAATCGCGGAACACATCGAGATCTTTTCGAGGGAGATCCCTATGAAGCGTGCGATGAATCGTGCCGCGCAATTGATCACCATTCTGGCGCTTGCGCTTCCAGCCGCGTGTTTGGACATGGACGTCATCAATGTCGACAACCCTGATGCGGAACGGGCCTTGGCGAACCCGGACGATGTGCAGTCTCTGCTCGGCGGCGGATTCCTGCGTTGGTGGCGGGGCGCACACGGCATCGGTCCGGCAAATACGATCGCGTACGCTGGCGAGGAGCTGACGACAGGATTCGGCAGCAACAATTCCAGCGGTGTGCTCAGCATCCCGCGATCTGCATGGCCGAACCAACCCGGTGCGCCGACTGAGATGGACGTGATGTGGACCGAAATGTACGGCGCGATCTCGCAGGTCAACGATGGTCTCGGCGTACTGGATCGAGGTGTGAATTTCGGGCCGGATGGTCGCGACAACCTGCGCGCGCGTGCGTTCGGAAAGTTCATCCAGGGACTCGCGCACGGCTGGCTCGCGATGACGTTCGATCGCGCGTACATCGTGGACGAAACACTCGATCCGGCGACAGATCCGATTGAACTGCATCCGTACGGCGAGGTAATGGAAGCAGCAATAGGGTACCTGCTCGCTGCGATCGAACTGAGTGAATCCGGTTCCTTCACGCTGCCCGCAACGTGGATCGGCGGCCTGACGTTGACCAACCAGGATCTCGCCAGAATCTCGCACTCCTACATCGCGCGGTTCACGACCACCGTCGCGCGGAATCCGCAGGAGCGCGCAGCCGTCGACTGGAACGCGGTTATTGCGCACGCGAACCAGGGAATCACGCAGGACTTCGCTCCAATCGGCAGCGGAACCTCGACATTCTACGACGGCGTGAAGTGGCGCTCCGTAAACGGCACCACACGTGTGAGCTATATGGTCATCGGGCCAGCGGACACGACCGGGGCATTCGCTGCATGGTACGCCGGCCCGCCGCAGGACCGCGTCGAGTTCGACATGGCGGGTCCCGACCTGCGAATCCATGCGGAGGGCGATCCCGAGGCGCCCGGTCTGTACATCCGCTACGATGGTCCATCGAACCATGCCGCGAATCAGTCGCCGCACCGTTGGGGTCGCTACATCCTGCATCGCTACGAGTACCACCTCGCCCGTACAGGGCCGATGCCGATCTTCCTCGTCACCGAACTCGGCTTCCTCAAAGCGGAGGCGTACTACCGTCTCGGAGATCGCGAGCAGGCAGCCGCACTCGTGAACCTGACTCGCGTGAGTAATGGCGGCCTGCCACCCGTCCAGGCCGACGACCCCGTTCTGTTCGAGAAGCTCATCTACGACAAGCGTATCGAGCTGCTCATTTCATCCGGCGGTTCCTATTTCGATGCCCGCGGCTGGGGTCTGCTGCACGAGAGATCGCCCATCCAGTTCCCTATCCCCGCACTGCAACTCGAGTTGATGGGTGAGCCCGTCTACACCTTCGGCGGAGACAATCCGGGCAGTGCACCGCCACGGTCGCTTCATCCAGTGGCGATCACGGCGGAAGACCTCGAGATCCTGAGGAGCCGGTGAAAGACATGATTGATGAAATGAGGAACACGCCGCGAGGATCAATCCCGCGCGCCAGGTTCCTGAAACTGGCGGCAGCCGGTATCGCCGGGCTGTCATTGCCGCTCGGACTCGTTCGCCGGGCAACCGGTCAGCAGCAGTATTCCAACCCGGTCGAGGATCCATCGATCAACGAACTCTTCGCACGATCGATCGTGTTCGACGGAGTGGTCAGTCTGACGGCGCAGCGCGGCGACGAGACGCCCGATCTGCAACCGCGAACGGTCAAGCGGCTGACCGGGATTGACTTCGGGAACATGACCACCCGCGTGCAGCGGCTGCACCTTCTCAGCGAACAAATGCAACGCCGAAGTGCAGGCGCAATGACGGTCCTGCGGTTCCGCGACTTCTCAACCGCGCGTGAGAGTGGACGATTCGGTGGGATTCACTACGTGCAGCAGGGCTTCGACGAAGAGTTGCGTGGGTCCGTCGAACCCATCGCCGTATGGAAGGAACAGGGTCTGCGCGCTGTGCAGATCACCTATCACGACGGCCTGCTCGGCGGCGGTGCCGGGTCGGACGACATGCCGTTGAGCGAGCTCGGGCGCAACGTGGTTCGTGAACTCAACCGCCTGCACATGATCGTCGATGTGTCGCATACGGGTCGTCGCACAACGCTCGATGTCGCCGAACACTCTGCTGCACCCGTTACCGCGAACCACGCCAGCGCGGCCGGACTCACGGACCACCGTCGCAACAAGTCCGACGAGGAATTGAAGGCCATCGCGGCAACCGGCGGTCTCGTCGGAGTCACCGGCATTGGACGGTACATACTGCGTGACGCGTCACGACCCGCGACACTCGACGACTTCGTGGCGCACGTCGACTACATGGTTCAGATGATCGGTATCGACCACGTCGGGATATCGAGCGACGGATATCTCGATGGAACGCAGGTGTTCGACATGGATTTCTCCGATCGCTACATCAACAGTTACGAACGCTGGAAGCACGTTGCCGCGCGTTTGCGATCCATGGGCTACTCCGACGTCGACCTTCAGAAGGTTCTCGGCCTCAATCTTCTCCGCATCTACGAAGAGGTGATGGATCCGTGATCACACAACCGAACCAGACTGGCCGGCACCGCTCTCGAACGCTGGCAGTGCTCGCAACGGCATGCGCGCTCGTGCTCCTCGCCGTGGGCGGGGCATGCGCCACACGAGCGCCGGATGCCGTCGCGGTCGGTAGCGGACGAATCGAGTTCGCCGATGGATCGAGCATCGCATTCGATGAAATCCTGGAGCTTGCGTTTCAGCCTGACGTAGAATCCGAAGCCGACACCGTCGTCTTGAACCGTTGGCCGCTCGTGTACAGCCCCAGTACACCTGCGCGCTCAATTCCACTTGCGTGGGTGGCGACGCTCGATTTCACCGAGTACGAGACGGATTCTGGCTGTCGTTGCATGCGCGATGTGACCATCGATGTTCGCACTGACAACGGCGTCGAGTTTCGCACGCGCGCGAGGACTCTGGAATGGGTCAGCGTTCGCGCTGCGGGGAATGCGGACTCCGGCGAGGAAAGCCGGCAGGTGTACTTCGCTGGTGCCGACGGCCTGCACGTGCGGAGGATCGTCTTCGAATGAACATGCATGATTCCCATACATTCGTTCCGCCTGTGGAGGATGGATGAGATTCAACCGCTGGATCAGTACGGTCGACACGCATACCGAAGGACAGGCGACACGGATCGTCACCGCAGGGGTGCCGCCGCTACCCGGCAATACGATGGTCGACAGGCTCGCGTACTTCGCCCGCCACTACGACGGTCTGCGTACGACGTTGATTGCGGAGCCGCGCGGCCACAGGGACATGTATGGCTGCGTCCTCACGGCGCCGAGCTGCTCCGAAGCCGACTTCGGCGTCTTCTTCATGCACAACTCCGGCTACATGAACATGTGCGGGCATGCGACCATCGGTCTGTGCACGGCACTATTCGAACTCGGCATGGCCCGGACTGACGGTAGCAATCCCAGAATCGTTCTCGACACGCCGGCCGGTACTGTGACTGCTCACGGTGTGATCGACAATGGACGCATCAGCGCTGTCGCATTTCGAAATTCGCCATCTTTCGCCCTGCAACTCGATCAGAAGATCGACGTGCCCGGCCTAGGCAATGTCAGCGTCGACGTCGCGTACGGCGGGAACTTCTTCGTGTTCTTTTCCGCCGCTGAAGCGGGACTGGAAATCGCCCGTGGCAGCGTCAGGTCGATCGTTGATACGGCCATGCGGATTCGCGATGCCGCGAATACCCAGTTCCGCGTCGGCCATCCCATCTACGGCGACAGCGAGATCAATATCGCGACGGTACTCGCACCAGGTGCCAACTCGGACGTGACATACCGCAACGTGCACGTTTTCGGGCCACGTCAGTTCGATCGTTCACCCGGCGGGACCGGCACCAGTGCACTCCTCGCGATGTTGCACGCGAAGGGCCTTGTCGGGCTCGATGACCCTGTTGTCATCGAAAGTATTACCGACGGGCGCTTTCGCGGTCGGATCATGGCAGAGACAATGATCCACAATCAGATCGCCGTGGAAACGGAGGTCCGTGGTTCGGCGCACATCACCGGCTGTCACCAGTTCTGGATCGATCCGGACGACCGGCTCAGTAGCGGCTTTCTTTTCCCGGAAACGTGAAGACTCTCATGCCCGGCCGCCCACAAGCCGGTGGTAGCCGGTCGTTGTACCCTGTGTGTACTGGTGATATACTGCGGTGTGACCAGAACGCACGGACCGCGCGCTCGAGCGCGCGACTGATGGAAGGGTCCGATGACTGCCGTCAATCCGTACGACCTGCTGCTCGAACGGATTCTCATGGGCGAATACCAGCCGGGGAGCCTGCTGGTCGAGCAGGACATTTCGGAGGAGCTCGGTGTCAGCAGGACACCGGTGCGCGAGGCTCTGCTCCGCCTCAGGCTCGAGAACCTGGTGCGCGTCATTCCGCGTGGCGGGACGTTCGTGGAGGAGTCATCCGTTCAGACGATTCGCGATGTCACGGAGACGCGTCTTGTACTCGAGGAGTACCTGTTGTGCCTGGCGGTCGCGCGCCGGCGCGCGGATGCGGTCGACGAGTTCGTCAAGTGGGTGGATGACCTTGAGGAGGGCTGGGCGAGTTTGCCGCCGCGAGAATGGCTGCGAAAGGATGACGAGTTTCACGAGCGCCTCTATCAGATGGCCGGAAATCGGACGCTCGCGCACCATCTTTCGCTGCTTCGGCGCCAGGCTGTGCTCTTCTGGGGTCAGTTGGGCGAGCAGTACAACTCGCTGGCAGGGATCCACCGGGATTTCAAGGACATTGCGGACGCACTCGCGGCCGGGGATGCGGAACGTTGCGTAGCGGTGATTCGGCGGCATGTGCTGGCGGACATCGAGCGGATCAAGATGTTCCTCAGGCCGGATTCACCGCCCATGGCGAGCACGCTCAAGACGCGACAGGGCCTGGATCTGGGCGTCGACGTGCAGGAATAGTTCAGAGGAGAAGACGCGTAATGAAGCGCACAGGGTCCGGCACTTTCGATGGAGGGATTGGGGCCCGGCTGCGCGCCGTGGCAGTCCTGAGTGCAGTAATCGCCGCCTGTTCGACTTCCGACGAATCGGGGATCCGGTTCGAAGTCTCGTTTCCGGCATCCCTGCGCGAGCAGGCCGTCACGGGCAGAGCGTACGTCGTGTTGATGCGGACTCCGGACAGCCAGGCGCGCACGCAGCGGAGTTTCGGGCATCAGCCGGTCACTGAAGAAACGGGTGAACCATTCTTCGCCGTGGATGTTGAAGGCCTGGCTCCCGGCGAGAGTGTACTGATCGATGCATCGGCGGCTGGCTATCCGTACCGCAGTCTGGCCGATCTGCCGCCGGGCGAGTACTGGGCGCAGGCGGTCCTCAACATCTACAGCGAGTTCCGCCGGTCGGACGGGCATGTCCTCTGGTTGCACGACGACCAGTGGGAAGGTCAGCACTTCAACTGGTCTCCGGGCAACCTCATTAGTGATGTCGTGCCCGTCCGCTTGGATTCGGAGGGCGGAAACAACGTCCGCCTCGAACTGGCGGAAGTTCTTCCGCCTGTCGACGTCCCGCCTGATACGAAATGGGTGCGTCGTGTGAAGGTTCGGAGCGCGCTACTGTCCGAGTTCTGGGGTCAACCGATTGACATCGGCGCGACCGTACTGCTTCCCCGCGATTTCGATGACAGCCCCGCCGCGCGTTACCCTGCGATCTACATTCAGGGGCATTTCGACCTGAACGCGCCATTCGGTCACTCCGCCGAGGAGGTTGCGGAGACCGATGCGCAGCGTGCCCGCCGACTGCTCAGGAATACGCAGACGGGCTTCGAATTCCATCAGGAATGGATCCGCGACGATTTCCCGCGCGCCGTGGTTGTCACGTTTCAGCATCCTACACCGTATTTCGACGCGTCCTACGGCGTGAATTCGGCGAACAACGGACCGTACGCGGACGCACTTGTGACCGAGCTCATTCAGTACCTCGAGAGTGAGTTCCGACTGATTCCCGAGGGATACGCGCGAATCGTGACGGGCGGATCAACCGGCGGGTATACGGCGCTCTCGCTCCAGGTTCATCATCCGCGCGAGTTCGGCGGCGCGTGGGTATTCTGTCCGGACCCCGTGGACTTCCGGCATCTGTTCATGGTCGACATCTACAACGACGAGAACGCGTTCGATGCACCCGGACCGCCGTTGCTCAATCCGCAGCGGTACGCTGTCCGTACTCCTGAAGGCCAGCCACTTCAAAGCGTACGACAACTCAGCCAGCTTCACGATGCGCTGGGCACGAGGGGCCGTTCGGGCGAATACCTGGGCGCTTGGGAGGCGGCATTCGGTCCCGTCGGACCGGACGGCTATCCGCGCCCACTGTGGGACCGCCAGACTGGTCAGATCGATCGCGAAGTCGCAGCATACTGGCGGGACGAGGGCTATGACCTGACTCAATACGTTGCCGACAACTGGTCAAAGATCGGTGCGGATCTCCGCGGCAAGATCCACATGTTCTGCGGTGACATGGACGACTACCACTTCAACCTTGGCCTGTACGGCATACAGGAGGTCCTCGAGAACGCGACGGAACCCGCGTACGGTGGTTCGTTCAGTTATGGCAGGCCAATGAAGGGACATGGCTGGCGGCCGATGAATCAGTCCGAACTGATCAGGACCATGATCGATCACGTGAACCGGAACAGGCCGACGAGGGTCACATCAGCAGGATCGTAGCAATAACGCCGAGTCGCACGGAGGCGGTACCCGACACGCACCTCCGTAGGCGACTGTTCGTGATCATCTTCATCGCGTACGTCGGGTACTACTTCGGCCGCGTAACGCTTCCCGTTTCAGTTCCGCTTCTTCAGGAGGAATTCGGGTTCTCCGCTGCGCAGGTCGGCTTCATTCTGTCCGCGTACTTCGGGACGTACGCACTGGGCAAGGCGCTGAACGGGATTCTCGGTGATCGCCTCGGCGGGAAGGCGGTCCTGGTTCTCGGTCTGATCGGGACGTGCGTCTGTAACGCGGTGTTCGGGTTTGGCCGTGAACTCGCGTTCTTCACGGTCGTGTGGGCCCTCAATGCGTACTTTCAGTCGATGGGCTGGCTGGGACTCCTGCCTATCATGGCACGATGGTACGCGCCCGGCGAAACCGGGCGGGCCATGGGTCTGATGTCGCTGAGCTACCAGGTGGGTGACGTCGTTGCCCGCTTCGTTGCCGCCAGTCTGCTGTTGGTCCTCGTCTGGAACGAACTGTTCTGGGCGCACGCGGCTATCTGCGGCGCAACGGCATGGCTGGTCATCGCATTCCTGAAAGCAACGCCTCCAGACCACACGACCGAGACGTTACCGGTTGCGGTGCTCACGGCCGAGAGGTCGAGCGGTTATGCACAACGGACCAGGCAGATGCTGCTGAGTCCGAAATTCTGGACGGTTTGCGGCGTGTATCTGCTGCTCTCAATCGTCCGCTACATCTTCTGGGGGTGGTCCGTCGACTATCTCGTCAAGGGGGGCGCCGGTATCGGAGCGGCAGTCCTCACTTCCAGCGTATTTCCGCTCGCCGGGTCGGCTGGGACCGTGTTCGCGGGCTGGCTCTCCGATCGGCTCCACGCACGCCGCGGGCCCGTCGTTGCGTGCATGAACCTGCTGCTCGTCCTCTCGCTCTATGCATTCAGCCAGGTAGCGCCTGACAATACCGTTCTGGTAGTAATAATCCTCGCGATGGTCGGCTTCTCGCTCTATGGACCGTATTCGCTCATGGCCGGAGCGATAGCGATCGATTTCGGAGCGCGTCAATCCGCGGCGACCGCAGCCGGGATCATCGACGCAGTGGGCGCAGCCGGCGTGATACTTACGGGCGTCGGAATGGGTGTGTTGATCGACCGCTTCGGCTGGGCTGACGTACTGCCACTGGTCGTCCTGCTCGGAGCGGCCGCTACGTTGGCCAGCCTGACGCTCTGGCGAATGAATCCCGTATTGCCGAACGCGTTGGCCAGGGACGGAAGCGAGACCTGACAGACGCCGGTCTTACCGTCGCAGGAGCAGGAATCCGCACGCAATTCCTGCCCTGGTGTCGCGGGTGGCGCGCGATCGCCCGACGTAGTTGTGCAGCGGTCGTGAGACGGCGTGCTAGCGAGTTATCCAGCATCCGCCAGAGGTCGGCCCCGGTAGTAGCACTGGCCAGGTCGATCAGCGAACGCTCCGGCGAAAGCACTGCCGGGCCATTAATGATGAGACTGTCTTCGGGAGCAGCTCATCGGCAGACTCGGGCGTTAGCGGTCGCGTGGACACCGTCTGGTTCGACGGTTGCGGAACGACCCTCGACTCCCCCCATTATCCATCATCCCGGGCCGTCTGCCTGCACCCGGTGAGTCGGACGCCCACTCTACGGCACCAAACATCGACCTCGACAAAACGGCAGCCGAACGGTCGATCCGGCGTCAGAACTGATTCGGGAGTTTACCATGCGACGTCGCCTCGTAGCGATCATGCTCCTCACTCTCGTTGCGAGCACTTCCACGCCCGTCGCGGCACAGGGCCGGCCCTCGTTGTACGAGCCCGGCATCTCACCCGACGGCGCGCAGATCGCGTTCGTCTCGGGCGGAGACATCTGGACCGTGCCGGCGAGTGGCGGTGCCGCGCGGCTGCTCGTTTCCCATTCGGCGCACGAGTCGCGTCCGCTGTATTCGCCCGATGGCTCGATGCTGGCCTTCAACTCCAATCGCAGCGGCAGCCTGGATGTCTACGTGATGGACCTGACGACCGGCACGCTGCGCCGGCTCACCCACGATTCGGGCAACGAGGAGCTCACGGGTTGGTCCGCCGACGCACAATGGATCTACTACACGTCGTCGGCGGAGGACGTGAGCGGCATGAGCGACGTGTTCCGGGTGCGCGCATCCGGAGGTACGCCGATGGCGGTGGCGGCCGACCGTTACGAAACGGAGTTCTTCGCCGCGCCTTCGCCCACTGAGCCGGGCCTGATCGCCATCGCGGCGCGCGGCCGCATGGCGCAGAGCCAGTGGTGGCGCAACGGCCATTCGCACATCGACCAGTCGGAGATCTGGACCGTACGCGAGGCGGCGCGCTCGGACGCCGTGCCGGCCTACACGATGATCGCTGCGGGCGGCAAGAACCTGTGGCCCATGTGGGGCGCCGATGGCACGCTCATCTTCATGTCCGATCGGTCGGGCGCCGAGAACCTCTGGAGCGTTGCGGCGACGGGCGGCGAGGCGGCGCAGCTGACGGCGTTCGAAGATGGCAGGTTGCTGTGGCCGAGCATCAGTGCGAACGGCAGCACCATCGCATTCGAACGGGACTTCGGTATCTGGACGATGGATGTGGCGAGTCGCTCGGTGAGGCAACTCGACATCCGCCTGGTGGGTGCCGTCGAGGCGCCTGCACCGGTCCTGGAACGCGAGGAGGAGGGCTGGAACGGGATAGCCGTCGCTCCTGACGGCCGGAAATGGGCGTTCATCGCCGGCGGCGATGTCTGGGCAACCACAATCGAAGGCGACGTACCCGCGACGCGTGTGACGAGCACCGCTGCGGCGGAGGGCGACATCGTCTGGTCCGCCGATTCTCGTCAGGTCGTCTACACATCGTGGCGCACCGGTACGCCGAAGCTGTACGCGTACGATTTCGCGGCCGGCACCGAGCGGCAACTCACAAACGGCAATGGCCGCGATGGCGGGCCGGCGTTCTCACCGGATGGCCGCTTTCTCGCCTATGTGCGCACGGTGGACGAGCAACGCGAACTGCGCTTGCTGCAGTGGCCATCCGGTGACGATCGGCGCCTCGCCGGCGACGTGATCACCGCGCCGACGTGGTCGCCCGACAGCCGGTGGATCGCGTACGGCGGCGCGACGGGCGCCTACGGCAACGTGCTGGTCGTGCCGGCGGCCGGCGGGGAGCCGCGACAGGTCAGCTTCCTGGCGAATGCGTTCCTCGGCGCCGTCAACTGGAGCGCAAAGGGCGATTACGTACTCTACCGCACGAACCAGCGCACCGAGCCCGGTCGCCTCGTGAAGATCGACATGGTTCCGCTGCCACCGAACTTCGACGAGGACCGCTTCCGCGAGTTGTTCAACCAGCCGAGCGACTCCACCACCACACCCGCGCGCGGACAACCTGCCGCGCAGCGCGACACCGCGGGCGGTGCTGTGCCGCGGCCGACACGGATCGAGATCGAATTCGACGGCATCCGTCGCCGCGGCGGCTTCGTCGACACGGACTTCTCCGTGGGCCAGGTCGTGGTCAGCCCCGACGGCCGGACCGCGGTGGTGTCGGGCGAGGGCGCGCTGCACCGAATCACGTTCGGCGCCAACGGCGATGTCGAGACCACGCGCATGGAGGCGACGGGCAACCCCATCGCGTTCAGCGCCAACGGCCGCCAGCTCTACGTGTCGCAGGGCGGCCAGCTCCGCGTCGTGCCGATGACCGGTGGTGGCCAAACGCGCACGGTGTCCACGTCCGTCGCATACACGGAAGACTTCGATGCTACCAAAATCGCCGCGTTCGAGCAGGCGTGGAGCGAAATGCGTGACGGCTTCTATGACCCGAACCTCCACGGCGCGGACTGGATCGCGGTACGTGACCGCTTCCGCCCGCAGATCGAGGGTGCACGCACACGCGCCGAGTTCAGCCGCCTGATGAACCTGATGCTGGGCGAGTTGAACGCATCGCACCTCGGGCACTCGGGCCGGACGGGGCCGCCGCAAGGCGGCGACAATGCCGCCACGGGGAAGTTGGGACTGCGCTTCGACCGCATCGCCTACGAGAACGAGGGCCGATTCATCGTAACCGAGGTCGTGCAACTCGGCCCGGCCCACGTGGCGAAGGGAATCAGCGTGGGTGACCGCGTCACCGCGGTGGATGGCGTCGCACTCGATGGCAACTCCGACCTGGATCTGCTGCTCAGCGGCAAACCGGATCGTGAGGTGACGCTCACGGTACGCACGGGCAGCGGCGAACCCCGCAACGTCAAGGTGCTCGCGACGTCCGGCGGCGCCGAGCGCCAGCTCGTCTACAGGAACTGGGTCGAGAGCCGGCGCGCGTATGTGGACAGCATCAGCGGCGGGCGCCTCGGCTACGTGCACATCGCGTCCATGTCTCAGGCCGCGCTCGAGCAGTTGATCTTCGACCTGGACCAGCAGAACGCAATGAAGGAGGGTGTCGTCGTTGATGTGCGGAACAACAACGGCGGCTTCGTCAACGTCTATGCCCTCGACATCCTGTCGCGGCGGAACTACTTCACCATGCAGGGCCGGGGCAGCGCCGTGCGCGCACCGTCCCGCGTTCAGCTCGGGCAGCGCGCTCTGCTCACGCCCACCGTGCTCGTGACCAACCGACACACACTGTCCGACGGTGAGGACTTCACCGAGGGGTATCGCGAGTTGGAGCTGGGTCCCGTAGTCGGGGAGCCGACCGCGGGCTGGATCATCTTCACCGGCAGCCGCACGCTGGTCGACGGCACGGCCATCCGGATGCCAGGCACGTTCATCCGCGACAACCGCGGCCAGAACATGGAACGCAATCCGCGGCCCGTAGACATCGAGGTGCAGCGCCCCGCCGGCGAGTGGTACCTCGGCCGGGACAGCCAGTTGGACCGCGCGGTCGACGTGCTGCTCGGCCTGATCGACGGATCATGATCGTGCGCCCCACGGATGGTCCGAGCCGTCACAACCGCTTGACTCGCGGTGGAGAGCATCGCCTCTTGTAACCTCCGGAACGAGCCGTACCCCGGCCGAGTTCACCGACTCGACGCGCCGAGGGCCGCATGACGCACGGCAGGCTACAGCACTTCCTCGTCGAGCTCAGGCGTCGCCGCGTCACGCGGGTTGTGGTGGGGTATGCCATCGCGGCCTGGATCATCATCGAGGTCGCGGACACGATCTTCCCGCGGCTCGCCCTTCCTGACTGGTCCGTCACGGTCGTCATCCTCGCAGCGGCTGTCGGCCTCCCCATTGCCATTGCACTCGCCTGGTTCTTCGATGTCGTTCCGGCTGAAGAGGGCGGCGAACGCGTCCTGGGCTTCAAGGGCTGGCTCGCCCTCGTTGGCGGAATCGCAATCGTCCTCCTCGTTGCCGGCACCACCTCGAGAATCTGGCTTCCGCTCATCGCACGC
Source organism: uncultured Gemmatimonadaceae bacterium (assembly GCA_964444685.1). Taxonomy (GTDB): domain Bacteria; phylum Gemmatimonadota; class Gemmatimonadetes; order Longimicrobiales; family RSA9; genus CAYUIG01. Next base: position 55,166 of record CAYUIG010000011.1, on the reverse strand, counting down.
TCCGGTGGAACCGCTTCGCTCGTCGTCCTTCCCTTCCTGAATCTCTCCGGCGATGAAGGCGAGGAGTACTTCGTTGCCGGGATGCACCATGCTCTCATCAACGAGCTGGCGCAGGTCGGATCAATCCGTGTGATCTCGAGGACGTCGGCTGTCCGCTATGCCGGGATGGGGCTCTCCACCCCCGAGATCGCACAGCGGCTGCACGTGGAAGGAGTGGTCGAAGGTTCGGTGCGCCGGACGGGTGAGGACATCGAGATTCGCGTGGAGCTCATTCAAGCGCTGCCGGAAGAGCGGCCCATCTGGGCTCGCGAGTACCGGCGCACGACGAGCGGCGCGATTGCGGTGACGGCGGAAATCGCGCGTGCGATCTCGCAGGAGCTCGAGGCCCGGCTCACACCGAGCGAAGAACGACGGTTGACTCGCACTCCGGAAGTGGATCCGCAGACGTTCGAGTCCTACCTGCGCGGGATGCACTTCATTCACACCGGCGGCCCCGCCAACGTCGAGGAAGGTCTGCGTCACCTGCACGCGGCGGTCGATCGTAGTCCGGCCGACGCGCTCGCATACGCGGGGCTCGCCATGGGTTACGTGACACTCGGTCACAGCGCCGCGGCTCCGATCGATCCATGGACACGCGCGCGCGAGGCCGCGACGCGAGCGATGACGCTCGATCCGGAACTCGGCGAGGCGCACGCGGCCCTGGCGCAGGTGAAGTACTACTACGCACGTGATTGGGAAGGAGCCGAACAAGAGTTCCGCCGAGCGATCGAGCTCACACCCAACCTCGCCAGCAATCGCTACCACTACGCGTGGTACCTCTGGACCCTCGGTCGTTACGACGAAGCCATCGCCCAGCACGTGCTCGCCAAGGATCTCGATCCGCTGACGCCCGTGAATACCGCATGGCTCGGCGGACTCTACCTCTGGCTGGGCCGCCTGGACGATGCGAGGCGCGAGCTCGACATCATCAACGAGCTCGTGCCCGGCAACTTCTGGGGCGCGATGTTGCTGGGCGAGGCATACATGAAGATGGGAATGGCGGACTCCGCCATCGCCATCCAGCGCCGCACTGTGGCGAACAACCCACGGGGACGTTGGATGCTGGCGCGCAACCTGGCTGTGGCCGGGCGGGCGGACGAGGCGCGTCGCATGGCATCCGAACTCGAAGCGGAGCCCTCACCCTGGAACGCCTTCGGACTCGGCGCGGTCTACTCGGCGCTCGGCGACAACGACAAGGCGTGGGAGTGGCTGGAGTACCAGCCGTCGCATGCGTGGATATCGGTCGTGGTCGATACCGTCTGGTTCGGCGGACTGCGGAACGACCCCCGACTTCCCTCATTTATCGACCGTCTCGGGCTGACTGCCTACGCCCGCTGAGGTGAGGCGCCGCCGTGCCCGAATTCAAACCCGCGTATTCGGAAATTCGGACGCGGATGGTCGCATCTGGGTGCGCCGGTACGTCGCCGCGGAGCGCAAGCCCCGTGGTCGACTCGTCTGGAGGGAGCAGCCGACGTTCGATGTGTTTCTCCCCAGCGGCGAATTCCTGGGAACCGTCCGACTTCCATGGGACGTGTGGTTCCGCAATGCCGGGGCCGCTACGTCTGGGCTGTTGTGCGCGGGGTATTCGACGAGCCGTACGTCGTGCGCTACACCATGGAGCGGTCATCTGGTGAGTGAGGAGGACACAAATGCGCAGCAGGCTGGCACCGTTCGTCATCGCTCTACTCGCCTCGGTGCAGCAACAAGGCCTGAGCGCGCAGGAACCCGCAACCATTCGCGTTGGTGGACGGACTGTCGAGTACGTCAGCGCAGGCGCCGGATCACCGACCGTCGTCCTCGAGTCTGGTGGCGGGATCGGTCATGCTGCCTGGCGGCCCATTCTCGACGAACTGGCGAAGCGCACACACGTGATCGCGTACTCACGGGCCGGAATGGATGGTTCGGACCCGTCCGGCGACACGTCTCCGGCTGCGCGCGTCGAAGAGCTGCGGCAGTTCCTCCGCGCGCTCGGCGAAACCGATCCCGTGGTGGTGGTAGGCTGGTCCTACGGCGGACTGCTTGCTCGCCTGTATGTGAGTACACATCCCGATGACGTGTCTGGCCTCGTTGTGGTCGACGGCACGCATGAAGCGCTGTTCGCGCGGATCCAGCCTCTGTTTCCGAACTTCGACATCCTTCAGGGCTTCGCCCAGATGATCGAGCGTCTTCCGCCGGACCTTCGCGGAGACATGTCGGAGACCCTGACCATTCAAACCCGGCAGCGTGTCGAAGGCATGCAGCCGCTGCCCGATCTCCCGCTCGCGGTTGTCACCGGACAGAAGCCGTGTCCGCCCGATCGCGAACCCATCTGCCAGGAGCCGCGAGCGCTGGCGATCGCCCGCGAGCTTCAGAGTGAGTGGTTCGATCGTTCGACGAACGCGATCCACATCGTGAGCGGTCGTACGGGGCACAACGTAATGGCCGATCAGCCCGGACTGATTCTGCTTGCAGTCGATTTCGTTCTCGCGCAGGTCCGCGCCGCGGCGGCAGCAGATTCCGGCTCGATGTGAGTCGTGCCGACACGGGATGACAGCCTCCGAGCACAGAACACAAGCACGTTCGAAGAAATCCCGGTCCTGCAGCCTGAGAACCGCGGTTCTTGTCATGTGTGTAGAGAGGCCCGCGGCCTAAGGATTCAGGATTCCTCGTCGAGCTGAGGCGTCGCACAATGGTCACGCCAACCGAGTACCAGCGCGCCACGGATCATTTCTTCGACTTCCTCGCGGACGTCCGTGACGTCGCGGGATTCACCACCATGAACCCGGCGTACACCACGACCCAGGGCGTCTTCCAGACGTTCCGCATGCGGCTCGATCTCGCGGACGCGATCCGGTTCGCAGGCGTGCTCCCCGTCGGACTGCGAGCGCTGTTCGTCGCGGACTGGGATCCGGACGAGCCGCGTCGCGAGTTCGAGGATCGCGCTGCGATGACCAGGGAGGTGCAGTCGCTCCGCGCCGATCACAACTACTCTCCGGATACGGCGATCCGCGACGTAGCCGTCGTCTTGCGAAGGTACGTCCGGCAGGACGCGCTCGACCGGGTGCTCGCCCGGCTGCCTGCCGCCGCGGCCGAGTTCTGGCGAGCGGACTAGGACTTCCTGGCAGATGGACGAGAGACAGCATGGCGATCCAGCGTATGGACAACATGGGCATCGTCGTGGAAGACATGGATGCCGCCATCGCATTCTTCACGGAACTGGGCCTTACCCTCGAGGGCCGCATGACCATCGAGGGCGAATGGAGCGGCCGCGTCACCGGACTGCACGGCCAGCGCGTCGAAACCGCCATGCTGCGCACACCGGACGGCCACGGCCGCATCGAGCTTTCACGCTTCGACGAGCCCGCGCCCGTGTCGGATCACCGCATGGCGCCGGTGAACTCCCTGGGGTACCTGCGCGTCATGTTTGCCGTGGAGGACCTCGACGACACGCTCGCCCGGCTCGGCAGGCTCGGCGCGACCCTCGTCGACGAGGTGGTCAACTACGAGGACGTCTACAAGCTCTGCTACATCCGGGGGCCTGAGGGCATTCTCATCGGCCTGGCGCAGCAGCTCGATCCGCAGGACACCCGGGCGGATCCCATGGAACGGAAGGGCTGACGCCCGGCGGTCGCACCCCCGGATCGTTCGGAGACATACTGCGTGACGGCGACGCACCCGCCGAGCCGAGCATCCCCCCGCGGATCCGATGTCCCGTTCGTGACGCCTTGGCTCCAGTGCGCCCTGACCAATGGCGGACGCCCTCGCGCAGGCGATCGAGTGGCCCTCTACGACCTCGCGCTCGGTGCATCGGATCTGGTGAACGGCTGGCACAGGGATCGAGATTCACGCTCTCGTAGCCTCTGCAATCGGCTGGCGAGCGTTCGCACTGCCTCACCGCCTCGACCAGCACGGCTTCGTCGTGCGTGCCGTGACAGAAGTGCGGCTCTCACCGAGTCGGCTGATCCCGCCGAAGTTGCGCTAGATGCACGCGCTCCCGCGCGGAAGAATCCATGGACCGGACGTGATCCCTGCTCCGTGAAAACGACGCTGTCCAATAGGCGGCACCTCGGCGTCACGTTCGGGAGTGCCATGCGCAATCCTCGCGCGGAGAACACCATGGGTCACGTCGTAGTCAGAACCGAGATGCATACCACACCCGACGCCATCTGGGCGCTCCTCTGTGACGTCCGCCGCTATCCGGAGTGGGACGCGTTCGCCGACGAGATCCTGTCGGCGTCCCACGATCGGCTCCAGGAAGGCAGCACGTACCGCGAACGAACCGGCAAGGATGAAAGCGACTGGACCGTCACGCTCTTCGAGCCCATGCGCCGCCAGGTTCACGTCGGGCAGGTGCCGTTCCTCGGCGAGATCACAGTGGCCGTGGATCTCGAGCCTCATGGCGATCGCACCTTCTTCCATCACGAGATCTCCTACCACGTGATGCCGGGCCTCCTGCGACCGATCGGCTGGCTCATCGAAAAGGCCTACGTCGATCGCTACGCCCGGAACAACATGCTGCAGATGGCAGCCAATGCGAAGCGCATCCTCGAGGGCGCGGCGGCACGCTGACCGCCACCTGGGTGTCCTTTGTCGCTCAAAGTACTTGACGCAACCGGGACGGGGCGCTAACGTCCACCCATGGCACGGATGAATGCAGCACGACGCCAGGCACCCACCGAGGGGGACGAGCCCGCGGTCGCGCCTCGGAAGCGCGCGAAGCCGGCGGATCTGGAGCGCCTCATCCACGAGCGCGTACGGCTAGGCATCGTAAGCGCCCTGAGCGTAAACGAGACGCTTTCCTTCAACGAGCTCAAGGAGGTGCTCGCCACGAGCGACGGCAACTTGAGCGTGCACGCGCGCCGGCTCGAGGAGGCCGGCTACATCGCGTGCCGGAAAACCTTCGAGGGTCGCATGCCGCGGACGGAATACGCTCTCACGAAGTCCGGCCGGGTAGCCTTGGGCCGCTACGTCGATCACATGGACGCGCTGATCCGCCGCGTCCGCGAGGGGGAGGTTTTTCATTTTGAGCGCTGACTTTACCGCAACAATGCCTTTGCACCTCAGCGCCGGAACTCGGGCTCACGGAGTTCAACGCCCGGAATCAGAACGGTGCGAGGGTTGTCGGTCGCTTCGAAAGCGCGCAGAATGACGTGAGGCGCCTTGCCAGCGCGATTCCGGTGCGGAACGCACGGCCGCGCGACCCGGTTCCTTTGTCATCGTTCGAGCGAGCTGATCGGTGCACACGACACTCCGGGCGTTGTTGGGCGCGTTGCTCATCGGGCATGTCGCACCCGCGGCAGCGCAGGAACACGCGACGGAAGTCTCGGCGGCGATCGACGCCATCGCCGGCGAAGCGCTCGACAGGGGACCCATCGCAGGCATGTCCATCGCGGTGGTACGACGCGGCGAGGTCGTGCATGCTCGGGGTTACGGGTGGTCCGACCTGGACGGCCGCGTTCGGGCCGGGCCCCGAACGGTCTACGTGCTCGCCTCGGTATCGAAGCTGCTCGCGAGTGCTGCGGCCCTGCATCTGGTCGTCGAGGGTCGCATCCGGCTGGACGATGACCTCGCCGCCCTTCTTCCCGGGTACCCGGATCCGGAACAGGCCCGCCGCATCACGCTGCGACATCTTCTGAATCATACGTCGGGCATCCCGGACATCCTGGAGGCGTATACGGCACATCGGAACGCTACCGGGGAGGCGCTGGACGACGCGTTCGTTCTGGAGTTCCTGCGCGACCGTCCACTCGACTTCGAGCCCGGCGAGAGCTGGAGCTACTCGAACACGGGCTACTACCTCGTCGGGATGATCATCGAGCGGGCGTCCGGCCTGCCGTTCGGCAGCTACATGCGCACGTTCTTCACCGAGGTCGCGGGCCTGCCGGACACCTTCCTGTGCGATGACGGACTGCTCGCCGAGCGCAGAACCATCGGGTACGACGTGGACTCGGCCGCTCTGGTCCCATCGGATGAATACGAATCGTCCGGCACCCGGACCGGATACGGCGCGGCGGGCGGCCTCTGTTCGACGGCAGTGGACCTCGCGATGCTGCCCGACAGGCTCGCGACCGAACGAGATCTTCCGGCTGTACTCCCCGACATCGTCGAGCCCACGACCCTCGAGGGGGGCGCCGTTCTGGATTACGGCCTCGGCGCGCGACTGGGCGTCGTGGGCGGTCACCCGTTGTGGGGACACACCGGTGGATCCGGCTCCACCTGGGCCGTGCTGATCCGGTACCCGTCCAATGAGACGACGGTGGCTGTGCTGATCAACACGAACGGCGCGGCGCTCGACGCTGCCGACGTCCAGGCCGAGGTGGCCGCGGCTTTGCTCGGACTGGCGCCGGTCACGCAGACGACTTCGCCCGCGCCGCCGGAGGGATACGAGACTCTCGAAGGCAGGTACGAGAGCATACGCGACCGCCGCCGCTTCCGGGTTTCGGCCGCGGCAGGTGCTCTGACCCTGGAGGAGGAGGGCGGCCAGGGCCCGGGTATCCAGCTCCGGATGGTGGCTCCGAACACATTTTCGATTTCGGCGTTTCCGGGAGACGTCGTCCGCTTCCACGTCGTGGCTGGCCGGGCGGTCGGGTACTCCGTCTACTACGCCGGCGTGTTTGCGGCCTACCGGAGGCGGCTCTCGCCGTGATCACTCCTCACCGGCGGCATTCGGTGTCCTCCACTTTCGAGATCCCCGGCAGGTAAGGAGCGACCATGGCGAGCAGCGGACAGATTCACCACGAGATCGATTACATCGAGTTCGAGGTGGCCGACATGGCGGAATCCCAGCGCTTCTATGGCGCCGCATTCGGCTGGACGTTCAACAATTACGGCCCCGGCTACGCCGGCATCCGGAAGGGCAGCGGCGGCGAGGCGGGCGGGTTGCGTCTCGGTTCGCGCGTCGCAACCGGAGGGCCGCTCGTCATCCTGTACTCGAGTGATCTCGACGCGAGTCTCGCGGCAGTGCGACAGGCCGGCGGAGCGATCACCCGCGAGCCGTTCGATTTTCCGGGCGGCCGAAGGTTCCAGTTCAAGGACCCCAGCGGCAACGAGCTGGCCGTCTGGTCCGAGAGATAACGATCGTGGGCAAACGCCTGGCGCCGCTTCCGAGCGTGCGCATTGCGCTCGCTGCGGCCGCCGCAGTCCTGTGCGGCACGGCGGCCGCCGCCGCGCAGGGTCTGCAGGATGCGATCGCGTCGAGTCGCGCCGCCTTCCAGCAGTACGTCGACGAGTCGACCACGCCGGGGATCTCCGTTGCCGTCACGATGGGTGACGAGCTGGTCTGGGCGGAGGGGTTCGGGCTGGCGTGTGTCGAACATGACGTTCCGGTCACCACGAGCACGCTGTTCCGGGCCTGGAGCATCGCCAAGCCGCTGACCGCGGCTGCCGTCGGCCTGCTGCACGAGCGCGGGCAGCTCGACATCGACGCCCCGATCCGGACCTATGTGCCGTCGTTCCCCGACAAGGGCCATCCGATCACCACGCGTCAGCTCGGAGGCCATCGAGCCGGGATCCCGCATTACGGTCCGGACGACCTCACGAACCTCGTGGCGTACGGATCGATGCTCGAGGCGCTCGACAAGTTCAGGGACCGTCCCCTGCTGTTCGAGCCCGGAACCGAGTTCGCGTACTCGACGTTCGGATACAACCTCATCGGTGCGGTGGTCGAGTCCGCCGCGGCAATGCCGTTCCTGGAGTTCATGGAGTCGGAAGTCTTCCGACCGCTCGGCATGACGAACACCCGGGCGGATCGATACCGCGAAGTCATTCCGGACCGAAGCTGTTTCTACGAAGTCTCCGAGTCGGGCACCCTCACGACCGCTCCCTTCACGGACAACAGCGACCTGTGGCCGGGCGGTGGCTTTCTTTCCACTCCGAGCGACCTCGTCACATTCGGCGCAGGGCTGCTCGGTGGAGACCTGCTGCAGCCGGAGACCGTGGAGCTTCTGTGGACGCCCATGGGCGCCGCCGACGTGTTCGGGATGGATTACGGCCTCGGCTGGTACGTACGCCAGCCCGACGAGCCCGGCGGCGGACGTGTCCTGATGCACCCGGGAGGGCACTACGGCGGCACGGCTCTCCTGATCGTCCGGGAACAGCCCCGGCTGGTGCTGGCGATCATGGCGAATGCATCGATGACCGATGCGCTCTTCCGCGACCTGTTCGGCCTGAGCCAGCAGACCACACAGGCGTTCATGGCGATCGCGCAAAGGTGACGCCCGGCAGCCGGGCCATCACCTCAACCCTGGTCTCCTTCGCTGGCGACCGCGATGCCGGCGCCGTTCCAGTCCGGCGGCGTAAGCCCGTAGAAGTGCCGCACGAAGAAGTCGAAGCGCCTGCGCTCGTGATACGGCCCGCGCGCGTGCTCGCCGCCCGGGATCATCACGAACTCGAAGTCCTTGCGGGCCTTGATGAGCGCATCGACCACCTGGTAGGTCGATGATGGATCCACGTTGGTGTCCAGCTCGCTGACCGTCAGCAGCAGCTTGCCGCGCAGACGGTGCGCGTTGTCGACGTTCGATGATGCGGAGTAGTGCGGCCCGATCGGCCAGCTCATCCACAACTCGTTCCACCAGATCTTGTCCATGCGGTTGTCATGACAGCCGTTGTCCGCGACGGCCGCATGGTAGAAGTCGCCGTGGAAGAGAAGTGCAGCCATCGCGTTCTGGCCACCCGCGGATCCGCCGTAGATCCCGACGCGGCCCAGGTCGTACCACGGGTACTGCGCGGCCACCGCGCGGTGCCACAGGATGCGGTCGGGAAAGCCGGCATCGCCGAGGTTTTTCCATGCGACGTCGTGGAACGCCTTCGACCGGTTGGACGTGCCCATGCCGTCGATCATGACGACCATGAACCCGAGCTCCGCCTGCGGCAGCATGCCCCGCGTCGGGAACACGGTGAACGACTTCGGCACGTGATTGCTGTGCGGCCCGGCGTAGATCGACTCGATGACCGGATACTTCTTCGATGGATCGAAGTTGGACGGCTTGACGATGATTCCCCAGATGTCCGTGACGCCGTCGCGCCCCTTCGCGACGAACACTTCAGGCGGGATCCAGCCCGCGGCCAGCAGCGCCGAGTGATCGCCACGGCCGAGTTCCGCCATGACCTGCCGGTCACGCGTGCGTCGCAACTCGGTCACCGGCGGCAGGTCCACACGCGAATACGTCGTCACGTAGTATTCGCCGTCGGGTGAAAGGCTGATCGAGTGGTTGCCGTTCGCTTCCGTGAGCGGCGTCAGCCCGCGGCCGTCGAAGCCGACGCGGTAGAACTGGACGAAGTACGGATCCTGGTCCGGATTCATGCCGCCGGCCGCGAAGTAGATCTGCCGGTTCTCCTCGTCCACACGGATGACGTCGCGTACGACCCACTCGCCGCGCGTGATCTGATTCTTCACGCGACCGGTCTCACCATCGTACAGGTACAGGTGGTTCCAGCCAGAACGCTCCGACATCCAGATGACCTCGCGGCCATCATCGGCATCGTAGCGGAAGCGCTTGCCGTCCCCCGAGGATTCGCGGTAATAGAAGAAGGTCTCCGGTTCCTCCGAGATCACCGCTTGCGCCCTGCCTGTCTCGGCATCCACGGAGATCACGCGGTACACCTGGTGCCCCCGCTGATTGTACTCGAAGGTGAACGCGCGGCCGTCCTCTCGCCACACCAGCCGTGACATGGAGTACGCGTTGGGGAACAGCGTGTGGTCCACCTCGATCTGGCGGCGCCCGGCCACGTCGAAGAGCACGGGTCGCTCAATATCGAGTACGTCGCCGGGCTTGGTGTATTCCCGCGTGAAGTGTTTCGGCTGCAGCTGATCCGCCGGCGACGATTCCACGTAGTGCACCAGGCGCTCGTATCCCGGGATCACGCGGTACGCAGCGAGCCGGCGCGAATCGGGAGACCATGAGGTCGATTGGAGGCTGTACGCATTCCCCTCCGAACCATCGTGACTCCGATACACCTCCTCGCCCGATCGGGCATCCCGGATGACGACGTTGTAGTTCTCGACTCGCGCGTCGTATCGGCGATCCGGCGAAACGCGCGGCGCGTTGGATTGCGAGCCGAAACCGCCTCCGGGCATCGGCCGCGGTACATCGGAGCCCGCGCAGGTATAGTCGGAGAGTGAGCAGCGGAACTGCGTCGCACCGATGCGGAAACGAATCGCACGCTCGTCTTCAACGAACGTGAAAGACTCGAAGGGCAGCGTGATCGCGGTGTAGGTGGTATCCGTCGTCGACAGCGCGACGGCGAGCCGTGCGTGATCGAATGCCGGCTGCTCGCGACCGGTGGCCGCGTCTGCGACAAGGAATTCGTGTCCGCCCCGCACCGATCGCCGGAACGACACGCGGTCCGACCCGATCCAGGTGACGTTGTCCGCGACGTTGACCACCAGTCCGCGGTATCGCTCCTCGAGGCCGTATGCGCGCCGATAGTCCTCGATCGTACCCTGCGCCGAAGCGCCGAGCGGTACGACCATCAGGAGAGCGACGAACAGGGTGCGGATGGTCATCCGTTCCTCCATCGGAAAGCCAACGGTCGTTTTCTGGAAGGACGTGTGGAACCTGACCGCCGTTGGCGGCCGGGCCAAGCCGGAGTAGCTTGAGGGACGCTCGAACGCGCCGTCAACTGTGGTGCTCTTGAGGGACGAACCCGAACCCACGCCAGATGATCTTTCGGCGTGAAGTGCTGACCGAGATTCAGCACGGCAGGATCGACAGGGATTGCTCGTCCTCGAGGATGGGGAGTTCATCGTGCTGCGTGTTCCGTATCCGATGGGCTTCTACACGAAGTGGCTGGACGGTCGCATCGATGATCCCGACGCGGGCTGGACGGGTCGCGGCCTCCGGGCCAGTATCAGCACGCGTGCGCCGTTTCACATGGAAGGCGGCAAGGGCATGACCAGCAAGGCGATCCACTTCCAGCTCCGGCCGGACCCGCTGGCGAGGTGATGAGCTCGGACTTCCGCGAGTTCTTCCGCATCTCCTACCTGCTCCGGCTGGCGGACTCGGGCCCGAAGGTCGTAGCCTTCGTTTTGCACGAGGATCAGGAAGACACGATGCGCGCGCACGGCCCGCTCGATCGCTGACCACCCCTACTCGCAGTGGGGCCATGACGGAAGAGCCGAACGCGACCGCCGAGACGCGGGCGCCTTCGCGCCCTGTGACTCCCGAACCGCCGACGCCGGCGAAGACCGTGGGAAGCGGCCCGAAACAGAAGTCCGGCGCCTCGATCCTCTCCCAGCTCCGGCGCCGCGGCCGCGCGGGCGCGGTCGACTACGCCTACCAGATCCTCATCGTGATCATCGGCGTCTTCCTCGGGATCAGCTTCGAGAGCATGGCGTCCGAGAGGGAGCGGACGCTGAAGGCGCACGCCGCGCTCGATCGGCTCGTCGAGGACCTGCGGCGCGATGACGCGGACATGAGCCGCATCATCGAGCAGCAGCGTGGGCAGTCACGCGATTTTACGGAGATCGCGACCTGGCTCGCGACGACCTCGGAAACTCGCTCGGAACGCATCGACTCGCTACTCGCGAAAGTCGTCACGAGCCTGACCGTGTACCCGCGGCGCGGGATCTACACGTCCATGATCACGTCCGGTCAGATCGGGCTGCTGCCCGAGGATGTCGCGGCGTCGGTCGTGAACCTGTACGAGAACATCTACACGCGGCTGGCAGCCAACGGCGAACACTACGACTACTCGCTGGAGCGGGACTTCCTGCCGTCGTACGCGAACGCGTGGGATCCGGCGGTTCAGGCGCTCATCACGAGCGACCCGGCGGAGCGGGCCCGCTTCCGGAACCATCTCCTGCTCATGCGCGAGTGGAGCTCGTACTACAGCGACCTCGTGGTGCAGGGCCAGGAGGAGGTGCGCAAGGTGCTGGCCGACATCGATCGGGTCCGCTCCGACGACTGAAGCGTCAGGGTGTCCGGGCGCGCACAGCGTCCATCAGCATCCTGCCGATCTCACGGTTCTCCCTGATGCCGGCGAACGCCTCCGAGCCCGGCCCGAACGCGAAGTGCGGCGTCATCTCGCCCGTGTGGCTGCCGGTCGTCCACACCGCCACGATTTTGCCGTTCTCGCCCTGGTTCAGTGAGAGACCGCCCGTCTCGTGGTCGGAGACGATGACGATCAGCGTGTTGCCGTCCTGGCGCGCGAAGTCGAGTCCGATCCGGATGGCCGCGTCGTAGTCGAGCATCTCCGCTACGACCTGATCCAGCGGCGCATTGTCATGACCGCGCCAGTCGGGCTGGCTGCCTTCGATCATCAGCACGAAACCCTCGGGATCGCGCGAGAGCTTGTCGAGCGCCTTGCGCGCCATGTCGGGCAGCGATGGCGAGCGAACGCCGGCCTGAGCCATCGAGTTCGCGGCGAAGAGGCCGACCAGCCGGCGGTCGTCGGGATGGTACGCCTCGAGGTCCGCCCCCGTGCGCAGACACGTCGCGTTCCTGCAGAGCGGCGTGAAGATGTCCGTCGAATCGGGCCGGCGCGTGCCGTCGAAGAAGCCGAGTCCGCCACCGAGCATGACATCGATCGGCGCGTTCGCGAGTTGCGTGGCGATCGCGGCCTCCATGCGGCGGAGGGGCACGTGCGCGCCGAAGGATGCGGGCGTGGCATGTGTGACGCTCGACGTTGCGACGAGCCCGGTCGCCATGCCGGCTTCGACCGCGAGGTCGAAGATGGACTCGAGCGGATCACACGATGCCGGATCTGCATCGTAGCGCGCGCGGTCCGCGGCGTACATCCGCTTGCATTCGTCACCCACACCGATCGCGCCGTTGTACGTGCGTGTACCGGTGGCGTATACGGTGGCGCCGGCCGCGCTGTCGGTGATGTCGCTGTCACTGCTGCGCGTATCCGTCAACCCGGAAACGGGGAACTCCTCGACGGCGAGTTTCCCTGCAGCGAGCCGCGCCGCGCTCCAGTACGCGACGCCGACGCCGTCGCCGACGTAGATGATGATGTTCTGCGGTGCGGCCTGGCGCGGCGCGGGCGCGGCCGATGCACCGACGCAGCCGGCCAGCAGGCCGACGGCGAGCAGACGAGCAGGAATTCTTGTCATGGTAGTTGTGAGAACGGGGTGCGCATTCCGTGCCGGACTTTGGAACATGAGGCCGCGCGCGCCGGACGTCCAGCCGTCCGGCGATCCTTGCCCCTTCTGCACGGCTGGCGACACATTCCGGAAACACGCAACCGAATCGAGTCAACGACGATCGCCGTGATCCTGCTCGCCCCCTATGGAAGTCGCGGCGACGTGCAACCCGTCGCCGCCATCGGCCGGGAGCTCGCGAAGCGCGGACACGACGTCGTGCTGTGCGCGCCGCCCGACCATGCGCACATCGCCGCTGCAGCCGGACTCCGCTTCGTCTCCGTCGGACCGCCTCAGTCGCACCTCTTCGACGGCACGCAGAGCAACACGTCCACATTTCGCGCCGCGCTCCGCGTGGCGCCACAGCTGCTCGAGGCGCTGCAGCCGCTGGCGAGCGAAGCACGGATCATCATCGGCTCCGCCCTCCAGTTCGCCGCGCCCGCGCTCGCACTGAACCAGGGGATCCCCTACGTCTACGTGATGCTGAGTCCGGTGTACTTGCGGACGGCCGCGCTGTCACCGCTGGGTGCATCACACGGTCCTCTTCAGCGCGCGATTCACGAGTTACGTCTCGCCCTGGACGATGCCGCGCAGTTGCGGCAGGCCCGCTGGCTTCGGTCGCTGCGCAGGCAGTGGAACCAGCCGCGGATCCGCAGCCTGGAGCGGTACCTCACGCGCAGCGGAACGATCTTCCTCGTATCGGATCCCGTCCTCGCACCGATGCCGCGCGAGGATCCCGTGGTCGTCCACACGGGCCACGTGTATCTGCCCTCGACGGACACACTCGCTACAGATGTGGAGGCGTTCCTGAAGGACGGACCGCCGCCCCTGTACATCGGTTTCGGCAGTATGAAGCACATCGATGCGACGCGTCTCGCGCAGGCGCTCGTGGGCGGGGCGAGACTCGCCGGCCGCCGTGCGATCGTGCACGAATCGCTCGCGCGCCACGTGCCGGAGCTTGCCACAACAGCGGACATCCTCGTCACGAACGATCTCCCGCATGCGGCACTCTTTCCGCGCGTCGCGGCGTGTGTGCACCACGGCGGATACGGCACCACGATCGAAGCTGCGCGGGCCGGCACACCGCAAGTGATCCTGCCCCACCTGGGCGATCAGTTCCATCACGCCGAGCGTGCCGCGGCGGTCGGTATCGCGGCCCCGTCGATCGCGCTGAGAGAGGCAACCACGCAGACGGTCCGCGAAGCGATCGAGGTCGCGTGCCGTCCCGAGACCGTTGCACGCGCACGAGTATTCGGTGAAGGACTCATCGAACGTGAGGGCACAGGACGCTGCGCGGATCGCGTCGAAAGTATAATGCAGGAACGGCGATTGACGCCCGCCGGAAACTGAACCGGCTCAGCGGTTCGATTCGGCCGTCAGGCGGGCCAGTTCGGCTCGCACATTGTCGATCCTCGGTTGAAACGACGGCTCTGCGCGGCTGCGCAGCTCGAGCCAGCGTGACAGTGCGCGTATGGCGGTGTCGCGGTCGCCGGTCGCAGCGGCCAGGCGGCCCTCGTACTCGAGCGCTTCGGCGAACCATCGATGCCCGTCGAACCCGGAGGGTCTGCGACGGATGGCCCGCAGGGCTGCGGCGTCGTCTCCCATCGCCTCGTGCAGCCGCGCAAGCGTGAGGTTGATCAGCAGCAGCTCGCCGCCGTACGCCAGGATGGGCGGGCCCGCTCTCACCTTCGCATCGAGGCTTGCGAGTCGCGTGCTCCGGTCCGCCGCGTTCGTAACGACGGAGTGTGTAGTACGGATGAGCTCCGCACACAGAGAATCCGCAAGCATCCCGCGTGCCTCGAGACGTGCGGCCTGCTCTTCGATCGGACGGCCCGTCCACGCACGCCACCGCCCGGCCGCGCACAGAGCGAACGGGTGGTCGACGTGGGCGATGCGTTCGGCTGCGGCCTCCGCGAAGGTGCTGTCGCCGCCTGCCAACAACGCGAAGTCGATCGCCTCGGCGAGCCACGGCGCCGGATCCGGTGCCCGCTCGATCGCACGCTCCAGGATCGTTCTGGCCGCCGCCGGTCGGCCAAGGTCGTTGAGCGCGAACAAGGTGGTCTGCCACAGCGCGGGATCCGACACGTTCGGGTCGTCGAGGGTTCGCTGCACCAGGACCTCGGCGGCGCGCTCGGTGTCGTCGATCGGGGCGGTCGAAACGAGCGGCCTTATCGCGATGAACAGGAGTTGGATCGTACCGATGCGGTCGAGCGTATCGCGCCTGACGCGCGCGGCCGCGGTGTCGATGAAACGCAGGGAACGCCTCAGCTCCGCCGCTGCGGGAGAGGTCTCGCGGCGCTCGAGCAGCGCATAGAGCCTGCGGAACTCCGTTGTATCTGCCTCGTGCTGCGCGTCGACGACCAGTGCCGCATCGATGAGGTGAATGAGTGCCGGCGTGAAGCTGGAGTCGAGCTGCAGCGTGCGATCGAATGCGTCCTTCCAGCGCCTCTCCAGATCCGGCTCCTCGGCTGCGCGGCCGGAATGGAGGAGAACGTCGCCGAGCGTGAACCACGCTTCGGGGCGGTCGGGATAGCGCTCGGTAGTGCGCTCCCACGCGTCGACCTCTTCCCGGACCGACACGCGGCCGCTCAGCATGCGCGCGTCGAGGATCGCGCGATCCGCCGGCGCGAGGCGGTCGCGGAATCGCTCTGCCAGCTCGCCCGCCCGATCCCGAAGCGGCACGTCGGTACCGAACCAGTTCGATACGAGGGACAGCCCCAGCGCGGCGAGTGCGAACGTCGAGTCGAGCTGCAGCGCGTCATCGAATGCGCGCGCGGCTTCGGGAAAGTTGGCCCGCCGGTAGTGCGCCTGTCCGCGCAGGTACGCGCGCACAGCGGGCAGCGACGTGCTCGTGAATCCTGCGAGCCGATTCGATGTTTCGCCCGCCTGCAGCGAGAGCAGCTGCGCGGTGATGCGGTCCACGAGCACCGACAGGCTGTCGGCGGGTCCTTCCGCGTGTGCTTCGGGACCCTCGCGACCCGATGGGAGCGCTACGATGCGCGCGGTCATTGTGAGTCGCGATGTGCTGCCCACCACCGACCCGAGCAACACGTTCCCCGCGCCAATCATGCGCGCCACACCGAGTGCTTCCTCGGGCGTGAGGTCCTGATCCTCCGACTCGACCACCCGTCGCCACGCACTCAGCGTGGTGCGGGGATCCGCCGCGCGCGGGCCGCTCTCTCCGGTAAGCGTCGCCCCGAGCAGGTCGACCATGCCCTCGCGCAGATACTCGAGCGATGCATCCGCACTGACGCGGAACGGGATGACGGCGACGAGTCTTGGATCCAGCTCGGTGTCAGCCGCACCGTCGTCACGCAGCAACCTCCATCCGGCGGCGACGACGACCACGAGCAGCGAGGCGGCCGCAACCGGCACGAACAGCGAAGTGCGTCGGCCCGGTGCGTCGGGCGTGCGCCGGATGCCGGAGCGGTCGGCATCGAACGCCCATGAAAGTCCGATGGCCAGCGGGAAGCCGACGGCGACGAGCATGATGACGAGTCGCATCGCCGAGTCCATTCCGAGGCCGGGCAGGATGATGTCCGCGGCCTGGAGCACGACGAAGGCGGCCGCCGCATAGGCGATCGCCACCCGCACGACCTTGCGGCGGCGCAGCTCGCGAATCAGGTCGTCGAGACGGCTCATGGGGTGTCCGGGGGAGGGAGGTCCCCGCTAGGATGCAATCGGCACGGCCGGGGCGCCATGGCGACATCCGACTCGAACGGGGGAAGCGTGAGAAGGTTCTGGGCGGGGATCATCTGCGTGGGCGCCGCCGTTCTCGGCTGGGCGGCCATCATCATCGTGTCATGGGTCGCGCCGGGCGGTCATCCGCCGCTGGCTGCGTACGTGGCCGTACCCATCCTCGTCGGCCTGCTGCCCGTCAATCTCGTCGGCGCGATCCTGAGCTTCATGGCCGCTCGGACGGTCCCGCGGCCGCAGCCACGGTTGGTGGCCTGGCTGTCGGTGGCAGCCAATCTGGTCTTCCTGTTCCTCGGGCTGCGCGGGTTCCTGCGCGGATAACCCTCACTTCAGACCCGGGCGGAACCCCGGGCCCCCCATGCGGTTTCAATGGTGGCGCCGGAGCCGAAACGCCAACGCGCGGGCCGGTCCGGGCGTCTTTTTCATCTGTCCATGATGACTTCGGCGAAGGTGCTGCCGTGATACTAGTTCGGAGGTCGGCCGGGCGGGTTTGCCTGCCGGCCGTTCTGCTGCTGGCCGGTTTGGCGCCGGCAGGCGCGCAGGAGGTCCCGGCGATCGGCCTCGATGAAGCGATCGAGCGAGCCCTCCTCTATCACCCCGACGCGGTGGCGGCGGAGGGTCAGCTCGACAACGCCGAAGCGACGCTGCTCCAGGCGAAGGGGGCCTTCCTGCCGAGCCTGACCGTCAACTCGTCCTATTCGAACTCGAGCAACCAGCGCTTCGACCAGGCGACGGGGCGGCTCGTGTCGGAGAGCTACTCGGCGCAGTCGCAGTTCGGCTACGACATCTTCACCGGCGGACGGAAGCTCGCGCAGTACCGGAGCGCGAGCGCGCAGGTGCGTTCGGCGGAAGCGTCGCGTCGTGCACAGCGATTCCTGACGATCCTCGACACGAAGGCTGCGTATTACGAAGCGACGGCCGCGGACCGCCTGCTCGCGGTGGCGCGGCAGCGTCTCGAGCGTGCGCAGCAACAGCTCGAGTTCGCGCGCACGCGCCTCGATGTCGGCACGGCGACGCGTTCCGATGTGCTGCGCGCCGAGCTGGAGCTGAGCAACGCGGAGCTCGCGGTTGTGGATGCGGAGACCGCGCTGCGCACCGCGCGCCTCGAGCTCGGCCGGCAGGTCGGCCTCGAGGAGGAGGTGCAGCCGGCGGACACGTCGCTGCCGGTGCAGGCGCCGGACCTTCCGGACGCTCCGTCTCTCGAATCCATGGCCGTCTCCGCCTCGCCGGCGGCCGTGAGTGCGCGGGCGGCATACGATGAGAGCCGCGCGGACCGCTTCGTTTCGGCGACCTCGTACATCCCGACGGTGCGTGCGACGGGCGGCTACGACTGGTTCTCCTTCGAATGGCCGCCGCAGGATCGGAGCTGGAACCTGCGCATCACCGCCTCGCTGCCGGTGTTCAACGGACTCCAGCGGGAAGCGCAGCTGGCACGCGCGAACGCCGAAATGCGTACGGCGGAAGCACGCGCGCGCGATGCGGAGATCGGTGCACGGCTGGCCGCGCGCGACGCGGCGGCGCGCATCGAATCGGCGGAGCGACGGGTCGCCATTGCGGATCGTGCGGTCGAGCTGGCGCGCGAAGACCTGCGGGTGCAGGAGGAGCGTTACCAGTTCGGTGCGGCAACGATTCTCGAGCTGATCACATCGCAGGTTGCACTTTCGGACGCCGAGGCCGCGCAGGTGCGTGCGCGCCAGCAGCTCGGCGTCGCGGTCGCACAACTGGAAGCCGTACTCGGACAGGATCTTGGCGCGAGGTGAGCCGGTTCACCGGCCCCACGCCTTCACGGGGATGAGGATGCAGAGCAGGCGTTTGCTGGGTGGTATGGCACTGCTGGTGATGATCGCCGGCGGATGCCGCGGAGACAACAATGCGGCCGCGTCCACGGGCGGACCCGACATGCAGCCGCGCATCGTGCCCGTCGAGGTCGCGACCGTCGCGCCCGGCCGGATCGCGCGGTCGGTCACGGTGTCGGGCGTGGTCGAGCCGATCCGGACGGTCGGCGTCAACAGCCAGATCGCGGGCGCGCTGCGCACGGTCGAGGTCGAAGAGAGCGATGTGGTGCGCGTGGGCCAGGTGCTCGCTACGCTCGACGACCGCGAGATCGCCGCGCAGCTCCGCAGCGCGGAGGCGGCGCTCGAGGTGGCGACCGCGGCATGGGAGCGCGCCGAGCGGCTGTACGAGCGTCAGGTGCTCACGGCCGCGGAGTACGAACGTGACCGCGCCAACCTCGCGGCGGCGACCGCGCAGGTCGAACAGCTCCGTACGCGTGCCGGATACGCGACCGTGCGCTCGCCGATCGCGGGTGTGGTCACGGTGAAGGCCGTCGAAGCCGGTGACATCGTCGGCGTGCAGACGCGGCTCTTCGAGATCGCGGATGTGTCGACGATGGTCGTGCGCGTGCGCGTGTCGGAGCTGGACGTCGTCGAGATCCAGCCGGGCGCGATCGTCGAGGTCCGCCTCGATGCGTTCCCTGCGCAGGCGTTCGCCGGCCGCGTGCGACGCGTATTCCCGACGGCTGACCCGGCGACGCGCCTCGTGCCCGTCGAGGTCGCGCTTCAGGGCGCTGCGACCCAGACCGCGCGTCCCGGCTTCCTCGCGCGCGCGACGTTCAACCTGTCGGCGCGCGAGGATGTGCTGCTGATTCCCGCCTCCGCGATCGTGGGGACCGCGGGTGCCGAGGCGGTGTTCGTTTTCGATGCCGACCGCGTCGAGCGTCGGCCCGTGCGCGTGGGCATGACATCCGAAGGACGTGTCGAGGTGCTCCAGGGCCTCGAGGCGGGCGAGCAGATCGTAACGTTCGGTGTGAACGAGTTGCGGGACGGCTCGCTCGTGCGCGTCGTCGAGGCGGCTGCGAGGGCGGCGGAACCGCCGGCCGTACAGCCGGGGAGGTAGCGATGGCCAAGGCGAAAGGCACCCGTCGCGGGTTGCCCAGCTTCTCGATCGTGCGGCCGATCGGCACGATCATGCTCACGTCGGTGGTCGTCGTGCTCGGGCTGTTCTTCCTGTCCGGCCTGCCGCTCGACCTGCTGCCGAACATCGTCTATCCGCAGGTACGCGCGGGTGTGACCAACCGCGGTGTCGCGCCGGAGGTGCTGGAGGAGACGGTCGCGAAACGGCTGGAGGCCGCACTCGCCCCGACCGAGGATCTCACGCGCATCGAGACGGAGGTGCAGGAAGGCCGCGTCGGCGTCAACCTGTTCTTCAAGTACGGCACCGACGTCGATTTTGCGCTTCAGGACGCGGCGAAGAACCTCGAGCGCGTACGCTCGCAGCTTCCCGAAGAAGCGGATCCGCCGACGATCTTCAAGTTCGATCCGTCGCAGTCTCCGATCTTCGAGGCCGCGTTCTCCTCGGCACGGCTCGGCCTGATCGAGCTGCGCGACTGGGTGGACTACCGGCTGCGGCCTCAACTCCTCACGATCGAAGGTGTGGCCTCGGTCGATATCTCGGGCGGACTCCAGCGCGAGATCCAGGTCGTGCTCGACCAGGAGCGGCTCCGCTCCTACAACCTCACGGTGTCGCAGATCATCGATGGGCTGCGCGCCGCGAACCAGGACGTGGCGGCCGGCCGCATCTCCGCGCCCGACCGCGAGGTCGTCGGCAAGACCACGGGCAAGTTCCAGAGCGTCGACGACGTGCGGAACCTGGTGCTCAACGTGCCGGGCGGCGCGCGCATCCCGCTCTCGGAAGTTGCCGACGTGCGCGACACGCACCGGGAGCAGCGCCTCTGGGCGCGCCTCGACGACATCCCGGCGGTCAAGATCTCGATCCGCAAGCAGCCCGACGCGAATACGGTGGTCGTGGCGGACGGCGTGTCCCAGCGCCTCCAGGAACTCGCGGAGAGCGGCTTCGTGCCCGATGAGATCCACTTCGAGGTCATCGACAACCAGGCCGACTTCATCCGCACCTCCGTATCGTCCGTACGCAACGCCGCACTGAGCGGTGCGTTCCTGGCGATGATGGTCGTGCTGCTGTTCCTCGGCTCGCTGCGCAAGACGTTCGTCGTCGGCATGGCCATCCCGGTCGCGATCCTTGCCACGTTCGTGATGATGGGTCTGGGCGACCTGACCCTGAACATCATGTCCCTCGGCGGCCTCGCACTCGGCGTCGGCATGCTGATCGACAACTCGATCGTGATGCTCGAGAACATCTTCCGTCATCGTGAGGAAGGGAACGAGGACGCCGATGAGGCGGCGCACGAAGGTGCGGCCGAGGTGACGGCTGCAGTCACCGCATCGACGACCACGAACCTGGCAGCGGTCGTGCCGTTCCTGCTGATCAGTGGACTGTCCGCGCTCATCTTCCGGGAACTGATTCTCACCATCAGCTTCGCGATCATCGCGTCGCTGACGGTGGCGCTCACGGTCGTGCCGATGCTCTCGGCGCAGCTCGCCAAGGTGCGCTTCACGACCGGCATCCACGATTGGCGCTTCTTCCGCGCGTTCGACGGCGCCGTGAACGGACTGCGACGCGGCTACCGCAGGATCGCGCCGCGCGTCATCCGCTGGCGCTGGGGCGTGCTCGCTACGGCCATCGCACTGCTGTTCTCGGCGCGCTACCTCACGCAGGATCTCGGCTTCGAGTTCCTGCCGCAGGTGGATGACGGCAATGCCAGTGTCTTCGTCCGCCTGCCTCCTGGCGCATCCGCTCAGCGGACCAACGAGATCACGCACGAAGTCGAGCAGATGATCCGCGAGATGCCGTACGTGGAGCACCTGTTCACGACGGCGGGCGGCATGTTCTTCGGCGGGTCCACCGCGGAGTTCGCCGGGCGCGGCAGCATCACCATCCGGCTCGCACGTGCGAGTGGGCGCGACATCAGTGCGGACGCATGGGTTCAGGAGCTCCAGCGGCGCATCGAGGAACGCGGCTTCGCCGGCGCGCGCGTGTTCGTGCGGCCGCCGCGGATCCGTGGGCTCCGCACGTCGACGAGCGGCTCCGACGTCGCACTGACGGTGCAGGGGGAGGACCTGGGCCAGCTCCAGCGGCTGGGCGAGGATATCATGCGCCGGGTGCAGGGAATCCCCGGCCTCGAGGGCGTGCAACCGTCGACGAGCGAGGCGAGTCCGCTCATCTCGATCGAGCTCGACCGCGAGCGCGCGTCCTATCTCGGGCTGAACGTGGCCACGGTCGGCCAGACGCTGCGTACTGCGATGGACGGCACGGTCGCGACGCGCTACACGGAGGGCAACCGCGAGTACGACATCAGGGTGATGCTTCCGAGGGACCGCTTCCAGAGCCCAGAGGACATTGGCTCGGTTGCGCTGTTCCCCGGTGGCGCGGGCGGGTCCCCGATCTACGTGCGCGACATTGCCGATGTCACGGCGAAGATGGGCCCGACCGACATCACGCGTGAGAACCAGAACCGCATCATCCGTGTGACCGGTGACGTGATCACCGAGGTCGCGTCGGTGGGTGAGGTGAACGATTCGATCCGGCTGCGCCTGGCCGGGCTCGATCTGCCGGCCGGCTACAACATCATTTACGGCGGCGAGCAGGAGGCCATTGAGGAGAGCAACCGGCAGCTCACGATCGTGGTGCTGCTCGCGATCTTCCTCGTCTTCGTGGTGCTCGCGGTGCAGTACGAGAGTTTCATCAACCCGCTGGTGATCATCACGACGATTCCGCTGTCGCTGATCGGCGTCGGGCTCGCCCTGTACCTGACGGGCACCGACTTCTCGGCGCCGGTGCTGCTCGGCGTGGTGCTGCTCGCGGGCATCGTGGTGAACAACGCGATCCTGCTCGTCGACTTCATCGAGCACCGCCGGCGCGACGAAGGCGCGAGCATGGAAGAGGCTGCGGTCGAGGCGGGTGCGGTGCGGCTCCGCCCGATCATGATGACCACGCTCACCACCGCCTTCGGCATGCTGCCGCTCGCACTTGGCATCGGCGAGGGGACGGAGATGATGCAGCCGCTGGCGATCTCCGTGGTGGGCGGCCTCACGTTCTCGATGCTGCTCACACTGTTCGTGGTCCCGAGCGCGTACGTGATCATGAACCGTGCTGGCGAGCGGCTCCGCACGTTCGTCACGGGCCGGCCCAAGGCGTCCGCACCCACGCCCACAGTGCAGGTACGCGAGGCGAGCGGCGACTGACGCTTCGTCCCCGAAAGAGCGCCGCCGGACCCCGACGATTTGACGGGTCCGGCGGCGTTCCTGCATCCTGCCGTTTCGATCACGACCCAGGAGGTTCGCCATGAGGATCCGCTCGATGCTGCCGCTCCTGCTCGTCGCAGCGCCCGCGGCCGCGCAGCAGCCGGTCGCGTTCGTCGACGTCAACGTCATCCCGATGGTCGGCGAGCGGCTGCTTCAGAGGCAGACGGTGGTCGTGCGCGACGGGAAGATCGAGGCCGTCGGCCCGGCCGCGAGCACGGCCGTGCCCGCCGATGCCATCCGCGTGGATGGCTCGGGCAAGTACCTGATTCCCGGACTCGCGGAGATGCACGGCCACGTGCCCGGTCTCGCGCAGGACGGCGCGAACCGCCAGCTCGTGGAGGATGTGCTGTTCCTGTACGTCGCGGCCGGCGCGCTCACCGTGCGCGGCATGCAGGGACACCCGTCCCATCTGCAGATGCGCGAGCGGATCAATGCCGACGAACTGATCGGCCCCCGCTTCTGGGTCGGCGCACCGCAGCTCGCGGGCAACAACACGCCAACACCCGACTCCGCCCGCACGAAGGTGCGCGCGTACAAGGAGGCCGGGTACGACCTGCTGAAGATCCAGGAAGGGCTGAGCCGCGAGGTGTACGACGCGATCGTGGAG
The DNA here is from genome assembly GCA_964444685.1 of uncultured Gemmatimonadaceae bacterium. Taxonomy (GTDB): domain Bacteria; phylum Gemmatimonadota; class Gemmatimonadetes; order Longimicrobiales; family RSA9; genus CAYUIG01. The sequence goes on along the minus strand of CAYUIG010000011.1, from coordinate 31,606 downwards.
GAATCGCGCGCGGTCGACATGCCGTTCGGCGGACACGTGCCGGACGCCGTCGGCTTGCACGCTGCGATCGCGGCGAGGCAGGGCACGGTGGACCACCTGGACAACTACATCCTCGCGATGGAGCCCGACGACTCGCCGCTGCGCGCGGCATCTCCGCAGGAGCGGAACGCGCGCATCGCGCTCGTTGCGGATGAGAGCCGCATCCCGGCGCTGGCCGCGGACATGCGCGAGGCGAACATCGCGGTCGTGCCGACCATGGCGCTCTGGGCAACGATCCGCGGCGCGCGGCCGGTCGAGGAGTTGAGCGCGCTGCCCGAGCTGCGCTATATGCCGCGCAACGCGGTTCAGAACTGGACGAACAGCGTGAATCAGATCCGGGGGAACGCCATCCCCGAGGCCGCCGCGCGCGAGGTCGAGCTGCGGAAGCGCATCCTCAAGGCGCTGAACGACGCAGGTGTGACGATCCTCATGGGCACCGACGCGCCGCAGCTCTTCAGCGTACCCGGCTTCTCGCTCTACAACGAACTCGAGATCATGGCCGAGGCCGGCATGACACCGTACGAGATCCTGCAGTCCGGTACGGCCAACGTCGCGCGCTTCTTCGGCATCATGGAGGAGGCCGGAACGATCGAGCCCGGCAAGCGCGCCGACCTCATCCTGCTCGAAGCCAATCCTCTCCAGAACATCTCGGCGGTGCGGCAGAATGCCGGGGTCGTTGTGGGCGGCCGCTGGCTGTCGGGCGAGGAGATTCAGAGGCGGCTGGAGGAGATTGCGGCCCGCTCTGCGAATTGAGTCGAGAGTCGGGAGTCGGGCGACTGGAGTCTGGTTTAATGCGGGAGCCCCCCGCACTGCCGAAACCAGACTCCAGTCTCCCGACTCCCGACTCCAGTCTCATCCGTTATAGACGGGCCCCCCTCGCTCGCGATACAACTCGAGGACCGCACGTCCCTCGGACCGAAGCACTCCCGCAACGAACGTCATTCCCCGCTCCTCGAGATAGTCGTATGAGGCCGGGAACACAGGCCCCTCATCGAAGAGCAGCTGGCTGGCGTCTTCGCGTGTGGCCGACCACACGACGCGCCGGACGCCGCTCCAGTGCGCGGCGCCGAGGCACATCGCGCAGGGTTCGCAGGACGTGAACAGCTCGTGCGCGGGAAGGTGGTCTGCACCGAGCGTGAAGCTGCCGATGCGCGCCTGTGCCACCATGAACGCGACGACCTCGGCGTGCAGCACCGCGTTGTTCGACGGCACGACCATGTTTACGCCCACCGAAACGAGCCGGCCGCTGTCTGCCTCGAACACCGCGGCGCCGAACGGCCCGCCGGTGTCGTGCAGCACGTTGGAGCGTGCGGCCTCAATGGCGACGCGCATGCGATCCTCGTCGCTCGCGTAGATCGCGTTCGCGTCCACCACGCGCTCGACCCATGCGGGGAGCCGCACGACCACGTCGGGGAACACGCTCATCGCAGCTCCGATCCGGCGAACACGAGCCGGCCCATGCGCGACAGCTCCCAGGACAGGCCGCCGTCGACGGAGTAGCCCCAGGCGTCGCTCCACATCATCTCGGTCAGCGGGTGCCCGGTATCGCCATCACTTACGAAGATCTGGATCGCGGCCACCTGTGCTTCGTACGGCACGAACTCCGGCAACTCGGACGCCGGCAGCCAGAGTTCGAAGCTGTAGCCGTCCGCCGTGCGTCGTGATGCGAGCTGCGCCCCGCCCAGTGACCGCTGTCCTTCGCGGCCGATCGCGTGCACTCCGCCCGGGCCGCCCTCCGAGTCGAACGGCTGGAAGAAGACCCAGTAGTCGTCGCGCTGCCACTCGTTCGTGGGCGGATTGTCCGATACATAGGTGAGCGGCGTCGTGTCCTCGCGCCAGTCGAACACCAGGTTGATCCGGTCGCGATCCCACGCCTCGCCGCCCGTCACATCATCGTCGGTCACGGTGCCGCTCGCGTAGAGGCCGTCCTCACTCCACGCGAACCCGATGTGCGCTTCCAGGTCCCCCGCGCCGCTGTAGTTGGCCGGGTTCGTCAGCAGGTGCGATGATGGCCCGATCACGACCGGTAATAGACCCGGTACATCGTCGGGCACGCCATCGATGGTGGGCGGCGCGGTCAGCCGCGGTACCGCGGCGAATCCATCGTGGATCCGACGCTCGGTCGCGGCAGCGCCGGTGACGGATGCGAGCACGACGCGCCGCTGGAAGTCTCCGGTCAGGGACGTGACGTACAGCCGATGCTCTCCGGCGGGCATGGGTATCGTCGAGCGGTACGTTCCGTCCTCGAACGCGAGCGGCAGGACGCGCGCACCCGCGATCGCGACGAGCGGGAGCTGCGCCGTCATCGTCTCGCCCATGCGCGATCGCACACTCGCGTCGAGCCGCACGAAACCGTCGGAAGATTCAACTGCACGCGGCGCGCGGATCCACCCGGTCGGCCGCGCGTACACGCGCGTCGTGTCCACGATCACCGTGCCATCTACGGCACGCGCGATGAGTTCGACGTCGTGCAGCCCCGGCGGCAGCGCATCGAGCCGGACGGTATGTGACCCGTCGGCCGCACGCACGAGCGGGACCTCACGACCGTCCAGGCGCGCGACGATATCCGCCTCGATCGGCCGGCGCTCCCGGACTTCGACGCGCAGCCCCAGCGGTGAACCCATCGCCCCGGTGCGCGTGGAAGGCGCTTCGATCTCCGCCCCGGCTTCGCGTACGGCCTCGACGCGCGCGTGCGAAAACATGAAGCCCGGCGCCGTGGCGCCGACTTCGTAGATCGTCGTGCCCGCATCGTCCACCAGCGGCACACTCAACCGGGCGTTCCCGCGATGCACGGTCTCACCCGCTACGGCTGCGACCACCGCTCCAGCGATCACGGGACCGCGCTCGGGCCACGCCGCCTCGCGCGCGACGACCTCGAACGCTGCGGCCGTGTCACCCACGAGTGCGGCCACGCGTTCGGGTGCCACGATGTCTCCCATGCCGAGCCGTCGCAGTCGGATGCTTCCGTCTCCGACGCCAAGCGTTCGAACCGAGTCTCTTCCCTCGACCGTGATCCACCCGCCGAGCCAGTCTCCCTCGACGATCGGTGCACCGTCGAAGTCCTCGAGCGTCCACCGTCTCGGCCGCATCGTGCCGTCCGCTCCGCTCACCGTAACACCCGAGGCACGAGCGTCGCCGGCCGGGAGCGCGGGCAGGAAGATCCGGCGCGTCGCACGGGACACGGTGACGTCGGCATAGAGCGGACGCACACCATCCTCGAGAGAACGCGAAGCCATGCGGCCGTGGTGCAGTGCGGCCCATGCTTCGGCCGGCGTACGCTCGAGCATCCATGCATAGTAGATGCGCTGCATCCACCAGGGGTACGCGTCGCGGCCGGCGCGCTCGCGCTCCGCATACGCCAGCATCTCGTCGTCCGACCAGTACGGCTCGAACGCGCCCGGCCGCTCGGCAACGAGCATCGGCATGTTGCGGCTCATCTCGTCGGAGTTGAAGAACCGGTCCGGCATGCCTGCGCGGGTGAACATGTCGTCCACGTTGTGCAGCACCTCGTGGATCGCGATCTGTGCGATGCGCGCGGGATCGAATGCGAACACGCCGATCGAGTTGAAGCCCGCGTCGTCGATGTACTGGCCGTCCGGGCCGACCGCACCGCCGCCGTACGCCAGCGTTGCGTCCGCAGGGTTCGCATTGTCCCAGGCGTAGAACGCGACGACCTCGTCGATGTCGCGCACGCCGAGCGATTCGACATCCGCGCGCACGTCCTCGCGGCTCAGGTAGTACCGTCCCGGCGCGACCTGTCCCACCTCTTCTCTGCGCAGTTCCCTGTCGAGCTGTGCGAGACTGAAGCGGAAGGAGACGCGGTCGCCGCCGTGGTGCCGGTAGAACTCGGCGAACTCGACGATTTCCTCGTGCAGCCGCTCCATCTGCGCGTCATCCAGGGTACGCGCGAACGAGCGGGTGTATACGAGGACGAGCACGTGCAGCTCGCGCACGCTGTCCTGCGGCGCCGCGGCGCCGAGGGTGGCGGCGAGGAGGAGGGCAGGGAGGATCATGATCGCGAAGGTAGGCCGCGGCGCCGCGGGCGTACAGTCCTTGCGATTGCGCGCCGCCCGCCAGCCCCGGCATCGTTGCCGTCAAAGGAGGCTTCATGGAACGCCAGGTACGGACCGTCTACCTGTATCTCTTCGCCCTGCTCGGGCTGATCTTCATGTCGATCGGCGGGATCCGCCTCACGGATCTCGCGCTGCGCACGTTCATCTTCACCACGGCCGACCAGGAGGAGCGGTACCGCATGGCCATGCCCCCCTCGCCGCCGCCGGTGCGCGCGGTGGAGGGCGAGCTGACGGCTGCCGATGAGGAGCTGATCGAGCAGTGGCGGCAGGATTACGCCGCGTGGCAGGACGAGGGGCGTCGCATCGATCCGGTGCGCGCGCGGCGCGACCGCACGGCGGCGTCGAGCCTGGCCATGATCATCATCGGCCTGCCGCTCTACCTCTATCACTACCGACGCATCCGCGCCGAGCTGGCAGCACGGACATGAGTGCCACGACCGAGATCGATGCAATCCTGCGCGACGCACGCGCCCTGACGGAGGGGATGACGCGCGAGCAGTTCAACCGGCAGCCCGCGCCGAACAAGTGGTCGGTTGGGCAGAACCTCGAGCACATCGTGCTGACGGGTGAGCCGTACCTCGAGCGGATCGAGGCCGCGCTCGACAACGCGAGCGGAAAGGACGTGCGACAGGGATGGCTCGGGTCGTGGTTCGCGCGCACCATGGAGCCGCCGCCGCGCTACCGGATCCGCACGTTCAAGAAGCTCGTACCCGCAGCCGACCTCGACCCGGAACAGGTCATACGCGAATTCGAGGAGTTCCACCTGCGCATGGCGGACGTCCTCGCGCGCGTGGAGCAGGCGGGTGCGCGAGCAGCCGCGTTCCGCTCACCCTACATGCCGCTGATGCGCCTCACCGTCGGACAGGCCGCCCGGGTACTGCTCGCGCATTCGCGGAGACACCTCTTTCAAGCGCGGCAACTTCTCTAACTGCGGGCGGGGGCTTGGGCGGGGGCGGAAGCGAGATGGGAACTGCGGGCGCGGGGGCGCGGGCGGGCGCGGAGCGCGATGGGATCTGCGTTACCCGCTTTTCCCATCTCGCATCCGCCCCCGCCCAAGCCACCGCAGTTCCCATCTCGCATCCGCCCCCGCGCCCGCCCCCTCCCCCGCAGTAATTCAAAACGATGATCCAGCCATGACCAGAAACCCAAACGATGGACTGAAATCGGCAATACCACGCAAGACTGCCCCTTCCAGCCACAGCCGTCCTCCGGTACGCACACCGAGACGCAACTCACTGAGGTCTTCGTTTGCGCGCACGCGCCGGGCGTGCAGGTCGTCCTGTCCGACGAGCCAGAGTGTGGGCGTGACCGGTCCGGCATCCAGCTCCGCACCGACCGCGAACACAACTACGTCGCTCTGCGCGAGTGATGTGCCGCGCGTGCTCAGGATGCCGACACCGGCCTCCCCCGCAAACGCGATGCGGCCGATGCGATGCATGCCACCGAGCAATGCGTAGAAGTCGGTGCGGTCGCGATCCAGGCCCGGCTCATCGCTCGTCGTGGGCAGGCGCGTACCGAACCGCAACGCGAGCTGCGACGCATCGGTTCCGATGAGGGAGAGCGTGGTCTCGGCACGGATGTCACCCGCGTCACTGCGTGTGCTGCCATCGGGCGGATCCACACCGGGTGCCGGCGGCTCGATGACCTCGTCGTCCTCGAAGCGGCGATGCAGCGTACCCGACACTTCGACGAGCACGCGTCCGGTCTTCCAGGCGAGGACGAAGTTGCCGAGCTCGTAGAGCGTGCCGCGCGTGCCCGCGAGCGCTGCTTCCTGGTCGAGGATGAGGCTCGCCCCGATGCCGGCATGGAACGCGTCGCCCGAAACGAGTCGGTGCCAGTCGATGGGATCGAGCGGGCGCAGCTGTCCGGCGGCCGGCGAAGCAAACGCGAGCACGACGATCGGGGCCGCGACCAGCGCGCGACGGCGTTCCTTCCGCACGAGCGCGATCCAGCCGAGGATCGCGATCACGGCGAAGGAGAACCACTGGATCGCATAACCGAGATGCGGACCGGGATCGAGTGCGGGCGGATCGAGCCGCACGGGGAACTCCGGAGCGGCTTCATCCGGGAGCAGTCGAATCTCGACAGGCATGAGGTCGTAGGGAAACTGAGCGCGCAGCGCCGTCGCATCGATGGCGAACCAGACGACCCGGAAGGTATCGGCTGGCGCAACATCGGCGGAGCCGTTCGGGCCCGGGAAGGGCAGGATGATGCCGGTCGCGTCGATGTGCTCCGGTCGTTCAATGGCGGCGAGGTCGACGGTCGCGGCGTCGGCGGCCGGGACCCAGCCGCGGTTCACGAGTACGTCGCCAGCGCCCTGCACGTGCACCGGCGTGAGCACGTGCACGCCGGGTGCGCCGCGCAGACTCTTCCCGGGAAACACGATCGTGCGTTCATGATCGGGCGTACCGGAGAGCTGCACGCGACGATACGTCATCCCGGTCGTGTCGTGGATGGGCGAGTCGAGGGTGAGGGTCGGCTGCGTGAGGCGGGCTTCGAGCCGCGCGTTGTGGCTGGCGCGCTGCTCGCGCCGGTCGAGCTGCCAGAACCCGAGGCGCACGCACAGGGCCGCGGCCAGCAGGACGAGGAGTGAACCCGCGAGCCCCGCGGGCGTAACTGTGAACGGTCTGTGTGGAGCGGTGCGTGGCACGTGCCAGAGTACCGGCCGCGCCGAAACAGGTTCCCCGTTGCGGCGCGGCACGTGCGTGCGCATCCTGTCCCTGTCCCTCCATTGCGGAGAGCGTCCATGAAGCACCCGCAGATCCTCCTCGCCGTCGCGTTGATCGCCGGCGCATGCGGCGGTACCGCCGCCCCCGGAACACCCGACGCCGGTGCGGCTCCCGCGCTCGCGTATGCTGCGCCGCCCGGCCCGCTCACGTACGAGGCCGCGGACTCCATGAACCTCTCCATGGATGCAGGCCCGGGCGGCACGGTGACCGTGAGTGTCTCGGCGGCAACCACGGCGGAGCTCCAGTACGCTACCGAAGGCGCGGACCTACTCGTGACCGTGCGACTGACAGCGCTCGACGGGCAGTCCTCGAGCTCGATGGGGCCGTCCATGACGGTCGGCAACGACCAGCTTCCCGGGCCCGGCGTCGTGCGTGTCACGCCTCAGGGTGATGTCACGGTCGTGGAGGAGCCCGAGATGTCGGAAGTGATGCGGCAGGTCGTGGGCTCGCAGGGTCTCTTCCGCCGCTACTTCGTGCCGCTGCCGGGCCGTGCCGTGGCGCGCGGCGCTTCCTGGACGGACACGGTGCGCATCAGCGAGGACAACGACGGCCTCATCAGCGACGCGACGAACATCGTGCGTTCCACATGGGCGCGCGACACCGTCGTCGGCGGCCGCACGCTCCACGTGATTACGTCCGAGATCGACAACACGCTGCATGTCGAGGGTACCACGCAGGGCGTGCAGATCGTGCAGCGGCTGACCGGACCCGGGACCGCGACGACGCTCTGGGATCCAGCACGTTCCGCAGTCGTGGAACGGATTGAAGAAGGCCAGCTCACCGGGTCGACGGACCTGCCTGCGATGGGGATCAGCGGCATGCCGGTCACCATGCGCACGCGGCAACACCTGCGTCTGCGCGGCGGGTGACCTCAATGGCGCGGATCCTCGTGATCGATGATGACGCGGCCGTGCTCGCTACGGTGCGGCGCATCCTCGAACGCGCCGGTCACGAAGTCCGCTCCGCCGGCGATGGCGCGGCCGGCATGCGCCTCTTCGAGGAGAGCCCCGCGGACCTCGTCGTGACCGACCTCTACATGCCCGAGAAGGAAGGCATCGAGACCATCCAGGAGCTGCGCGAGCTGTATCCCGACGTGCGCATCCTGGCGGTGTCCGGTGGCGGCGTCGGCGGTGCGGGCGGCTCCCTCGAGGATGCGCGCCTCTTCGGCGCCGACGAAACGCTCGAGAAGCCGTTCAGCGCCGACGCGCTCCGCAAAGCCGTCGAACGCGTGCTCGCACGCTGAACGTGCGTGCGGCCGCGACCCTCGCGCGCGCTGCCATTCCACGTGCGCCGCTCTTCTGGGTCGGGATCCGGCTCCTCGTCTTCCTGCTCGGCGGCCTTGCCGGTGCGCAGCCGCCGCCACCATGGGCCCCGAGCTCGCCCGCCGGTGCAACGCTGACGGCTGCGGCCACGGCGCTGCTCGTTCACGTGGACGTGCGCGTCGTGCACGAGGACGTGCTGCTCGCGAATCTCGGCATCGGCGCGCGCAACATCATCGCCATGGCGTTCGCCACCGCGCTCGCGCTCGAGGCCGCGTGCGCGCTCGTGTTCGGATGAGCGCGGTCCTGCGCGCCGACTGGATCGGCAGGAGCTTCCGCGGCCGCCGCGTCCTCACTACGGCAACGCTGCACGTGCACGCCGGTGAGATCGTTGCGCTGCTCGGGCGCAACGGCACGGGGAAATCTACACTCCTCCGCATCTGTGCCGGTGTGCTGCGCGCGGATCACGGCGTGCTCCACTTCGCAGGCGACGTCGTACGCCGGCCGCGCCTGCACTACCTCGCCCGTCGCGGACTCTTCCTGCTCCCCGAACGCGGGCTGCTCGCGCGCGGACGCTCGCTGGATGCGCAGATCGCGCAGTGCGCGCGTCGCTGGAACGTTGCCGATGTCGGCGGCGCACTGAACCGTCTCGAGCTTCAGGACGACGAGCTGCTGCAGCGCGAAGTCGTGAGCCTGTCGGGTGGGGAGCGCAGGCGAGCGGAGTTCGCTCTCGCGTACATGCGACGGCCGGTATGCCTGCTCGCGGACGAACCGTTCCAGGGCATCGCGCCGAACGATGTCGAGCGGATCTCCGACGTGATGCGCGAGCTCGCCGCCGCGGGTTGCGCCATCGTCGTCACCGGTCACGAAGTCCCGCCGCTGCTCGCCGTAGCCGATCGGATCGTGTGGCTCACGGCGGGAACGACACACGATCTCGGATCACCCGAGCACGCGGTCGAACACCATTCCTTCCGCGCGGACTACCTCTCGGCCACGCATCACTGAAATCGAAGCAAGACACGTGTGCGGTTGCACATCGTGGACCGCCCCTGAAAGACGTGCCGTACGGCACGGAACTTGTTCATTCCGGGTCCGGGTGATGGATGTGTGGTACCCTGGTCATAACGCCTGCGAAGACTCGCAGGCGTTTGTGTTTGTGGACATCGAGATCGAGGAACAGATGATGACATACAGGACACGGATCATGGGCGCGGCGCTGGCCGCCGCACTGGCAGGTGCGTGTGGACCGACAACGAGTTCGCAGTTCGAGCCCAACGCATTCGCCGCGACGGAGGAGCGCAGCACGATGATCGTCGACAATGACAACTGGGCGGACGTGGCTCTGTACATGGTGCGGGGCGGCGTGCGCATGCGGATCGCGACGGTGCGCGGGATGTCAGAGGAGCGGCTGACTCTTGCCCCGGCGATGCTGGGTCCCGGCGGCACGATCGTGATCCAGGCGGACCCTGTGGGCTCACGCTTCGGCTTCCAGAGCGAGCCGCTGGTGGTGGTCCCGGGCCAGACGATCCACGTACAGCTCGGCAACAATCTCGGGATGTCACAGGCGTTTGTGCGATAATCCAGCCAGAGGCCCCGGCCGCGTTCACCCCGGCCGGGGCGCAGTTCTGCCGCAAGGCGTTGCCACCATGCCAGTTGCGCCATGACCCCCGCTTTGCCATCGTTGATGCGAGGCGGTCGGTGCCCTAAGCGCCGAGCGAGGCCCGGCCGGGACCGCGGCGCCGCCGATTCCAGAACCATGCAGGAGGCAAGATGCGGATGAAGCGGATCGCGGGGCTCGCGCTCGCGGCCATGGTGCTCCCCGCTGCAGTATCGGCGCAGGAGGATTTCGAGGGCACCATCCGGTACCAGATGACGATGTCCGGGATGTCCATGGAGATGACGCAGCACGTGAAGGGCAAGATGCTGCGCCAGGACATGGACATGGGCATGGGCGCGATGTCGACGGTGTTCGACTTCGAGGCCGGCACGCTGACCATGATGGTGCCGGGCGGCGGTGTGCAGACGATGAGCATGGCCGATCTCCAGGCCATGGCGGGTGTCTCGGACGAGGACATGGACATCGAAGTGACGGCCACGGGTCAGACCGAGACGGTGGCGGGCCACCAGTGCGAACACTTCATCGTGAAGCAGACGCAGGGTGAGGCCGACATCTGCGCGGCGAAGGGCCTCGGCTTCGTGATGGCGTCCATGGGTGCGTCCTCCGCCTCGATGAAGGCGTGGGAGGAGCTCCGGGCGCGGTTCAATGAAGGCTTCCTGCCGCTCAAGGTTACGATGAATACGGAGCAGGGGCAGGCGACGCTGCAGGCGCTCAGCGTCGAGCGGAAGTCGCTCTCCGACGACCTGTTCAAGATCGGCAACTGACGCCGCTTCCAGGCGGCTTCGTGGCGGCCGTCCGCGGGATCGCGGGCGGCCGCTTCGTCGTTCCAGGAGGTGCGGAGCGCTTGCCACCGTACGCCGGCACGCGCATCCTCCGGCAGCACTGAAGAAAGGAACACGACATGGAAACGATCCGGGGTTCGCAGTACGAGCACCCGATGCCCGACGAGGGCGACGAGGACGAGCCGTCGCCGCGTGAGACCACGACGCCGACGACGACACCGACGGCGCTCACGGACAGCGCGCGCGATCTGCTCTTCCGGTCGCGCACACTGATCATCAGCGGCGAGATCAACCAGAAGCTGGCGGCCAACGTGATCGGCCAGCTGCTGGCGATGGACGGCCAGTCGCACGACCCGATCCGCATCTTCATCAATTCGCAGGGCGGTCACGTCGAGTCGGGCGACACGATCCACGACATGATCCGCTTCATCGGGTCCGAGGTCACGATGATCGGCACCGGCTGGGTGGCCAGTGCCGGCGCGCTGATCTATGTGGCCGTGCCGAAGGAGCGGCGGCTCTCGCTCCCGCACACGCGCTACCTGCTGCACCAGCCCGCAGGCGGGACGCGCGGCAGCGCTGCCGACGTCGAGATCGAAGCGCGCGAGATCCTGCGCATGCGGCAGCGGCTCAACCGCATCTTCGCCGAGACTACAGGCCAAACCGTCGAACGCATCGAGGAAGACACGCGCCGGAATTTCTGGCTGTCGGCGGAGGCGGCGGTGGATTACGGTCTCGTCGGACGCATTGTCTCGAAGCGAGATGAAGTGTTCGGGAAGTGAACTTCAAGAATTTCACCACAGAGTCGCAGAGAACGCAGAGAACAGACAAGAGAATTCACCGCGGAGTTCGCAGAGTACGCGGAGAACGAATTTTGTAATTGGTACCTGGTTTCTCGGATGCCGCGACGGAGCTTCACCTCCGCCGCGAACCTGACGTCACCGGAAACCAACTACAACATTCCGTTCTCCGCGTCATCCGCGAACTCCGCGGTGAACATTTCGTTTCTCAGCGTCCTCTGCGGCTCTGTGGTGAATAAACTCAGCCGCGGGAGCCTATACGCTCTCGGATCCGCTCCTCCTGCTCGCGTACGGCAGGCGTGTAGGCCTCACCGAAGTCCTCGGCCTCCGCGATCTGACGGATCTCGACCTCGCCCTCCTTGAACGGCGCGCGCTTCATCCAGTCGATCGATTCGTCCAGTGAATCGACCTCGAGGATCCAGTAGCCGGCCATCAGCTCCGGGCCCTTGCCGAACGGGCCGCGTGTGACTTCGGGCTGCTTGCCGCCGTAGCGGATGCGTGCGCCCTTCGACGTGTTGTGCAGGCCTTCCCCTGAGATCATGACGCCGGCGTTGGCCAGCTCTTCGTTGAAGGCTCCCATCTCGATGAACTCCTGCTCGGTCGGCTCCGCGCCGGCCTCGTACTTCTCGTCTCCCTTCACGATCACGATCACCCGCATAACCTGCCTCCTTCCGGGTGGGCCGGACCGCTGGAGCGGCCGGCCGGGGTGCTCCGAAGCAAGCCCGCGATTCGGGTCCGCTTCGGGGTCTATTGCCGCCCGCTCCTCGGCCCGGATAGCTTCCGGGACGACCGATCCGGTCCGGAAATCCCCGTCCGACAGGAGTGTGCAGCGTGGCCACGATTGAGCAGACGATGATGAAGGTGCAGCGCCTCCTTACGGGACCGCTCGGTCTGAAGGTCCTCCTGGACGGCGATCGCTTCAACATCCGCTTCGAGGATGTGAGCACGGCCGTTCAGGTGCGTGTGATGCCCGGCGGCAACGATCAGGACGGCGAGCCGCGCACCTACGTCCTCGTCAGCTCTCTCATACTGCAGGGAGTGCGCCCGTCGCCCGAACTCTTCGAGTGGGTGGCGCGGAACGGCGGTTCCCGCTGGTTCGGGCACGTGGAAGTGCACGATGACAGCGAGCCCGGCACCGTCTACCTGCTGATGTCGCACACGCTGCTCGGCGACTACATCGACGAGAAGGAACTCGCCAACGCGCTGTGGAGCGTGCTCGGCGCCGCGGACGCATGGGACGACGAACTCCAGTCGAAGTTCGGCGGCCGGCGCTGGCTGGACGCGTAGCGCGTGCTGTACGCCCTGCTCCGTGACGCAGCGGTAGCCGCGGCCAAGTCGGCTTCCCACGGCGTGGTCGAGCGGCGCCACGTGCTGTACGCCGCCGCCCGCCACTTCCGCACCCGTCCGGAGCTAGCCACGCGGATCGAGGAGGCGCGGCGCCGCCTCGAACCGTACGGCACGTCGATCGAGACGCCGCAGGTTCCGCAAGAGGCAGAAGCGCTGCTGCGCGAGCTGTCGACCGAGGACAAGGCGGTCGCAGCGGTCGTCGAGTGGCTGAACGAGCCGCAGGCCCCGGTGGCTCCGGGGCCGGGCCCCGCCATGGAGGAGGCCGGCAAGGTCGTCGTCGAGCCCACGCCGCAGCAGGCATCGCCGCCACCAGAGCCGGAAACCCTGGAGGAGGTGCTCGCGGACCTCGAGTCACTGGTAGGACTCGAGAGCGTAAAGCGGCAGGTTCGCAGCATCATCGCGGTCGTGCAGGCGAACCAGGAGCGGGTGCGCGCCGGCCTGCCCACGGTGAGCGCCGGGCTGCATCTCGTGTTCACCGGTCCGCCCGGCACCGGCAAGACGACGGTCGCACGCATCATCGCCCGCCTCTACGCCGCGACGGGGGCACTGCCGGGATCCAACTTCACGGAGGTGGGTCGCGCGGACCTCGTCGCCGGATATGTGGGTCAGACGGCGATGAAGACCGCGGACGTGATCCGCAGGACGCGACCCGGCGTGCTGTTCATCGACGAGGCGTACTCGCTCACGCCGAGTCACGCATCCGACTTCGGCGCGGAGGCGATCGCGACGCTCGTGAAGGCGATGGAGGACCACCGCGACGAGCTCGCCGTGATCGTCGCGGGCTACGGCGACGAGATGGCCGAGTTCATCCGCTCGAATCCCGGTTTGCGCAGCCGCTTCAAGACCTACATCGACTTCCCGGACTACACGCCCGCCGACCTCGTGCGCATCTTCGAGAACTTCGCGACGACGGCCGTGATCGATGTGCCGAAGCCCGTGCTCGACGCCGCACAGGGGATCTTCGTGCGTGCGGCGCAGAAGCCCGGCTTCGGCAACGCGCGCTTCGCACGGTCACTCTTCGAGCAGGCGTACGCCCGCATGGCGGCGCGAGCGCTCGAGGACGGTACGGTGAAGGTGGACGAGCTGACGTCGCTCACCGTCGCGGACCTCGAGTGGCACGAGGGCGCGCTGGACCGCACCGAGCGCAAGATCGGCTTCGGGCGGGACGATCTCGCCGACGCGGAGTAGCGTCAGCGCAACGACTTCCCCAACTGCACGGCGCGTTCAGCCCGAGGCGAGGCCGTGTCCCCCCACGGGAGTGGTCTCGAATCGCTCGCCGAACCCCGCGATCTTCGGCTTCGCCTTCGCGATCGCTGCCTGAACCGCAGGCAGGGAAAGTGAGGCGCGATGGCTCTCCGCATCGTCCCACACCTCCGTGATCCAGATCGCGTCCGGATCCTCCGGGTCCGTGGCAATGATGTAGGAGAGGCAACCGGGCATGCCGCCCGTGCCTTCCAGCAGGATCTCCAGGACGGCATCGCGCGCGCCCGGGACCGTCCGCATCTTACCGATCAACCCGTACACGAAACCTCCATGCGATCGTTCTTCCTTTCGGCCCTCGTCCTGATCGCGGCCTGTGCGACGACTCCCGTCGCGGACTGCCCGGCCACACAGCCTCCGATGATGCGGGTGACGACTGCGGAACCGGGCATTCGCGAGGACATCCGCTACGCGACGCCCGGCAATTTCACAGGTGCGCCGCTCACCGGCTATGAGGTGCCCGCCGCGCTGCTGCGGCCGGCGGCGGCCGAGGCGCTCGGACGGGTGCAGCGATCCCTTGCGACGCAGGGGCTCGGGCTGCTCGTGTGGGATGCGTACCGTCCCGTCCGCGCCACGCACGACATGGTCGCGTGGGCGGAGCGCACGGGCAACGAGTGGGTGCTGGATCAGGGGTACGTCGCCCGGCGCAGCAACCACAACCGCGGCAACACGGTGGACCTCACGCTGGTCCGCCTCGATACGGGCGAGCCGCTCGACATGGGCACGCCGTACGACCATTTCGGCACCGAATCGCACACCGCGAACGCGACCGGTCCGGTGATGGAGAACCGGATGACGCTCGTGCGCGCAATGGAGGCCGAGGGCTTTACCAACTACGACCAGGAGTGGTGGCACTTCACGCACGATACGACAGCCGACTTCGTCGACATACCGATCGGGTGCTGGGTGGCATCCGCGAACTGAGAGGAGATCTGCGATGCTCCGGATCGTTGTGACCGTGCTCCTCGTTGCGCTTGCCACGCGCGCCGGCGCGCAGGAGCTGACGGTCGAGCAGAGCGTGCGCATGGGGTTGGAGTCGAATGAACGACTGCGCGTGGCGCGAGCGGACGCAACGGCGGCGCGGGCCGTGCAGCGGCAGGTCGAGGCAGGCCGCCTTCCCAGCGTGCGGGCGCAGGCGAACTATACGCGGGTGAGCGACATCCCGGGTGTGGAGTTCGACGTACCCGGGCTCGACTCCACGTTCGTCTTCCAGACCGCGCAGCTGGATCGCTACCACGCCGAGCTGAGTGTGGGCGTGCCTGTGCTGTCGCAGATCCGTCTGGGTCACGAAACCCGCGCGGCCGAACACGTGGCGAGAAGTGCAGAGCTCGCACTCGAGCGCGAGCGTGCGATGCTCGCCTTCGAGATCCGACGCGCCTGGTGGGAGCTGTACCGTTCGATGGCCGCGCTCGAAGCGGCCGAGGCCGCGGTGGTGCGCATGGACGAGCATGTGGCGGTCGTAGCACGGCGCGTCGCCGAGGGTACCGCGATCACGCGCGACCTGCTCGCCGCGCAGGCGCGGCGTTCGGAAGTGCGGCTCGAGCGCGTCGAGGCAGCGAACGCGGTGCGCAGTGCGCGCCTCGAGCTGAACCGCCGCATCGGGCTCCCGCTCGATGCGCCCGTGCAGCCTGCGGTGCCCGCGGAACCGCTCGTCGTCGACACGACCGCAGTGCTGGACGAACACCCGCAGCTCGAGGCACTCGCGGAGCAGACCCGTGCCCGGCGTGCTTCGCTGGCCGCAGCGACAGCGGCGCGGCTGCCCGAGCTGGACGTGAGCGCGCGCTATTTCGTTGCACGGCCGAATCCCTACTACTTCACGGATCAGGAGAGCTTCCGGAACACCTGGGAGTTCGTGGTGAGCGGCCGCTGGCCGGTCTGGGAGGGTGGACGCCTGAGCGCGCAACGACAGGAGGCGCGCGCGCGACTCGAGGCCGCGGAGGCGACGCTCGCGGATGCGGCCGAGCGCATGACCGTCGACCTGGCGCGCGCACGGCTGGAACTGCAACGCGCGTCAGAAGCCGTCGGCGTGGCCGCGCAGAACGTGGCGGAAGCGGAGGAATCGTTCCGGGTGGCGCGCCAGCAGTTCGGCGAGGGCGCGGCTCTGAGTGCGGACGTGCTGGACGCGGAGCAGGCGCTGCGCGAGGCACAGGCGCGCAGCTCCTCCGCCGAAGCGGACCTCGCCATCGCGCGTGCGGCGGTGCTGAACGCGCTCGGACGGGTGTGGTAGATACCCGCCGCGAACCGGTCTTCCAGGCCCGCGGCGTCACGAAGGTGTACGTCATGGGCGAGGTGGAGGTGCATGCGCTACGCGGCATCGACCTCGAGCTCTACGAGAGCGAGCTCGTCGTGCTGCTCGGCGCATCGGGCAGCGGGAAGTCGACGCTGCTCAACATCCTCGGCGGCCTCGACACGGCCACGAACGGGCAGGTGTTGTATCGCGGCCGCGACATCACGCGTGCGGACGATCGCGAACTTACGCAGTACCGCCGGCATCACGTCGGTTTCGTCTTCCAGTTCTACAACCTGATCCCGAGCCTCACCGCGCGTGAGAACGTGGCGATCGTGACCGAGATCGCGCGCAATCCGATGGACCCGGCCGAAGCACTCGAACTCGTGGGCCTCGGCGCGCGACTCGACCACTTCCCTGCGCAGCTCTCCGGTGGCGAGCAGCAGCGCGTCGCCATCGCGCGCGCCATCGCGAAGCGGCCCGCCGTGCTGCTGTGCGACGAGCCCACGGGCTCGCTCGACTCCGAGACCGGTGTGCTCGTCCTGGATGCGATCGACACGGTCAACCGCGAGCTGGGCACGACGACCGCGATCATCACGCACAACGCCGTGCAGGCGTCGATGGCGCAGCGGATCATCCATCTGCGTGACGGCCGCATCGTACGCATCGAGCAGAACGCGGAGCGGAAGTCGCCGCGGGAGCTGAAGTGGTAGCATGAGGGCGATCGACCGGAAGCTCGTGCGCGATCTGTGGGGCATGCGCGGACAGGCGGTCGCGATCGCGTTCATCGTGCTCGCCGGCGTGACCACCTACGTGGCCATGCGCGGCATCATGGAGTCGCTCCAGCGCACGCTGGACGACTACTACCGCGAGTACCGCTTTGCGGACGGCTTCGCCACGGTGCGGCGCGCGCCGCTCTTCGTCGGCGACCGCCTGCGCCGCGTGCCGGGCGTTGCCGAGGTCGAGCTGCGCGTGACGGCGCCGGTGAACCTGGAGGTGCCGGGCTTCGGCGAGCCCGTGTCGGGACTGCTGGTCTCCGTACCGGAGGACCGCCAGCCGGGCCTCAATCGGCTGTTCATCCGCTCCGGCCGCCTGCCCGCAGCGGGCCGCGAAGGCGAGGTGCTGGCGAACGAGTCGTTCGCGGAGGCGCACGACCTCGGCGCGGGGGACGAGCTCGCCGCGATCGTGAACGGGCGTCGTCGCACTTTGACGATCGTCGGCATTGCACTCTCTCCCGAGCATGTGCTCCAGGTGCAGCCGGGCTCGCTCTTCCCGGATCCGGAACGTTTCGGCGTGTTGTGGATGGGCCATGACGCGCTGGCCGCTGCCTACGACATGGAAGGCGCGTTCAACGACGCGGCGTTCACGATCGGCCCCGGCGCGGTCATGGACGATGTGCTGACGCGCGTCGACCGCATCCTTGCGCCGTACGGCGGCACGGGTGCGTTCGCGCGCAGGGACCAGCCGTCGCACTTCTTCATTTCGGAGGAGTTCAATCAGCTCCGCATGATTTCGACGCTGCTGCCGATCATCTTCCTCGGCGTCGCGGCGTTCCTGCTCAACGTCGTCGTCACACGACTCGTCGCTCTCCAGCGCGAGCAGATCGGCGTGCTCAAGGCGTTCGGCTACGGGAACGTGGACGTAGCTGTCCATTACGCCAAGCTCGTCATGCTGGTGGCCCTCGCCGGCGCTGCGGGCGGGATCGTCCTCGGGTTCTGGCTCGGGTCCCTGCTCGGAGGCATCTACCTCGAGTTCTATCGGTTCCCGGAGCTGCAGTACTCGGCGGATGTGAGCGTGATCGTGAGTGCCGTCGTGTTGACTGCAGTGGCTGCGCTCGTGGGGGTGCTTCGTGCGACGGCGCGCGCCGCACGTCTCTCGCCTGCGATCGCCATGCGGCCGGCACCGCCGCCCATCTACCGCCGCACGTTCGTGGAGCGGCTCGGCCTCGAGCGCTGGCTCGACCAGCCGTCGCGCATGATCGTCCGCAACCTCGAGCGGCAGCCCGTGCGCGCGCTGCTCACGATCATCGGGATCGCGTCGTCGTGCGCCGTCCTCATCATGGGGCTGTTCTTCAGCGATGCGTTCCAGCGCGTGCTCCGCATCGAGTACGGCCTGGCCCTGAGCCAGGACGTCACCGTGACGTTCACGAGTCCGTCATCGAGGGCCGCCGTGTACGAGATCGCAGCGCTCGACGGTGTGCGATACGCCGAGCCAGCGCGCATGGTCCCGGCGCGGCTGCGTCACGAGCATCGTCGCTACGACACGACGATCGAGGGGCTGCCGTCCGACAGCCGGCTGCGCCGCATCATCGACACGCGTCTCCAGCCGATCGAGGTGCCGCCGCACGGCATTGTCCTCACCGACCGTCTGTCCGAGCTGTTGCGCGCCCGGCCCGGTGATACTCTGATCGTTGAAGTGCGCGAGGGCGCGCGCCGCACGCGCGCCGTCCCGGTGGCCGCCGTGGCGCAGCAGTACGTCGGCATAGCCGCGTACATGCAGCTCGACGCGCTGAACCGTCTGGCCGGCGAGGGTCAGGCCGTGACGGGTGTGCTGCTGATGACGGATGTGCGTCAGACCGATGCATTGAACGCGGCGCTGCGCGACCGGCCGCGGGTGGCGGGGATCCTCGCGCAGGAACGAACCATCGAGACGTTCCAGGAGTCGGTGGAGCGCAGCATGCTCACGGTGACCTTCATCATGAGCCTGTTCGCCGGTGTCATTGCGTTCGGCGTGGTGTACAACGCCGCGCGCATCTCGCTCTCGGAGCGGGACCGCGAACTGGCGAGCCTGCGCGTGCTCGGGCTGATGCGCGGGGAGATCGCGTGGATCCTGCTGGGTGAGCTGGCGATCCTGACGTTGCTCGCGATTCCCGTAGGCTTCCTGCTGGGCGGGACGGCCAGTGCCGGGCTCGTCGAGGCGGTGGAGACGGACCTGTACCGCTTCCCGCTCGTTCTCGGCCGCAGCACGTTCGGCCTCGCGGCTCTTATCGTGCTGGCCGCTGCGGCCGTTTCGGCGTGGATCGTTCGGCACAAACTCTGGCGGCTCGATCTGATCGCCGTCCTGAAGACGAGGCAATAGATGCCACGGCTGACCCGCAAGCGCATCCTGATCGGCGCCGTCGCACTGATGGTGCTCGCGCTCCTCGTCTGGTCCTTCCTGCCGGAGCCCGTGCCGGTTCAGACAGCGACGGTGAGCCGCGGTGCGCTGGCAGTCATCATCGAAGAGGAGGGCCGAACCGAGGTGGTCGAGCGCTTCGCCATCACCGCGCCGGTCGCTGCGTTCGTGCGGCGCATCGAGCTCGAAGCAGGTGATGCGGTGACCGCGGGTCAGGCGGTGGCAGCGCTCGAACCGCCGCGCACGCCGGTGCTCGCTCCTGCGGAACGCGCGGAGGCGGCAGCGCGGGTGCGCGCAGCCGAGGCGGCCGCGGCCAGCGCCGCGACCGAGCGGGACCGGCTCGCCCGCCTCGTGGAGAGCGACGCGGCCACCCGCCAGGCCCTCGACCAGGCCATTGCGGAAGCCGAGCGCGCGGATGCCGAGCTCGCCGCCGCACGTGCGGCGCTGCGAGGCACCGAGGGCCAGGCCAACCTGCCGGTGGCCGATGTGCTGCGCTCGCCCGTGGCCGGCCGGGTGCTGACCGTGCGCCGGCGGAGCGAGGGGAACGTCCTCCCCGGGGACACGCTCCTCGTCATCGGCGACATCGATGCCCTCGAGATCCGCGCGGACGTCCTTTCCCAGGATGCCGTCCGCATCCATCCCGGCACGCGCGTCCGTCTGGACCAGTGGGGCGGCGAAGAAGAGCTCGAGGCCGTGGTCACGCGCGTCGAGCCGCAGGCGTTCACTACGATCTCATCACTGGGTGTCGAGGAGCAGCGCGTCGTCGTGGTCGCATCGCTCGCCGCGCCCCCCGGGCGGCTCGGCGCCGGGTATCGCGTGCTCGCGCGGTTCGTGGTATGGCAGGGCGAGAACGTACTTCAGGTCCCGAGCGCGGCGCTGTTCCGCGTGGGTGATGGCTGGGCCGCGTTCGTCGTCGAGGATGGACGCGCGCGCCGTCGCACCGTTACGATCGGGCAGCAGGCCGGCCTTCAGACCCAGGTGGTCGACGGCCTCGCGGAGGGCGAAGCAGTTGTCGTGCACCCGTCCAACGAGATCGACGACGGCGTGCGCGTGGAGGCAGCGGGGTCATGACGTTGCGGCGTCTCGCATTGCTTCCGTTGCTCGCAGTGGCTGCGGCTGCGCCGTCGCCGCCGCTGCCGTTCTTCTACGACCTGTACACGTTCCGGGGGCCGGGCGGCAGCACGGAGGTGGTCACCTCCTTCGCGGTCGAGGCCGGGCACCTCGAAACCGAGCGGGCCAATGGTGCGCTGCGCTACCGCTTCAGTGTCACGCTGGTGCTGGCGGACTCCACGCGGAAGACGGTCTCGAACACGCACGACACGGTGTACGTGGATGTGCAGCGTCCGCTCGAGGACGAGCATCTGTTGTATACGCACGTGTCCCTGACCGCGCCGCCGTCACGCACGACGCGCCATCGCGTGCTCATGATGGATGCAACGGCGCCCGGCATCGGCCAGCTCTATACGGAGCCGTTCCCGATTCCGGACTACCGTGGCAGCCGCCTCATGCTCAGCGACATTGCGTTCGGCAACCCGCACGCGGAGGGTGGCTGGGAGCGCGGTGACGTCACGCTCGCAATTCTGCCGACGACCGCGTTCCCGCCCGCGGCGTTCGACATCTATTACGAGATCTACAACCTGCCGCACGGCCACGAGTACCGTACGGAGATCGCGATCGAGCGCACCGATTCGGCCGATGCCGCGCCGATGGAGCCGATCCGTCTGCGCTTCACAGGCGAGGCCGCACCGCGGGAGGATGGTACGCTTGCCGAGCTGCGGCGGGTGGATGCGTCGCTGTCGCGCGGGAGCTACACGATGACCGTAACGATCACCGACCTCGTGACGGACGAAACGGTGCAGCGTGCGCGCGCGTTCGATGTGCTGGGCGAGGAACGCGGCGCGACGCGCGTGTCGGCGTGGCGCCGCACGCACAGCGGCCGCTGAACGCTAGGCTGAGATCGTCTTCGTGACGTGCACGCGCCACGTCTCCGGTCCGTCCTCGAGGTACTCGAAGCGGAACGTGCCGTCGCCGTGTGTGGCCATGAGCGTGTAGTACATGCACTTCGGGTCGTGGTCGACCGTCAGCTCCAGCGTCTGTCCCGCGTCCAGGCCGTCGTACGCCGCCATGATCGTTTCGAACCGGTCCTTCGGCTCGACGGGGCGCACGTCCAGATCGACTACGGTCTTCATCCTTCTCCTCGAATCATGATGTGCGATGCGGCGTCCGGCTTGCTGCCGCAGCCCCAGCCGCCGCGCAGGTCCAGCCAGCGTTCCCACGCGATGCGGTAGCGCGAGGAGCTGGGCCGAATCACGAACGTCCCGTTGTACGACGACATCGCCAGCACCGACATCGCCTCGCCGATACCGGCGCCCTCATGCATCGCGGACTCGGGACCGCCGCCCATGAGCTGGACGTGCTCGAGCCGATCACCGGCGGCATCGAG
>CAYUIG010000011.1:6900-9818 GCA_964444685.1 uncultured Gemmatimonadaceae bacterium | reverse complement strand
CGCATAGCGGTGACGGCAATGCCCGCCTGATGCGCGCGGCGTGCGGCATCACCTGCATCCGGACCGTCCGGCGCACCGATGCCGTGGCCATCACCCGCGCACAGCTCGAGAGCCGCGAGGCCGCGCCGTGCGCAGGTTGCGATGAGATCGTCGAAGTGCGCGGCCGGCGCGGCCGCGGAGCTCAGCCCGAGCTTCACGACTTCTCGACGCGCGAGATCGCGACCTTCCAGACGGCGGGACCCTGCTCGAGGTATTCCCACGCGAACTGGCCCGCGTGCTCGAACTCGAACTGGTAGCGCAGTGGCTTCGGGTCGTGATCGTTGACGAGCACGAACGTCTCGCCCGGCGCGAGCGCTGCGAAGGTGTTGAAGATGGTCGGATGCTTCTCGCGCGGCGGGATCACGCGCACGTCCAGTATCTTCAGGTCGGACATCTCAGGTCTCCAGGGTTATGGTGCCGGTCACTCACTGCGCCCGGCGGATGAACAGACGGACGAGGTCGGGCGACTGCTCCCGCACCTCGTACGTGAAGCCGCGCTCCTCGAGCAGCGGCAGCAGGAACTGCGGCACCCGCACGTTGATCTGGAGGAGCGTCGCGCCGTCCGGCAGCTCCTCGAGCGCGGCGAGCGTGCGTACCATCGGCTCGGGCGGCTCCAGGCCGCGCACGTCCAGGACGATCACGCCTTCACCCGCGTCTTCGGAGTCCCGGGCGGGCGCTGCAGCGTCTGAAGTGGGCGCGGCTTCCGCTGCGAAGAACCAGACGCGCCAGTCCTCGGGGCCGAGCTCCTCCGTGAAGTACTGGAGCCCCTGCTTCTCCATGACGCGATACAGCGGCACGGGCTCGAAGATGGCGCGCACGCGCAGCGCGCCGCCGTCGGGCAGTTCGCGGCGGGCGGCCATGATGCGGCTGAACGGCTCCCGGCCGTTGCGCAGATCCTCGCGCACGTCCAGGTCGACGATCCGTTCCTCGGGAATGTCCGGTGCCGTCGCTTCCAATGGATTCTCCTCCGTCGTTTCCGCAGGGATGCCGAGTGCGTGTCCGTTCAGGCGCGCCACGAGCAGGTCGGCATCCACGTTCGCCATGCGCGCGGCCTGCTCGACGGTCACCAGCCGCGACATCACCTTGCGCATCGCGGGATTCCGGAGCCGCTCGAACGCGGGCGAGAGCGCGACCAGGACGTCGATCAGCGATTCGTCGCTCCGCAGCACGTCGGAGATGCGGTCGTTCCTGCGGATCACCATGACGGCTGCCTGATCATGCCGGGGTGCCACGCAGGGTCCCACACGAGGTTCGGTTCCACTTCCTCGACATCGGGAACGAGTGCGAGCGCCTGGCGGATGCCGTTCGTGATGTGCGCCTCGAGCGGACAGCCGGGCGTCGTCAGGCTGTAGGTCACGCGCACCTTCGTGCCTGTGACCTCGAGGTCGTAGACCAGGCCGAGCGTGACGATGTCGAGACCGATCTCGGGGTCGATCACCGTGCGCAGCGCATCCCACACGATGTCGAGCGGCGGTTCACGCGTGCTCACGGGCGCCTCCGCGACAAAGCGATCATCTGCAGCGCTTCCGTCCCGACGCCGGCGGCGAACAGCAGTGCGCCCGCGCGCGCGGCCGTGCCCCAGCCGAAGCCGATCGCCGTGGCGAGCAGCGTGGCGCCGATGAGGAGCAGTGCGGCCGCGGCATTGGCGAAGCGTGCCGAGTACAGTTCCGCAACGCGCGGCACCGGCTGTCGGCCCGCGAGCGGGCCGAAGCGATGGTACCAGACGAGGAACGGGACGATCTTGTAGTAGTGCGCTGCCACGAACAGGCTGATGCCGAGGAGCAGGAACGCCGCGTACGCCGTCATCACGCGCGGACTCGCGACACCCGCGAGAACGGGAGCGGCCACCGCGATCGCCGCACCGAGCAGCATGAGGCCCGCCGCCGCCAGCTGCATCCCGGGATCCAGATTCGGGCGATGACGGAGGCGGTAGAAGCGTCGCGCCTGCTCGAGGAAGCAGAGCAGGCCGGCAATGACAAGCAGCGCCGGCAGCCAGCGACTGAAGAGCGCGGGCGCGTGATGCAGCACCGCCAGCACGCCCGCGCCGGATCCGATCAGCGCGACCGCGGCTTTCGCGTAGCGGTCGCCGGCGCCGTGGCTGAGCAGGAACATCGGCAGCAGCCGCTGCGCGACGCCCACCATCACGAGCAGCACCCAGCCCGCGATGGCCACATGCATGTGCGTGCCGACGGCCGTGTAGCGTTCACCGCCCAGGTAGCCCCAGCGCAGATTGCCGGCGAGGGCGATGCCGAAGACCAGCGTGATGACGAGGAAGGTCGCGGCCAGTGCCAGAGCCCACCACGTCACGTCGCGCTTCTCCGCGCGGCGCAGCGTCCAGCCGAGATTGCCTGCGAACAGAAGCACGCCCGTTCCGAACGTCGCCGCACCGGCGAGCATCGCGGTCGGTCGTCCGAAGACCAGGCCGGCAATGAACGCGAGCAGGCCGGGCACGTAGAGCGCGAAGGTGATGTGCGCGAGACGCACGGATGCGATGGGACGGCCGAGCGCAACCGGCAGGAACTGGTACAGCGCGCCCATGATGGATGTCGTGATCCAGCCGAGCGTGAACATGTGCGCCGTGCCGATCACGCGCTGCGATGGATAGAAGCCCTGTGCGAGGTCCGGCGCGTTCACGACGAGACCGATCGCGCCGAGAATGAGGAAGCCGAGCGCGGCGGCGAAGTGTTCGCCGGGCAGCAAGAAGGGCGGCGCCTGCGCAGCGGCCAGGCCCATCGGTGCGCCGACAGTCGGACGTGACACAGGGGGTCGCGGGCCGGGGTGATGCGTCGCAGGCGTCGCCATGGTCATGCAGGAACGGGCGTGCGCAGCAGGTTCTCCGCGATCTGACGGAACGCGGCCGCGGTGGCGCCGGCCGGCCG
>CAYUIG010000011.1:0-6800 GCA_964444685.1 uncultured Gemmatimonadaceae bacterium | reverse complement strand
ACGATCGCGCCATCGATCACGATCGACTGCGCGAGCGAGAGTGGAACGTCACCGGTGCCGGGCGGGAGATCGACGACGAGTACATCCAGGTCGGGCCACACCACGCCGCGCGAGAACTGCTTCACTGCCTTGCCCACCATCGGACCGCGCCACACCGCCGGAGACTCCGGACCGAGGAAGAAGCCGAACGACACGACGTGCAGCCCGAGCGCTTCCACCGGCACGATCTTCCGGTCTTCCGTCACGTGCACGCGCTGCGCGCCATCCTCGAGTCCGACGAGAACCGGCACCGAAGGGCCGTAGATGTCCGCGTCGAGCAGGCCGACGCGCTGGCCGCGCTCGTGGAATGCCAGCGCGAGATTCACGGCGACCGTGCTCTTGCCCACACCGCCCTTCCCGGCCCCCACCGCAATCACGGTTTCCACACCCGGCAGCCGGCCGCGTTCGGCCCACGGGTCCTCCCGCGTGGCGCGCGTTTCCGGCTCGAGGATCTGCACTTCGCTCCGAACCGCACCGGCATCGGCCAGCGACTTCCGGATCGCCGCGCGCAGCAGATCCGGCACTTCCGCCCGGCCGCTCGACAGCATCAGCGACACGTGCACCCGGCCGTTCCGGACCGTCACCGACCGTACGAGGCCGAGGCTCACGATGTCGCTCCTGAGCCCGGGGTACTCCACCCCGGCCAGCGCCGCTCGCGCCTCCGCCTCCGTGAATCCTTCGTTCCCGCTCATCGACGGTGAGCCTACGCCGCCCGCGGCTGGT
The DNA here is from genome assembly GCA_964444685.1 of uncultured Gemmatimonadaceae bacterium. Classification (GTDB taxonomy): domain Bacteria; phylum Gemmatimonadota; class Gemmatimonadetes; order Longimicrobiales; family RSA9; genus CAYUIG01. The sequence continues at coordinate 6,038 of CAYUIG010000011.1, read as the reverse complement.
TGTCAAGGAAAATCTAATGACAAATGTAGCCTAGGAAAACCGGCGAGGAAACGGGTCAGGAGCGACCGGTCAGGGAGTAGGAGCAGGCCGGGTCGCCGGCGGGGATGTAGGTGATGCGGGCGAGATCTGAGCCGAGGAGCTCGCGGACGAAGCCGAGCTCGGCGCGGCAGGGTGCGCGCGTGGCGGCGACGAGGTTGCGGAGCGGGCAGTGGCAGAGGCGCAGGGTCGGTCGGCCGTCGGCGTCCATGCGGATTTCGGCCATGAAGCCCATGTCCGTGAGGATCCGCGCCACTTCCCGTAGCCGTTCCTCGCCTTCGAGGGCCTCGAGCCGCTGCATGGCATCGGGGCGTCGGCGGGCGACGTAATCCGCGAAGAATCCGCGCAGGAGGTCCTGCTCGCCCGCGTCCTCCAGGTGCCGCGCGAGTTCCTGGAGCACCTCGCCCTCCCGGTTGGGGAAGAGCGCCTCGGCGGATGGGGCCAAGGCGTAAACGATCTCCGGGCGGCCGGGTCCCCTGGCCTGGCTGCCGGTGCGCTGCACGAGGCCCTCCCGGTCGAGTGCGCGCATGTGCGCGCGCACGGTCTCGACGTTGAGGTCGATCGCGGCGGCAAGCGCGGGGATGGTCGTGGGCCCGCGCCTTTTCAGCTCCTCCACGATGCGTCGCTGGCTCGCTCCGAGCCGGGTTCCGATCACCTGGGCTCCTCTTCGGTGGACCCTCGATGGTACCGGAAGTGGCGGGTGATTGTCCAGACTTTCCTAATGATTACGCTGAGGTGAGGCTGCGGAGGAGTCCGCCGATGCGGGCGGTCCGCGATGCGGAGAAGGACTCGATCCAGGGCTGGTGGACGACGCGGAGCGGGCCGGAGCGGTGGAGGATTTCGCAGTGGGAAGCGCCGTCCCGGACGAAGTGGAGGTCGGCGGTGGCCTCACCGACGCGGATGGAGCGGAGGGTGATTTCGGGGAGCCATGGCGGCAGGATCGGATCGACGAGGACGAGGCCGAGCGGTGCGACGGGGACGAGCCCGAGCAGGCACTGGAGGAGCATCGGCCAGATGCTCTGGTTCCACGTCTGGGGCCGGTTGGCCTGCGGATATGCGCCGGGGTGATCGAACTCGTCGCGTGCGTATCCGCCGACGCACTCGGGGATGCGTCCTTCGGGCCAGATGGAGGCGAGGTCGTAGAGCGAGCGGATGAGCTGGTGGACGCGATCATCGAAGCCGTAGCGACGAAGTCCGAATGCGATCGTCGCATTCTCGACGGGCCATACGGAACCCAGATGGTAGTCGAGCGGGCTGTACGCAGGGTTGTGCGTGGAGAGTGTGCGGATCCCCCAGCCGCTGAAGAGGTCGGGCTCGAACATGCGTTCGACGAGGCGCGGGACGCGTTCACGTGCGACGATGCCGGTGGCCAGGCACTGGCCGGCGTTGGACGTGAGTGCGCGGATCGGTGCGCGGTCGGGCCCGAGGCCGAGTGCGATGTAGCCTTCGTCTTCGAGCCAGAAGTCGGCGTTGAAGCGGCGCTTGAGTGCGCGTGCGGCGCGCCAGTAGCGCGTCGCTTCGCGGCGCAGGCCCATCACGAGTGACAGCGCGGCCATGTACTGGAGCGAAACGTACCAGTAGCCCTGGATCTCGCAGGCCGCGATCGGCGGCTCGATCGGGCGGCCGTCTGCGTCGACGATGGCGTTGTCGCTGTCCTTCCAGCCTTGATGTTTCGGGCCGTGTTCCGCGCGTGTGAGGTATTCGATGTAGCCGTCCTGGTTCAGATCACCGTAGTGGACGGCCCATTCGGTGACGCGCACCGCCGCGTCGAAGTGTCGGGCCACGTGTGCGCGGTCGCCGGTGAGCGCGTAGTGGTAGCCGAGTCCGATGATGTACATGAACGGGCTCGCCACGTCCGCGTAGTAGCGGTCGAAGCCGGTGCGCCCCGTGCGTGAGAGCAGGTCGGTCTTGCCCTGATTCAGAATGCGACCCGGCTGTTCGTCCCGCGTGTCGTCGACTTCCGTCCCCTGCAGCCGCGTCAGCTTCACGAGCGTGTCGCGCAGCATGGCGCCGCCGTCGAGGATCCCGGCCTGCCACGCGGCGGTGAGCGCATCACGAGCCCAGTAGCTCTGGTACAGCGGGATTCCGGCGGCGGGTGTGAGCCATTCCTCCTCGGGCCCCTCGAGCAGTGCGAGTGAACCGAGATCGTCGGCAGCACGCTCGGCGATGTCGACGAGCGGTGTGTCGGCGGTGGCAGTGAAGCGTGTCCGCCGTTGCGACCACAGCTTCAGCCGGCGTTCGCGTTGCTTCGCGCCTGCGTCGTCGATCGGGTCCGAGTGATCGAACGCCGAAACACGCAGCACGATCTCGTGCGGCTTCTGACGCTGCAGTTCAAGGATGGCCTTCAGCGTTCCGCTCTCGAAGCTCCAGTCGGCGCCGCGCGCCTCGATGTGCGTTTCGAGGGGCAAGCCGCAGCCATCACATTCGAAGACGACACCATTGGAAGCGGCGCGGGTGACGACGGCGCGCGTCTCGGCGCGGTCCGGGAAGAGCGCTTCGTCCACGACGTGGAAGTCTGCCGACAGGATCCAGCGCAACGGGAACTGGATGTTCTGCCAGCGGCTCACGAGGATCAGCCGCGTTTCGAGCGATGCGGGCCGGACCCGATGCGTGACGCGCATGTCGAGGTCGCGATACAGCACGCCGCCCGGCGACGGCGTTCCGCCGGAGCCCGATCCGCCGCCACCGCCTGCGCTGACCTCCGGGTGCAGGTACGTGGCTTCGAGCCGCGCGGGTTCGGCTTCGGCGAGCGAGCACGGGTACGGCGCGTCGCCATCGATGTCGAGGCGGAGGGTGTGAAGGAATCGGGTCTGTCGGAACCAGTAGCCGGTGAGGGCGTGGCGGCCCGCCCAGCCATCGGCATCCAGTGTCAGGAGCGAGGGGCCGCACCATGCGGAGCGCAGCCCGATGCGCTGGTTGGCCGCCACGGGCGATCCGTTCATGCGGGTCCGGGACGCAACAGGCGCACCGCCCATGCGGGGCATTGTGGTCCGCGGGCCGCGGGTAGCAGATTCAGTACGTCGCCGATGCCATTACGGGCTCGCCTTCGGCGACTTCCCTACGGCCAACAGAACTCGAACGTACCGCGTTGTCCGGGGTCCGGCCCGGACGAGGTGAGCATGAACGCCACCAGCACTACGCGACGGGCGGACTGGCTCGTGCCCGTCCCGCTGATCGGTCTGGGCGTCGTACCCGCGATTGCTGCAACCGCCCGCCTCGCGGAGCTCGCGAACGGCGCGGAGATCACGCCCGAGAACGCGCGCTTCTTCGCGCAGCCCTTTCCGGTGGTGCTGCACCTTCTCGCGGTCCTGCCATACAGCCTGATCGGCGCGTTCCAGTTCTCGCGGGGGTTCCGGCGGAGGAACCGCGGCTGGCATCGGGCGGCCGGTAAGGTGCTGGCCGCGCTCGGATTCGTTGCCGCACTAACCGGGCTGTGGATGGCGCACTTCTACCCGTGGCCGCCGTCGGACGGAGAAGTTCTCTATGCGACCCGGCTCGTAGTGGGTGTCGCGATGGTCGTGTGCCTCGTGATCGCCGTGCACGCGGCCCTGAAGCTCCGCAACTTCAAGACGCACGGCGAATGGATGATCCGTGCGTACGCGCTCGGCATGGGCGCGGGCACGCAGGTCTTCACGCACCTGCCCTGGTTCATCATGGTCGGCGGCATGCCGCCCGAGGGGCCGCGTGCCGTCCTGATGAGTGCGGGATGGGTGATCAATGCGGTCGTCGCCGAATGGATCATTCGCCGCGGCCGCACGGTGCGCAGCCGTACTCTGGCTCCTGCTGCGGCCGTATGATGCGTGGCGTTGTGATGGGTGTGGGCGCGACGCTTCTGATGGATGTGTGGAATCTGTTTCTTCGCCGCGCGTTCGGGATCCCATCCCTCGACTACTGTCTGCTGGGTCGATGGGTGCGACACATGCCCGGGACGTTCCGGCACGAGCGCATCGCGGCTTCCGCGCCGAAGTCGTACGAATGCGTCGTCGGTTGGGTCGTGCACTACTCGATCGGCATCTCGCTGGCGGTGGCGTTCGTGCTGCTTGCCGGCCGTGCATGGCTCGGTGCGCCGACGCTGCTGTCGGCGCTGGCCTTCGGCATCGTGACCGTGGTGTTTCCGTTCTTTCTGCTGCAGCCGTCGCTTGGGCTCGGCGTAGCGTCGAGCCGCGCGCCGAAGCCGTTGCAGGCGCGGATCAAGAGCCTGGGCACGCACGTCGTATTCGGCGTCGGCCTGTGGTTGTCCGCGACGCTGCTCGCGTAACGATCCGTTAACCGGAGGGCGGTGGTCGAATGAGTACCGCCTACGAGCGGGCGAACTCCAGCAGCGACCCTATGTCCCCTCGGTCCGCTTTGCGGAGTGCCTCAATGTAGGTTGTACGCAATTCTGAGGTGGTCGAAAGCCGGTCACCGCCCCACGTGAACGGCGGTCGGTCCAGTTGCATTACCAGGAGATCCGCCATCAAACGAGCGTGTCGACCATTGCCATTCGGGAATGGGTGGATAGACACCAACCTGTGATGGAATCTCACGGCAATCTCGTCAGGGCCGTATACCTGCTGCTCCCGCCACACACGAGCGTCTCCGATAAGGTTCCTGACTTCGACTCGAATCCTGTGTCTTTCCACACCGATGTTCTTCTCTGACCGTCTCACCTCTCCGGCCCAGTTCCATACATCTCCGAGCATCCGCCTGTGTAACTCGTATAGGAAGTCCTCGGAAAGCACGTCCACCCGACGCCCGCCTGTGACGGCCCGGCGCATGGCCCAGTCCAGGGCGATCTGGATATTCGCCTCCTCCAACTCGTCGAGTTCCGCGCGTGTAGTCACGTGAGGCTGGAGAAGACCCTCGGTTTCATCCGGATCGATTGGAGTCGCCCCGCCTGGCAGGCTACTGTCCATCCGGATGCGACCAGAGACGTTCTGGCGATCTGAGAAGATCTTCGGCGATCTCTCGAATCCGCTCCTCAACGTCAGAATCAGTCTCCTGATCCTCCAGGCGCATGGTGTGTCGAACCGTCCTCACCCTGTGCCGCGCGATCTCGTACGCGCGTTCCTCCAACGTCTCCGATAACCGGTGTTCCGGCACCACGACGTATGCAACTCGTCCACCGAGCGCCTCGGCAGCTTCCCGCAAAGCGTTGAGGGTGATCGATCCTTCCGCTTCGCGACGCTCGAGTTGGGTGACCGCTTGCCGGGTCACCCCCAAGCGTTTCGCAAGGTCGGCCTGGGTCATTCCGAGCGCGCTCCTGATCGCGGCAATCCAGCCCTTCGGAGGTGGTTGCAGAGCAGGCGCGCTTTTGCGCACCTCGTCGAACCGCCGATCGAGTTGCTCCCGCGCGAGTTTCCGTACGCGATCAGAGTTGGCCATGACAGCTATACCTTGCTTGGGAGGCATCCGCAGGCAAGGTATATCTAGCCTTCTATCCCTCTTAACGCAAGCTATAGCTAGCGCCATGCCACTGTGGGCGCAAGCTATACGTTGCCTGGTCGTGAAGGCCGAGAATCGCGAAGAATCCAGCCCTCGATCAGGAAGCCGAGCTCTCCTGGACGTAGATTTCGCCGCCGCTCTCACGGAACTCGCGCGACTTCTCCTCCATGCCTGCTTCCGCCGCGGCCTTCAGGTCGTGCGAGATGCGCATCGAGCAGAACTTCGGCCCGCACATCGAGCAGAAGTGTGCGAGCTTCGCTCCGGGCGCGGGCAGCGTCTCGTCGTGCATCGCGCGCGCGGTCACCGGGTCGAGCGACAGGTTGAACTGATCCTCCCACCGGAACTCGAAGCGCGCCTTCGACAGCGCGTCGTCCCATTCCTGCGCGCGCGGATGTCCCTTGGCGAGGTCCGCTGCGTGCGCCGCGATGCGGTACGCAATCACGCCCTGCTTCACGTCATTGCGGTCCGGCAGGCCGAGGTGCTCCTTCGGCGTGACGTAGCACAGCAGCGCGGTGCCGTACCAGCCGATCTGCGCGGCGCCGATCGCGCTCGTGATGTGGTCGTAGCCGGGCGCGATG
>CAYUIG010000010.1:0-80175 GCA_964444685.1 uncultured Gemmatimonadaceae bacterium | reverse complement strand
ATGTACGGCCGCTCGCCGCCCGGCCAGATCGGCGAGATCGCGTTCACACGCGAGTAGGCTTCGATGCCATCCTCGAGCGCGTCCGTCCGCACGACCATGCGATGGTAGCTGCCACGGGCGCGACCCATGCCCGTGGCCTCCGATTCGTACACGACCGCGAGCCCTTCCGTGGTCCAGCGCGGCGAGCCGACGGCGGGGAACATCGGCCAGAGCAGCGGCAGCCGGCCGAATACAGCGCGCATGGTGCGACCGAGTGCGCCCGTGACATCGAGATGGAAGATGTGCGTGAGCTCGTGCACGATCACGAGCTCGAGCCAGTCCGCGTTGAAGTCGAGACCATCCACGCCCACCGCCGGCCGCGCCCACAGGCGGATGCGGTTGGACGGGAACACCCCGGCCGTTCCGTTCGTGAGGTCCTGATTGTCGGTGAGTACGATGTCGATCGGTGTCGCGGGCTCGCGATCCAGCCGTTCGGCAAGGTACGTGTACGCAGCCTCCGCCACATCGATCGCGCGCATGGCGAGCGTGTCCAGCCCCGGACCGTAGCTGAGGCGGAAGTGTTCCGAATCGAGCGTGCGGTAGCGCACGTCGGGTTCGATCTGCGCCGCGGCCGGTCCGGCTGCGAACAGGAGCAGCAGCGCCGTTGCGAGCCCGATCCGTCGCACGACCCGTCGTCCCGTCAGAGGCCCGCGCGCCGGCGCACGAACGCTTCCAGCGCACGCAGGTGCGCGGCCGCGATGCGCTCGTGCACCTCCGGCTGGCGCAGCGCGTTTTCCTGCTCGGGTACCATCAGGAACATCGTTTCCGTGAGCGCCGCGGGCAGCCACGTCGGCCGCGCGAGCGCGAGGTCGGCGCGGCCGATGCCGATGTCGCGCAGCCCCAGCTCCGCCAGCAGCTCGCGCTGCAATGCCGCGGCAAGGTCCTGCGCGTGCGCGTGGTAGTAGTACACGCTCGTGCCGTTGTTCTCGAACGGATTCACGCCATCCGGAAACGCGTTGTTGTGGATGGACACGAGAATGTGTGCGCCCGAGTCCGCCGCCATCTCGGGTCGTGCACCGAGCGGAACCGCCGTCGTGTCGACGCGCGTCATCAGCACGCGCGCACCGGCGGCTTCCAGCATCGGCCGGAGACGCAACGCGACTGCGAGGTTCGCTTCCGACTCCATCAACCGCGTCGGCCCAATCGCGCCGCCGGGTGGGTGTCCGGCATCCACCGCGATCAGCAGCCCGGCGAGCGGGCGCGCGGGATCGATCGCCGGCGGGCGACGGATGCGCAGAACGAGCACGTCACCCTCATACGCCGCCTCGTATCCCCACACCGGCGCGGTGAGGCGAATGGTGACGCGGAAGGTGCTGTCGGCGGGCTGGCTCCACTCCGCCTGCTCGATCAGCGGATCCAGCGATCCGTACTGGAAGAAGTTGACGGCGCTCACCGCACCGAACACATCGACGATGAGCGCGCGTTCGCGTTCGTCGACCTGGTAGGGCAGCCGCGCGCCGAGCGGCAGTCGCAGCTCGATCCAACCCGCATGCGCCGAGAAGCGCGCACCATCGAGTACGGCCCCCGGCGGCGGCGTGCCTTCGGGCAGCATGCGCACGTCCGACGCCGGCAGCCACGCGATCATGTCGTCGGCAAGGCGTGCCGCTACCATGTCGTTGCGCTGCTCCACCAGGACCAGACGCGTGCCCGCCGGCCAGAACCAGTGGAACGGCCCCGACGTGTGCGGACGCCCGCGCACACGGAAATGACGGTCCTGCGGACCCTGCACCACCGCGACGCGCGGCATCGCGGGGTCGTAAAGCGCCAGTGTGAGCGGCAGCGGCTGACGTACCGTGTCCGCGCCGGCAAGGAGCTCGAAGCTCGCGCCGCGCACCGCGGCCGGAAGCGGCTCCGCCTTCGCGCCAACCGGAGCATCCAGCGAGCCGAAGAGCGGCCGCATGATCGACGTATCGCGCGCGGTGAGCGGCACCGCGGGCACGAGCGCGCGGTACACGGAGAGCCTTCCTTGCGACATCGCCGCTGCACCTCCCGCGGCACGATCGAAGTCACCGGCGTTCGAGAGTGCCTCGGTCCTGGCGGGTTCCTCGAGCAGCGCGATGCGACGGCCGTCCGGCAGCACGAGGAATCCACGCCCGCCCGCCGTGCCGCGGAACGCAAACTCGATCATGCTGCCCTGCGCGACCGACCACGATCCCGTGGGACGCAGCCCGCCGAGGATCGCGGGAGCCGTGGGCGTCGTGACGGGCGGCGGGACCTGCACCGTGCGCTCGAACGTCTGCGATGCGCCGTTCGCGCTCGCCTCCAGTCTGTAGAGCCCGTCGGGCGGGACCGGCAGGAAGGCGAGAAACGCACCGTTGGGCGACACGGTCACGGGCGCACCGTTGATGGTGAGCCGCGCCTGGCCCGTACCCGTCGAACCGAATACGAACGTCGAGTCCCGTGACGCGACCGCCGCACCTTCCGGCGGATACACGAGGTCGAGCTGCAGTGCACCCGTGCGCGGCGCGATGGCGGGCAGCGGCGCCGGCGCGGCCGCTTCGACGGGCGTCGGCTCGACAGGCTCCGCACGTCCTGCACACGCCGCACACGCGAGGATGATCCACCCGATTCCCCGCAGTTGCCCTGCTCTCGACTCCCGACTCCCGACTCCCGACTCGAAGTTCACGCCACGACCTCCCCCGTAGAGCCCAGGCGCCTGAGCCACCACAATCCAGCGAGCGCAATCACACTCATGACGATCGTCGTGCGCGGCCGCAGCAGCACCGCACCACCCACCGCGAACATCGCACCGAACAGGATCATCAGTCCGGCGAGCACGCGCAGCGCATCGCGGCCGAGATCCTGGACGGGCGGGATGCCCGTGCGTTCGCGCTGCCTGCGCCAGCCCGGCCCACCCGGACGGACCCGCCGATAGAAATCGTCCAGCCGCTCATCGGATTCCGGCCTCGTCAGCAGCATGACGGGCACCCAGACTACGAGTGTGATGCCGGCCGTGACGAACAGCCGCATGCCGAAGTCGGCGATCTGCAGATTCAGCCACGGATTCTGCACGGACGTGAGGAATCCGGTGATGAAGCCGGCCAGCATCGCGGCCATCTCCGCCCACGCGTTGATGCGCCACCAGTACCAGCGCAGGATCAGGACCAGCCCGGGGCCGGTTCCGACGGCGAGAATGAGGCGGTAGACCGTCGCAATACTCGTGGAGTTGAATGCCGCGAACGCGCCGATCGCGGTCACGATCACGGACGCAACCCGCGCCGCCATCACCAGTTCCTTCTGCGACGCCTTCGGCCGCATGAAGCGCGCATACAGATCGTTCGTCATGTACGACGCGCTCCAGTTGATGAGCGTCGACACCGTGCTCATGAAGGCGGCGAGCAGCGACGCGACGACGAGGCCGAGCACGCCCGCAGGCAGGAAGTCGAGCATCAGCCGCGGATACCCGAGTTCCCTGTCCTCGAGCTCCGGATAGATCGCGAGTGCGACGAGTGCGACGATGATCCACGGCCACGTGCGTACGACGTAATGCATGATGTTGAAGAACCACGCCGCCTTCTCCGCGTCGGCCTCCGTCGGCACTGCCGACAGCCGCTGGATGAACTCGCCGCCGCCATCCGAACGGCGGAACGCCCACCAGAGCACCGTCACGTACGCGAAGAAGGTCGTCGCGGTAATTCCCGCGAAGCGCGACCATCCCACGAGCCCGTCGGGTCCGCCGAAGGTGAGCGGTGTGAACGCGAGCGCATCGAACTCCGTGTGCGACTGCGCCAGCCGCACCATCTCGCCCAGCCCGCCCACGTGCGCCACGGCTGCGACTGCGACGATCACTGCGCCGATCATGGCGAGGACGAACTGGAAGAAGTCCGTGGCCGCGACGCCCCAGAGGCCCGATATGCCGGCGTACGCAAGGACGAGCACGCTCACCGCAACGATGCCCCACAGCTTGCCCTGGTCGCCGACGTCGAGGCCGAGGCTCGGGAAGATGCCGAGCGCATCGACCACCTTGACCATCGCCAGCATCGCGTAACCGATGCCGATGCTGCCGATCACCACCGCGAACAGGAACCCCTTCACCGCGCGCAGGGTCGCCGCCGGCCGGCCACCGTAACGCAGCTCGGTCAGCTCGTTGTCGGTCACGATCTCCGCGCGCCGCCACAGCCGCGCGAACACATAGATCATGATCACGTGCGCGACGGCGTACGCCCACCACTCCCAGTTCCCCGCGATTCCGCGCGTGCCGACAACACCTGCGACATACAGCGGCGTGTCGATCGAGAACGTCGTCGCCGCCATCGATGTCCCCGCAAGCCACCACGGCAGCGTACGCCCGCCGACGAAGAAGTCCTCGATGCTTCCCGACGCGCGCCGCGCGAGGTAGAACCCGATGCCCATCGTCACCGCCATGTACAGCGCGACGATCGCCCAGTCGATTCCTCTCATCGGAGGCCTCTGCGGAATTCACCACAGAGCCGCGGAGAACGCAGAGAGATTCCGGAGCCGCCCATCACCACCACACTCTGTTCACGGTTTTTCCTCCGCGTCCGCTGCGCCTCTGTGGTGAACTTCCGTTGGTCTCACTGCCCGGATGCAAGATTCTCACACGGAGGAAACCCCACCTCCCCTTCACCGAGCGGCCGATCGGGAATCGAGCGCGCGTCCGGCCGGATACCGAAGACGGCCGTCCCGGACGTCGCGGGCGGTATCGCGATGCAGAACGCGTCCGGCTTCCGCAGCAGCGCCGGCACGACGTAGACCTGGGCGAGGCCGCCGAGCGCATCGAGCACCACGTAGTCCGCACCGATCGACTCCGCCTCCTCGAAGAACGCGTCGGGGTCCTCGCGCAAAGGGTAGATGCGGCCTTTGCGGCCGGAGAACCAGTAGAACAGCCGCGGCTTGCGCGACAGCACCACGGCGTCCTCGTCCGTGGCGGTGCGCGCCCACTCCGCGGTTGCGAAGAAGTCGAGCCAGGGCGCAGGCAGGCAGGCGAGCGGGCCGCCGATCGACGTCGCGGCGCGGCACGCCGAGCCCGCGCGTGCGGCATCGGCCGTGGCCAGCACGCCGACCAGGATCAGCAGCGCAGCCGCCAACGCGCCGGCCGTGGCCGCGGCGCCCGCGTGCACCCTGTGTGCCAGCCGCACGAAGGCCGCGCCGGCGTAGAAGAGCAGGAGCGGCAGCGCGGGCAGGAGGAAACGCTCGCCGGACCACACCGCGGGCCACACCAGAAGCAGGCCGAGGTAGAGCGGCAGGAAGAGCTCCGGCAGTGTCGGGCGCCTGATGCGTCCCGCCCAACCTGCACCGGCCAACGCGAGCACGACCCCGCCCAGCAGCGCCAGCCCGGCACTCTCGCGGCCGAAGAGCAGGATGGGCAGGTGCAGCGTGACGTACTTGCGTGCGTTCTCGCCGATGCGCGCAACGAGGTCACCGAAACCGATGCGGCCGCTGTCCTGCGCGTAGGGATCGATCAGCCAGAACTGCTCCGCGTAGTCCAGCGTTTCCACGCCGCGCGCGCGCAGCCACCAGAGCAGCGCGAGCGGAACGACGATCGCCGCCGCAATGGCGAGCCGCTTCCAGTCGCGGCGCAGCGCGAGCCATGCGAACGCCGCGAGCACGAGCGGCAGCCCCGCCGAGCGCGTGAAGTACGCGAGCGTGAGTGCGGCAACGCCGATGGCGAAACGTCCCGTGCTCTCGCGCTGCGGCGCTGCGAACGCCCAGAGCGCGAGCATGGTGAAGCACCAGAACGGCACATCGGAGAGGATCCAGCGCCCCTGCTCGAGCACACCGGGCGCGAGCGCGAGCACGAGACCGACCGCAAGGCCGAGTGCGGCGCGTTCCGCGCGTCGCAGCCACAGGAAGGTGAACGCGACCGCGGCCGACGACATGAGCGCAACGACGATCTTCAGCGGCACCCAGGGCTCGAGACCGACCGCCATCGCGGCCGCGAGGATTCCGGGGAACACCGGCGGATACTGGACGTGTGCCGGGTCGCCCGGCTCGTACAGGCTGAGGTATTCGCCGCGCTCGAGCAGCGAGCGCGCGAGCGTGAGGTACGCCGTGTTGTCACCGCCGGTGTGCGGCGTGGGGATCAGCGTGATGAGTGCGAGCAGGAAGTGCAGCACGGCGAGGCCGACCGCGATCCACGGTCCCCAGCGTTGCACGAGCTCGACGAGGCCCGGCCGAGGCGCGTGTGCGTCCGCGGGCGGACGGCTGCGCGGCCGGCGCTCCCTGCGCCCGGTCAAACGCGCGCCTCCCGCGCGAGCAAGCGTGCGGCCGCGCGCTGCATCAGCGCTTCACCGCCCCATGCCGCCGCGACGTTCGCCGCACCGATGCCGTCGGCCAGCCGCGGATGGCCGAAAAGCATGACGCGCGCATCCGGCCATGTCTCGAGCGCCTGCGCCAGCCGCACACGGCCGGACTCCGTGAGACCCGGCTGCCCCTTCCACGCGCGGATGTCCGCGTACAGCGCGATCAGCTTCACCGGTGCAGACGAGTCGATCTCGATGCCACTCGCGCGCAACGTGGCTTCGAATGCAGCGCGCGCAGGCGGCGCGTACGGTCCACCGGCATCATCGTCGATTTCCACAAGCGCCATGCGACGCGGCACCGAGCGTTCGCCGCGCACGTGCACGATCGTCCGGTCCGCAAGCTCCTCCGCCCAGTGCGCATCGTCGTCATTGGCCGCGGCCGCGGGCATCGGTCGCGCTGCAGCCGCCTCGATGCGTGCGAGAGATGCGTCGGCGTTTACGTTCGCCGCATCGAGCGCAGCGAGCACAGCACGCGCGTCCGAGGGATAGAGCACCGCGTCACAGCCGGCCCGGATCGCCCGCACCGCCGCCTCGCGCTCCCCGCCCGCGCCGATCACGCCTTCCATGATGAACGCATCGCTCACGACCAGACCGTTGAATCCGAGCTCGTCCCGCAGCAACCGGCGGAGGATGGGCTCCGAAAGCGTCGCGGGTGCGCCTGACGGGTCGAGAGCCCGGTACGCGACGTGCGCCGTCATCACCGCGTCCACACCCGCGGCGATGGCCGCGCGGAACGGTCTCAGATCCAACTCGAGTTCCGCGCGCGCAGCATCGACGTGCGGCAGCGCGGCGTGCGAGTCTTCGTACGTGCGGCCGTGTCCCGGGAAGTGCTTCGCGCAGGCGAGTGCACCGGCATCGTGACAGCCGTATACCCACGCCGTTACGTGGCGCGCGACGGCCTCCGGATCCGCTCCGAACGCGCGCGTGCCGACGATCGGGTTGCGCGGCTCGAGATCCACATCGGCCACCGGTGCGAAGACCCAGTTCACGCCGAGTGCGAGGGCTTCGCGCGCCGTGATCTCCGCGGCGCGCCGGGTCGCATCGAGATCGTCGAGCGAGCCGATGGCGGCGAGGGGCGGGAGCTGCGTGGCGCCTGCGAGCTGCTGGCCAGCGCCGCGTTCCAGGTCCGACGCGATCAGCAGCGGCACGCGGCTGCGGGCGCGCAGCTCGGACGTGAGTTCACGCGCGGCATCCGCGCGCCCGCCGAAGATGCAGAAACCGCCGACACCCAGCGCGAGCGCATCGTCGATGTCGATGCCCTCGCAAACGTATCCGCGCCCTTCGGACCAGCGGATCGCCGGGAACAACAGCCGCGCGCGTGCGCTCATGCGGGCGTCCGCGAGCCGAGAACGCGCGGTCCTCCGGCGCCGGTCGCCTCCGGTGCGTTGCCGGTGATGCCGCCCGCGTGTGCCCACGCCAATGCAGCGAACGCAACGGCTTCCTTCGCATCCGGGTCGATCCCGAGCGACTCGCCGGCCAGCACGGGAATCGGCGCGAGCCGTTCCTTCAGCATCGCCATGATCAGCGGATTGCGCGCACCGCCGCCCGTCACGATGACCTCGTCGACAGGTCGCGGCGCGATCCACGATCGAATCGCGTCGGCGATCGTGCGGGCGGTCAATGCGGTCAGCGTAGCCACGAAGTCGGCCCACGCACTCCAGCCTTCGGGCCGGCCGCGGCGCTCGAGGAGTTCATCCACGAACGCGCGGCCGAACACTTCGCGTCCGGTCGATTTGGGCGGCGGCCGGCGGAAGTAGTCGTGGGCGAGCAGCTCCTCGAGCAGCACCTGGTCGACCGAGCCCGCGCCGCCCCAGTGTGCATCCCGGTCGAACGTCTCATCGCCCAGCGTCGCGCGCTCGACCGCTGCATCGATCAGCGCGTTGCCAGGACCCGTGTCGAACGCCACCAGCGGATCGGACGAACCGCGCGGCGGCACCCACGTCAGATTCGCCATGCCCCCGATGTTCTGGAGCACGCGTGTGCGCCCCACCACGGAGAAGAGGAGCCGATCCACCCATGGTACGAGCGGTGCGCCATGCCCGCCCACGGCGACGTCGCGCGCGCGGAAGTCGTGCACGACGTCGATCCCGGTGCGCTCCGCGATCGTCGCTGCGCAGCCGAGCTGAAGCGTGGCGCCGCGCTCACTCGCGGTGGGCGGCTCGTGCCAGATGGTCTGCCCGTGCGATCCGATCAGGTCCACGTCGGAACGCTCGAGTCCGGCCGCAGCGATCGCATCCAGCGCCGCGGCCGCGAACCACTCGCCCAGCCTTGCGTGCAGCCGGCACAGCTGCGCGGGTCCGCCGGCGGCGATCGCATCGTGGATCTCCGCGCGCTGTGCGGCCGTGTAGGGCAGGCTCACGAATCCTTCGACCTGCCAGTCCAGCGCGTCGGCGTCTCCGTCGAATCGCACGACGGCTGCATCGATGCCGTCCAGCGATGTGCCGGACATCAGGCCCACGACGCGCATCAGCTCGGCCCCAGGTCGCCGGTGATGCGTGCGATCATGCCGCCCTCCGCGGCCAGCCGCGCACGCGCCTCCTCACGGTTCAGGCCGAGCCGCCCCATGACGATCGCCGTCTTCACGTGGCCGCCCGCCGCCTCGAGCAGCTCCGCCGACTCCTCACGACTCGTCCCCAGCGTTTCCATCAGGATGCGTTCGCCGCGGTCGCGCAGCTTCTCGCACGTCACCTGGAGATCCACCATCAGGTTGCCGTACACTTTCCCGAGCTTCACCATCGCCGCCGTCGTGATCGTGTTCAGCACCATCTTCGTCGCCGTCCCGGCCTTCATGCGCGTCGAGCCGGTGATCACCTCCGGCCCGACCAGCGGCGCGATCACCACGTCGTGCGTGTCGAGCAGCTCCTGCGAGGGATACGTGCACAGCAGGAAACCCGTGCGCGCGCCGCGTTCCCGTGCACGGGCCAGCGCGGCGTGGACGTAGGGCGTCGTGCCCGACGATGCGATGCCGAGCACGAAGTCGGCCGGACCCGGGCCGCGCGCATCGATGTCGCGACGCGCGGTATCGCGGTCGTCCTCCGCACCCTCCCGCGCGCGGATCAGCGCTTCGGTCCCACCTGCGATCACGCCTAGCACCATGCCGGGATCGGTGCCGTACGTCGGCGGCATCTCCGCCGCGTCCAGCACACCGAGCCGTCCCGACGTGCCCGCACCCACGTAGATCAGGCGGCCGCCGTTCCGGAACGCTTCCACGACGATGTCGACCGCGCGCGCGATCTCTTCGCGCTCCTCCCCGACCGCCTCCGCCACCATCCGGTCCTCGGCGTTGATGAGATCGACGATCTCGAGCGTGGACAGCCTGTCGATGCGCGTGCTGCGCGGGTTGCGCTGCTCGGTGAGACGCGGGTCTTTCGGTGAATCCGAGGCCATTGGGGGCACGCTTGCCGGGGTTTCCCGGGCGAGGGTACATTGCGCGGCCAACTTACAGGGTCGACCCTCCGATGACCACCCTGCTCCGCCGCGCGGCGGCCTTCGAGCCGGAACTCGTAGAGCTGCGCCGCGACCTGCACCGGCATCCCGAGCTCGCGTTCGCGGAGACTCGCACCGCACGAGTCGCTGCGGAACGCGTGGCCGCGCTCGGATTCCGCACGACCACCGGCGTCGGGCGTACCGGCGTCGTGGCCGAGCTCGGCGAATGCGAACCGGTGGTCGCACTGCGCGCAGACATGGACGCGCTCCCGATCCAGGAGGCGAACGACGTCGCATATCGTTCGACCGTCCCCGGCGTCATGCATGCGTGCGGCCATGACGCACACGTGGCCATGCTCGTCGGCGCGGCGCGCCTGCTGTCGGAAACGCCACGTCCCCGTGGCACCATCCGCCTGCTCTTCCAGCCCTCCGAGGAAGCGTCCGACGACGACGGCAAGTCCGGCGCGTTGCGCATGATCGAGGACGGCGCGATGCGTGGCGTGTCCGCCGTGTTCGGCGCGCACATCGGCGCACACCTGCCGGCCGGCCGCATCCTCGCCTCGCCCGGACCCATCATGGCGGGCTCCGATCGATTTACCCTGACGATCGAGGGACGGGCGGCCCACGCGGCGCGGCCGGATGAAGGCGTGGACGCGATCGTCATCGCCGCGCATGTGATCCTCGCACTCCAGAGCGCACTCGCACGCGCGCTCGCGCCCTCCGACCAGGGCGTGCTGCACATCGGCACCGTGCACGGCGGCGTAGCGGAGAACGTGCTCGCGGAGCACGTCGAGCTGCTCGGGACCCTGCGCTACTTCGAGGAACGCGTGCGCAAGCGGCTGCATGACGAACTGCACGCGGCCGCACGTATTGGAGACGCGCTGCATGGCCGCTCCCGTGTCGACCTCGTACCCGGGTATCCGCCGGTCGTCAACGACGCCGCGATGACCGAGCTCGTGCGCAACGCCGCGCGCGGTGCACTCGGCGACGACGCCGAAATCGGCGCGTTCGAGCCGTGGATGGGCGCGGAAGACTTCGCGTTCCTTGCGCGCGAGGCGCCCGGCTGCTTCTTCTGGATCGGCGCGGCGCTCGACCCGCCGCGCGAGCATCATCACCCGCGCTTCGACATCGACGAACGCGTGCTCGCGCGCGGCGCGGCCGTACTCGCCGCCTGTGCAATGCACGCCCTCGAGGAGACCGCATGAAAGTCCTGCCCGCCTTCCTGTCCGCCCTGCTGCTGTTCGCGTGCACGACGGCCGAAGCGCCGGCACCGGCATCTCCGCTCGCCGCCGTACCTCAGGACTGGGCATTCCCGCTCAATGCGGAACCCGCGCGCGCGGACAGCGGACTCGTCGCCACCGATGCGCGTCTCGCGACGGAAGTCGGCGTCGAAGTGCTGCGGGCGGGCGGCAACGCCGTGGACGCCGCGATCGCGGTGGCATTCGCGCTGGCGGTCGTGTACCCGGAGGCCGGCAACCTCGGTGGCGGCGGCTTCATGGTCACGCACATGAACGACGGCACCGCCGCGGCACTCGATTTCCGCGAAAAGGCGCCGCTCGCCGCCACGCGCGACATGTACGTCGACGCCGCGGGCGAGGTCACGGATGCGTCGGTAATCGGGCATCAGGCGTCAGGTGTGCCGGGCGCCGTCATGGGCCTGTGGGAGGCACACCAGCGCTTCGGCACGAAGCCGTGGGCCGAGCTCATCGCGCCCGCGATTCGGTTTGCACGCGACGGCTTCGTCGTCGATGCACAGCTCGCCCGATCGATCGCGAACGCCGCGGAGCGGCTCGCGCTGTTCGACGGCTCCGCCGCGCTCTTCCTTCCCGGCGGCGAGCCGATTTCCGAGGGCTCGACGTGGCAGAATCCGGATCTCGCGGCCGTGCTCGAGCGGATCGCGGAGCGCGGGCCGGCGGGATTCTACGAGGGCGAGACCGCCGATCTGATCGTGGCGGAGATGCAGAGCGGCGGCGGTCTCATCACGCAACAGGACCTCGCCAACTACCGGGCCATGTGGCGCGAGCCGGTGCGTTTCCAGTATCGCGGTCACGAAGTCATCTCGATGCCGCCCGCATCGTCCGGCGGCATCACGCTCGCGCTGATCGCCGGGATTCTCGACGGGTTCGACCTGCGCGCGGCGGGTTGGCACTCCCCGCGTTCGCTGCACCTCACCGCCGAGGCCATGCGCCGCGCGTTCGCCGACCGCAACACCTTCCTCGGTGACCCCGACTTCGTGAACGTTCCGTCGGAACTGCTGTCCCCCGCGTACATCGAGCGACTGCGCGCATCCATCGACACCGCGCACGCTACACCGTCAGCGGAGATCCTGCCCGGGGCGGGGGTGATCGCCGAGCCCGAACACACGACACACTTCTCGATCGTCGATCCGATGGGCAACGCCGTCGCGCTGACGACGACCATCAACGACCTCTACGGCTCCGCCGTCACGGTCTCCGGTGCGGGCTTCCTGCTCAACGACGAGATGGACGATTTCACCTCGAAGCCCGGTGTTCCGAACATGTACGGACTCGTGCAGGGCGCGGCGAACGCCATCGAGCCCGGCAAGCGCATGCTCTCCGCCATGACGCCGACCATCGTGCTCGATCCGAACGGCGAGCCGTTGATCGTGACGGGTGCGCGCGGCGGACCGCGCATCATCACCGCCGTCTTCCAGGTCATCTCGAATCTGCTCGACTACGAGCTCGATCTCGGCTCCGCCGTCAACGGCCCGCGCATCCACCATCAGCACCTGCCGGACGTGCTCGGCTACGAGCCGAACGGGCTGCCGACCGACATCGCCGACTCGCTGCGCGCGCTGGGCCATCAGGTGGACGAGCGCAGCGGCTACGTCGGCAACGCGCCCACGCTGTTCCGCATCGGCAATGAATGGCTGGGGCTGTCGGATCCGCGGTCGGGAGGGGTGGCGGCCGGATTTTGAGGCTGCGGGCGACGTGTAACGGGCGACTTGGGGCGGGCGACTGACGGCGGGCGACTGACGGCGGGCGACTACACGGCGGGTTTTTTACAGCGGGTCCACCCTACCGCCCTTCCCGCCCCGGGTCGCCCGCCGTACGTCGCCCGCCCCATGTCGTCCGCCGTTCGTCGCCCGCCGCATCCGCCACAAGGCGAAAGGCCGGCCCCCGGGACGCCACCCCAACGTCCGGGAACCGACCTTTCGTGTGCGTCCGTTGCTGCCGGACGCGGTCGTCAGCTGATCGTACGTGTCACTCGAATCGGCGAATCCAGGCGAATCGTCATGATCGAGCCCTGCTTCAGCACGGCGTCGACGTCCGCCGTACCCATGGCGATCGCGGTACCCGCGGCTGCGCCGATGACGGCGCCCTTGATCGTCGAGCTCGTGTTCTTCCCGAGCACACGACCGAGGATCGCGCCTGCGGCCGCACCCGCCGCGACCTTGCCTACCTGCTCACCCGTGCTCTCGCGCGACACGCGCTCCGGGTCCGCCCGCACGACCGTCGCATCGAGTGCGTAGCTCTCGCCGGCGAACGAAACCGTTTCGAACGCAAGACTCAGCACTGCGGTCTCACCGACACGACCGGACTTCTGCACGCCCGTCACACGGCCGCGCACGGTCGCACCCGCCGGCACCACGACGGAACCGTCGTCGCCGAGGATCGGCTCGTCGAGCGTGGCGAGGAATGAATCACCCGCGCGGTTCGTCTGCGTCGACAGCTCCTCGTTCAACCGGATGTTGAACGTCGTCCCGACCGGTGCGGTCGACGTCACAACGCGCGGCTGCGGCGCGGGCGTCGGCGCCGGATCCGGCGTCCGGTCCTCGACCGGCGCACTCGGTCGTGGACGCGGTGTCGACGGCCTCGGGGCCGGCTGCGCAGCGGGCGTCTCGGGCTCCGGCTCCGCAGCGTCCTGCGCCACGATCGTGTCCTCGAAAGTGGCCATCGTGCTGTCACCCTGGAGCGCCAGCTCGAGGTCGCGATCGAGTTCGTCCTGCTCGAGTGCGGAACGATCTTCCACGCCGTCGCCGCACGCCAGCGACGCCGCGCCGATCAGGGCTGCGAAGCCCATTGCAGCCCAACGATTCCTCTTTCTCATCACGGCCTCCATCGGGAACGCACCTCTCTGCTTTGAAGCGGGCCCGTTTCGGCGGCGTTCTGCTCGCGCCGCGGGCGCCCTGTACAAGGGCAACGGGCATGCCACCCTGCCCCTCCCGGCCTGGGTGCGGTTGTGTGACGGGTGACGCGGTGCGCGTTCGCCCTCGCAGGGTCCCGGATTCCCGAGCCGAGGGTGGTTCCGCCGCGTGGTCGTGGCTGCGCGCCGCATCGCGGACTCTTTGTAACGCGGCCAACTTCCCGGATTGCGATAGCGGGACGCGACTGCTGGAAGTTCGACGCTGTGGAGCGGACTAACTTCCCACGCGGCCGCGCAGCTCCGTGCAGCGTTGGAAGTTGTGCCGCTCCAGAAGGGTCACCTTCCGGTAGTCCCATCCGGACTTCTCAGCATTGGAAGTTCGCGCGCAACGGATACACGGACTCCGGCCGATCGAAGTGTGGGACGCGCGCGCAACGGATACATGGACTCCGGCCGATCGAAGTGTGGGACGCCGCGGTAATGCACACCGCCGTTCCGTCCGCTACATTCCGACACGTCTCGTAACAATCCGTTCAGGACCGCGTACCGGCACACCGCCCGCGCGACCGTCCACCCAGAAACCGCACCCGAAGTCGCAGAAGTGAATCAGCTCCGCCCGCTCCTGAAGTACGTCCGACCCTATCGCGCCGGAATCGCACTCGGGCTGCTCCTGATCCTCATTTCGAACGGCGCGGGTGTGGCCGGCCCGTGGCTGATTGGCGAGGCGATCGATGCGATCGGAGCACCGGACCTGACGGGGGGTCGGCTCGCGCTGTATGCGGCCGCGATCATCGCGGTGGCGGCGGTGAGCGGAGCGGGGCGCTTCGGCATGCGCTATCAGCTCAACGGCATCAGCCGTCGCATCGAGAACGACCTGCGCGACGACTTCTTCGACCACCTGCTCCGGCTCGACGCGCGCTTCTACGACCGCACGCGCACGGGCGACCTGATGAGCCGGGCGACGAACGACACGCAGGCCGTCCGGCAGGCGGTGGGCCCGGGCATCATGTATTCGGCCAACACGGTAGTAATGACCGCGTTCTCCGTTGCGTTCATGGTGCAGTACAGTCTCTCGCTGACACTGGTCGCGGCGATTCCGCTCCTGCTGCTGCCACCGGTAATGAGCATCTTCGGCCGCATCATCCACCGCCGTTTCGAGCGCATCCAGGAGCACTTCGGCGAGCTGTCGACCATGGTGCAGGAGAACCTGAGCGGCGTGCGCATCGTGCGCGCGTACGTCCAGGAGTCCGCACAGGAAGAGGAATTCGCGGAGCTGAACCGCGGCTACCACGAGAAGAACATGGCGCTCGCGCGCACGTCCGCACTGTTCCAGCCGCTGCTGTCGCTGCTCACCGGCCTGGGTGCGCTGATCGTGCTGATCGTGGGCGGGCGTCAGGTGATGAGCGGCACCCTCACGCCGGGCGAGTTCGTAGCGTTCGGCGTGTACCTCGGCATGCTGACATGGCCGATGATCGCGCTCGGCTGGGTGATCAACCTGTTCCAGCGCGGCGCGGCATCGATGGGCCGGATGAACAGGATCTTCGAGATGCAGCCCGCCGTCGCGGATCCCACGGATCCGATCGAGCTGGCCGCGGCGCGCGGCACCATCGAGTTCCGCGATGTGTCGTTCCGGTATCCGGGCACCGACCGCGAGGTACTGAGCGGCGTGTCGTTCCGCATCGAGGCAGGCGAGACGGCGGCGATCGTCGGGCCAACAGGCTCCGGGAAGTCGACGATCGTGGCGTTGCTGACGCGTCGCTACGATCCCACGCGCGGCCAGATCCTGATCGATGACGTGCCACTCGACCGCATCCCGCTCGCGCAGCTGCGCGCCGCGATCGGCGTCGTGCCGCAGGATACGTTCGTGTTCTCCGAAACCATTGGCGACAACATCGGCCTCGGACTCCCCGCCGCCGATCCACGCATCCGCGCGGCCGCGGATGTCGCGCAGCTGACATCGACAGTCGAGGCGTTCCCGGCCGCGTTCGATACACTGCTCGGTGAGCGCGGCGTCAACCTGTCGGGTGGACAGCGGCAGCGCACGACGCTCGCGCGTGCCGTCGCACGAGATCCTCGCATCCTGATCCTCGATGATGCGTTGAGCGCGGTCGACACGGCCACGGAGACGGAAATCCTGAAGAACCTGCGCACGGTGATGCGGACGCGCACCGCGCTCATCATCAGCCATCGGATGAGCGCGGTGATGGAAGCGGATCGCATCTTCGTTCTCGACGAAGGCAGGATCGTCGAGCGCGGCCGGCATGCCGACCTGATCGAGGCGCAGGGACTCTATGCGACTCTGCTCCGCCGCCAGCTCCTCGCCGACGCGCTCGACCAGGGCCGCTTGCCCGGGTGATCCTCCCGCTCTAGCTTCCCGGCGTGTCGAACCTTCCCTTTCGCATCCTGCTCGTCGAGGATGACTCGCTGCTCCGCGAAGCGTTCCGTATGCTTCTCCAGGAGGCCGGCTACGACGTGCGCGAAGCCGCTTCCGCCGCCGAAGCGCTCGCGGCCGTCGAGAACGCCCTGCCCGACCTCGTACTCCTCGACCTCGGCCTGCCTGACCGGCCGGGCCTCGAGGTAGCCCGCGAACTGACCACGCGCGAAGCGACCCGTGACATCCCGGTCGTCGCCCTGACCGGCCGCTCCGGCGCCGAGGAACGACGCCGCTGCATCGAGGCCGGCTGCACCGACTTCCTCCCGAAGCCCGTCGAACCCTTCGAGCTGCTTCGCCGGGTCCCTGATCTCCTCAAAGGACGCGCGGGTCTGTAAACGACACTCACCACAGAAGCGCAGAGTACGCGGAGCCACCCCACACCGTTTCGGACGGTGTGGTTCTTGGTTTGGCGCGCAATCGAGCTCCGCGCGACAGAAGAGCTCTACGTAGTGTGCGGCTCCTGTCTGTCTCTGCGTCCTTTGCGCCTCTGCGTGAATGTAGTTCGCCGAGGCAACCCGTCAGATGCGTTCGAGCAGGAACGCCGGCGTCAGCCGCGCCGCCCACGCCGCGAGCGACGTGAACGTCCCCGTGACGAGCATGATGCCCACGACGAGCAGCAGGCCACCGGAAACCTTCTCGAACACCGGGATCGCGCCGCGGAAACGTCGCGTAGCGGAGAGGAACCAGCCGGTGGCGAGAGCGGCGAGGAGAAAGGGAACGGCGAGGCCGAGGGAATAGCCGCCGAGGAGCACGAGGCCCGCGGTCATGGTGGCGCGGTCCATCGCCCACGTGAGCAGCGTGCCGAGGATCGGGCCGATGCACGGGGTCCACCCGGCGCCGAACACGATGCCGGCCACCGTGGCGCCGATCCAGCCCTTCGGCGTGCTGGAGAGTTGAAGCCGGCGCTCGCGCAGCAGCGGCCGAATGCGCAGAATACCGAGCAGGTGGAGGCCAAAGAGGATGACGAGCACGCCGCCGACGCGTGCGATCCAGTCCTGGTAGCGGAAGAGCAGCTGGCCGACGAACGTCGCCGACGCACCCATCAGCAGGAAGATCAGGCTGAAGCCGGTCACGAAGAAGACGGCCGGCACGAGCACTGCGCGCCGGCTCGCGTCCTGCCTCAGCTCGTCGTACGACATGCCCGTGATGAAGCCGAGGTACGCGGGTACCAGCGGCAGCACGCAGGGCGAGAGGAACGACAGCACCCCGGCGAAGAAAGCCACGGTGAAGGAAACGGACCCGTCCATCAAGTCACCCGGTCGGTGGAAGCGCTTCCGGCGCGCACTGTACCGCTGGTATTACCGCGTGAAGTACTTTCCGTTCGCCGAGGAGCGCCGGCGGCGGCGGGAGGATGGCGATCGCGGCTTCGTCGTCATCCAGATCGATGCACTGGCGCACGATGACCTTCTGCACGCGGTGCGGCAAGGCTTCGCGCCCAACCTGAAGCGTCTCCTCGAGCGCGACCGCTGGGAGCTGCGCCGCTTCCCCGCCGGTCTGCCCAGCGCCACACCCGCCGCGCAGGCCGCGATCTTCTTCGGTACGAAGGACCGCATCCCCGCGTTCCGCTACTACGAGAAGGCCGAGCGACGCGTGATCGTGGGATCGAAGCCCGCCGACGTGCAGCTCATCCGCAACCGCCTGCCTGAAAGCGGCATCCTCGACGGCGGCTCAGGTTACGTCAACATCTACGACGGCGGCGCCGACCGCGCGGTGTTCACGCTCGCAGCGAAGGAGCCGCAGGCGTTCCTCGAGAAGATGGGCGGCGCGCGCATCGCGCTGCTCGCGCTCCTGCATCCCATCCGCATTCTGCGCATGGTGTTCGCGAGTGCGTGGGAGTACCTCGTGGAGGAGTGGTACCGGCTGGTCAGCCAGTTCAAGGGGCAGGCGACGTACTACTGGTGGTACCTGCCGCTGTTGCACATCGGTTCGAACGTGCTGCTGCGCGAGCTGCAGACGCTCGCGGTGCTGCTCGACATCTACATCGGCGTGCCGCGCATCTACAGCACGTACAACGTCTACGACGAGTTCGCACACCATTTCGGACCGCGCTCGCGGCCGGCACTCGCGAGCATCCGTGCCTGCGACCGCCGCATCGGCGAGATCCTGAAGATGCTGCGTCGCTTCCCGGGTCGGCCGTACGACCTCTACGTGCTCAGCGATCACGGCCAGACCGCGTCGGTACCGTACCGCGTCGTGTATGGCGAGACGCTCGGCGCCACCCTGGTGAGCGCCACGAAGGTCGGCGTCCTCAGCCTTGCCGGCACCGGCGACTACGCACCCGAACCGCGCGAGGTGCTCGACTTCCTCGTGCGCGAACTCGAACAGGTCACCGCGGAATCCGGTCGTACCGCCGGCCGCGCGGGCGCGCGCGTCGGTCGCTGGCTGCGCCGCCAGTACGGGCTCTTCCCCCTCATCGCCGAGAACGTGCGCGCATCCGAGGAGGAGCCGCTCGTCGTGACGTACTCGTCGTCGCTCGCCCACGTGTACTGGCGGGAGCCGGCGCGGCCGCTGACGTTCGATGAGATCCGCGGCGACCCGGACCGCCGCGCGCTCTACTACTTCCTCGTCGCGCACGCCGGCATCGGCGCCGTGATCACGCGCATGCTGGACGGTGCGCACGTCGAAACGATCCGCGGCCGCGTGCTGGTCACACCCGATGGGGATGCCGAAGTGCTGGAAGGCGACGACCCGTTGCGCCACTACGCCGGCACGGCCGACGAACTACGTGCGATCGCGACACTCGTGCAGTGGAGCAACTCGGGGGACATCGTGCTGTTCGGAGCCTACGACCCGGAGCGCGGCCGCTGCATCTGCTTCGACGACCAGGTGGGCGCGCATGGCGCGATGGGCGGGCCGCAATCGTGGCCGTTCATCATGGCGCCGCGCGGACTGATCCCCGCGGACTGGGAGATCCGTGACCCGCTCGACCTCCACCCGCTCTTCCGCCGCTACTCCCGCCCGGATCCCGCGAAGCGGTAGCCGATCATCTTGTAGATGAGCTTGGCGACGAGGAAGTCGGGCGCGGCGAGCCCCGGTATCGGCGCGAGCTCGACGATGTCGCACGCATGCACGCGCTTCTCGGCGAACACGCGCCGCAGCAGCTGCATGACCGGGTACCACGTGAGCCCGCCGGGCTCCGGCGTGCCGGTCGACGGCACGAGTGACGGATCGAAGCCATCGACGTCGAAGCTGATGTAGACGTCGTCGTGCAGCGCAGCCACGACTTCATCGATCCAGCGGTCGCCGCTGTGGATCTCGTCCGCGAAGAAGATGTGAATGTTCGACGCGTCGCGTGCGAGTTCACGCTCCTCGCGCGTCAGCGCACGGATCCCGGCCGCCACGATGCCGACGCGATCCTTCACGCGCGCCATCACGCTCGCGTGCGACCACGGCGACCCCTCGTACTCCAGGCGCAGGTCCGTGTGCGCATCGATCTGGAGTACGGAGAGTGGACGGTCGCCGAGACGGTACGCCCACGCGAGGATGGGTGCGCTGCTGATCGAGTGCTCGCCGCCCAGCAGGATCACGAACTTGTCGCGCGCGTCATCGAGCAGACGGTCGTACGATTCGCGCAGCTCGGCCAGCGCGTGCTCCGCTCCTGCGCGCGAGAGCTCGAGGGAAGGCAGCGTCGCGATGCCGACCTCGTACGGCTCCGCGTCGAGCTCCTGATCGTAGAGCTCGATGTAGCGTGACGCCTCGAGAATCGCCGACGGGCCCCGGCCCGTTCCACCGCCGTAGCTGGTGGTAGACTCGTAGGGCACGGGCAGGATCACGACGCGCGCGCGGTCGAAGGCGGACGCGTCCTCATCGAGGCCGAGAAAGTTGTGCGGCAGCTCCCAACCCAGTGAACCCAGCGACTCCGGCACACGCATCACCACACCCCCTTGCGTACGAAGAGGGCCCCGTCCTGGGGCCCTCACATCCCGTCGATTCGGCACCGTACGGCTGCGGACGGTCAGCCGCCGCTGCCGCGCGGCTTCGCCTTGCGGCCCGTGGACGAGGAGGAACCCGAGCCCGAGCTCGTGGCCGACCCCGTCGAGCCGGACGTCGTGCTGCCGGCGCGAACGCGCTCGGTCGAGCCGCCACGCGGCTGCGCCGTACCCCCGCGGTCGTCGTCCGAACCGGTGTACCCCATGCCGCGCACTCTGCGGCCCCGGTTGCGCGGCTCGAAATCATCATTCGAACCGCCGCCGCGCACGATGATGATCGGCCGGTCGTACCAGCCGTAGCCGTACCCGTATCCGAGGCGGTACGGCGAGTAGCCGTAGCGGTAGCCGTACCGGGAGTAGCCCGAGTAGAAGAACGGGTCGTACCAGCCGTAGCCGTATCCGAAGAACGGATCGTAGTCGCGGTCGCGCGTCCGATCGGAGCGCGCGGTCTCCGCCTCGGCCACCATGCCGGCCTGTCTGTCGATCGAGAAGCGGTCCGGGTAGCTCAGCGCCACCATCACGTCGATCACGTCACCCGGTACGCCGCGGTCCGCGAGCATCGAAAGCGTCGCGCCATCCAGATCGAAGCCGTCGCCGCGCTCGAGCAGCAGCGCCTCGACCACTTCCGGCTGCGTGCGCTCCACCGCCTCCACGACTTCCTGAGGCGTGAGCGGCGCGGCTGCCGCCGCGCGCGCCGTCTCGACCGCCAGTGCGCGATCCATCGACGGCTCGCTCGCGGCGCGGTAGCGGACCACGCGCACTGCGCCGGCGGCGCCCGGCTTCACCGCGCGGATGTCGAGCCACTCGCCGCCGGGCAGCATCGCCATGACGCCGGACACGTTGCGCTCGACACCCTCACACTCGAGCCGCGAGTCCACGTAGAGGCGTGCACCGTAGGCCGACCACGTGGCCGACTCCCAGCCCGTGCACCCGCCCATGCTCAGGTCGTGGCGCTGGCCGTCCGCGATCAGCACGCGCTCCGCCGAGGGCTGGTCCTGCGCGCTCGCAATCACACGCACGCCCGCGCCCGCGCTCTCGATGCAAAGCCGCGGCGCATCGTCCACTTCCGCGGGACCGAGCCGCTCCGCTGCGGGTTCCCAGCAGCCGAGCCATGCCGTCCAGCGACCCGACTCCTGTGCGGCAACCGGTCTCACGAAGGAGGCCAGCGCAAGGATGGCGAACGCCGCCGCCACCACCGCCGCTCCACGTCGCTCCGTCATGAGAACCTCCTAGAACCGCACGAGGAATCCGACCGTCGTTCCCAGCCCCGAGAGGTCGATCGGCTCGAAGCCGTCGAACACCGTCGGATCCAGCTCGGCCGACGCCCATGAATAGCGCGCATCCGCAACCAGCGCAAACCGCTCGCTCAGATTGAATTCGCCACCCAGCGCCGCGTACACGGTGGGTGTAAAGCCCGACGACTCGATCCGATCCTCCACGATGTCGAGCGTCTCGAAGTTGACGAACTCGCCTTCCTGGGCGAAGCGGTAGTACATGAAGCCGGCGCCCGCCTGCGCGTAGACGGCACCGCGCGTGGGCACCCACGCGAACCGGCCGATCTCGCGGCCGCGCGGCGTCAGGTACGCCCGCAATCCCGCCGTGATGGGCACGCGCGTGAACGACGTCACCTGTTCGATCGGACGGTCGTCCTCGCCCAGCCAGTCGTTGTACTCGGAGCCCGAGCGCGCATGCGACCCGCCGACGCCGACCACCACGTCGAACCGCGGCGCCACGCGCACTCCGAAGTCCGCGGAGATGTCGAAGCCGTTGAAGTCGCTCTTGTCGAGCGTGAACAGCTCGAACGAGTCGTCGAAGATGTCACTCCCTGCCCGCGCGAACGCCACCCCGCCCCGCAGCGTCAGCGAGCCCGCCGGGACGCCGAACATGAAGTCCTGGGCTCGGGATGCGGATGGGATCAGGAACAGCGCGAAGAGAACGACGAAGCCGCGCGGAAGGGAACGAACGGTGCATTGCATGGCGCCCTGCCGGTCCGGGGAACCGGGCACGCCCCCGATCCACGACCCCGCCACCCGCGCGTGCCCGGATCTCCTACTGCTCCGGCGCCGTTCGGGTTCCCCTCCCTTTCGCGCGCGCGCGCCCGGGCCCAAACTTCCGCCCGCAACAGACAACCGGATCGTGACATGCGCTGGACCATACAGGACTCGAAGGACCTCTATAACGTCGAGGGCTGGGGCATCGGCTATTTCGACGTGAACGA
This sequence comes from uncultured Gemmatimonadaceae bacterium, assembly GCA_964444685.1. Classification (GTDB taxonomy): domain Bacteria; phylum Gemmatimonadota; class Gemmatimonadetes; order Longimicrobiales; family RSA9; genus CAYUIG01. The sequence continues at coordinate 57,759 of CAYUIG010000010.1, read as the reverse complement.
CCGCGGCCGCGTCACGGTCCACCCGACGCGCGATCCCGATCGCGGGCTCGACCTCTTCGAGCTCGCCGTCGACCTCGAGGCGCAGGGCGTCGGGCTTCCCCTGCTGCTCCGCTTCTCCGACATCCTACGCACGCGCATCCAGACGCTGACCGAACGTTTCCGCCACGCCATCACCGAATTCGAGTTCGACGGCGGCTACACCACCGTGTATCCGATCAAGGTGAACCAGCAGCGACACGTCGTAGAGGAGATCCTCCAGTTCGGCGAGCCGTTCGGCGTCGGGCTGGAGGTCGGCAGCAAACCCGAACTGCAGGCTGTCCTCGCCCTCACCGAGCGCAACGATCACATCATCGTGTGCAACGGCTACAAGGACGAGGAATACATGCGCCTCGCCCTGATCGGCCAGAAGCTTGGCCACACCGTGCTGATCGTGCTCGAGAAGCTCGATGAGGTCGACACGCTGCTGCGCGTCGCGGAGGACATGGGCGTCGAGCCCACGGCGGGCGTCCGCATCAAGCTCTCGACCGCCGGTGCCGGCCGTTGGTCGGAGTCGGCTGGGGAGAAGAGCAAATTCGGACTGAACGCGTCGCCGCTGATGAGTGTGGTCGAGAAGCTGCGCGCCGCCGGCCGGACGTCGATGCTGCGCATGATCCACTTCCACCTCGGCTCCCAGATCCCCGACATCCGCAACATCAAGCAGGGCATGACCGAGGTCGCGCGCTACTACGTCGAACTGCGCCAGCTCGGCATCGACATCGGCTACGTCGATGTCGGCGGCGGACTGGGCGTCGACTACGACGGTACCCGCTCCGTCGCGGCCGCCAGCGTCAACTACTCCATCCAGGAGTACGCCAACGACGTGATCTACACGCTGGCCGAGGCGTGCCGCGAGAACGAGCTGCCGATGCCGCACGTCATCAGCGAGTCCGGCCGCGCGCTCACCGCGCACCACGCGCTCCTGCTGATCAAGGTGATCGATACGGAGACACAGCTCCTCGAGACGCCGGATGAGCCGCCCGAGGACGCGCATCCCATCGTGCACGAGATGGCCGCGATCGCACGCGACGTCTCCGAGCGCAAGCTCCGCGAGGTGTATCACGACGCGTCGTTCCACAAGGAGCAGATGCAGATTCACTTCAACAGCGGAACGCTGCGCCTGCCGGAACGCGCCCTCGCCGAGCGGCTCTACCTCACGATCATGAACCGCGTTGCCGCGCTCGCCGCGCGCGATCCCGACGAGTACGAGGACATCCTGCCGGAGATCGAGGCCACGCTCATCGATCGGTACTTCTGCAACTTCTCGCTCTTCCAGTCGCTGCCGGACTCGTGGGCGATCGACCAGATCTTCCCGATCATGCCCATCCATCGGCTCGACGAGGAGCCGACGCGACGCGGCACGCTCCAGGACATGACCTGCGACTCCGACGGCAAGATCGACCGCTTCGCCGGCTGGCGGCGCCCCAAGCCGGCGCTGGAGCTGCACCCGCTCGAGCCCGGCGAGCCGTACATCCTCGGCATCTTCCTCACCGGCGCGTACCAGGAGATCCTGGGCGACCTGCACAACCTCTTCGGTGACACCAACGCCGTGCACATCCGGCTCACCGATTCCGGCTACGAGATCGGCGACCTCGTCCACGGAGACACCGTGACCGAAGTCCTCGATTACGTGCAGTTCAGCGCCGCCGACCTCATCACCACCTTCCGACGCAAGGTCGCACGTGCAGGACTCGCCCGGGAGGAAGCGAACGCGTTCATCGCAGACTACATCGACGGACTCGCGGGCTACACCTACCTCGAAGGAGAATGAGCGCGATTCGGCGTACGATCACCGTTGGCGCCGAGGCCGCACACGCGTTTCACGTCTTCACCGAGGGCCTCGCCACGTGGTGGCCGCGCGCGTACACGTGGGCCGGCGAGGTCCTGGGAACGATCGCGATCGAGCCGCGCGCAGGCGGATTCTGCTACGAGCGCGGGCCGTTCGGCTTCCGCTGCGACTGGGGCCGCGTCCTGGCATGGGAGCCGCCGCACCGGATCGTATTCACGTGGCAGATCGGACCCGACCGCGTGCCACAGCCGGATCCCGAACGCGCGAGTGAAGTCGAGGTTCGCTTCACGGCTGTGGACGGTGGCACGCGTATCGAACTCGAGCACAGCGGTTTCGACCGGCACGGCGATGATGCCGTGAAATACCGGGACGCGATGGACTCCGAGTACGGCTGGCCGATGATCCTCGCGAGGTACGCCGAGGCCGTCGACGATTAGCGGGGAGTGAAACGCGCGGCGGCCACCGCAGTCAGTGCACCGAGAAACACACCCGCGAGCACGATCACGAAGACGTACTGCAGGAGCCCGACGATCCCGACTGCGCTCGGCAGCACACGGTCGTTCGCCCACACGGTGGCCGCGGCCGCTACGTATCCCGCAGGAGAAGCGAAGAGCCAGCCTTCCGATCCGTCCGTACGCTCACGCAGCTGGCGCCACTGCAGGAAACTCGCGATCACGCCGCCGACAACCACGAAGGTCGTGAGCTCGTAGGGCAGCGGCCGTCCCGCGAGCGTGGCTGCATCCGCCACGAGGAACGGCAGCGCGAGCCCCAGGCAGCTCATAAGGATCCAGCGGCCGCGCGACCCGAGCACCGGCCGCAACGCACGAAACTGCTGACTGCTCACGCCGAGCCCCACGCCCAGCACCAGCGGCGACTGCAGGCCCGACATGCCCAGCGACTCGATCGCGACGATCAGCAGCACGCCCGCCACGATCCCGATGACCCACCCGAGCGGCGTACGCATGAGCAGACCGCGGCCCATCGGTCGAGCCAACCGCTCCAGCGTCACTGCCTCGGTTCCGGTCATGTAAGGAAGAAAGAGGAAGGCTTCAGATCGTCTCGATCGGACAGCTCAACCCTTCCCAGCGCAGCTCGACTCCCGCCGCCTGGCACCCAGCGCACAGACCGTAGATCTGCAGCCGGTAGCGCGCGGGCTGGAAGCCGTGGCGACGCGCCTCGTCTTCCTGCACCCGCACCAGCTCCGTGCTGTGGATCTCCGTCACCTTCCCGCACTCCGTACACACGAGATGCTCACGCACGGGGTTCTGGCCGAACAGATGCTCGTAACGCTTGAACCCCTCGCCGAAATCGTGCTCGGCCACCAGCCCGCTCTTTACCAGCATCTCGAGCGTCCGGTAGATCGTCGCCTTGCCGATCCGCTCGCCGCGCTCACGCAGCAGCTTCTCGATCTCCTCCACCGACAGGTGGCCCGACGAGCCGAACACCACCTCCGCGATCACCTCACGCTGCTGCGTGACCGGCAGCCCCTGCTCCTTGAGGTAACGTCGGAAAAGATGAACGAAGCTCACGCGGCCCTCCAGCTATCAAGACTCATTATTGATAGCGGAACCCTCCGCCTCCGGCAACGGCGGCGACCCGGCTGCCGCCGGATCCGCGGCTTCTTCACGCGGCGCCGGGACGCCGCCGAGCTCGCGGACGAGGGCGTCCCAGCGGTCGCGGTCGCCGGAAACGGCTTCGAGGCGGGGCGGCTGCGCGGCGTCGTCGCCGAGCCGGCGCAGGACGCCGTCGACGACGCGGCCGACGGCGTCGGCGGGTGCGGTGGCGTGATGGTCGATCTGCTCGTCGACGGTAGCGCGCCCCTTCCGGTCGCGGGTGACGAGGAAGCGGGCGGTGGAGACGTCGCGCCTGTCGGCGTCCTCGGTGAAGCACGCGACGACGAGCACGGTACTCTCGATGCCGCCGGCGCGGCGCGTAGCGAAGATCCAGAGCTCGTCGACGGACTCGGGCGGAATGGTGCGGCCGAGGCGGTCGAGGAGCGCGCCGACGGCGCCCTCGTCGCCCTCGGTGTTGACCCACTTGGGTGCAGCCCAGTCGCGCGCACTCACGATGCGCTCCTCTGGGCCGTGCTCTCGGCCAGCTCCTGCTGTTCGACGAAGTGGCGCAGCACGTGGAGGAAGTCCTGCGCGTTGGTGATGACGCCGAACGCCTGGTGTGTGCCGCGGTCCTTGAGTTTGCTCACGACGAACTCGGAAGAGTCGACCGCGATGGTGGTGAGCGGATGCAGTCCGCCGTCGGCGTCGACGTAGAACGAAGGCAGCATGTTGCCGAATGCGATGGAGTGAAGTGCCGTAGCGATCATGACGGCCATGGTAGCGCGCTGAGCGTGCTCGCGCATGCGTTCCTGGGCGCGGACGATGTCGGGGATGGTGTCGGGCAGCGGCCCGTCGTCGCGGATCGAGCCTGCGAGGACGAACGGCACGTTGTGGCGCACGCACGCGTGCATGATTCCGTCCGTGAGCACGCCCGCTTCGACGGCCTCGGCGATGGAGCCGGCGAGTGCAATGCGGTTGATGGCGCGCATGTGGAACGAGTGTCCGCCCGGCACCGGCCGTCCCGACCGGTCCATGCCGAGCGTGGTGCCCATGAGCGCCTGCTCGATGTCGTGCACGCCGACCGCGTTGCCGCCTAGCAGCACGTTCACGTAGCCGTTCTCAATGAACCAGACGAGTGCATCGCGGCCGCGCGCGTGCAGCACGGCGGGCCCGACGACCCATGCGATGTGTCCCTTCGTCGCGCGCTGCGTGCGCAGCAGCCGCGCCATCTCCGCATAGTCGACCGGCTTCTCGCGGCTCACTTCGGAGCGCATGAACTGGAACTCGAAGCCGCCGCCGGACGCATCCTCCGTGAACGCCGTCGTGTGCACGAAGATGCCCTCGCTCGCGTCCTCGGCGTGACCGACGGCCACGGGCTGTCCGGCGCGCACGTACCGACCTTCCACGACCCTGAGCGTGCCGTCGTCCTCCTGCACGATCGCGCCGTCCATGCGTGGGAAGCGCGGCATGCGCCATTCGCCGTCCACGCGCACGAACGTCGGCAGGTTGCTGGTTGCGAAGAAGTTTTCGGGCAGCACGCCGTCGGCCGGCGCCGGCTCGAAGCGGGCGTCGGGCGCGCCGTCGAACGGCGGCTTCGTGAAGTCGGGCTTCCGGTACTCGGATCTCAAGCTGATACCTGCAATGGGGTGTGCCGCGGAAAGTTATCCGTCCGCGTTCCTGGCGGCGAGCGCCTCCCGTACCGCCTTGAGCACCCGTGCGCGAGCCCTTTCCAGCGGTTCGGCCAGGATCGCGCCCGCGGCCTTGGCGTGGCCGCCGCCGCCAAACCGCCGGGCAATCGGCTGCACGTTCATCGCCCCCGACGAGCGGAACGACACCTTCGTCGACCCGTCGGACGTGGGACGGAACAGGAGCGCGATCTCGGTTCCCTCGATCGTGCGCGCGTGCTCGACGAGCCCCTCGAGATCGTCCGCGTTGACGCCGAGCGTATCCATCACACCCGGCTGCACCGTGATCCACGCGATCGGCAGCGACGGATCCACCTCGAGATGGTCGAGCGCTTCGCGCAGCAGCTTGAGCCGTCGCAGCGGCACCGTCGCGAAAATTCGCCGGTACACGGCTTCCGGATCGACACCGTCCTCGATCATGGCGCCTGCGATGGCATGCGCACGCGGCGTCGTGTTGGAGAAGCGGAACGATCCGGTGTCCGTGACGATGGCCACGTACACACCCTCCGCGACGCGGATCGGCCAGGGCCGCGGCAGACCGGCGAGCCGGAGCAGGTCATGGATCAGCTCACCCGTCGCGCTCGCGGCAGGATCCTGGAAGACCACGCCCTGAAACCCGTTCTCCGAGGCGAGGTGGTGGTCGATGACGACGACATCACGGCCGTTGCGCGCGGGCGCTACGCGGCCGATGCGCGACGGCTCACTCGTATCCACGACCACCAGCGTGTCGGCCTCCGCGATGGCGCGCTCCGCCTCGGGCGTGCCGGCATCCGCCACGATCGCGTCATCGACCAGCAGGTAGCGGTAGAGGTCCGGGAACGGCGTGGGGTTCACGATGCGCACGCGCTTTCCCTGCGACGCGAGCCAGTCGGCCAGCGCGCACTCCGAACCCGCGCCGTCGCCGTCCGCATTCACGTGGGTGCTCAACACGATGTTCTGCGCGCGCTCCAGCGCTTCGAGTACGCGTGCGAGTCCGGACCGGCGCGCGGCCGGGACGTCCAGCATGATCTCCATTACCCTCGCCCCACCCGTTTCACGACCTTCGCCCATGTCGACGCGATGTGCACCGCACGCGACGACGCTCGTCCGTGCACCCGCCCCTGCCGCAGCGCGGCGAGCAGTCCCTGCGGCGAGTCCTCGAACGACGGCACCTCGACGTACGCACGACCGACCTCGCCGAGTGTATGCGCATCGGAACCACCGCCGCCGGGCAGCCCGCGTTCCGCGGCCCAGCGTGCAGCGCGCTCGTTCAACGCGGGATCGTGCAGCCGCGCGTTGAATGTTTCCATCGCATCGATCACATCCTCGATCTCTCCGAGGATGCGGCCGCCGCCGCCCTTCCCTCCCGCGAACGGATGTGGCACGTAAACCACGCCGCCCTGGGCGCGGATGCGCTCGCAGGTCTCGCGCGCGGGCGACCCCTTGGGAATGGCTTCGTGCAGATACAGGCCTATGATGTCCACGCCCTCCGCCGTGCGCACTTCCTCTCCCGGGATCACGAGAGACGGATGCCGATCCCGCAACCTCAGCGCCATGTCGAGTGCATTGTGGTCCGTGATGCAGACGCGCGCGAGCCCGGCCGCCGCGGCCGCGCGCACGACGGCGTCCGGGTCGCTCAGACAGTCGTGCGACCGGGACGTGTGCACGTGCATGTCTATGCGGAAAGCGACGCCGCCTGAATCTCCCGCCATGCCTCCTCCGCCCTGCGTCGCAGCTCTTCGAGCGTGCCGTCGTTCTCGACCACGATGCGCGCCCTCGCACGCTTCGGTCCGGGCGGCGCCTGCGTCGAGATCATCGCCTCGGCGAGGTCGGGCCGCAGCCTGCGCGTGCGGATGAGCCGGTCCCGACGAACGTCCGCCGGAGCGTCCACGAATACGACCGCATCCATGGCCGCGTCCAGCCCGGTCTCGAACAGCAGCGGCACCTCGTGCACGACGATCGACTCGCCTGCGGCCGCCAGTTCTTCTTCCTGCTCGCGACGCAGCCGCTCGACCTCCGGATGCACGATCGCCTCCAGGTCTGCACGCGCCCCTGCGTCGACGAACACGATGTCGCGGAGTTTCGCGCGATCGATCGCGCCGTCGGGCGCGACGACGTCCGGGCCGAAGCGTCGCACCACGGCTTCGTAGCCGGGCGAGCCGGGCGCCACCGCATCCCGCGAGAGCTGATCCGCATCGATCACCGGCGCACCGAGCGACCGCCACACCTTCGCCACCTCCGACTTGCCGCTCGCGATGTTGCCGGTCAACCCGACGCGATACACTCAAGCCCCCTTTCCGTGCGACTTCCAGAGCCACACGATCAGCACGATCAGGAATACGCCTCCGATGGCCGACACGGCCTCGGTCACGCCGATGAACTGGGCGAGGAAGGAGCCGACGTAGGCGACGATGCCCGTGTACACAATGTAGCCGGTGCACACGATCGTGAAGAAGCGCCGTGCGGAGAGCGTGGACAGACCGGCGAGCACGCTCAGCACATCGACGGGCACGACCGGGACGGAGTAGACGAACCAGAGCAGGCGCGGATGGTCGTGCAGGATCGCGTCGTAGCGGCGGCGCGCGCCTTCGGACACGTTCTCCTCGAAGAGCGGTGTGCCGAAGCGGCGGGCGAGCCAGAAGACGACGACGGTACCGATGATGTTGCCGACGTAGAGCAGCGGCCACGCCTGCAGGAAGCCGAAGCGCGCCGCACCCATGTATCCGATCGCGCCGCCCGGAATCGGCGCGACGATCACCTCGATGATGACCACGCCCACGAAGAGCGGCCATGAAACCGATTCGGGGATCTGGCGGAAGAGGAGTGCGCCACCGCCGACGATGACGAGGAGGACCGCCGCAGCCACGATGAGCTTGCGGCGCCCCGGCGTCAGAGCGGATCCGCGTTCGCGGTCGGGCGCCGGGGTCTTCGGCTCGGCCGATTGCACTCAGCCGCCGCCGGGGAACGTCTTGCGGATGTCGTCCGCGGTCCCGCGCTGCCGATCCTCGCCGGCGGATCCGATGGTGCGGGCGCCGCCGTCGGACATCAGCATGTAGTAGGGCGTGCCCCACGGATCGTTGGCGTCCCGGTCCGAAGTCTTCTTGCGGGCTATCCACTGCGGGAAGGTGCGCGGATCCGGCAGCGTCCGGGCCTCATCCCGCTCGAGCTCGAGCTGATCGATAAGGAAGTCGATCTCGCTGCGCGCCTGGTAGCGCTTGGCCGGTGCGGCAATGCGCTCGCCCACCGGGCCGAGCTTCACGAGGACCGGATGCATCGCGTGCAGCATGCGCTCCCGCGACGGCTGGTACGCCCACGCCGCGCCCAGAATGATCAGTACGATCAGCATCGTCTTCAGCATGGCCACCTCCCGGCCGCGTTCGCGACCTCGTCAACCCTGCCGGTTCATTGCGGCGACCCAGCGCAGGTACGCCCCGAGCTGATCGCCATCCGGCACGGCTTCCTCATTGCCGAACGCCGTGTGCAGCCGCCACGCGACGTACTCGCGCGGCGGCAGGGGCAGGAACGGTGCCCTGTGGTACCAGTCACGCGCGCGGAACCGCCACGCCGCAGCCAGAAGCCTGATTCCGGTCCGCGGGTTGCGCAGCGCCCGGCCGGCGAGCCGTGCGAGCGTTGCTGCGTATCGCAAGTCTTCCGGGGAGTCGACGATGGTGTATCTACAAGTATAGGCGCGCGGTACCGCGCCTGTAAACAGTCGCGGGGGTGGACTCCCGCATCGCTGTGGGGTATCATTCCCACCGCGCGCCGCGCCCCGTGCGTACGGCGCAAATGTTTGCGGCAGCGTCACATGGACGCGCCACTGGACCCGCGATCTTCAGCATGGCCACCAAAGCGAGGAAAGCCCGCGAACGTTCCGCACCGCGCCGGCCGGCGCCGGAACGGCTCATCGAATTCTATCGCACCATGGTCGCCGCGCGTCGCACGGACGACCAGGAGATCCTGCTCAAGCGGCAGAACAAGATCTTCTTCCAGATCTCCGGTGCGGGACACGAGGCCGTACAGGTCGCGCTCGCCGATCATCTGCGTCCGGGGCGCGACTGGATGTACTTCTACTACCGCGACCGCGCGCTGACGCTCGCACTCGGCATGACACCGTACGAGCACCTGCTCCAGGCGGTTGCAGCCGAGGAAGATCCGTCCAGCGGCGGACGTCAGATGCCGGCACACTGGGGCCACCGCCCGCTGCGCATCGTCAGCACCTCCTCGCCGACCGGCACGCAATTCCTCCAGGCCGTGGGCTGCGCGGAGGGTGCGTACCGCGCACTGCGCGAGGACGGGATGCGCAACGCGGTCGAGTCGTTCGATGACGACGAGATCGTGGTGTGCACCACGGGTGAAGGCCAGACGTCGCAGGGCGAGTTCTGGGAGGCGATGAATACCGCCTGCAATCTCGAGCTCCCGGTGCTCTTCCTCGTCGAGGACAACGGCTACGCGATCTCGGTGCCCGTCGAGGTCAACACCGCGGGCGGCAGCATTAGCCGCATCGTCTCCGGCTTCCCCGGGCTGTACATCGAGGAAGTGGACGGCACGGACGTGCTGGCCAGCCACGAGGCTGCGCGTCGCGCGGTCGAGTACTGCCGCGCCCGCAAGGGACCCGCGCTGCTGCACGCGCACGTCGTCCGCCCGTACTCGCACTCCATGAGCGACGACGAGCGCCTCTACCGTCCGGACGAAGAGCGCACACTCGACGCCGAACGCGACCCGATTCCGCGCTTCCGTGCCTGGCTGATCGAGAACGAGGTCGCGACAGCAAAGCAGCTGGATGCGCTCGAGCAGGAGGTCGAGGCCGAAGTGAAGGCCGCGTCCGACCGTGCGCTCGAGCAGCCGCAGCCTGCGCCCGAAACGGCAACGGCGTTCCTGTTCTCGCCCGACGTGGATCCGACCTCGGCGGAGTTCGATACCGAGGACGCGCCCGACTTCCGCGGCGAGGAGACCACCATGGTCGACCTCATCAATGCCGCCATGCGCGACGAGATGGCGCGCGACCCGCGCATCGTCGTGTTCGGCCAGGACGTGGCGGACTGCTCGCGCGAGGAAGCGCTCGAGCACGTGAAGGGCAAGGGCGGCGTCTTCAAGTGCACCTTCGGGCTCCAGCGGAAGTACGGCTCGAACCGCGTGTTCAATTCACCGCTGGCCGAAGCGAACATCATCGGCCGCGCCGTCGGCATGGCGACGCGCGGACTCAAGCCTGTCGTCGAAATCCAGTTCTTCGACTACATCTGGACCGCGATGATGCAGCTCCGGAACGAGCTGGCCACCATGCGCTACCGTTCCGGCGGGAACTGGAAGAGTCCGGTCGTCGTGCGCGTCGCGTACGGCGGCTACCTCAAGGGCGGCGCCATCTACCATTCGCAGACCGGCGAGACGCTGTTCACGCACACGCCCGGCCTGCGCGTGGTGCTGCCGTCCAACGCCGTCGATGCGAACGGGCTCCTGCGCACGGCCATGCGCTGCGACGATCCCGTGCTCTTCCTCGAGCACAAGCACCTCTACCGCCAGGTCTACAACAAGGGCCGCGACCCCGGCCCCGACTTCATGATCCCGTTCGGCAAGGCGAAGGTCGTACGCGAGGGGAAGGACCTGACGATCGTGACCTGCGGCGCGCTCGTGAAGCGCTCGCTCGATGCCGCGCGTGCGGTGGAAGAGAACGGCATCGATTGCGAAGTCATCGATCTCCGCTCGCTCCAGCCCCTCGACATGGAGACGATTGCGGCGTCCGTGAAGAAGACGAGCCGCGTCCTGATCGCGCACGAGGACTCGCTGTCCTGGGGGATCGGCTCGGAGATCTCGGCCCGCATCGCCGATGAGCTGTTCGAGTGGCTCGATGCGCCCGTCCGGCGCGTTGCTTCCCTCGACACATGGGTGGCGTATTCACCGCAGCTCGAGGACGCGATCCTGCCGCAGGTCGAGGACGTCCGCTCTGCGATCGTCGATCTGGCTGCGTACTGAAACAAGCATTCACCGCAGAGGCGCAGAGGGCGCGGAGAGGATGATGCGACGGATTCCGTGCTTCAGGAGTTTCGAGTTGAAGTTGATCAGGAGTCCGAGCGGTAGGCCCGTCAGCTTGAGGTAGGTCAGCACCTGTGCTACGTGGATGTCGTCGAACCGTTCGACGGATTTTGCTTCCACGATGAGCGCTTCGTTGATCAGAAGATCGATCCTGTAGCTGCAATCCAGTCGCAGACCCTTGTACACGACCGGGACCATCACCTCACGCCGAACGATGAGTCCTCGCTGTCTGAGTTCGTGAGTGAGACAGGCCTGGTAGGCAGATTCGAGTAGACCGGGCCCCAAGGTCCGGTGCACCTCGATCGCACCTCCGATGACCACTTCCGTAAGGTCGTTCACTCTGCGCCCTCTGCGCCTCTGTGGTGAATGCCGTTCCAAGCTTGAGTCACAGAGGCCGGAGAGGAATAGCTGAACGGGACAGCGGGTGATATAATCGCCGCCCATGGCTACTGGCTTCCGACGTGCGCTCGGACCGTTCGACGCGACCATGGTCGTCGTCGGCGGGATCATCGGGGCGGGGATCTTCATCAATCCGTACATCGTCGCGCAGCGGCTCGACTCCCCTGCGTGGGTGATTGCGGTGTGGGTGGCGGGCGGGTTGATCGCGCTCGCGGGCGCGTTCGCGTTCGCAGAACTCGGCGCGCTCTTCCCGCGCGCGGGCGGGCCGTACGTCTACATGCGCGAAGCCTTCCACCCCGTCCTGGGCTTCCTCTACGGCTGGGCCTCGCTGCTGCTGATCCAGGGCGGCGGGCTCGCAGCCGTAGCGATCACGTTCGCGACGTACTCGCTCCGCTTCATCGGCCGCCCCGATGCCAGCGTTACGATCCTCGCGATTCTCGCCATCATCGTCGTCGCGGCCATCAACTACATCGGCGTGAAGCCGGGCAGCCGCGTGCTGAACGTGCTCGTCGTGCTCAAGGTTCTCGCCCTCGCCGCACTCATCGGTGCGGGCTTCCTGCTGCCATCGGCGCCGGCAACCGACGCGACACTTCCCGACATCGGCATGCTCCCCATCGTGGCGTTCGGCGCGGCGCTCGTGCCGGTCATGTTCTCGTACGGCGGCTGGCAGAGCGTGAACTGGGTGGCGGAAGAACTGCGCGAGCCGGAACGGGACCTGCCGCGCGCGCTCGTCATGGGGACGCTGATCGTGGTGACCACCTACGTCCTCGTGAACATCGTGTACCTGCGCGCGCTCGGGCACGCCGGCCTCGCGGCCACGCAGACACCCGCGGCCGACGCTGCGGCACGGGCGTTCGGGCCCGGCGGCGACCGCTTCATCACCGGCGCCATCGCCCTCTCGACGTTCGGTTTCCTGAATCTCACGCTGCTCGCGCCGCCACGGATCTTCTACGCCATGGCCGCGGACGGCCTCTTCTTCCCTGCCGTGTCACGACTGCACCCGCGCTTCCACACGCCCTCGGTCGCCATCCTGCTCATGGCCGGCTGGGCCATCCTCCTCGCGCTCACGGGCTCCTACGCACAGCTCGTCGACACCGTCGTGTTCGCCGACTGGATCTTCTTCGGCCTCGCGGTGGCCGCCGTCTTCGTCTTCCGGCGACGCATCCCCGTCTCGAGCCGGGCGCCCGGCACGTATGCCGCGCCCGGATACCCCGTCGTGCCGGCGCTATTCGTGATCATGGCGGCGTACATCGTCGTAAGCGTCATTGCGGCGAACCCCGTGCGATCCGGTGTGGGGGCGTTGCTGCTGCTGGCTGGTGTGCCGGCTTATGCATATTGGCGATCACGTTCTTGAGGGCGATTTCATGCAAGCGACATTCACCGCAGAGGCGCAGAGCGCACGGAGGGTCGCGGTGAATTGTTTCATGCTCGGTGCACCCTCTGTGTACTCCGCGCCTCTGTGGTGAATTCCGTCATGAACTACGCACCGTACATGGAGTGGGCGAAGCATCACGCGCCCGCACGCTGGGACCTGTCGGGGAGCAATCTGCTCGCGGTGACGGTCGATGAGCTGCCCGGTGCGCGCGAGGCGCTGGAGCTCACAGGGACGTCACCGGATGGCTGGCCGCCGCTTGTCGAACGGATTGCGCGGAAGTACGGCGTACGCGCAGAGCAGGTCGCGCTGGGTGGCGGCTGCTCGGGTGCGAACTTCCTCGCGTTTGCCGCAATGATCAAACCCGGCGACGAAGTGCTGGTCGAGCGGCCGGCGTACGATCCGCTGCTCGGTGCACTCGCTTTCCTCGGCGCGAAGATCACTCGGTTCGAGCGGACGTTCGAGGACGGGTGGGCGGTCGACGCGGATCGTGTTCGTCGTGCGATTACGCCGAATACCCGGCTCATCGTAATCTCCAGCCCGCACAACCCGACCGGCGTCGTAGCGTCCGAGAGTACACTGCTCGAGATCGGTGAGATCGCGAGGAGGAACGGTGCACGCGTACTCGTCGACGAGGTCTACCTCGACGCGGTGTACGAGAATCGTCCGCGCCCGGCCGCCACACTGGGAGACGTCTTCATCACGACGAACAGCCTCACCAAGTCGTACGGTCTCTCGGGCCTGAGAATAGGCTGGATCCTGGCGGCCGACGACATCGCGGAGAACGCGCGCCGCGTGCGCGACATCGTCGACGTCAACGCATCCTTCCCTTCCGAGATGATCGCGGTCGTCGCGTTCGACCGGCTCGACGAACTCGAAGCTCGCGCGCGCAGGATCCTCCTTCCGGGCTGGGAACGAACGCGGAAAACACTGGCGGAGAGCGGACGGTTCGAGTGGGTTGAGCCGGACGGGGGCACCGTCGTATTCCCGAGGCTGAAGAACACCGACGACTGCGAGGACTTCCTCGAATACTGCCGCCGTGAGCACGACCTACAGCTCGTACCTGGCCGCTTCTTCGAAGTCCCCGCACACTTCCGCCTCGCCTTCGGCGGCGCGCCGGCCACACTGGACGGAGGCCTGCGCGCGCTCGCGGCCGCTGCGAAGACTCAGGCCTGAGCCGCAATCAGCTCGGCGACGCGATCGATCTGCGCTTCCGAAACGTACACGTGCGGCGAGAGCCGCATCCAGCCGAGGTCGTACTCCGAGATCACGCGCGTTCGCACGTTTTCCCGACCGAGTCGCGCCTGCAGCTCGAGCGACTCGATGCCATCCACCGTGAACGACACCATGCCCGCGCCGTTCACATCATCGAGCGGGGACCGGATGGTGACGCGCGGGAGCGCCGCGAGCGCGTCGATCAGCCGTCGTCGCAGATCACGGATGCGTGCGTGCACGGCGGCGGGTCCGAGGGCCAGGTGGAAGGAAAGCGCGGCATCGAGGCCGGCCAGGCGGGACTCGTCGAGCGTGCCCATGTGGTTGAAGCGGTGCGCGCCGAGCGACAGGTCGTCCCAGCCCCCGGATCCGATCGTCGGCCAGAGCTTCGCGCGCCACGGCTCAGCCATCCACAGGAGTCCTGTGCCCTGTGGCGCGAGCAGCCACTTGTGCGGCGACGATGCGTAGAAGTCGCAGCCGATGGCGTCGATGTCGACCGGCATGAGCCCCGGCGGATGCGCCCCGTCGACGACGAAGACGATGCCGCGCTCGCGGCACATCGACGCCAGCTCCGCGACTGGCAGAACGAAGCCGTTCGTGAACGTGACGTGCGACACGGACACGACGCGTGTGCGCGGGCCAATCGCGCGCCGGAAGGTCTCCAGGACTTCGTCGCTCGAGAAGCGGAGCGGAAGCTGGCGCAGGACGAGACGGCGGCGCGCGGCGACGAGTTGCCACGGGCAGAGGCCGCCGATGTGCTCGTGGTCGGTCGTAAGCACTTCATCGCCGGCCTCGAGCTCGAGGCCCTGCGCCACGAATGACATGGCCTCGGTCGTGTTGCGCGGGAAGACGAAGCCGGCCGCATCCCCGCCGAGGAGCGACGCACAGCGCGCCTTCAACGCGTCCCAGTCGATGCGCGGCGGGAAGGTCTCGGCCACCGCGCGCGTGTGCGCGTCCACCGCCTCGACGACGACGCGCGGCTGCGCGCCGAGCGTGCCGACGTTCAGGTAGATGCGCCCCTCCGGAATGAGGAACTCCTCGCGGAGCCCATCCCAGTCGGAGCCCAGGGCGCGCACGCGCCCGGGCCACACCGAGCACACGGCCGCCGCGGCCGAAAGGCGCAGGAACTCGCGTCGGCTGGATGTCATGGGTGCAACGTGGGCCGGTGTACGAAGACGTCGCAAGGGACTGGCTGCCAGCGCGCTGCCGGGCTAGCGTTCCGCGCGTAATGAAATCATCCCTGATTCGATTCCTGCGGCACTACCGGGATCCACGCGCACAGCCCGTGCACGCGGAAGCGCTGACGTACGAGCGCGCAGGCGAAATCGTCCAGGCCACGGGCTACCGGCCACAACGCAAGCACGGCGCGCTGCCCGGCTGGATCGTGCTGCACGGGCTCACGACGAGTGGTCGCGAGCACCCGGCGCTCGTGCGTTTCGCCGGTGCGGTGGCGGCATCCGGGACGTTCGTCTTCGTCCCGGAAATCCCCGAATGGACGGAGCTGCGTGTCGCGCCCGCGCTCACGGTCGAAACGATCCGCGCCGCCGTACGCGCGCTCCAGGCGCGCGACGACGTGATCCACGAACGCGTGGGCATCCTCGGCTTCAGCTTCGGCGCAACCCAGGCGCTCGTCGCGGCGGCAGACCCCGAGATCGCAGCGCTGCTGGATGGCATCGCCGCGTGGGGCGGCTACTGCGACGTGCGCCGTCAGTTCCGCTTCGCCATGACCGGCGAGCACGAGTGGCAGGGCCGCGAGCTGTACCTCGAGCCGGATCCGTACGGCGCGTGGATCTTCGGCGGCAACTATCTCACCGACATCCCGGGCCTCGAGGACGCGGCCGATGTGGCCGCTGCGCTGCTCGAGCTGGCCCGCGAGGCCGGGCGCCGAAGAATCTTCGCCGGAGATCCTGCGTTCGATCCGCTGAAGCGCGAGCTGCGCGCGCGCATCGCACCGGCGCGCCGCGCAGAATTCGACCTGGCCGCGCCGGAAACCGGGACGAAGCGGGACCACGCGGCGGCACGCGAGATCGCGGATGCGTTGTGCGATGCGGTGCTGCGGGTCGATCCGCTCATCGATCCCACGCCTTTTCTGCCGCGCGCCACGGTGCCGACGCTGATCGCGCATGGCCGCGACGACCGGCTCGTGCCGTACACCGAATCATTGCGGCTTGCCGACGCCCTGCCGCGCGAACGGCTGCGCGGCTGCACGATCACGGCGCTGTTCGAGCATTCCGGCGGGACCCGGCACGGCCTCGGGCCCATCGGCCTTGCGCGCGAAGGCTGGCGGTTCGTATCCGTGCTGCGCCGGATCCTGACCCTGATCTAGCGGATCCCGGGCGCGGCTCGCGTGTACCGAACGCAACCGCTTCCCAGCACTTCGACGGAGTTGATGATGGACTCTCCGGCGATCCCGGTCTTCCTTGCGGGCCCGTTCCCGGTCGTGCACCACGCCGTGGTGAACGAAGGCGAGGGTGAGGTCGCGCTGGATGTCGCGCTGCTGATCGGCGGCATCCCGAACCTCGTCGCATCGACGACGTTCGCGCTGGACGACTCGTGGGACCGGATCGTAGCTGCGCTCGCCAGTGGCGACGCGCGCCTCGGTGTGGCCGGCGTGCCGCACGAAGAGGAAGCGCCGACCGGCGTGCGCGAGTGGTTTCCGTCCGCGTACGTCGGGCTCGAGTGTGCGAACGGCGAGCGGCTCGTGCTGTCGCACATCCGCGGCCTCGACTCGGATCAGAAGTCCGAGGCGTACGCGCGCGAGGTGATCGATTCGATCCTGCAGGGCCGCGCGCCGGACGATCTTGGCGTGGTCCTCGAGGACTGATCAGGCGGAGAGCGAAGCCACCGCCGCCGACAACCGCTCGAGCAACTCCTCCTCCGTCATCTCCGATTCGGGCGCGCGCCTGAACCGCACGCGCGCCATCGTGGCGTGACCGCCGCCCTGGCCGCCGTCCTCCGCAAGCTTTGCAGCCAGCGAATCGGCGCCCGGCTCGCTGCCGAGATGACGCAGCGACAGTTCGAGCGTGCCGTCGATGCGCGCGGCACTCGCACTCCACAGGATGTTCTCCACGCCGAGGCAGAAGTCGGCCGCCTCCGCGAGCAGGTGCGCCTGATTCTCCGCGAGATCGCCGAGATGACAGACGGCCACGTCGCCGGCGGTGAGCAGGCGTGACACCCCGCGGCCCAGTGCGCGTGCTGCCTCCACGCTGTACGCGGGCCGCTCGAAGCGGCGCAGCAGTACCGGATCGGCGCGTTCCTGCAGGAACGCATACGCGGCCACATCCTCGCGGATCACACCGCGCCGCAAGCCATCCGTGTCCGTGCGGATGCCGTGCAGCAGCGCGGTGGCGATCTCGGTTCCGAGCCCGCCGGGCATCACGGCGCGCATGTACTCGGTCACCATCGTGGCGGTCGCGCCGTAGTCGGGCCGCACGTCGCGCAGCTCCGCCTCGATGTGTTCGACAGGCGGATGATGGTCGACGATGGCGAAGCGCGGACGGTCGAACTGGGACGGCTGCATGTCCACGGCGATCGCGCGTTCCATGCGCCGGATCTCGTCTTCCGGAACCACCGTGACCTGCGCGTCGAGCAGCTGGGCCATGCGCGTGTTCTCCGGCCGTGACATCGGCGCGGTGCAGACGATCGGCATGTGTTCCGGGTCGCCGCCGAGGAGCGCGCGCAGCGCGAATGCACTGGCGAGCGCGTCGGGATCGGGATCCGGATGGATGAGCAGTGGAATGATGTCGCCGCCGTGCACGAAGTCGCGCAGCAGCCAGACGCGCCGCTCTGCTTCGAGGCGCTCCAGCTCTTCGTCGAGATCGAGACGCAGGACATCGCGCAGCCGGCCGGCGCGCGCCAGTGTCCCGTCGCCGGGGAGGTCATCGCAGTCCCGGCAGAGCATCAGCACGGCCGCATCGCGACGGACCGTGCGCACGGCGCCGGCGATGCGCTCCGCACGCGCGCGATCCTCGAGGTCGAGCACGACACTCACCGCGCTCGCGTGTGCGAGCCATGCGAAGGTGTCGGGCTGTTCGGGATCGCCGGTGAACGTGTCGGGTACGGCGACGTCGGCGGACCAGCGGCAGACACGCCGGTCGCCGCCCCGGATCCGTTCGCGCGGCGCGTCGCCGTCCGCTACGATGAGCAGGACCGGCGGGCCGACGCGGGTGGTCACCGGAAACCCGCGGTCCGGGTGCGGCGTATGGATGGAAAAGGAGGCACCATGTTCGAACTCCTGGGATTGTTGGCGGCCGGCGCGACGGCCGGTGTCGGCTACCTTCAGAGCCGGCGCTTCGTCGGGTCGCGCCTGCGGTACGTGGAGGATGTGCAGAAGCCCTCGGCGCCCGTCGTCGCGGGCGTGGTCGCGGGCGCGGCGGCCCTTCCGGTCGTGTGGCTGCTGCCGCTCGTCGGCGCGGGCACGGCCCTGATCTTCGGCACCGCCGTCGGCCTCGGCACGCGCGCGGGCGCGAAGGACATCCGCCGGGCCACCGTCTGAACCCTCACCGCAGTCCGACCTCGCGGCGCATGGCCGCGGTGACCGACTGCTTCAGCTCCCGCCAGCCTGGCCACGGATCGGCCTGGCCCGGGAGCTTTCGCATCGTGTACCTGGGCAGCGACGACGCCTTCTCCAGTTCGCGCCACGAGATCGGCGCCGCGATCGGCGCACCCTCGCGGTTGCGTGTCGAGAACGCGGCGATCGCTGTCGAGTTGGGCGCGTTGCGGAGATAGTCCACGAAGATCTTTCCGGTGCGCGCCTTCTTCGCGATCGTCACCGTGTAGCGCTTCGGCTCCGCCTTCACCAGCTCGCGCGCGATCGCCTCGGCGAAATCCTTCACCTCGTCCCAGCCCGCACGACGCGCCAGCGGTGCGACGACGTGCACACCCTTCCCGCCCGTGACCTTCGCGAAGCTCGTGAGGCCCAGCTCCTTCAGCCGGTCGCGCAGCCGTAGCGACGCTTCCTGCACCGGCGCCCACGGCAGCGCTTCGTCGGGATCGAGATCGAAGATCAGCAGGTCGGGGCGATCCAGGCGGTCGCGTCGCGAGCCCCACGTGTGGAACTCGAGCACGCCGAGCTGCACGAGCGCCATGAGCGCGGTCGGGCCATCGATGTACATGTACGGCTCGGTCTTGTCCCTTTCCTCCACCATCACGCGCGGCACGCTCTCCGGCATCCCTTCACCCCAGTGCTTCTGGTAGAAACACTGGCGATGTGCACCCGACGGGCAGCGCACCAGCGTGAGCGGGCGGTCGAGCAGGTGCGGCAGCATGCGGTCCATCACGGACTCGTAGTAGCGCGCGAGCTCCAGCTTCGTGACGCCCTGCTCCTCGTACACGACGCGGTCCGGGCTCGTGATCGTGACGCCCGCGATCTTCACCGTGCCGGCCTTCTTCGAGGCACTCCGTTTCGGCGACGCGGACGCCGCACGTCCCTTCCCCTGCGCAGGCTCCTCGCGCACGACCGATCGCGGGTCCTTGTCCTCCCGCAGTCCCTGGAACGATGGATGGCGGACAGAGCCGTCCGTCGTCCACTCCGTGAACGCGATTTCCGCCACGAGCTCGGGCTCGATCCAGTGCACGTCGCGCGCGCGTGCGCCGCGCGGCGCGTTCTCGAACGCGGGCGTGTCGCGCTCCAGCGGCTCGAGGCGCTTGCGCAGTTCGCGCAGCGACTTCGTCGTGAAGCCGGTGCCGACCTTGCCTGCGTATCGAAGGACGTCGTCGTCGTACACACCGAGCAGCAGCGCGCCGAGTCCCGTGCGCGATCCCTGCGGCTCCGTGAAGCCGACGATGACGAACTCCTGCCGGTTGAGACACTTTACTTTCAGCCAGTCGCGGTTGCGGCCGGTCGTGTACTTCGCATCGGCGCGCTTGCAGATGATGCCTTCGAGGCCGGACGTGCAGGCCTGCCGGTAGAAGGCGTCGCCGTGGCCCACGACGTGGTCGGAGTAGCGGATCACATCGCCCTTCGACGTGTCGAGCAGCTCCTTCAGAAGCTGCTTGCGCTCTAGCAGCGGGCGCCTGCGCAGATCTTCGCCGTCGAGGTGAAGCAGATCGAACGCCATGTAATGCAGCCGTGAACTGCCGCGCGCGTTCTGGAGTTCCTGGAAGCGGCTGATCCCGTGCTCATCGAACACGACGACTTCGCCATCGATCAGCACGGACTCGGCGTCGAGTCCGGCCACCGCATTCGCGACGCGCGGATAGCTGCCCGTCCAGTCGTTGCCGTTGCGGCTGACGAGACGGCATTCGCCGCCGGCCATCGCGGCGAGGATGCGGTAGCCGTCGAACTTGATCTCGTGCAGCCACGTGTCGCCCGCCGGCACATCGGTGACGAGCGTTGCGAGCTGCGGGGCGGGCACCGCCGGCAGCTTCGGTGCACGCGTCGCACGGGCTGACTTCGGCACGGGCGTCAGTCGTCGACGCCCGGACGCTCGGGCGGGTTAGCGTAGCCCTCGGGGTCCGCCTTCGCGTCGATCCCGCGCGTGGCCGAGTCCCGCTGTGCGCCCTCCTGACGCGCGTCCCAGCGGTCGCCCCATGCATCGGTCAGCTGCCTTCCCGCCATTCGTCCCTCCGTTGTTCATGGGCGCGCACGCGCACGATCCGCGCCGCGGCCTGCCGCTTGCACCCCGATGCTGCGAAGGAGGCACCATGAAGAAGGTAGAGAAGAAACGGCCGCCGGAGCGCGACCGCATCCCTGGAGACCCCGGGTCGCCACGGGAAACGACCGAAGCGCAGCCGCACCGTTCGGGTGCCGCTGGGCAGCCGCGTCAGGACCTCAATCCGGAGCGGCCCGGCGAGGGAATGAAGCCGGGCACGCGCTCGGACATCGAGGAAGCCGGACTGGGCCGCGAGATCGACGAGTAGCGGTCAGTCCGATCGCAGGGCTTCCGCGGGCGCTACCGACGCGGCCCGCGCCGCCGGCCACGCCGCCGCGACCACGGCGGTCGTGAGCAGCACGGCGGCGGTAGCGGCGTAGGACCACGCGTCGAATCGGCCGATGCCGAACAGCACGCCCGACAGCGCACGGCTCGCGATGAGAGCCGCTCCCAGTCCGACGGCCAGGCCGATACCGACGGTGCGAACGGCACGGCCGACGACACCGCGCACGATGCGCGCACGCGTCGCACCGAGTGCGCGGCGTACGCCGAACTCGCTGCGTGTGCGCGCGACCACGTGTGCGAGCACGGCGAACAGCCCGACAGCCGCAAGCACGAGTGCCGCCGCCGCGAAAGCTCCGGTGAGCGCGACGAGGAAACGATCCGTCACGTACCGGTCGCCGAGCGCGCGCTCGACCGGATCGGTCCAGTCGAGGACGGCACGTGGTGCTACTTCGGCGAGCGCCGCCCGTACGGCCGGGAGCGCGTGCGCAGGGTCCGGCGTGCGCGTGCGCATCACGAAGCTCACCACACCGGCCGGCGGCAGCTGCACGATGCTCGTGTAGAGAACTTCGTGCTCGGAACGAGGCGCACGCGCCGTCGTGAACACGGCATCCTCCGCCACGCCGATCACACGATATGACGTCCCATCGAAATCGACCGTGGCGCCGAGTGCACGCGACGCACCACCCATGCGCTCCGCGAGCGACGCGCTCACCACCGCGACGGGCGCGGCATCCGCAGCATCGCGTGCATCGAACGCGCGGCCCGCGAGCAACGGGATCCCCGCGAGATCGAAGAACTCGTCGTCGGTGCGGTACCAGCTCACGGCGTAGCCGCGCGTGCGCGAGTCCTCCGGCATTCCCGCAAAGTGTACCGGCACGCGCACGGCCGCCCACATCGGCACTGTGGGCCACACCATCGCAGCATTCTCGATCTCGTCCACGCGCAGCAGTCGCTCGCGAGCGCGCGCATGGAGTGAGCGGAGTGCGTCTTCTCCCTCGATGTCCGCGAAGAGGCCGACACGAAGCAGTCGTTCCGTGCGGAAGCCGAGGTCCGCATCGCCGAGTGCGCGGTAGGAGCGGAGCAGCAGTCCCGCGGATGCCAGCAACACCACCGTAGTGGCCACCTCCGCAATCACGAGTGCGTTGCCCCAGCGACGCTCGCGGATCCCGGGCGTCGAACCGCGTCCGGCCTCGCGCAGTGTGCTCACCGTGTCACCGCGCGTTGCAATGCGCGCGGGTGCAATGCCGGCCAGCACGGCCGTGAGTGCGAGCACGGCGGCGGCCATGATGGACGTGGCGGGATCCGCACCGAGCGGCACGTACGCTGGAATGTCGACGGGTGCGAGACGGTGGAATAGTCCGAAGATGGCGGGTCCGCTCGCGATGCCGATTGCACCGCCCACCGCGGCGATCATCAACGCTTCGAGGAGCAGCAGCCGCGTGATACGTCCGGGCGAAGCGCCGAGCGCGGTTCGCACCGCGAGTTCGCGCCGGCGCGACACGGCGCGTGCGAGCAGCAGTCCGGCCACGTTCACCGCGGCAACCACCAGCAGCAGACCTGCGGCCGCAACGAGCAGCCACGTACCACGTCGCAGGCCCGCCCGCCAGTTCTCGCTCAGCGGCTCGACCTCGAACGTGGCGTCGCCGCGCTGGAGCGGGTGGAGTGCGGCGAGGCGTTCCCCGAGCGTCTGCGCTTCCGTGCGAGCCTGGACGATGGTGCGCTCCGGCGCGAGCCGCGCGAGGATCCACGTACCCGCGAAATTTCGATCACTGCGCGCGGCCGGCTCGATCCACTGACGGATCGGAATCCAGAACTCGAGATCGCCGCTGTCTTCCTCGATCGTGCCGCTGAACGATGTGTCCAGCACACCGACGACGGTGCGCGTTCCGCTCGACGTCTCGATCGTGGCGCCGATGGCATCGCGTGCGTAGCCGAAGAGCGAACCCCACGCGGCGTGCGAAAGCAGGACCACCCGCGACGCACCGTCGTCGTATTCGTCGCGCGTGAAGAGCCGCCCGAGCTCGGCGCGTGCGCCCACCATATCGAAGTAGCCCGCCGTCACCGCCTCGCCTTCCGTCCTGCGCGCACCGTCGCGTCCAGTGATGACGAGACGCGCGCGCGCCGTCGCCTCGACGCGGTCGAACGCGCGCAGCGTGCGCAGGTCCTCGATGTCGGCGTACGATGGCTCGCCGCGCTCGCCTTGCGCCGGGCTGTCGATCCACACGCGCACCAGCCGATCCGCATCGGGGAAAGGAAGCGGGCGAAGCAGCGTGGCCCAGAGGAGGGAGAGCACCGCGGTCACGGCCGCGGAGCCGAGGGCGATGCACAGCACCGCAGCGGCGGCTGTGCGCGGCGCCCGCAGAATCGCGCGCGTCGCGGCGCGCAGATCGCTGGGAAACATCGGGGTCTCCGGCTGGAGTCAGCCGCACAGATAGCGGCGCGCAGGCGCGCGATGCAAGGTCAGGCCGCCTCGGGCCCCCAGACGAGCGTGTCCTGCTGCGCGGTGTAATGCACGAGCGTCGGCGGCGACGTCTCCTCGATGCCGCCGGCGCGCAGCAGCTCCACCACGTCGACATGAGCCTCGGCGGGCTGGAGCAGCCAGGGTCCGTGATGGATGTGCGCGCGCAGCAGGCCGCCGCGGTGCAGTCGCGCGTAGAGCAGGTAGCGCTCGACGAGGAAGTACTCGAGCGACCCGGGCTCCGCGAGCGCAGGCGGACCCGAGGGTTCATAGCGGGCGCTGAATTTCGCGGTTCCGTCCTCGCGCCGGCTCTCGAAGTGGATCGTGTTGCCCTCCTGTTCGAGCGACATGCGCGCGTTGAAGTACGGGAGGCGGTAGAATGTGCGTGCGCCCGCGGTCGCAGTGCGGCTCGATGAGTCCAGGCTGAAGAACCAGACGCCCGGGATGCCCTCACGCGTGACGTAGGTGCGCAGGTTCAGCTCGAGGTATTCGCTCACGGGCGGGAGCGGCGGCAGTCCGCGCGCATGGAATCGGCAGATCTCGAACGGCGTCGCGGTCACCCACGCGCGGCCCTCGTACGTGTCGATCTCCAGGCCGGTCGGCACGAGCCCGCGCAGTCGCTCCGGCTCGACGGGCCAGTGCGCGAAGAGCTGACGGCGCCAGGACTGGAACGCCACCCATGGACCCTTCGCCACCGGGAAGGGCCGGTGCGCCGTCCTGGACAGGATCTCCTCGTACATGCCCGCACCTCCGTGCACAACGCGCGCCGGATGGTGACCCGGACCGCGTGGCGGGGTATATTCGCGCGTGCGCCCGGACGGCGCACTTCCCGATGAACGGAGGAGCGATGCACCGCCGAAACGCCCTGCTCGCGATTGCGCTGTTCGCCGGAGCGGCGTGCAGTCCCGGCTCCGGCCAGGACGCCGCCGACGGCGCCAACACGGCCGTGGCCGAGGGCATACCGCTGACGGTGTACCTGACCCCCACGTGAGGCTGCTGCCACCAGTGGGTCGTGCACCTGCAAGAAAACGGATTCAACGTCGAGGTCGTGAACCGCAACGCGGCCGCGCTCGATGCCGACAAGGCGCGGCTGGGCGTGCACGCTGCGCTCTACTCGTGTCATACCGCTGAAGTGGACGGCTACGTGATCGAGGGACACGTGCCCGCGTCCTCGATCAAGCGGCTGCTGGAGGAGAAGCCTGCAGGCGTGGCCGGGCTCGGCGTGGGTGGCATGCCCGCCGGCTCCCCGGGAATGGAGGTTCCCGGCTTCCGCCAGAACTTCGACGTGGTCGCCTGGGACTCCGCTGGAGCGTTGCGGGTCTACGAAAGTCACTGACACCGATGCGGGGGTCGGGGCTCAGCCCCCCGCCCCCGCAGTCGGATCGGCCGGGAAGGTCCCGCATTTCCCACCTCGCACCGCGCCCGCCCCCGCCCCGGCCCCCGCAGTTCGGGCCCGCCCCCGCCCCCGCAGTCCTCGCGAAGCGCCTTCCATTCCGCCATCCTTCCCCGCACCCCCTCACTCTCGGAGGCCAGCCATGTCGACGCAGACACCGCAGCCGGGGTTCTTCGGAGCACTGTTCGACTTCTCGTTCTCGAACTTCATAACATCGAAGTTGATCCCGGTCCTCTACGTACTCGGGATCGCGCTGTGCGGCCTCGTCAGCATCTCCGTGCTGCTGAACGGCCTCTCCATGGGGGGCGTGTTCGCGCTGCTCTCGCTCCTGATGGTTCCCGCGGTTTTCCTGCTCACCGTCATGTACCTGCGCGTGATGCTCGAGGTCATGATCGTACTATTCCGCATTGCCGAGGACGTCAATACGATCGCAAAACCGTCGTCCGTATGAGAAGCCAGGAAAACGAAACCCCGGCGCGCCACGAACGCGCCGGGGTTTCCACAAAACGCAAGGATGGGCCGGGTGGGGATCGAACCCACGACCCTGGGCTTAAAAGGCCCCTGCTCTACCACTGAGCTACCGGCCCGTCCCAAGCTAATGCACACGGGTCGTCGCGACCAAGCGCTCGCGAGCGACGGTCCGTGGCATCGCAAGTCGGGAGATCCCCCACAGACGTGGCCGCCCGATGCAGGTAGCGTCATCGCGAAGCGAACCACTGAAAACGAGACGCGATGACGACGGCCATGGCCGCGCACCCCTGCATCATTCAGGGTGGGATGGGAATCGGCATATCGAACTGGCGGCTGGCGCGTGCGGTCGCCTCGATCGGCCAGCTCGGCGTGGTCTCCGGAACCTGCGTGGATACGCTGCTGGTTCGCAGGCTCCAGGACGGGGACATCGGTGGCCACATGCGGCGGGCCATGGAGCACTTCCCGATTCCTGACGTCGCCGCGCGTGTGTTCGAGAAGTACTTCCTTCCCGGTGGCAGGGAGGACGGCGCACCGTACCGAATGCTGTCGATGTGGCGTCACGGTGCGAGCCGTGCGCGCGCGCAGATCGCGATGCTCGCGAGCTTCGTCGAGGTTCACCTCGCGAAGGAAGGACACGCAGGTCCGGTCGGAATGAACCTGCTCACGAAGGTACAGCTTCCGAACCTCGCGACGCTGTACGGCGCCATGCTGGCGGGCATCGACTACGTGCTCATGGGCGCCGGCATCCCAAAGGAAATCCCGGGCGTGCTCGATGCGTTCGCGCAGCACCGCCCGGCCTCGATGCGCCTGCATGTCGAAGGCGCGAACGGTGCCGCTCCGCCCGAACTCAGACTGGACCCGGCGGATCATTGGAAGATCGATCCGGGCACGGAACTCCGACGGCCGTATTTCCTGCCGGTGATCTCCTCGCATGCCCTCGCGACGCTGATGGCCCGAAAAGCGAACGGACGCGTCGACGGGTTCGTTGTCGAAGCACCCACCGCGGGCGGTCACAATGCACCGCCGCGCGGCCGGCTCGAGCTGAACGCGCGCGGCGAGCCGGTTTACGGCGAACGGGATCGTGCCGACCTCGAGGAACTGCGCGCTCTGGGCCTGCCCTTCTGGCTCGCCGGCGAGGCCGGATCGCCGGAGCGTCTCCGCGAGGCGCGGGACGCGGGCGCCACCGGGATCCAGGTGGGAACCCTCTTCGCCTACGCCAACGAGAGCGGTCTCGACCCCGCACTTCGACAGCGCGTGCTCGACATGGCGCGCGCCGGGACGATCGATGTACGGACCGACCCACTGGCATCCCCTACAGGGTTCCCGTTCAAGGTCGTGCAGCTCGAGGGCACCAACTCCGAATCCGGCGTCTACCGGAAGCGCGCGCGCATCTGCGATCTCGGCTATCTCCGCGTCGCGTACCGCAAGGCGGACGGCCGGATCGATTACCGTTGCGCCGCCGAGCCCGTCGACACGTACGTGAGGAAGGGTGGCGATGCGAGCGATACGGTGGGCAGGAAGTGCCTGTGCAACGCGCTGTTCGCGGACGCCGGCCACGCGCAGGCGCGGGGAGCGGATGTCGAACGTCCACTCGTGACCAGTGGCGATGCGCTCGGCGGATTGGGAAGGCTGCTGCCCGCCGAGGGGGGATACGCCGCGGCTCGGGTCGTCGACTACCTTCTCGGCCGATCCGTATCCCTGGCTGAGAATTGAAGCTTCACGGCGGTCGAAGCAGCGATCGGACCGTCGTTCCCGATGGCCGCCGCAGTTCACCCCCGCCAGACATCGATGAGCGAGGGGCCTTCACACCGCGTGTGAAGGCCCCTCGTTTCGCGGAACTGGATCCGACTCAGTCGCCCGAGGCGACCTTGCGGACCGAAAGCCGGCTGGGCCGGTTCTCGCTGCAGATCTCACGCCCGCGGGCGATCGCCGCTTCGCGCGTCGGAAACACCTGCCGCGTCTCCGTACCGGTGGTGCGGCGGAGCTGCCATTCGTTGCCGAAGGGGGCGACCTCGTAGACGGTCCGTTCCATTCTGTCCTCCAGTGAACCGGCGGAGTCACCGATCGGTGGGCATCACGGTGATGCCGGGCGGTTCGATACAGGGGCGGGCGTCAGACGAAATTGTCTGCGCGTTGAGAATGGATACACCACAGGCCGGGGGACGGTCCTGGGAAGGCGAAAAACTTCTGTGGCACAACGGCCCGCGAGCCGGCGCGGCGGGACGCCCGCGCCGGCCGCGGCGACTAGTTGCTCAGCTGCCCGCGAATCGCGCCCGCGGCGAAGTCGGTCGTGTGCACGTTCACGTAGTAGCCCGACGGATTGGCGAGGATGTCGTCGAGCAGATCGTCCTCCGCGTCGACGCAACCCTCGGCGAGGCCATCCGCGTCCGGTGCCGGGTCGATCGTCACGACGGGGTCGCCGGCCGTGCCGACCGCGCCCACGTGAATGTGTGCGGCCGTCGCCGGCAAATCGATGTCCGCGACCTCGATGTCCCAGCAGACCTCGTCCGCATCGTCATCGATCGTGATCACGGCCGTTCCCGTCCCGTCGTCATCTCCGGGACCGGGGAACTCGGCCGCACCCGTCATCTGCACGGTGAACGTCTCCGTGCCGTCCGGGCCCGTGCCGTCGTCGTCGTCATCGTCGCACGCGACGAATGCCGTCAGCAGCAGGGCTGCGAGGATTCCCGCCTTTCGCATACGTGGCCTCCGCACAGGTGGAAACAAAAGACCGCCGACGGCACACACCGTCGGCGGTCGTGAGCGAGCTTCTGGGGCCCGCGGCAAGTCCCGGGCCGGAGCTATTCGATCGGCTCGTGTTCGGTCAGTCCGGGCCGGCCGCGCAGGGCCACATTGTAGCCCAGCAGCGCGCCGATCACGGCTCCGGCCATCTGCACGAGCAGCAGCGCGGCGGCGAGCGCGGGTGTGAGCGCCACCCACTCGAACGACGCGAACAGCGCCGCCGCAGCCACATTGAGAAACGCCCATGCCACCAGCGACGTGACGCCGATCGCCACGCCGTGGAGTATCGGCGCCTCGATGGCGCGGAAACCTGCGAAGAATCCACCCGCGAAGAACCCGAGCGACACGGCGAGCACGCCGCCGAAGGACGTGAGCATGCCGTCGCTCGAAAAGAGGCCGAGTCCGAGGAAGGCGAGAATGGCGAGTGACGCGACGGCGATCGCGACGAGCCAGCCCGCACCGACCCGCGTGACACGCACGTTCTGGAGGTGCTCGGTGTGCATCAGGAAAGCTCCAGCAGCAGTTGGACGTTGCTCTCGAAGGAGCGGCGATGGTGCGGCGTCAGTCCGAGCTCCAGGATCGCATCGCGGTGGTCCTGCGTTCCGTATCCGGCGTTGTGATCCCAGCCGTACTGCGGATATCGGCCGGCGAGACGATGCATCAGACGGTCACGCACGACCTTCGCGATCACGGACGCGCACGCGACGCAGTGCACGAGCGCGTCGGCATCGATTACAGGCGTGCACGCATCGCCGAGGCCCGGATCCATGTTGCCATCGACGATGATGTGGTCGGGCTGAAGTGAGAGGCGCGCGAGTGCGCGCTTCATCGCGACGTGGCTCGCGCGCAGGATGTTGAGCCGGTCCACTTCGCGCGTGCTCGCTGCGCCCACGCCCACGGCGAGCGCGCGTTCGCGAATCTCGTGGAAGAGCGCCTCGCGGCGCTCGGCCGTCAGTCGCTTGGAGTCATCGACGCCGCGCACGGCGACGCCGTCGGGAAGGATGACGGCGGCGGCCACGACCGGGCCCGCGAGCGGGCCACGGCCGGCCTCATCGACGCCGGCGATGATCTCGTAGCCCTTCGCACGCAGCTCGCGCTCGTACGCGAGCAGCTTCTTCAACCGCCACGTCTCGGCACGGCGCCGACCGGCCTTGGTGGCGGGCCGGCGCTTCTTCCGGGGCCCCTCCGCTCCGCCCATCCGGCGGGCGGTCAGCTCTGGGTCTGCTGCTTCTCCCGGATGCGGGCGGCCTTGCCGCGCCGCGCGCGCAGATAGTAGAGCTTGGCGCGTCGCACCTGTCCGCGCCGCACGACCGACAGTCCCTCGATCGTCGGCGAGTGCAGCGGGAACACGCGCTCCACACCGATGCCGCTCGACACCTTGCGCACGGTGAACGTCTCGTGGATGCCGCCGCCCTTGCGTGCGATGCAGACGCCCTCGAAGACCTGGATACGCTCCTTGTCCCCTTCGCGCACGCGCACGTTCACGCGCAGCGTATCGCCCGGCGCAAACGACGGTACGTCGCTGCGCATCTGCTCTTTGCCGATCTGCTGAAGCATGTCCATGGTCTCTCCTCCGTATGGGCGGGTCCGAACCCGCGCCTTCGAGGGTCACCCCTCGTCGTGCATCCGTTCGTATGCCTGCCACAGCTCCGGCCGCCGCTCGCGCGTCAGCCGCTCCGACTCCTGCCGCCGCCACGCCTCGATGCGCGCGTGGTCTCCGGACAGCAGCACGTCCGGCACCGCCAACCCGCGATACTCCGCCGGGCGCGTGTACGACGGCGGACTCAGCAGTCCCTCGTCGTAGAACGAGTCGCCCGCCGCGGCCTCGTGCGTGCCCAGCGCGCCCGGCAGCAGCCGGATCACCGTATCCGCCACCACCGCCGCCGCCGGCTCGCCGCCCGAGAGCACGAAGTCCCCGAGCGACAGCTCCTGCGTCGCGAGCCCGTCCGCCACCCGCTGATCCACGTCCTTGTAGTGGCCGCAGAGCAGCGTGATCTCCGGCTCGAGCGACAGCCGCACCGCATCCTCGTGACGGAACCGCTTCCCGCGCGCCGACAGCAGGATCACCGGACCCTGCGGCGCCAGCGCATCCACCGCCTCGAAGAACGGCTCCGGCTTCATCACCATGCCGGCCCCGCCGCCGAACGGATAGTCATCCACCGTCCGATGGCGGTCGTGCGTGTACTCCCTCAGATCCACCACCGTCAGATCCACGAGCCCCGCCGCGCGCGCGCGGCCCGGAATGCTCGTCCCCAGCGGTTCATCGAACCAGCGGGGGAAGATCGTGACGATGTTGATCTTCACAGATCCAGCAGGCCGGGCGGCGGGCTGATCACGAGCCTCCCGCCGGCCACGTCCACCTCCTTCACGATCCGCTCCGCGAACGGTACGAGGCGACGCTTCCCATCCGACGATTCCACCTCGAGCAGATGCGCCGGCTCGGTCTCGAATACTTCGCGCACGCGCCCGACACGCTCGCCTGCCACCGTCCACACCTCGAGGCCGAGCAGCTGGTGGTAGAAGACCTCGCCTTCCGCCAGCGGTGCGACCTCTCCGGCCGGGACCAGCAGGTACGCGCCCGCGAGTTCATCCACGCGGTCGCGCTCGCTGCGATCCTCGAACTTCACCAGCAGGCCGCGCTTGAACGGCCGCGACCGCTCCACCACCACCCGCTCCGCATCCGCCGGCGCATTGCCGTGTTCGTCCCCGACGATCACGCTCGCGCCTTCGGCGAACATCTCCTCCGGCCGGTCCGTCAGCGGCCACACGAACACCTCGCCTTTGGTGCCGTGCGGCTTGGTCACGTGTCCGACGACCAGGTGCTCCGGTGCCCCTCGATCGTCAGCCACGTGCTACGCCTCTTCGCCCGCGCCCTCTTCCGCGGCCGCGGACTCGACCACTTCCTGCGCGGCCTGGGCTACGATCGGCGGCTCCTCGGCCGGCGCCGCCTGCGGCTGCGCGGGACGTGCGGCTGCGGCCGAGTCGAAGCCCATCGGTACCATCTTCACGGTCGCATCACCGCCCTTGCGCGCCTTCTTCACCAGCGAGGCGGCGGTGTCGGAGAGCAGGGCGCCCTGCCCCACCCAGCGGTCGACCTTGTCGAGGTCCACACGCAGCTCCGCCGGCTTGCCGCGCGGATTGTAGAACCCGACCACGTCGAGGTACGCGCCGTCGCGCGGTGCGGCCTTGTCGGTCACCACCATGCGGTAGCTGGGCTGCTTCTTCCGGCCGATGCGCCGGAGTCGGATCGTCACGGACATGTCGCTCTCTCTGTTCCTCTAGAAACCGCCGGGTAGCCCCGGCATCCCCGGCAGCCCCGCACCCCGGCCCAGTCCCATCCCCTTGAGCTGCTTCATCAGCTTCTGCATCTGCTTGAACTGCTCCATCAGCCGGTTCACTTCCGCCACCGGCCGGCCCGACCCCTTCGCGATGCGCGCACGCCGCGACCCGTTCAGAATGTCCGGGCGCCGACGCTCCTGCGGCGTCATCGACAGGATGATCGCCTCCACGTGCTTCACCCGCTTCGGGTCGGTGTTCGCCTGCTTCAGCACCTTCGCGTTCACGCCCGGCACCATCTTCAGCAGGCCCTGCAGCGGACCCATCTTCTGGAGCTGCTGCATCACGCTCAGGAAGTCCTCCAGATCGAACTTCCCTTCCTTCGCGACCTTCCGCTCCAGCTTGCGCGCCTGCTCCTCGTCGAACGCCTGCTGCGCCTTCTCCACCAGACCGACCACGTCGCCCTGCTGGAGGATCCGGCCCGCCATGCGCATGGGGTCGAACACCTCGAGCGCATCCGGCCGCTCGCCCACACCCACGAACTTGATCGGTACGCCGACCACACCGCGCACCGACAGCGCCGCACCGCCGCGCGCGTCGCCATCCATCTTCGACAGGATGACGCCGGTCAGCCCGAGCGTCTCGTGGAAGCCCTGCGCAATGCGCACCGCCTCCTGACCCGTCATTGCGTCGACGACCAGCAGGATCTCCGTCGGCGACGTTGCCGCCTTCACCTGCCGCAGCTCGTCCATGAGCTGCTCGTCGATCTGCAGCCGGCCCGCCGTATCGAGGATCAGCGCGCGGTGCCGCTCGCTCTTCGCATGCTCCAGCGCCGCCTTCGCCAGCCTTGCGACGTCCTTCTCCTCACGATCCGCGTACACCGGCACGCCCACCTGGCGGCCGAGCGTCTCGAGCTGGTCGATCGCCGCGGGACGGTATACATCCAGCGCGGCCAGCATCGGCTGCCGGCCTTCGCGGGTCAGCCGCTTCGCCAGCTTCGCGGCCGTCGTCGTCTTGCCCGAACCCTGCAGCCCCGCCAGCACGATCACCGTCGGCGGCACCGCCGCGATCTTCAGCCCCTCCGAGCGGTCCCCCAGCAACGCGACCAGCTCGTCGTGCACGATCTTCACGATCTGCTGGCCCGGGGCCACCGACTTCAGGACCTTTTCCCCGAGCGCCCGCTCCTCCACCTTGCCGAGGAACTCCCGGACCAGAGAGAGGTTCACGTCCGCCTCCAGCAGCACCCGGCGCACCTCCCGCAGCCCCTCCTTCACCATGGGCTCCGTGAGTACGCCGCGCTGCTTCAGCCGGCCGAGTACCCCGTCCAGTTTCTCCGAAAGTTCTTCGAACATCTTCCCTGCGGCGGTTCGGATCGGTCCGAGCCTTTTAATGTAGGTGCTGGGCGGGACGGGGTAAAGTCCGGGTGGGCGCTCCACGCTTGGGCAACCGGCTGTCCGGCGCTACTTTGGGGCGACACCCACCGATTCCACGGAGCGACGTCGGATGCGCAGGATCGCACCCCTCCTCACCTTCGCGCTGGCCGCGGGGGCCGTGCCCGCGGCGGCCCAGGAGCCCGCTCTCGAGACGATCGCCCTGCGATTCGGCTGGACGGCCGGGCAGCAGGCCGAGGTGCTCACCACGCGCTTCCGGGTCCGTCAGGCGGAGTCCACGGACACCATCCAGGGCCAGGCGGCCTACCGGCTGCGGGTGGAGCCGCACGCAGACGGCCTGCTGATCCGTCATGACAGCGTGCAGGTGTCCGGCGTCAACGTCCCGGCCGCCTCCGCTGCGAACATCCTGGCCGACCTGACGCCCAGCTACGTCGTCAGCGAGGCCGGCGAGTTCCGCGGCCTCCACGATGCGTCCGGGTACGCCGCACGCATGCGGACCGTGGTAACGGGCATGCTGGGTGAACAGGCGTCCGGGGACGCGGGTCAGCTCCTGTCACAGATGCTCTCGGAGGCGGCGCTCGAGGGTCTGGCCGCCCAGGAGTGGAACGCAATCGTCGGCACATGGGTGGGCGCGGACGTCGACCTCGGCGAGCAGTACCAGCTCACCGAAGTGGCTCCCATTGCGCTGCTGCCGGGCGAGACCGTGCCGATGATCACGCTCGTGGAGGTGCACCGGGCGTCGTGCCCCGGGGCAGCGGTGGGTCAGTTCGACTGCGTGCGGATGGTGCTCACCTCGCGACCCGATGCGCACGCGATGCGGCTCGTGCTCCAGCAGTTCGTGGATCGCGTGGCGTCGCCCGGGGCCGGGTCGCAGACGCCGGTGTTCGAGGAGCTCGACATCGTGACGGAGGTCGAGGTGCTGGCGCGCCCCGAGTCGCTCCGTCCGGAGCGCGCGAACGTGACGAAGACGGTGCGCGGCACCATGCGACTGGGGGAGGAGCGCCGTCCGATGTCCAACCTGGACGTGCGCAGCTACGAGTACCGCTGGCTGCGCTGATCTTCGCGCTTCAGGCTACTCCGGACACCGCCGCGCGCGCGGGCACCCAGTGCTGCGCGAGCAGCGCGCGATAACTCTCCGCGTAGGCAGCGGCCATGTGCGACGGCGGATACAGCAGCGCGCGTGCGATCGCGCGCCGGCCAAGCTCCGCGCGACGGCGTGAATCCGCAATGAGCGAGAGCAGCGCCGCGCGCAGCGCATCTTCATCGTCCGGCGACACGAAGAGTGCGGCGTCGCCCCAGACTTCACGCAGGCTGTCCAGGTCCCCCAGCACGAGCGCACAGCCGCACAGCGCCGCCTCGAGCGGTGCCAGCCCGAACGGCTCGTAGCGCGCAGGCTGCACGAAGATCGAAGCGGCCGAGTACCAGCGTGCGAGTGCTTCCGGGAGCAGCCGTCCCAGCGTACGCACGCCGGTGACGCCGTCCCGGCACGGCTCGCCGGCGATGTACACGGGCCACGGGATGCGCCGCGCGATGCGCGCCAGTCCGCCCAGGTTCTTCGCTTCATCGCGCAGCTGGCCGACGGCGAGGATGTAGGGCTCCTTCTCGCGGCCAATATAGCGAATCGGGTCGCGTGCGTACGGAATCACACGGCCGTGCGGCAGCGGACCGTAGTGTCGTTCGAGTCCGCGCAGCATGGAGTGTGTGGGCGCAACCACGAGATCCGCGCCGTGCAACCCTTCTGCCGCGGCGCGGTCATACGTTTCGTAGACGCGCGGGAGTTCTCCGCCCCGCAATGCGCTCCAGCGTGCGCGCAGACAATGATGCGCGGCGACGAGGATGGGACACGTGCACGGGAGTGCACCGTAGGCGAGGCTGTTCGCGTGCACGACGTCCGGTGCGAGCAGCGCTTCCAGCTCGAGCAGCCATTCGCCGGCCGCTTCGCTGTCGTGCGACGCATCGGAACGGCCGACTCGCTCGTGCAGTGTCACGTTCTCGAGCCGTGCCGCCTGCAGCCGCTGCTCGCGGCCGGGACGCGCGCCCGTCGTTGCGAGTTCGACCTGTATGTCGTGACGTGCGAGCGCGCGAGAGAGCTCCAGCGCATGATTCCAGATCCCGCCGAACGCATCGGCCGTCATCAGCACCTTCATCGGCCGTGCGACGGAACCCGGATTTCCAACACACTGCTCCCGTGAAGCTGTCGGGCGTGACGGCCTCACGGGACGCAAATCGTATGCCTTGCTAGCTATACGTTGATGATCTGATCGCGGCGGGTGCCGACAGAGATGTGCGTGATGGGAACGCCCGTGAGCTCCTCGATCCGGTCGAGGTATGCGCGTGCGTTGCGCGGCAGATCATCGACCGAGCGCGCATCGGACGTGGGCGTCCTCCAGCCCGGCAGCGTCTCGTAGATCGGCTCCGCATGCTCGAGCACGGAGAGATCGTACGGGAAATGGTCGTGCGTGCGGCCTGCGGCCGCGTAACCCGTGCAGATCAGCAGCTCGTCGAAGGTGTCGAGCACGTCGAGCTTGGTGATCGCGAGTCCGGTGAGGCCGTTGACGCGTGCGGCGTAGCGGACGACGACCGCATCGAACCAGCCGCAGCGGCGCGGGCGACCCGTCGTCGCGCCGAACTCGCCGCCGAGCTGGCGCAGGTGCTCGCCGAGCGCCCCATCGATCTCCGTCGGCAGCGGCCCCTCACCCACGCGTGTCGTATACGCCTTCACCACGCCCAGCACCGTATCGATCGCGGTTGGGCCGATGCCGACGCCGCTCGCCGCTCCCGCCGCAGTCGTCGAGGAGGACGTGACGAACGGGTACGTGCCGTGATCGACGTCGAGCAGGGCGCCCTGTGCGCCCTCGAGCAGCACGGGCTTCTTGGCGGCGAGCGTTTCGGTGATCTCGAGGCCGGTATCCGTGAGCAGCGGCAGCAGCCGGTCTCTTCCCTTCAGCACGCGATCCGCCACGGCCCGCGGGTCCACCCCTTCGGCGCCCACCGCGCGCAGCTTTTCGTTTGCGCGCTCCGCTGCGGCCACGATGCGTGCATGGCCGCGCTGCTCGTTCAGGAGGTCGGCGAGGCGCACGCCCGCACGCGCGATCTTGTCTTCGTAGGCGGGCCCGATACCCTTCCCCGTCGTGCCGATGCGCGCATGGCCGAGCGCACGTTCGCTCGCGCGGTCGAGCAGCTTGTGGTACTCGAGCAGGAGGTGGGCGCGTCCGCTCACGCCGACCCGGCCGTCGGTGTCGATGCCGCGGCGGCGCAGGCCGTCCTCCTCCTCGAAGAACTGCTCGAGGTCGAGCACCACGCCGTTGCCCAGCAGGCAGCGCGTGTCGCGATGCAGGATGCCCGACGGGATCTGGTGCAGGATGAACGAATCGCCTTCGACATCCACGGTGTGGCCCGCGTTCGCGCCACCCTGGTATCGAGCGATGAGCGAGACCTGCGACGCGAGCACGTCTACGATCTTGCCCTTGCCCTCGTCGCCCCACTGGGCGCCGACCACCACGAGACAGCCCCACCCGTGCACGCGCCGTCCTCCTGCGGCAAACACGATTCGCCCCGGTCACGCGTGCGCGCGGCCGGGGGCGACTGCGGATCCTCTGAAAAGCTTAGCCCCGAACGGCGCCCGGCGCCACCGGTTCGGCCGCACGCAGGTGATCCAGCGCGCGCGCCAGCAGTTCGACCGCGTCCTCGGCGCCGCTGCCATCCAGATGAGAGAGGTCGTCCGCGGGCGTGTGCACCCGCAGCAGCGACCGGAGCCGCCCGCGCATCAGCGTGAGCGCCGGGATTCCGGCGTCCACGAGCGGCATATGGTCCACCATCAGTCCGAACGGTACATCCCGTCGTACCAGCGGTCGCCCGGACTCCGCGGCCGCCCTCATCAGCGCCGCCGCGAGATGCGGCGCGAGCCCGCGCCTCGGTCGGCCGAACCGCTCCACGATGTGGTACGGCCCGTCGTCATCGATGCCGTCGAGGTTGATCACGCCGGCTACCGGCGGCAGCCGGGTCGCCAGGCAGCGCGCGCCGCACAGCCCCAGCTCTTCACCGTCCGTGATCACGAATGCGACGTCATCCGCCTCGGCATCCTGGCGCGCGGCCAGCCCCACGAGCGCCGCGACACCGCTCGCGTTGTCGAGCGCGCCCGGCGAGCTGTCGCCGACCCAGGAGAAGAGCAGGATCCCGCCGCTCACCACGCCGATCGCACCGGCCACGGCAACGAGCGGCCACGGCACCGGCGCGAGCAGCGCAACCAGCGCCAGCGCGCCGAGGACGACCCAGGAAAGGAGTGCACCCGCGAGCGCCGCTCCACGCACGGCCGTCGGCACCGGCTGCGACTTGCTGTCGCGGTGCGCCATGATGAGCCACCGCGGCCGTGCGCCGCGTCGCGAAGCGATGAGGCACTCCCCTTCGACACGGCCGACGCCCAGCTTCTGCATCGCCAGCGGAGCGTACCCGAACAGGGCGAGGTCTGCGGCGGCCATGAGCAGGATCACTACCAGGGCGATCGCTGCATGGCTCCCGCGCAGCAGTGTACCCGCGATGTACGTCCCCGCCAGATGCACGGCGCCTGCGACCGGCACCGCGAAACGGCCCGGCCAGCTCGAGAACGAGAACGGCACGGCTGTGACGCGATAGCCGAGGGCGGTCATCCGTTCCGTCAGCTCGTCGCCGACCTCGGCCGCGGCAGGACTCCCGACGCGGCGCGGCCGCGCGATCGCGCGCAACACATCGCGCACATCGCCGATCGATGACGCCGAAAGTGAAGCGGGGCTCCTCATCGGAGCCCCGCGTCCTGCATCACCCGGGCCACCTGCCGGGCTTCCTTTTCGCCCAATGGACGGAGCGGCGGCCTCGGCGGACCGCCGCGGTATCCCACCTGATCCAGCGCAGTCTTCACGCCCACCGCGCCGTACGTGGCCACGATCTCCTTGTGAAGCGTCGCGAGCTTTTCCTGCAGCCGACCCGCGCCCTGGGTGTCCCCCGCTCGGAATCGGCGCACCAGCTCCGCGCTCTCCTTCGGCGCGAATACGCCCACCGCGATGATCCCGCCCGCCGCACCGAGTTCGAGGCCGGCGTACAGCACGGAGCCGTTGCCCACGAACAGGCGGCTGTCCGGACCGCACGCATCCGTGTATTCCGCGAAGCGCTTGAGGTCCCCCGAGGAGTCCTTTGCACCGATCACGTTCGGGTGCCGGGTGATCTCCGCCATGAGACCGGCCTCGAGCGTGACCTTCGTGAACTTGGGCATGTGGTAGACGATCACCGGTACCGGCGACGCATCCGCGAGCGCACGGTAG
The DNA here is from genome assembly GCA_964444685.1 of uncultured Gemmatimonadaceae bacterium. Taxonomy (GTDB): domain Bacteria; phylum Gemmatimonadota; class Gemmatimonadetes; order Longimicrobiales; family RSA9; genus CAYUIG01. The sequence continues at coordinate 19,804 of CAYUIG010000010.1, read as the reverse complement.
TGATCGAGCAGCGCAGATGAAGGCAGGAAGGGACCGAAATAAACGGGCGGATGGACGAGCACCACTTCCGCGCCCGCATCGGCCAGCTCACGCGCCTGTCGGATCGTCGCTCGCGTCGATTCACCGCTCGCACCCGCCACGAGCGGTAGCCCGGCCGGTACGACCTCCCGGGCGTACCCGGTCAGCCGCACCTTCTCATCCTCGTCCAGCAGCGCCCCTTCACCCGTCGAGCCGAACAGCACGATCCCGTCGATCGGCTCTTCCACCCAGCGCCGCAGATTTTCCCGCCATACGACGGGGGCCACCTCACCCGTCACTTCATCGAACGGCGTCGTGACCGGCAGGAACACGCCCGACAGCCGTTCGGCCAGACTCCCCTTCATACGCTCCGCTTTTCGAATGTTGTTCGACGTTCGAACAAGGTGGAGCGCAGGAGCCCGATTACGCCAGCGTACGCATCCTCAACTCGAAGTCGGCCGGGTTGTTCGCCGCTGCCTTCGCCACCTCGAACGAAACGAGATCCTGCTCCACCAGCTCCATGAGGTGCTGGTCGAACGTCTGCGACCCGTACTGCTCGCGACCCTCCGCGATCAGGTCGTAGATCTCGCTGTACTTGTTGCCCTCCATGATGAGGTCCCGGATCGTTCCTGTCACCATCATGACCTCCGCGGCGACCACACGACCCGCGCCCGACTTCTTCGGCAGCAGCCGCTGGCTGATCACCCCGACCAGCCCCTCGGCCAGACGGATCCGCACCATCTCCTGCTCGTGCGGCGGGAAGACCGCGATCACACGCGAGATCGTCTGCACCGCGTTCTTCGTGTGCAGCGTCGAGCACACCAGGTGGCCCGTCTCCGCCGCCTTCATCGCGGTGTCGATCGTCGTCGTGTCCCGCATTTCACCGATCAGGATCACGTCCGGGTCCTCACGAAGCGCGCTCCGCAGGCCCGTCTCGAAGCTCGGCGTGTCCGTCCCGATCTCACGCTGCGTGATCGAGCAGTTGATGTCGCGGTGCAGGAACTCGATCGGGTTCTCCAGCGTGATGATGTGCTTGCGACGATGCTGGTTGATGTAGCCGATCATCGCCGCCAGCGTGCTGCTCTTACCCGAACCCGTCACACCCGTCACGAGGATCAGCCCGCGCTCCGACATCGCCATTGCGCCCAGGATCGGCGGCAGCCGCAGCGCCTCGAAGCTCGGGATGTCGATCGGGATGACGCGCATCACCACCATCAGCGATCCGCGCTGACGCAGAATGTTTACACGGAACCGCCCCACCCCGGGCGCGCCCCACGAACAGTCGTAGTCCGTCAGCTCATCGAGGTGCTGCCGGTCCTCGTCGTGCGGCATCAGCTGGAGGCAGATCTGCTTGATCTGGTCCGGCGTGAGCCGCTGCTGGGTCAGCGGGACCAGCTCACCGTGGATGCGCGCGCGCAGGAAGTCGCCGGCCTTCATGTGGATGTCCGACGCCCCGCGCTGGATCGCGGCCTTGAAGATCTCGATCATGGCCCAACGTGTTGAGGGATGTCCTGAGCGCCCGGCGGGGCCGCCGTCACCGGCGGAGGGGAGACCGACACCGCCGCCAAGATAACCCAGCACGCCCCCGAAGGCCACGTTCTTGACTCTCGCTATTCGCCTTCGGGACCACTGGATGGCAGGATCGGCCCCCGGCTGGCGTCCGCCGAAGCCGCTGAATCCTCCCCATGCATGCCGCCCCCGCCCCCCTTATCATTCACCCATGCTCGACCCCGGATTCCTCGCCGACCTCGATTTCCTGCGCCTCGACATCCTCGGCCGCCTCGTCACCGCCGTGCTCCTCGGCGGCGCGATCGGCATGGAGCGCGAGCAGAAAGGCAAGGAAGCCGGTCTCCGTACCCACATCCTCATCTGCCTCGGCGCGGCGCTCTTCACGGTCCTGTCGGTCGAGATGGTCGACCCCACGGCCCGCGTCCCCAGCGACGTGACCCGCATCGCCGCGAACGTCGTCACCGGCGTCGGCTTCATTGGCGCAGGTGTGATCCTCCAGTCCCAGGGCCGCGTGCGCGGCCTCACGACCGCCGCCACCATCTGGACCGTCGCCGCCCTCGGCGTGGCCGTAGGCGCCGGCCAGTACGTCGCCGCCATCGGCGCGACCGTCCTCATGCTCCTCGTCCTGATCCCGCTCCGCTGGTGGGAGCGCCGACACGGCCCCCAGTCCGACGACGACGACTGACGATCCATTTCTTTTTGCGCCACCCCCTCCGCGGCCCCGCTTCCCCCCGCCCCCGACCTCACCACCCCCTCGACCACCACCCTTCCAATGATGTTCGCGGGAAGTGTTGGTCATGGGGTCTGAGGCCTCCGGGTCGCTCATTTTCAGCTGAACCCGGAGCCGAACGGCCAGCGGACGGCCAGCCGCTCCGGACCGTACCGTATCGGGTGATCGAACTGGCGGTGCCAGATCAGATAGTTGGGCAGGTACCGCGTGGCGACACCGTGAAAGCGGCGCATCCACAGGGCCAGGCGCGCGCGATACTCGCGGACGCGCCGGGTGTGTGCGAGTGGATGGCCGCCAGCATTCCGCGTGTCCACGAAGATACAGCCGTTCTTTGCAGCGAAGCTTGCGACCGGTCCGAGACAACCTTGCGGCGCTGCGAGAATCGACGGTCCGGTGAGCCGGTTCCTCAAGCCGACGTCCAGATCCCTGGCCGTCACCGTCTGCGTCAATGCAGGTCCCGTCACAGAACTGATGGTGCCCCCTTCGCGATCGCACGCAAGGAGGACGGTTACACCTGCGTCGGTAGGCGAAACGTACTGAACGCGACGACGTCGATGAGGTGGGCGCTCCAGATTCCGTTTCCCCTTCTCCGACCATGGGAACCACGTCGTTCCCAGCTCCACGAATGGACCTACCGTCTCGGTGTCGTGCTCCACATGCCATCGGAGAATGGCGTGTCTCCAGCGGAACGCCGTGCAAGGATGAATGCCCACGATATCCGCGGAGCGACGAACCGGGTGTGCGGCACGCATGCACACCGCGTACTGCTTCCAGAGTAGTAGCCTCTTGGTGTAGGCCGCGGACGTTCCGGTGAAGTCGCTGAACGTCCGGTTGCAGCGCTGGCAACGATATCGTTGCCGTCCCGCGAACGCCCCCCAGCGGATACACTCGAGTGAATCGCAACGCGGACACCGCAGGCCACGACTGAAGCGCGCGTCGCGCAGTTCGCCGATCCATTCGGCGAGCTTTGACCCGGTCATCAGCTTCGAGGACCGACGGCGCGGGAGTCCGTGACGGACGCGGAATGGGCGAACATTGGTGCGCACGATCGAAGCTTCACTACATCGCGGGGCACTTCCATGGCGGGATGAGACAGTCTACTCGACCAACAATTCCCGCGAACATCATTGGATGGGTTTGTCGGAGGAGGGGGGTGGGATGGGGGGCGGAAAAAATTTCGCGAAAGTTGCGGGAGGTCAGTCGTTTAAACGGCGAAGCTCCTTGAGCAGGCTGGTCTTGTCACGTGTGCGCGCGTCGACTTCCTTGATGACGCGTGCGGGCTGGCCGGCAACGACGACACTCGCGGGGACATCCTCGGTGATGACGGCGCCAGCGGCAACGACGCTGCCAGCACCGACGCGGCAGCCCTCGAGCACGACGGCGTTGGCACCGACGAGTACGCGGTCCTCGATCGTGACTGGCGATGCACTGGGTGGTTCGAGAACGCCGGCGAGCACGGCGCCGGCGCCGATATGGCAATCCTCACCGACGATCGCACGTGCGCCAACGACAGCGTTCATGTCGATCATGGTGCCGGCGCCGATCACCGCGCCGATGTTGATGACGGCGCCCATCATGACGATGACGCGATCGCCGATGCTCACCAGATCGCGGATCACTGCGCCGGGCTCGATGCGGGCGTTGACGGCCTTGAGATCGAGGAGCGGGATCGCGGAGTGTCGGCGATCGTTCTCGATGTGCGAGTAGCGGATGCGCGCCTGGTTGGCCTCGAGGATAGGCGCGATGGCCTCCCAGTCGCCGACGAGCAGGGTGCTGCCGGCGGCCATGGGGAAGACCATCGGCTCGGCCGAAGCTTCGTCGACCTCGAGCGGACCGTCATGCCGGACGAACGCGAGGACGGGCGTGCGCTTGTGGGCGTTCGCGATCAAGTCGCGGATCTGCTGGTAATCCATGGCGCCGCCGTCGTTCACAGGCCGAGCACGTCGTGCATGGTGTAGTGCCCGGGCGGGCGGGCGGCGATCCAGCGGACGGCGCGAATCGCGCCCTCGGCGAACACGGCGCGGTCGAGGGCCTGGTGAGCCAGCTCGATGCGTTCGCGGCGGCCGAGGAAATGGATGCGGTGCTCGCCTGGGACGGCGCCACCGCGCAGGGCATGGAAGCCGATCTGGCCGGCGGGGCGCGGCCCGATCGCGCCGCTGCGTCCGTCGGTGCGGACCTCGTCCAGGTCCTTGCCGCGTGCGGCAGCGGCGGCGCGGCCGAGCGTCAACGCGGTTCCGCTCGGTGCGTCGGCTTTCCCGCCGTGGTGCGTCTCGACGATCTCGATGTCGAATGATTCGGCGGACAGAATGTCGGCCGCACGCGCTACGAGTGCCTCGAGCAGGCTGATGCCGAGACTGAAGTTGGACGCGAGGAGGATCGCCGCTCGGTCGGACAGCGCGTGCAGGCGTGCTTCGGTCTCGGCGTCGAGGCCGGTCGTGCCGACGATGAGGGCGCGGCCTTCGAGGGCGCGCTCGCCGGAATCGAGCAATGCGGCGAGCGCGGAGGGTGACGACACGTCGAGCACGACATCGACATCCGCGATCAGCTCGGGTGCTCGGGCGGGAGGCAGCACGGGTACATCGTCGGGGCCGACGCCGGCCGCGCGGCCGAAGCCACCGACGATGCGGATGTCGTCGAAGCCAGCGGCTTCCGCGAGGGCGGCGCGACCCATGCGGCCGCCCAGGCCGCTGACGGCCACGCGAATTACGGGAGACGAACTCACGCGGGACGGATGCCCAGGGCTTCGAGCTCGCGCACGAGTGCTTCGCGGCGAGCGGGGTCCGCGGCCACGAGCGGCAGACGCAGCGGTCCGACATCGAATCCAAGCCAGCCTACGGCCGTCTTTACCGGAATGGGATTGGGCTCGGCAAAGAGCGCCGCGACCAGCGGCAGATAGCGCAGCTGGAGGTCGCGCGCCTCAGCCAGCTTGCCGTCGAGGAACGCGTGCGCCATGCGGCTGGTATCGGCAGGTGCGACGTTCGCGAGCACGCTGATGACGCCGCGCCCGCCGAGTGCCATGATCGGGACGATCTGGTCGTCGTTGCCGCTCCATATGGCGAGTCGATCACCGACGAGGCGGGCGAGCTCCGCGACCTGCGAGATGTCGCCGCAGGCCTCCTTCACCCCGATTACGCGTTCGTCATCCGCCAGCTCGGCAATGGTGGCGGGCAGGATGTTGACCGCGGAGCGGCCGGGCACGTTGTAGACGATGAGCGGCAGGTCGCCTGCGCTCAGGACGGCCTGGAAGTGCTCGATCAGTCCACGCTGCGGCGGCTTGTTGTACGGTGGCCCGCTCACGAGCACGGCATCGGCACCGGCGCGTGCGGCCTGTTCGGCGAGGCGGCAGACGGCGGCAGTGTCGCTGCCGCCGCAGCCGACGATCACGGGCAGCCGGCCGCGGTTCTCATCGATGACGATGGCCGTGGCGCGTCCCTGCTCCTCGGCCGACATTGTAGCAGCCTCGCCTGTGGAGCCGCATACGATCAGTGCATCGGTCCCGCCGTCGTGGTGGAACCGCACGAGTGCGCGCAGTGCGGCTTCGTTCACCCCGCGAGCGTCGAACGGGGTGACGAGGGCTACACCGGAACCATCGAAGCGGGGATTCGCCATTTCAGAAGCGTTCGAGGTCGTGCAGGTCTCCGCGTGTCACATCGCCCTCGGGATCATCGGGCCGGAGGTCGCGCGCGGTCGATTCGTCGAAGTCGCGCTCGACCTCGTCCATCCCGTCCGAGGAATGGAACGAACGGAACACGGTGTTGCCGCAGCGATCGCAGACGAGGTCGTCCGGCGGCTCCTCTTCGAACGTGTACTCGCGGCCGCACTCGATACATACCTGGACGAGGACGTCGCCGTTGCTGTCCGGCATGCGTGCCTCCCGGTTGGAGGGAACGAATCGCTGCCCGCCGGGGCGCAAGTTGCCTGCCGCCGCCACGAGCGGCTGGACCGGCAGCGTTGCGGAGATAAGATTACCGCCCGGTGAAGACGGAGCAACGGGAACTGTTGAGGGTCGCCCTCGAGGCGGCGGAGGAAGGTGCGGCGGTGCAGCGGGCGCACCTGGGCCGTGTTCCCGTGGGATCCTGGGCCGAGAAGGGTGCGGCGGACTTCGTGACGGAGGTCGACCGCGCAGCGGAGGCGCGCATCGTCGCACGCATCCGGTCGTCGTTCCCCGACCACGACATTCTGGCGGAGGAGGGTTCCGCGGCGGCCGCACGGCGGCCCACGCAGCCGCTCTGGCTCGTCGATCCGCTGGATGGAACCACGAACTATCTGCACGGCTATCCTGCGTATGCCGCATCGATCGCCGTGGCAGTGGACGGGGAACTCGTGGCGGCAGCCGTCGTATCGGGTGCGACCGGACAGAAGTGGACCGCAACGCGGGGCGAGGGGGCATACCTCGACGGCGAACGGATCCACGTCTCGGGCATCGGTGAGATGAAGCATGCGCTGATCGCCACCGGATTCCCGTTCAAGACGCGCGAGCTGTTGCCGGAGTATCTCCAGCAGTTCACACGCGTGCTGCATCGCAGTGCCGGGATCCGGCGGGCGAGTTCGGCCGCGCTCGACCTGTGCCATCTCGCGACCGGCTGGTTCGACGGCTTCTGGGAGCTGTGGCTCGCACCCTGGGACGCGGCGGCCGGCGCGCTGATTCTTCAGGAGGCGGGCGGGACGATCTCGCGGCTGCGTGGAGTGTACGACGTCGAAGGTGATGGCCCGATCGTGGCGGGCAATCCCATGATCCATCCGATCCTGCTGGACGCTCTGCTGGAGGACACGCCGACCCATGGCTGAACGGAGCCGGCCGAACCGACGCGCCTCGGAACGAACCCGCAACGTTGGACGTGCGGTCGGGGGCCGTGCGCGCGCGGGCATCGCATGGCTGAGAGCGCGGCCGCGGCTCCTGATGGGGTCCGCACTCACGCTGCTCGCCCTCTTCTCCTTCGCCGTCGGACTGTTCATCGGGGCGTGGCGGGTCGTGTGCCGGGACTGCCCATCGATCGCGCAGATCTACGTGTGGGAGCCGATGCAGGCGACGAAGATCCTCGACCGCAATGGCCAGCTCATCGCCGAGCTGTTCCGCGAGCGACGCACGCCGGTGCGCATCGAGGAGCTGCCGCCGTACGTACCACAGGCGTTCGTCGCGGTCGAGGACAAGCGGTTCTTCGAGCACAACGGCTTCGATTTCCGGCGGCTCATCACGGCCAACCTGCGCAACCTGCTGAGCGGACGGATCACGGGCGGCGGGAGCACGATCACGCAGCAGCTCGCGCGCAACATGTTCACGGAGGAGATCGGCTACGAGCAGGTGATCAGCCGGAAGCTGAAGGAAGCGAAGGTCGCGCGCGAGCTCGAGCAGGTGTACCCGAAGGAGCGGATCCTCGAGGCGTACATCAACCAGGTGAACTACTCCGACCGCGCCTGGTACGGCATCGAGACCGCGGCGCAGCACTACTTCGGCAAGCCTGCGGTGCGCATCAATCCGGCCGAGGCCGCGCTGCTCGCAGCGGTGATCAACCGTCCGACGACGTTCAGCCCGTTCCGGAATCCGGAGCTTGCCCGCAGTCGCCGCAACCTCGTGCTCGATCTGATGGCGGATCAGGGCTACCTGACCGACGAGGATGCAGAGCAGTGGAAGCAGGCGCCGATCCCGACGGAGCCGCAGCAGTACGGGCACGCCGACGTGGCGCCCTACTTCGTCGAGTGGGTGCGCGGGATGCTCGACGACCGATTCGGCGCGGACCTGTACAGCAAGGGGCTGCGCGTCATCACGACGCTCGACCTCGAGATGCAGGCGGCCGCGCAGGCCGCGATGGACTCCGGCTGGGCCGCGATCGAGCGTGCGCCCGGGTACCGCGCTCCCACGTACGCGGAGGCAATGGAATCGAAGGATCGCGACGGCAATCAGAGCTCGTACATCCAGGGGATGTTCATCGCGATGTCTCCGCAGACCGGAGAGGTGCGGGCACTGATCGGCGGCCGGGACTTCCGCGCGTCGCAGTTCAACCGCGCCACGCAGGCGATCCGTCAGGCGGGCTCGACGTTCAAGCCGTTCGTGTACGCGGCGGCGATCGAGAGTGGGATCCCCGCGTCGCACGTGATCTACGACGCGCCGCTCATGCTGGAGCAGCCGGATGGCAGCGTCTACTCACCGCGCAACTATGACCCGGAGTTCCGTGGACCACTGACGCTCCGTGATGCGCTCAAGCATTCGGTGAACACGGTCGCGGTGCAGCTCGGCCTCGAGGTCGGTCTTGGGACGGTGGTGCGCACGGCGCAGCGGCTCGGCATCAGCACGGAAGTGCCACCCTACCCTTCCACCTCCATCGGTGCGGCGTCGGTGATCCCGCTGGAGATGGCCGAGTCGTACTCGGCGTTCGCGACCGAGGGCACGCTCGCGCATGCGCGGCCGATCCAGCGCGTGGAGGATGCGGATGGCCGCGTGCTCTGGCAGACGAATCCGGATACGGAGCAGGTTCTCGACCCGATGGTTGCGGCGATCGTGCGCGACATGCTGCGCACGGTGGTGGACAACGGCACCGGCTACAACGTGCGTTCGCCCGCCTACGGCAACCTGCCGTACGAAGTACCCGCAGCGGGCAAGACGGGCACGACGAACGATGCCACCAACGTGTGGTTCGTCGGCTTCACGCCCAACCTGCTCGCAGCCGCGTGGTTCGGCTTCGACATGCCGCAGCGCATCGTGCCGCGCGCCACGGGCGGCACGTACGCGGCGCCGGTGGTCGGGGGCTTCTTCCGCTCGGTGTACTATGCCGACAGCGCGACCATCGACATTCCGGAGCCGTGGACGTGGCCGGAGGGCATCACCACGCGCGAGATCGACAGGCAGACAGGGAAGCTGGCGGCCTTCTGGTGCTCCGAGGACACGTACCAGGAGTACTTCATCCCAGGCACGGAGCCGACCGATACGTGCGAGCCGCGCGGCGGGCTGTTCGGCCAGCCGCTGCGCCGCCTCCCCGGCGACACGATCGACGCGGACTCGCTCCGTCCGCGGCGACGGCGATTCTGACCTAGACCACGCGCTCGAAGATCAGCGGCAGCACGGGCTCCACCGCGTCGCCGATCCGGACGGCGGCAGCCAGCGCACGCCGCGCCGTTTCCACTGAAGCATCATCGCGCGCGTACACCGTGGCCCACGGTTCCCCGCGCACGAGCGTCTGACCGGGCTTGGCCGTGATGTGAAAGCCGACCGCAGGGTCGATCGCATCTTCGACGCGCCGCCGGCCCGCACCCAGCGCAACGGCCGCATCGCCGATTGCACGCACATCCATCGACGCGACCACACCATCGCGCTCCGCGGTGACTACGACCTCGACGGGCGGCTGCGGCAGCACGGCGGGATCATCGACGACGAACGGATTGCCACCCTGCGCCTCGATGAGCACCCGCAACCGGTCGAGCGCACGTCCGTCCGCGACGGCGGCCTCCGCATCACGGCGTGCTTCGTCGAGATCGCCCGCGCGCCCGCCCAGCACGAGCATCTCTGCTGCGAGCGCGTATGTCACCTCCATCAGATCGGCCGGACCCTCGCCGCGCAACGCCGCGATCGACTCCTCGACCTCCAGCGCGTTGCCCACCGCGTGACCGAGCGGCCGATCCATCGCCGTGAGCAATGCGACGACTTCACAGCCGCGCGCCCGCCCGATCCCGATCATCGTGCGCGCCAGCTCGCGCGCGCGATCCGGTTCGGGGATGAACGCGCCGTTACCGACCTTCACGTCGAGCACCAGCCCGTCGATCCCCTCCGCCAGCTTCTTGCTCATGATGCTGGACGAGATGAGCGGGATCGATTCCACCGTGGCGGTCACGTCGCGCAGCGCGTACAGCCGCCGGTCGAGTGGGGCGATGTGCTCGGTCTGGCGTGTCATCACGCAGCCGATGCGCTCGAGCTGCGCGCGTGCCTCGGCCGGTGTGTGATCCATGCGGAAGCCCGGAATCGACTCCAGCTTGTCCACGGTGCCGCCGCTGTGGCCGAGGCCGCGGCCGCTCATCATCGGCACGATCACGCCGAGCGATGCGACGAGCGGGGCGAGCAGGATCGACACCTTGTCGCCGACGCCACCGGTCGAGTGCTTGTCGACCTTGCGGCCCGGGAGGTCCGAGAGATCCAGCACCTCGCCCGAGCGGAGCATCACGTCGACGAGCGCATCCAGCTCTGCAGCGTCGAGGCCCTGGTAGTAGACGGCCATGAGAAACGCCGCCATCTGGTAGTCGGCGACGTCGCCCGCGGCGTACGCCTGCATGAGTGCACGCATGTCCGCGGGGTCGAGCACACCGCCATCGCGCTTGCGGCGGATCAGCCGGGCCGGCGTCATCGCATCGTTCTGTTGTGAGGGATCAGCGGGCGCGCTCCCAGCGGTCCGCGGCCGAAAGCGGCGCAGGCTCGCCGCGCGCGACCGCACCCCAGACCGTAAACACTTCGGCGAGCCAGTCGTAGATGCTGCGCAGCGAGGCGCACAGGCGGTGCATGCGCGCTTCGCGCTCCTCGCGCGGCATGCGCAGCGCGTCGGCGATCGAGTCCGCGAACGCCTCGACGTCGTACGGGTTCACCTCGATGCAACCGTCCAGCTCCTCCGCCGCACCCGCGAACTTGGACAGGATGAGCACGCCACCCGACTTGCCCTGACTCGCGACGTACTCCTTCGCGACCAGGTTCATGCCGTCCTGGAGCGAGCTCACGATGCAGACGTCGGCCGCGCGATAGAACACGGCGAGTCGTTCCCAAGGGAGCGACTCCTTCAGCAGGTGGACGGGCCGCCAGCTCGCGGTGCCGTGGCGGTCGTTGATCGACCATACCATGCGCTCCACCTTCTCGTTCAGCCAGTCGTACGCATCGATGCCGGTGCGGCTCGGCACGCCGATCTGGAGGTAGGTGAAGCGCTCGCGGAACTCGGGATGCCGTTCCCACAGCTGGTCCAGCGCGGCCAGCTTCTCCTCGAGCCCCTTCGAGTAGTCGATGCGGTCGACGCCGATTCCCAGCCGCACGCCCTCGGGCGCATAGCGGGCGCGCACGCGCTCCACCTGTGGGCGGACATCAGCCGCCTCGCGGAACGCGGCCACATCGACGGAGATCGGCAGCGCGCGCACGTAGCAGGTGTGTCCTTCGTACTCGACCGAGCGACGATCCCAGTCCACCTCTGCGTGCAGCACCGCCTCCGCGCAGCGCAGGAAGTTGTCGCAGAACAGGGGCAGGTGGAATCCGAGCAGATCGTTGGCGAGCAACCCCGCCAGCAGGTCGCCGCCCGTACTCGCCACGCGGAAGATCTCGAGCGGCGGCCACGGAATGTGCCAGAAGTGCGCGAGTGTATGGGGACCGCCGCGCTCGCGGACGTACCCAGGTGCCAAGGCGAGGTGATAGTCCTGGAACCAGATCGCTGCGGACTCGTTGCCGGCAACCGCGAGCGCCGCGTCGGCGAAGCGGCGATTTACCTCGCGGTATCGCTCCCAGTACCGCCGGCGCACGCGTGTCAGCGACGGCCGCAGATGACAGAGCGGCCAGAGGAACTGGTTCGCGTAGCCGAAATAGTACTGGTTGATGTCGGGCTCGGAGAGCCACAGGCGCTGCAGCGTGTAGCTCGGATCGTCGGGCGGAAGTCGCACCTGGTGGCGGTCGTCCACGACCTCGGAGTCGGCGTCGCCGCTGCCCCATGCGATCCAGTATCCGCCGACCGCCTGCATGAGCGGATCGAGCGCGGAAATGAGGCCGCCCGCCGGCTGCCGCACTTCGATCGCGTCCTGACGCTCGTCCCAGACGTGCTCGTACGGCTCCCGGTTGCTGACGACGACGAATCGCTGGTCCGGAAAGGCCGCCCGGAAGGCGGGACCGAGATCGGCCGGCCCCAGCCGCTCCACCACCGGGGCAGCGATCCCCGCCACGGCTAGATCCGGACCCGCTTCCGCCCGCTCTCGACCGCCGAACGCACGTCGCCCGCCAGCTCGCCCCAGCGATCGCCGGCCGAACGGCCCGCGGTCGTGACTGCCTTGCGCAGGCGCCGGCGCGTCTTGCGCCCGCTCTGCGGCGCCGACAGCAGCGCGATCCCCGCACCCAGCAGCGCGCCCACCATCACACCGGTGAGGAACGTCAGCGTCCCGGAATCATCGTCGTAGTACATGCTTGCTCCGAAGGTTGTCAGGTGATACCGGCCGCCTGCGTTACCGCAACGGACGTGCCGGGTCCCGGCTCTCCCGCATCAAACGCTCGACATCCTCGGCGCGGCGCGGCGCGCCGTCCGAAAGCAGCTCGTATCCCGTCTCCGTCACGAGCACGTCGTCCTCGATGCGCACGCCGAGCGACTCCTCGGGGATGTAGATCCCCGGCTCGACCGTGAGCACCATCCCCGGCCGCAGCGGCTCGTCGTACGAACCGACATCGTGCACATCCATGCCCAGCCAGTGCGAGAGACCGTGCACGAAGAAACGGGCACAGCTTTCCGCGCCGCACAGGTCGCCGGAGTTCGCCTCCATGTGCCCGCGCGCGGCCGCATACAGCTGCGCAATCGTCACACCCGGGCGGACCTTCGCGAGTGCCGCCTCCTGCGCGCCAAGCACGAGGTCGTAGATGGCGCGCTGCCGCGCCGTGAACGTGCCCGACACCGGATACGTGCGTGTGACGTCCGCGCTGTAGTAGCCCCACTCCGCACCGATGTCGACGACCACCAGGTCGCCGGCCTCCATCCGGCGGCGGCTGCGGTCGTAGTGCAGGACCGTGGAGTTGGGACCGGAGCCGACGATGCTCGGGAAGCCCACGCGCTCCGCTCCGCCCGCGCGGAAGGTGAACTCGATGATCGCCTCGAGCTCGTACTCCCACATGCCGGGCTCGAGGGCGCGTGCGGCCGCGCGATGCGCGTCGACCGTGAGCTCGATCGCGCGTTCGAGGCGTCGCATCTCCTCGGCATCCTTCACAAGCCGAAGCGATGCGAGCACGGGCTCCACGTCCACCGGCTCCGCACCGCGCGTGAGCTGTGCGACCTCGCGCTCCACCAGCTCCGCGGAGCGCACGTCCGTGATGCCGGTCAGGCGACGCGCTTCATCATCCGGACCCAGCCGCGGCCCGGTCCACCGCTCGGCCGCGCGATCGCGCGGCGGGAGATAGAGCCGCACTTCATCGGCCTTCGACCGGCTCGCGACCATCACGAGCACGCCGCCCGGCGCTTCCAGCCCCGTGAGGTAGAAGAAGCCGTTGTTCTCGCGGTAGTCGCTGTCCTGGGGGTAGTCGCCTTCGATCGACCGCAGCTCGGCGGATCGCACCACGATCACACCGTCACCGACGCGATCGAGGAGCGCAGCGCGGCGACGCTCGAGGACATCGACGGGGACCGGCCCGGCCGGAGATCCGACCTGCGCGGCCAGCGCGCCCGGTGCAGCCGCCATGGCGACCGCCATCCACACCAACCTGCGCACTGCGCCTCCTTTGGTTGCTCCCCGCCGAAATGGCACAATACATTGTGCGCGAGCAGGGAGTCAATTGCAGGGCCGCCCGTTCGGCGGGCCGGCTTCCAGCCCGCGCGGTGGCATGGCACCCGTCGTGCGTCCCCATCGCCCGATCGGCTGCCACACAGGACGCAGGCACGCGAACCCAGGGTCTATGACGATGGATAGCAGGGCCCGCCACGGCGATGGCCGCGATGGGGATGCGCGCGATCGCATCCTCGTCGTGGACGACAATCCGGACAACGTCGAGATCATTGCGACGCGGCTCCGCTACCGCGGCTACGAGGTCGACTCGGCATCGGACGGTCACGAAGCGCTGGCGAAGATCCGCGCGGCGCCGCCGGACCTGCTGCTGCTGGACGTCATGCTGCCCGGCGTCGACGGGTACGAGATCGCGAAGACGGTCAAGAACGACGACACGCTGCCATACATCCCCATCATCCTCGTGACCGCGCGCGCGGAAACCGAGGACAAGGTGGCGGGGCTGGATGCGGGTGCCGAGGACTACCTGACCAAGCCGGTCAACTTCCCCGAGCTCGAGGCGCGCGTGCGATCGATGCTGCGCATCAAGCGGCTGCAGGACGAGCTCGAGGAAAAGAACCGGGAACTCGAGCGTCTCAGCATCAGCGACGGGCTCACCGGCCTCTTCAATCACCGACACATCCACGGCCTGCTCCAGGAAGAGTACGAGCGTGCGGAGCGGACGCGCGCAGAACTCACGGTTGCGATGTTCGACCTCGACCGCTTCAAGCAGGTAAACGACGCGCACGGCCACCAGGCGGGGGACCGCGTACTCCAGCAGATGGCCGACATCCTCCGCCGCTCCGCGCGCGACATCGACCGCATCGGCCGGTACGGCGGCGAGGAGTTCATGGTGCTGCTACCCGGCACGGACATCGAGGATGGCGCCACCTTCGTCGAGCGTGTGCGCAAGGAAGTGGCGGGTTATCGCTTCCTCATCGGCGGCGGCCCGGACCGCGCGATCGAGATGACGACCTCCGCGGGCGTGGCCAGCTATCCGCACGAGCTGGTGCACAGCCCCGAGACGCTCGTGCGGCTGGCGGATGAAGCGCTCTACGCAGCAAAGCAGAGCGGGCGCGATCGCGTCGTGCGCTTCGACGAGATCGACGTGGCCACCTCATCCGAAGGCCGCAGCGCCTGAGCATGCACGCATCGCAGGCGGGTACCGAAGCCCTCGCCTCCCGCATGCAACGCGCGGAGGAGCTGCGCGAATTCCTCCACCAGGCCAACTACGACTACTACGTGCTCGACGCGCCCGTCCTCTCGGACGCGGAGTACGACCGGCTTCTGCGCGAGCTGAAGGAGATCGAGGCCGCGCACCCCGAGCTGGTAACGCCCGACTCGCCGACACAGCGCGTCGGTGCCGAACCGGCCACGCAGTTCACGAAGGTCACGCACCTCGCGCCCATGCTGTCGCTCGACAACGCGTTCACGTTCGACGAGCTGCGCGCGTGGGAGGAACGCAATGCGCGCATCGTGCGCGAGGTGAAGAGCGGCGGATACGTCGCCGAGCTGAAGCTGGACGGCGCCGCGGTCGCGCTGCGGTACGAGAACGGCGTGTTCGTGCGCGGCGCCACGCGCGGCAACGGCACGATCGGCGAGGACATCACCGCGAACCTGCGCACGATCCGCAGCATCCCGCTCCGCCTGCGCAACGACGCTCCCATTCCGGCACTGCTCGAGGTGCGCGGCGAGGTCTTCATGTCGGTATCCGGCTTCGCGGAGATGAACCGCCGCCGCGAGGCCGCAGGCGAGCCGGTGTTCGCGAATCCGCGCAACGCGGCCGCGGGTGCGCTGCGACAGCTCGATCCGCGCCTCACCGCCGAACGTCCGCTCCGCTTCTTCGGCTTCCAGATCCAGCTCGATCCCGACAGCAACGAGCGGCTGCCCGTCGGTACACAGAAGGATGTGCTGGATTTACTGACCGCCTGGGGCGTGCCCGTAAATCCGGATCACCACAGCTGCGCCAGCCTCGAGGAAGTGATCGCGTTCGCGCAGGAGACCGAGCCGCGCCGGGACCAGCTCGACTACGCGATCGATGGCGTCGTGGTGAAGGTCGCGCCGCTGCACCTCTGGCCGGAGCTGGGCATCATCGGGCAACGCGAACCGCGCTGGGCCATCGCATACAAGTTCCCGCCCGAACTCGAGACCACGCGACTGCTCGCGATCGAGATCAACGTCGGCCGCACCGGCTCGATCAATCCGTTCGCGCGGCTCGAGCCGGTCGTGATCGGCGGCGCCACCGTGAAGCTCGCCACGCTGCACAACTTCGAGGACATCGCGCGCAAGGACCTGCGCGTCGGCGATGTCGTCATCGTGAAACGTGCAGGCGAGGTGATCCCGCAGGTGGTCGGGCCGGTGCGCGAGCGCCGCAACGGCTCCGAGGCCCCGTACGCACCGCCGACGCACTGCCCCTCCTGCAACACACCGCTCGAGCATCCGGCGGGCGAGGTCATGCTGTACTGCCCGAACGACGGATGTCCGGCCCGCACGTACTGGGGACTCGTCCACTTCGTGTCGCAGGACGCGATGGACGTGCGCGGCCTGGGCGAGCGCACGGCCCTCCAGCTCATGGAGAAGGGGCTGGTGCGTGACTACGCGGACCTCTACCATCTCACTCCTGAGCAGCTGCTCGAGCTCGAGGGCTTCGGCGACGTCTCCGCGCGCAATCTCGTCCAGGCCATCGCGGCATCGAAGGATCGGCCGCTGTCGCGCCTGCTGTTCGCGCTCGGTATCCGTCACGTCGGCCAGACCGCGGCGCAGCTGCTCGCGCGGCGTTTCGGTACGATGGACGCGCTGATGGAAGCGAGCCGCGACGAGATCGCACGCGTACACGGCATCGGCGACACGACGGCCGCTGCACTCGTTGCGTTCTTTGCGGAGCCCGGCACACGCGCGCTCATCGAACGGCTGCGCGCAGCGGGCGTGCGCATGGACGAGCCGGTCGAGCGGGCGGAGAGTCAGACGCTCGAGGGCAGGACGTTCGTGATCACGGGTACACACGCAATCGGCCGCAAGGAAATGACGTCGCTGATCGAGAGGCACGGCGGCCGCGTGAGTGGCAGCGTATCGAAGAAGACCGACTACCTCGTCGCAGGCGAGGATCCCGGCTCGAAGCTCGATCGGGCGCGTGAGCTGGGTGTAGAG
This sequence comes from uncultured Gemmatimonadaceae bacterium, assembly GCA_964444685.1. GTDB lineage: Bacteria > Gemmatimonadota > Gemmatimonadetes > Longimicrobiales > RSA9 > CAYUIG01. The sequence goes on along the minus strand of CAYUIG010000010.1, from coordinate 2,934 downwards.
ATCATCGACCTCGCCGGACTCGAGGCGCTGGCGGCCGGCGAGGGCCGCGAGTAGAACAGGGAGGGTCCCATGCCGACCGCTCATCCGTCGCGCACCGCCGAGCTGGTGCTGCCCGTTGCTTCCCTCGCCGCACTGCGGCGGACGCTCGCCGAGTCCGTCGGCGACGATGACGCCGCGATTGCGCTCCGGGAAGCCGGCCGCGCGGCGGGCGCTGCATTCTTCGCATCGCTCGCACCGAATGCAGGCGGTGACGCCGATGCGGCCGCGCGCGAGCTGCGTGAGCTGCCCACGGATCAGTTCTGGACGCGCATCGCACAGCTGCTCTCCGCACGCGGCTGGGGTCGGCTCAGCCACACATCACCGCACCCGGGCGTAGGAGCGCTCAGTGCGGACGACTGGGTCGAAGCGGACCCGGATGCGCAGGCAACGCGGCCCTCGTGCTACTTCACGACCGGACTCCTGGCGGATCTGCTCGGCCGGGTCGCGGGTGCGGACATGGCCGTACTCGAGGTGGAGTGCCGCTCCCGCGGCGATGCGCGCTGCCGCTTCCTGTTCGGATCGCCGGCCGCACTCGATGCACTCTTCGCCGAGCTCGCGGACGGCCGCCCGGCCGACGCCGCGCTCGACGCGCTCGCGTGACGTGCCGCGCGCGCTCGGCCTGGACTACGGCGAGCGCCGCGTCGGCGTCGCGCTCAGCGACCCGTCCCGCACCATCGCCACGCCGCTGCCCACGCTCACGCGCAGGCGCGGAAAGCGTGCACCGGTCGGGGCCGTCGTCGAGCTGGTCGCGCAGCACGACGTGTCGGACGTGGTTCTCGGGCTTCCGCTCGGTCTCGATGGCGACGAGAACGACTGGACGCGCGAGGTGCGTGCGTTCGGGGATGCAATCGCGCGGCGCGCGAACGTGCCGGTGCACTACGTGGACGAGCGCATGACTTCCGTGCGCGCCGAACGCGCCGTGCGGGGACTGGGATTGCCGAAGGGTGAACGCGAGCGGCGCGATCGCGTCGACGCCGCCGCGGCCGTTCTCATCCTCCAGGCGTGGCTCGACAGTCGCGCACGCGCAACGTGAAGCGCCGCAGCCTCGTACTCGTGGCCGTCCTGCTGGCTTCCGCGTGCAGGAACGACGGCACCGGCGACCCGGTGCTGATCACGATCCCGCAGGGAGCTTCCTTCTCGCAGGCCGTCGATTCGCTCGAGGCGCACGACATCGTGCGCGCGCCGTGGGCGTTTCGCATCTACGGGCGCATCACGGGTTCGGCCGGTCGCGTGAAGGCAGGGACGTACTCGCTGCGGCCCGGCATGGGCTGGCGCACCGCAATCGCCGCACTCGAAGCGGGGCAGTCGGTCACGGCACGTGTCGTGGTTCCAGAAGGCTGGGACATCGCGCGCATCGCACCACGGTTGGCCGAGGCGTTGCGGCTCGATCCGGATTCCGTCCTCGACGTGCTCTCCGATACCACCGGCATCGAACGTTTCGGCGTGCCCGGACCGAGCCTCGAGGGCTACCTCTTTCCCGCGACGTACACGTTCGCACTGAACACGCCGCTGGACTCCGCAATCGCGCAGATGGTGGCCACGTACCGCGAGGCATGGACGCCCGAGCGGCAGGCCCGCGCGGATTCCATCGGGCTGACGGAGCGCGAGGTGATCACGCTCGCATCGATCATCGAGCGCGAGGCGAGGCTGGCAGAAGAGCACGCGACGATCTCGTCCGTATATCACAACCGGCTGCGCATTGGCATGGCGCTCCAGGCGGATCCGACGGTGCAGTACGCGCTGGGCGGCCATCGCGCGCGCCTGCTGTACTCGCACATCGACAGCGTGGCCGACAACCCGTACAACACGTACCGCATCCGCGGCCTGCCGCCCGGGCCGATCGGCTCGCCCAGCGAGGCTTCGATCGACGCCGCGCTCGCGCCGGCGGATACGGACTTCCTCTACTTCGTCGCGCGGCCCGATGGCGGCCACGTGTTCACCCGCTCGCTCGCCGAGCACAACCGTGCGCGCGTCGCCATGCGACGGCTGCGTGCCCAGATCGCCGACTCGCTCCGCCGATTGGACTCGCTCCGGATGGATTCCATCCGCCTCGATTCGCTCCGGCTCGATTCGCTGCGGATGGACTCGCTGCGCACGGACACGCTGACGACGGCCGGCCGCGACACCGCTGCACCGCACTGATGCCCACGAGGACCCTCGATCTCAGACTGATCGTCATCACCGATCGCCGCATGGCCGCACCGCGCGACCTGCGCGACATCCTGTCCGCCGCGCTCGCGGCCGGCGCACCCGCCATCCAGATCCGCGACAAGGAGGCCGACGCACGCGAGCTGCTCCAGCTGTGCGATGCGCTGTTGCCGCGCGTCCGGCTGCACGGCGCGTGCGTGTTCGTGAACGACCGCCTCGATGTTGCGCTCGCCGCGAATGCCGACGGCGTGCACCTGGGCCCCGACGACCTCCCCGTCGAAGCCGCGCGACGCGTTGCTCCGCCCGGCTTCCTCATCGGGTATTCCACCGATGACCCCGAAGCCGCAAGGCAGGCACAACGCGATGGCGCCGACTACATCGGCTGCGGCGCCGTCTTCGGTACGACGACCAAGGCAGAAGCGGCCGACGAACGCATCGGTGTGGAGCGCCTTGATGAAGTCGCACGCGCGGTGTCGATCCCCGTCGTCGGCATAGGCGGTATCAATCCGTCCAACGTCTCCGAGATTGCGCACACCGCGGCCGCTGGCGTGGCCGTCGTCGGGGCCGTCATGACTGCGCCGGATCCGGGGACGGCGGTGCGGCGTCTGCTCGTGGGCTTCGGTAAATAGCTCGGCTTCCTCTGCGAACGTCATTTTTCACCACAGAGCCGCAGAGAACGCGGAGAACAGACGGCATTAACCGCCGAGGACGCCGACGACGCTTGAGTCCGCGCCGCCACCACCCTCG
>CAYUIG010000009.1:65410-83477 GCA_964444685.1 uncultured Gemmatimonadaceae bacterium | reverse complement strand
GCGGCCGCGCGCGCGGGCGTCGCGGTCAATCCACCATGCCCGACGTCGGCGACGTCGGCACCGCCACCTCGCGGCGCGGCATCCGTCCCGCGCGCCACGCGAGCCGCCCGGCCTCGACGCCGAGGCGCATCGCGCGCGCCATCGCCACCGGATCCTGTGCTTCCGCGATCGCCGTGTTCATCAGGATCGCATCCACGCCCTGCTCCATCGTGAGGCACGCATCCGATGCGGTGCCCACACCCGCGTCCACGATCACGGGACACGAGAGCCGGCTCTTGATCTCGCGGATGAAGTAGGGATTCACGAGACCGAGTCCGCTGCCGATCGGGCTGGCCAGCGGCATCACCGCCGCGCAGCCCGCGTCCTCCAGCTTCAGCGCCGTGATCAGGTCCTCGTTCGTGTACGCGAGCACCTTGAACCCTTCGGCCGCCAGCTTGCGCGCTGCTTCGACCGTCGCGAACACGTCGGGCAGCAGCGTGCGCTGGTCGCCGATCACCTCCAGCTTCACCCAGTCCGACAGGCCCGCGGCGCGGCCGAGCCGCGCATAACGAACCGCTTCGTCCGCCGTGTAGCAGCCGGCCGTGTTCGGCAGCAGGAAGATGCGTTCGGGGTCCAGGTGGTAAAGGATCCCCTCTTCCTTCGTGCGATCCAGGTCCACGCGCCGCACGGCCACCGTCACCATCTCGGCGCCCGATGCCTCGATCGCGCGCACCATCGTTTCGTTGTCGCGATATTTCCCCGTTCCGACGATCAGCCGCGAACGGAATGTGCGCCCGGCAACCTCGAACACGTCGTCGCCGACCGCCGTCGTCGTCATCGTGCTGCTCATCCTCCCCCCACGAAATGGACCAGCTCGTACGTATCCCCATCCGCGACCTGCGTCTCGGCGAGACGCGCGCGCTCGAGGATCTCGAGATTGCGTTCCACGACGACGAGGCGCGGGTCGAGACCCAGCTCGCGCACGAGCTGGTCCACGCTCCAGCCCGCGTGGGCCGTGCGTTCCGTGCCGTTCACCGTGATCCGCACCTCAGTCATGCTCCACACCCAGTGCATCGAGGAACTCCGCGGCCGCGCGCTCCGGCTCCGCCGCGCCCCACACGCCGCTGATGACCGCGACACCGTACGCGCCGCGCTGCACCGCATCCGCCGCGCGCTCGGGCGTCATGCCGCCGATACCCAGCACCGGCACGCCTGCCGCCGTCACGGCATCGAGCACTTCCGGACCCAGCACGCGCCCGCCTGGATGCGATGGCGACGGATGGATCGTACCCAGCAGTACGAAATCGATTCCCGCCGCGCGCGCCTCCGCCGTTTCCGCGGCCGAGTGCAGCGACGCGCCGATCCACGCGTTCCCGACGAGCGGACGCGCACGCGCCACCGGAATCGACCCGCCGCCGAGCTGCACGCCGTCGGCGCGCACCGCCATGGCGATGTCGATGCGATCGTTCACGATGAAACGTGCGCCCGACGCGAGCGCGGCGGGGCGCAGCTCCTCCGCACACGCGTACACCATGGCACCCGCAGCGCCCGGCATGCGCAGGTGCAGCGCGACCGCGGGGCCGAAGCGCTGCAGCAGCCGCCGCGCCATGGGCGCGAACGTGGGCGCCGTCGCCAGCGCCGTGTCCGTGATCAGATGAAGCCGCGGGAGACTCAATCGAACCGATCTCCGGCGGCCGGGCCGCGCCCGCGCACCCATTCGGATGCGAGCATGCGACGACGCCCGGCCGGCTTCACTTCGCGCACCCGCACCGCGCCGCGGCCGCATGCCACGCGCACGCCGGCGGCAGGATCCAGCGCATCCGCTTCGAGGATCGTACCGGGCGGTGCCGCAACCGGTGCATCCGGCTCGGGCAGCGGTCGATACATCTTGACTTCAGTGTCGCGCCAGCGCGTCCACGCACCCGGCACGTCATCCATCGCGCGTATCAGTCGCGCCGCACTGTCCGCATCGCCGGCCCAGTCGATGCGCGCGTCTATGTGACGGATGCGCGGGGCGAACGTGACCAGTGATTCGTCCTGCTCGCGCGGTTCGATGCGGCCGGACTCCAGCCACACGAGTGTCTCGACCAGCGCTTCGGCGCCGATCTCGCTCAGGCGCGCCGCGAGCTCCGCAGCGGTTTCCTCCGGCAGGATCGGTTCGGCCACCTGATGCAGGATGGGTCCGGCATCCATGCGCTCGACCATGCGCATGACGGTGACGCCCGTGCGCTCGTGACCGCGCGCGATCGCCCACTGGATCGGCGCCGCGCCGCGCAGCTCGGGCAGCAGCGATGCATGCAGATTGATCGAGCCGCGCGGCGGCAGCTCGAGCACTTCACGCGGCAGGATCTGTCCGTACGCCACCACTACGAACAGTTCCGGCTCGAAGGAAGCGAGCTGTTCGAGGAAAGCATCGCCGCGCGGACGTTCGGGCTGCAGCACGGGCAGCCCTTCCTCCTCGGCTACGTGCTTCACCACGGTCGGCCGCAGCTCGCGGCCCCGGCCGGCGGGCCGGTCCGGCTGCGTCACCACGGCCGCCACGTCGTGGCCCTCACCCAGCAGGGCGCGCAGCGATGGCAGTGCGAATTCCGGGCTGCCCCAGAAGATCAGGCGCATGGCGCGCTCACGTTGCCGCCGGCTTCACCTTCTGCCAGCGCCGGAGCAGCATCGTCCGCTTCAGCGGACTGACACGGTCGATGAACAGGATGCCGTTGATGTGGTCGATCTCGTGCTGGAGGATGCGCGCGAGCAGGCCATCGGCTTCCATGCGCACCGGCGCGCCCGTGAGGTCCGTTGCCGTCACCACCACGTGCGACGGCCGCTCCACCAGGTCCTTCAGGCCGGGAATGCTCAGGCAGCCTTCCTCGCCTTTCTCCATCTCGCCCGCAGTCTCCGCCACCTCCGGATTGATCAGCGCGAACGGCTGCACTTCCGGCTCCCGCGGGTCCACGACGATCACGCGCAGCCCCACGCCCACCTGGGGCGCGGCCAGCCCGACACCCTCCTCGGCGTACATCGTCTCGAACATGTCTTCGACGAGCGTGCGGATCTCGTCGTCGACCTGCTTCACCCGCTCGGCGGATGCACGCAGGATGGGATCGCCGAGCAGACGGACCGGCCGAATCGCCATCAGGAACCCTCGCCTGCCATGACCCGCGCGATCTTCGCGCGCGCAACCACCAGCCGCGTGTTCTCCGCCGTTTTTACGGTCACGCGATCCTCCGTCAGGTGCACGACCGAACCGATGATGCCGCCCTCGGTCATCACTTCATCTCCCTTCTGCAGCGCCGAGACCATGTCGCGGTGCTGCTTCACCATCTTCTGCTGCGGCCGCAGCAGCACGAACCACACGATCAGAATGAAGCCGACGAGATAGATCAGCAGCGGACCCATGCGGGGTGCCGCGGGCTGAGCCGCCTGAATCAGAAACAGCGCCGTCGTCGTGCTCACGTCCCCTCACTCTCCCGGTTGTCGGCGCGGGCGTTGAAGCGCCCGAGCCAGTCTCGGCTCCATGCCTCGAAGCGGCCCGCCCGTATCTCCTCGCCTGCGCGCTGTGCGAGCCGCACGAGGAAACGCAGGTTGTGCAGCGACAGCAGCCGCAGCCCGAGGATCTCGTTGGCGACGACGAGGTGCCGCAGATACGCGCGGCTATAGCCGCGGCACGCGGCGCAGTCGCACGCGGGATCCAATGGCCCCGCATCCGCGCGAAAACGCGCCGCCTTCAGGTTCAGCTGCCCTTCTCCTTCTACCCATGCGGTTCCGTTCCGGCCGTTCCGCGTGGGCGCGACGCAGTCGAACAGATCCACACCCCGTCTGATCGCCTCGAGCAGATCGTCGGGATAGCCTACGCCCATGAGGTAGCGAGGCCAAGGGGTGGGAATGTGCGGCTCCATCGCCTCGAGCATCGCGTACATCGCCGGCTTCGGCTCGCCGACCGAGAGCCCGCCGATCGCCAGCCCCGGCCACTCCACCATGTCGCGGATCCGCCGGACCGCTTCCACCCGCAACTCTGCCGATACGCCGCCCTGCGCGATCGGCAGCAGCGTCTGGCGGAACGGGAGCCCGTCCGTCGCCACGAGGTGGTCGAACGCGGCCCGGCTGCGCGCCAGCCAGCGCAGCGTCCGCTCGTGCGCTTCGCGCGTGAGCTCCGGGCCCGCACCGCCCGGCGGGCACTCGTCGAACGCCATGATCAGGTCCGCACCCAGCGCGCGCTGGATCTCCATCACCCGCTCGGGCGTGAACAGGTGCGTGGAGCCGTCGATGTGGCTGCGGAACTCGACCCCCTCCTCGCGGATCTTCCGGATGTCGGCCAGGCTGAAGACCTGGAAACCGCCGGAGTCGGTCAGGATCGGCCGCCGCCACGACATGAACGCGTGCAGCCCGCCCAGGTCGCGGATCAGCTCGTGACCCGGACGCAGATAGAGGTGGTAGGTGTTCGCGAGCACGATGTCCGCGCCGATCCCCGCCACCTCCTCCGGCGCGAGCGACTTCACCGACGCCTGCGTGCCGACCGGCATGAAGGCGGGCGTTCGCACCTCGCCGTGCGGCAGTGCCAGCACGCCCGCGCGCGCCGCACCGTCCGTGGCTTCGACGCGGTACTCGAACATCAGTGGATCACCATCGCGTCACCGTACGAATAGAACCGGTAGCCGCGCTGCACCGCTTCGTCGTATGCACGCATGATGAGGTCGTATCCGCCGAACGCCGCAACCAGCATCAGCAGCGTCGAGCGCGGCAGATGGAAGTTCGTGATCAGCGCATCCACGACGCGGAAGGTGTACGGCGGCCGGATGAACAGCGACGTCCAGCCGCTGCCCGCGCGCACGCCGTCCTCCGTCGCGAGCGTCTCCAGCACACGCGCCACCGTCGTGCCGACTGCCCAGATCCTGCCTCCCTGTGCGCGTCGCTCGTTCAGCGAGACGGCGGCCGCATCGTCGAGCGCGTACCACTCCGCGTGCATCGGATGCTGCGCCGGGTCCTCGACCGCAACCGGCCGGAACGTCCCGGGCCCCACGTGCAGCACCAGCCTCACGACGCTCACGCCAACCCCCTGGATGGCATCCAGCAGTTCGGGTGTGAAGTGCAATCCGGCGGTCGGCGCGGCCACCGACCCGCTCGCGCGCGCGTAGACCGTCTGGTAGCGCTCGGTGTCGACCGCTTCCGGCTCGCGCTCGATGTACGGCGGCAGCGGGACCTGGCCGCGCAGCTCGATCGCGGCGCGTGGCGCGTGCGGCGTCACGAGTCGCACCGTGCGCACACCACCTTCACCCGTTGCGACGATTTCCACCGACAGATCGTCGGCCACGCGTACCACGCGGCCCGCGCCGAGCCGCGCACCCGGCCGCACCAGCGCTTCCCACTCGCTTTCGTCATCCGTCAGCGGCCGCAGCAGCAGCACTTCGGCGCGCCCGCCGCCCGCGCGCGTGCCCAGCAGCCGTGCGGGCAGCACGCGCGTTTCATTGAGGACGAGCGCATCGCCGGGAGCGAACAGCGAACGGATGTCGCGGAAGGTGCGATCCTCGATACGGCCGGTGGCGCGCTCCACGACCATCAGCCGGCTCTCGTCGCGGCGGGCGGACGGATAGCGCGCGATGCGTTCGCGCGGGAGGCTGTAGTCGAACGCCGAGGTGGGAAGCGGCTCAGGACTCCGGCTCACCGACCAGACGGCCCTGCATCAGCTCGCGCAGCGAGCGCACGTGATCGACACGCACCCACAGCTCGCCGCCGTCGGGGCCGTCGCGCTGCTCCGCCACGTACTCCATGACGCCGCGCTCGATGACGTGCACGTCGGCGTCGTTGCGACGCAGCCAGCGGAAGCAGATCGATCCGAGATCCAGGTTGAACGCCCGCTCGACTCGCCGCAGCGCGTTCAGCCGCTGCACTGCCGTCTCGGCGCCCGCCTCGGCCAGCGCCGCACGCATGCGGCGCGGCGAGTTGCCGTGTTCGGCGAAGCGTGCGGCCATGAGCCGCGCATCGCGGAAGGCGAGGCGGACGATCTCCATCGCTACGCCTCGAACAGGTTGACCTGGGACTCCGGCAGCGCGATGCGCGCCGCGGGCAGGGAGTAGCCGAAACGGCGGTACGCGTTGTTGGTGGCCACGCGTCCGCGCGGCGTGCGCATCAGGAAGCCGTTCTGGATGAGGAACGGCTCGTACACCTCTTCGAGCGTGCCCGCATCCTCGCCTACCGCCACGGCGAGCGTGTTCAGACCGACGGGCCCACCCTCGAAGTGCTCGATGATCGTCTTCAGGATGCTCGCGTCCATCTCATCCAGCCCGTATTCATCCACATCCAGCAGCTTCAGCGCCTCGCCTGCAACGTCCGCGGTGATCACGCCATCGGCGCGCACCTGTGCGTAGTCGCGCACGCGGCGCAGCAGCCGGTTCGCCACGCGTGGCGTGCCGCGCGACCGGCGCGCGATCTCGTGCGCGCCGTCACGCGTGCACTCGACCGACAGGATCTCCGCGCTGCGGGCAACGATGATGCCGAGATCCTCGGGGCTGTAGAAGTTGAGCCTCTGCACGATGCCGAAGCGCGCGCGCATCGGCGGCGTGAGCAGCCCGAAGCGCGTGGTCGCGCCGATGAGCGTGAAGCGCTCGACCGGCATGGTGATCGTCTGCGCGCGCGGGCCTTCGGAAAGCCGGATCTCGATCCGGTAGTCCTCCATCGCGGGATAGAGGAACTCCTCGATGATCGGGCGCAGGCGGTGGATCTCGTCGATGAAGAGGATGTCGCGCTCGCGCAGGTTGGTCAGGATGCCGACGAGGTCGCCCGGCTTCTCGAGCACGGGACCGGACGTCGTCTTGATGTTGACCGACAGCTCGCGCGCCATGAGCATCGAAAGCGTCGTCTTGCCGAGGCCGGGCGGTCCGTGGAAGAGCGTGTGGTCGAGCGGCTCGCCGCGGCCGGCGGCGGCATCGAGCGCGATCCGCAGGCTGTCCTTCACCTTCGGCTGTCCGATGAACTCGGACAGCCGCTGCGGCCGCAGCGACAGCTCGACCGCACTCTCCTCGCTCAGGACTTCGGGTGTCGTGATCTCGGATCGCATCCATGGACTCCGGGGACGGGCGCGTGCGCCGGCACCATTATCGCCGCGCCCGCCTGCCCGCCGCAACCGCGGCGCGAACAAGCCCGTAGGGCAGGCTGTATAAGCGTGCACAGTCCAGAACGTACGGGAAGCCCGGAGGAACCATGGGAAAGGCGCCGACTCGCACCCGCGTGCTCGCGCTGTTCGCGCTCACCGCCCTCGCCGCGTGCGGCGGGAAGCAGGTGACGCGCATCGATCCGGCGGCGGTCACGGACCTGTCCGGCCGATGGAACGATACCGATTCGCGCCTCGTCGCCAACGCTCTGACCGAGCAGAGCCTGACCGGCGCGTGGCTCAACCGTTACACCGCCACGCACGGCGGGCAGGCGCCGACCGTGATCGTGGGCGACTTCACCAACCGCACGATGGAGCACGTGCCGGTCGGCACGTTCATCTCCGACCTCGAGCGCGCGTTCGTCAACTCGGGTTCGGTGCGCGTCGTCGCATCCCCGACCGAACGCGAGTCGGTGCGTGAAGAGCGGCGCGACCAGCAGGAGAACGCGCGTGCGGACACGCGCGCCCGGATGGCGCAGGAGCTGGGCGCGCGCTACATGCTGCAGGGTGTGATCGAGGCGATCGAGGACGAGGAAGGCCGCGAGAAGATCGTGTACTATCAGATCGACGCCACGCTCGTCGATCTCGAGTCGAACGAGAAGGTCTGGACCGGGCAGCACCGCATCAAGAAGTACATCGAGCGGCCGCGCGTGCGGTTCTGAGCCGTGCTACGCGGTTGCCGCGGTGTCCGCCTCGACCGGGAGCGTTTCGACTTCGACCATGGCCTGAATCGCGTCCTGATTCAGCGCGACGTCTCCCAGCCGCAGGTTCACGCCGCGCGGCGGCGGGCCGCTGCGCAGCAGCACCGCGGAGTGCAGCGGCAGGAAGGCGCCCTGGCTCTCGAGGTAGTCGCTCAGCCGCTGGCCGTCGCCCAGGGCGAGCGCGCCGCGCAGGACGAGGCCGCCATCCACATGGATTTCGACCGGGCGGATCGCGCGGCCCGGCGCCGCACCGACGAGCGACACGTCGCCATCGGGAGCGGACGCCCACAACACGCGGTCCAGCTTGACGACTGCATGCGGGGACGCCAGCGATTCGCCGGCCCACTCCGCGTCGAGGAGGTTGACGTAGCTGCGACGTGCACCGAGGAACGCCACCAGCGACTGGCCGGCCGGCACCCCGACGCGCGCATCGATCCGGCGGAGCGCGCGCAGGTAGAGACGGATGCGGCGCATGCGTGAAGCCATCGACGGCGTTCCTGGAATGAATGGTCCGGGCGGGATCCACAGCGGAGGGAGAGATACTTCCATGATGCGTTTTGCGGAGCCGCCCGGTCAAGAGCGTTGCGGGGCGGGCGACACCCGTCCTGGGAAATGGAGGGAACCATGAGGAGCCGTGTCCTGCTGCTGGCCGTTCTGGCCGCTGCCTGCGCCCCGAAGCGCGTCCACGAGGAGCCGGTCATCCGCCAGGGGGACCGCGTCCCGACCGCGGACGCGGCCATCGAGCGGTCCCGGGCCGAGTCGGCGGAGGCGCGCGAGGCCCGCGGCCGCGTCGACTCGCTTTCCGCCCGCGCACTCGCGGACTGCGAGCCGGAGGTCTGCAACGCGATCGCGCGCGGCGAGATCACGCTCGGCATGAGCGCCGCACAGCTCCTGGCCGCCACCCGCACGACCGAGTCGGCGTGGAGCATCCGCTCCGCGGGGTCGGCCGATGTGTTCGTGCCCGCCGCACCGGCGGCGCCGCCGCGCGACGTCAGCGGTGAGCTCGCGATGGTGCAGCTCACGGATGGACGCATCGCCGCGATCGCATACCGCGAGGCGCAGGGCGTGCGCGTCGTGTCGCAGCCGGCGGATGCCACGACCGAAGGCCGCGCGGTGCAGCTCGCCGAGATGCTGCTGCGCGAAGGTGACGACCTCGCCGCACGCGGCGACCTCGCGGGCGCACTCGACCGCTACGACCGTGCGCACATCCTGCGGCCGCACGATCCGCTCACCGAGTACCGCATCGCCACGGTACTCGACAAGCAGCTGCGGCCGATCGAGGCGCTGGTGCGCTACCGCCTGTTCCTCCACCAGCTCGAGCTCGAGAAGATCGAGGCGACGGGTCGCGCGTACGGATACCTGGCCGAAGCCATCGCGCATGCGCGCGAGCGCGTCCTGATCCTGGAGCGCCAGGCACGCTGACGTGAACGTCGTGCGCGCAGCGATCCTCATCCTGGCGCTCGCGGCAGGCGGCTGCACGAGCTTCTTTCGCGGCGCCGATCTCGCACCGAGCGGGCTGCCGCGCACGCAGGACTCGCTGCGCCGTCTGCTCGCGTCCGGCCGCGCGGACTCCGCACTCGGCCGGCTCGTGAGCGACGACGCGGCCGAGGGCGACCCGTTGCTGCGCACCCTCCAGGCCGCGATCGCCGCCGTGCATGCGGGGGAACCCGACCGCGCGGCCGACCTCTTCGCCGCGGCCGATCCCATTCTCGAGGAGCGGCTCACGCCCAGCGTGTCCGCGCACGCGCTGTCGTTCGTTGCCAGCGACCGGTCGCTCCCCTGGGTCCCGTCGCCGACCGAACGTCTGCTGATTCCGTGGTACGCGGCGCGCGCCCGGCTGGACATGGGTGATACGCAGGGCGCGGCGGTGGAAGCGCGCCGCATCGCGGCGCTGCTCGAGACCACGGAGGATGTGCCGCCCTCCCTCGCCGGGGCTTTGCGCGTTTTCAATGCATCGGTGTTCGAGGCCGTCGGTGAGCGCAACGATGCGCTCGTATCCTGGCGGCATGCGGCGCAACTGCTGCCGTCGATGGTCGACTCCACGCCTGCGCCCGACTCCGTTGCGGAACTGACGGTCATCGTCGAGCAGGGTTTCGTGGCGCACCGCGTTCCGCAGTCGCTCAACCTCGTGCTCGCGTCGTGGGAGAGTCACGGGCTGATTGCCGGCCAGGCAACGGCGACGGGTGCGATCGCGGCGCGCGTGCTGCCGGAAGTCGGCGGCGTGTGGGTCGACCGGCCCGGCCGTTCCATCCACATCGCCGCGCCGCCCTGCACGGGTTCACACTGCCGGGACGACGATGATGACGACGACGTCTACCTGCTCCGCATCGCGTGGCCCGCGCTGCGCCGCAGCCAGTCCGCGGGGTGGCACGTGCCGGAGCGCGTCGAGACCGGCGATGGCGCGGAGTGCACGACGTTCACGCTCGCCGATGTATCGGCGGGCGTGGCGGCCGACTTCGAGGCCGATCGGCTCGGCATCCTGGCGCGCGCCATCGCACGCGCCGCCGTGAAGTATGCGCTCGTGCGCGCCGCGGAGTCCGAGGTATCGAAGAAGGACGATACCGCCGGCGACATCATGGGAATCGTCGCCAATGTGGGGACGGCACTGCTCGAGCAGGCGGACACGCGCTCGTGGCATCTGCTGCCCGACCGCATCGTCATCGCGCGGCTCCAACTCCCGCCCGGCGAGCACCCGCTGCGCCTCACCTTCAGCGACGGATCGACCGCCGACCTGGGCACGGTCGACGTCGCTCCCGGCCGGAGCTTCCACACCGTTCGACTCTGGTAGCGGCATTCCTATTGCACCTTCCGGAATCGCCATCGAACCCGGGAGGAGTCATGCCGGAGTGGAGCCGGAAGGATGAGCGTCAGTACGAGCACATCAAGGAAAGCAGCCGCAAACGTGGCACATCGACGAAGCGTGCGAAGGAGATCGCGGCGCGCACGGTCAACAAGCAGCGTCGCGAGGAGGGCCGGACGCCCAACCGCACGACGCAGGGCAGCGGCAATCCGCGCCGCGGCTACGAGGACCGTTCGGTCGAGGAGCTGCGCAACATTGCGTCCGACAGGAACATCGAGGGACGCAGCAAGATGAACAAGGACGAGCTGATCCGCGCGCTGCGCAGGTGATCAGCGCGCTGCGATGGCGCCGAGCGCGGCACGGATCAGCTCGGCGCCATCCAGCGCACCGTTCTCATCCAGTGCGCGTCGCACGGCCGAACTCGCGTCCGCCTGCGTGTACCCGAGCGCGACGAGCGCGCTGACCGCGGACTCCGCACCCGCACCGGTCGGCTGATCTCCGAGTGCCGCCACGGCGAGATCGTCCAGCCGGTCGTTCAGCTCGACGATCAGCTTCTCCGCTTTCTTCGTACCCAATCCCGGAATCTGACGCAGCGACGCGACGTCCTTCTCGATGATCGCGCGCACCAGCCGCTCAGGTGGGAAACGCGACAGCATCGACAGCGCGAGGCGCGGGCCGATGCCCGAGGCGGTGAGCAGCCGCGAGAACACGACGCGGTGCCCCTGCGACAGGAAGCCGTAGAGCGTGATCGAGTCCTCGCGCACGACCTGCACCGTGCGCAGCTCGACCTCCGCACCTTCGCGCGGCAGCTTCTCGTAGACGGTGAGCGGGACCTCGATCTCGTACGCGACACCGCCCGCGGTCATCACTTCCGCGATGCCCGGCTCTCGCCGTACGAGTTTCCCCTTGATGCGACTTATCATCGCGCCGCCGCGAGGTGCGCACGCAGCGCCGCGGCACCGCAGTGGCACAGCGCCACCGCAACCGCATCCGCCGCGTCCGCGGGACGTGGCGGCTCCTTCAGACGCAGCCTGCGCTGCACCATGAACTGCACCTGCTCCTTCGAGGCGCGGCCGGTCCCAACTACCGCGTTCTTCACCTCGGCGGGCGAGTACTCGAGCACGGGCACGTTGTGGAGAGACGCGGCAAGCAGCACCGCGGCGCGCGCATGACCGAGCACGACCGTCGTGCGCACATTGCGGCCGACGTACACACCCTCGACCGCGACCGCGTCCGGCGGGCGGCGCGCGAGCACGTCACGCACGCCGTCGTAGATTTCGCGCAGCCGCTCCGTCAGCGAAGCACCGGCCGCGGTGCGCACGACGCCGCACTCCAGCAGCGTTACGGCGCCGTCACGCTCGCGCTTGACGACGCCGTATCCGGTGGTGGCGATGCCGGGGTCGACCCCGAGTACGATCACGCCTGCGCCTCGGCGAACGCGGCCTCGTCGATCTCGGCGTTCGAGTACACCTTCTGCACGTCGTCGAGGTCATCGAGCGCATCGAGCAGCTTCAGCAGCTTCCGTGCATCCTCGCCGCTCACGTCCACGGTCGTTTTCGCGACCATGGCGAGCTCGGCCTCGTCGTAGGCGATTCCCTGCTTCCGCAGACCTTCCTGCACATCGTTGAATGCGTTCATCTGCGTCGTGACGACATACACGGAGTCTTCGCGCCTGATGTCGTCGGCGCCGGCCTCGAGCGCGGCCATGAACGTGGACTCCTCGTCGTAGCGGTCCGCGTTGATGTAGATCTGGCCGAGCCTGTCGAACTGCCATGCCACCGAGCCCGACGTGCCCAGGCTGCCGCCATGCTTGCCGAGCGCGTGCCGCACCTCCGCCACGGTGCGGTTCGGGTTGTCTGTCACCGTCTCGATGTACAGTGCGATCCCGCCCGGGCCGTAGCCTTCGTACGCGATCTCCTGGTAGTCCACGCCCTCGAGTTCGCCCGTGCCCTTCTTGATGGCGCGCTCGATGTTGTCGGCGGGCATGTTCGCGGCCTTCGCGGTGTCCACGGCGAGGCGCAGGCGGGGATTGAAGTTCGGGTCCCCACCGCCCGAGCGTGCGGCCACCGTGATCTCACGGATCAGCCGCGTGAAATGCTGGCCGCGCTTCTGGTCGTTGACGGCCTTCTTGCGCTTGATCTGCGCCCACTTGCTATGACCGGCCACCGTTCCTCGTTCTCCTCGACGTCCACATGCAGGTTCCCGTCACGAATATAAAGCCCGTCCCTGCGTGACGTCACCCGGGGCCGCGGGCCGGCGCGGCAAGGAGCTGACAGTCGCGCTGGAGCCAGTTCCAGAACGCGTCGCAGTCTCCCTCGAAGGTGAGCCGAGCCTGCTTCACGGTCGGGTACTGGAAGATCGTGTGCCGGAGCTGCGCGAGCAGGTCGGCGCTGCCCGCGCTGGACGACGCGTTCGGGATGATGCTCGCGAAGTTGTCGAAGTCGATGCGTGCCACACCCTGCGCATCGACGACGACGGAGCGCACGCTGCCGGCCGTCTCCTGTGAGAAGAACGAGTGGAAGCCGGCATCGCGCTCCTCCTCCGTCGGCCCGCGCACCAGCTCGCGCAGCGACAGCAGCAGCACCGCGGGGGTGTCGGGCACGAGCCGCGGTACGGCCACGTAGTCGCCGCGGCAGGTGAAGGTGACGTGCACGATGCGCATGCCGGGCGTGCTGTCGGGCGGCGGCACCGCGCACGGAACGACCACGCGCGGCGCACTGTCGTTCGCTGCGGGCTGCGGCGCGCCGGGCGAGTCGTGCGCCACCTCGTCCGCATCGAGCGCGGCGCGCGGGTCGCCACCGCCACACGCGGCGGCGACCGCTGCGATCAGGACGAGACTATGCCGCAACCTTGTCCAGCTCCGATGTGCACTGCGGACAGCGCAGCGCCTTGACGGGAATGGTCATCGCACAGAACGGGCATGCCTTGTCGGTCGGCGACTGCGGCGCCTCCTGCTCCTTGCGACGCAGCTGGTTGATCCCCTTCACCAACATGAATACCGCGAACGCGACGATCAGGAACGCGATCACGTTGTTGATGAAGAGACCGTAGTTCAGTGTCACCGCGCCCGCGGCGGCGGCATCCGCCGGCGTCGCATACGGACCGGCCGGGGTGCCCTGCGACAGCACGAGGAACAGCTTGTCGAAGTTCACACCGCCCATGAGCAGTCCGATGGGAGGCATGAGCACGTCATCGACGAGCGATTTCACGATCGTGCCGAACGCGCCGCCGATGATGATACCGACCGCCATGTCGACGACGTTCCCCTTGACGGCGAATTCCTTGAACTCCTTCAGCATGCTCACCCTCCCTCGTGCTCGAGGAGTGACAGCGAGGAGCGCGACTCGCGCTCCACCTGGGACAGCAGACATTGCGACGGGTCCTTGTCCGGGCGCCAGCGCAGGAACGCGGTGCCGTGGCGGAACCGCCCGCCGGAGAAATGGTCGTACCGGACCTCGGCCACCCGCCGTGGCTCCAGCGGCACCCACTCCATGTCCTGGCCCTGGTTCCACCGGCTGGGTCCACCCGGCGCCCGCCCCGTGAAGCCCGGAGGCGCCACGATCTTCTCCAGCTCCTTCGCCAGCGGGACGCGGTGATCGCGGGGGATCGCCGACGTGAAGCCCACGTGGTGCAGGATCCCGTCGTCGTCGTACAGCCCGAGCAGCAAGGACCCGACGCCCGGGCCGGCGCGCGAATAACGGAAGCCGCCCACCACGCAGTCCGCCGTGCGCAGCCGCTTGATCTTCAGCATGGCCCGCTCGCCGGAACGGTACGGCTCATCCAGCCGCTTCGCCATGACGCCATCGAGGCCGCCGTGCCGCCCCATCAGCCACGACTCCGCCTGTGCGAAGTCCGTCGTCTGCGGCGACAGCCGGATCGGGCCGTCATCATGGAAGTGCTTTGCCGCGAAAGCCTCGAGCGCGGCGCGCCGCTCCGCCAGCGGCTCTTCCAGCAGCGATTCCCCGTCCTCCACCAGCAGGTCGAACACGATCAGCAGGCACGGATCGGCCGCCGCAAGCTTCTTCACGCGCGACTCGGCCGGATGGATGCGCATCAGCAGGTGGTCGAACGAGAGCGTGTCGTCCTGCGGGATCACCAGCTCGCCGTCGAACACGAATCCATCGGCAGCCAGCGCGCGCACGTATTCCACGCCATCCGGGAAGTAGCGCGCCAGCGGCTTGCACGCCTTCGACTGCAGCTCGATGTGATCACCATCACGGAACGCGACGCAGCGGAAGCCGTCCCACTTCGGCTCGTACGCCCACTCCTCGCCGGCCGGCAGCTTCGCGACCTGGTTCGCCTCGACGGGCGGAAAGGGCGGCGCGATCGGCAGCGTCACACATACCTCCCGAGGTCCACGCGCCCCTCCTCGGCCAGCAGCGGCGCCCACAGGTCGCCAAGCTCGCGCACGCGTTCGGGAACGTTGAACAGGTCGAAGTCCTCGATGCGCACGCCGTTCTCGATCTCCTCCCACGTCACCGGCGTGGACACGGTGGCGTTCGGTGTCGGCCGCACGGAATAGATCGACGCGAGTGTGCGGCCCCACGCGTTCTGGTTGTAGTCCACCAGCACGCGCCGGTCGGGACGGTCGGCCACCTTGTAGATGGCCGTGAGCAGCTCCGGCCGCAGCGACGCGCTCGCCTTCGCGAACTCCTTCGCGAACGTCCACACCTGCTTCTGGTTCGGACCGCGTACGATCGGCACGTAGATGTGGATGCCGCGCGAGCCCGTGGTCTTCGCGTAGCTCGGCATGCCCAGCGCCTCGAGCGCTTCGTGCACGTGCAGCGCCGCGTCGCGCACCTGGTCGAACGTCGTCTTCGGCGTGGGATCGAGATCGAAGTGCAGGTAGTCCGGCCGGTCCACGTCGTCGCAGCGCGCGTACCACTGGTTGAGATCGATGCAGCCGAGGTTGATCACCCACAGCAGCGCGGCCTCGTCCTGGATGATCGGGAAGTCGATCACGTTGCCGGAGCCGTGCTCGATCGAGCACACCTCGATCCACTCGGGGCGCGGCTTCGGCGCGCGCTTCATGAAGAAGAACTCGCCCTTCCAGCCGTGCGGGTAGCGCTTCATCACCATCGCGCGGTCGCGCAGGTGCGGCAGCAGGAACGGCGCGATCTCTGCGTAGTACTGGATCAGCCGCCCCTTCGTGATGCCCAGCTCGGGCCAGAACGGCTTGTTGAGATTGGTCAGGCGGACCTGGCGCCCGTGCACCTGAACGGTGGCGTTCTCCTCATCCGTGAACAGCTGCGACGCCTCAACCGCACCCGCGCGCGCCTTCGAGCCGCCACTCCGGCGCGAGGGATGGTGCGTGCGGCTCGCGCGCTTCTCTTCGCTCATGCGGGCTGCGTCCGCCTCGGCTTGGGCGCCAGCTTCGGCGGCCGGGGGCCATGCCGCACCGCACCCGCCACCGGCACGTACTCGAGCTCATCGCCGGACTCCGCGCAGCGCAGCATCAGGCCGCCGCGGCTCATGTCGCCGCGGCCGACGAACTCCTTCGGGAAGCGCAGCCGCTTCCCCAGGATCTCGCCCAGCACGTCCGCATACTTCCCTGTGGCGATGCTGCCGAGCAGCACGACCTGGTCGCGCGCGCGCAGCGATGCCTTCAGCGCGTGCACGCTCTGCTCGAGCGGATCGCGGTACGCGGGATTGTCGAGCGCAATGTCGGTGGCCGCGAACTCGCGCAGCTCATCGATCGTGATGATTGTGTCCGGCTCCACGAGACCGCGACTCGTGGTGATCACGAACGCGCCCGGCGTCGTTGCGGGCGGCCGCGCGAATGCGCGCGCGTACGCCATCTTCCCGCGGAAGTAGAGCCCGCTCAGGAAGGTGAATGTCTCGCCCAGCGTGGCGCCGCCGTCGCGCAACCGGAGCGCCAGCTCCGTGCGTGCGTTCTCGCGCAGCAGGATGTGCGCGCGGCGCCCGCCGCAGCTCGCAGGCGAGAGCAGAAACACCACCCGCCCTTGCCGCGCCGCCGGCCGCCGCGTATCCATGCCGCCGTTTCCTGAAACCAGTGCTGCCTCCGCGAGAACCGAGTGCCGATCGCGACGAAGTTCGCCGCCCGCCCCGCCCCGATCAAGCCGTGACCCGCATCGCCGTCCTCAATCTGCTCGACGAGCGGCCGGCGTGGACCCCGTCCGAGGACACCATCGCGGCCATCGCACGCGCCTTCCCCGATGACTGGGAGGTGCGCATCATGCGCTCGCCCGTCACCGGCCGCGGCGATGGCGGCGGCGTGTCCGCGGAGACGATCGCGGCCGCGCGCGGCGCGGAAGTCCTCGTCGGCTTCGGACTCCCGCGTGAATTGCTCCGCGCCGCACTCGAGCCGCCCGCACGCCTGCGCTGGATCCACACCGGCTCGGCCGGCGTTGCTTCCGCGCTGCATCCCGAGCTCGTCGAATCCGACATCCTGTTCACGAACTCCGCCGGCGTCCACGGTCCGCCGATCGCCGAGATGGTGATCGCGATGATCCTGCACTTCGCGCGCGGCCTGCATCACGCCTTCCGACTCCAGGCGCAGCGCCGGTGGGATGCATCGCCTTGGCACGCGCCCGGGCACATCCGCGAAATCGCTGGGGCTACCCTCGGCATCGTGGGACTCGGCGGGCTGGGCGGCGAGGTGGCGATGCGGGCGCGCGCGCTGGGCATGCACGTTCTCGCCACGCGCCGCTCCGACCGACCCGGCCCCGAAGGCGTCGAGATCCTGCGCGGCGGCGACGCGCTCGACCGCCTGCTCGAACGATCCGACTACGTGGCGCTCACGGTGCCCGCCACACCCGAGACGCGCGGCATGATCGGCGCACCGCAGCTCGCGCGCATGCGGCCGCACGCCGTCCTGGTCAATGTGGCGCGCGGCGATCTCGTCGATGAGGACGCACTCGCCTCCGCACTCTCCGATGGACGGATCGGCGGCGCGGCGCTCGACGTCACGACAATGGAACCGCTTTCGCCGGACTCACCCCTGTGGGCGCTGCCGAACGTGCTGATCACGCCACACGTCAGCCCCACGACCGACCGGTTCTGGGAGCGCCAGGCCGCGCTGATCATTGAGAACGTGGGCCGCTACCTGCGCGGCGAGCCGCTCAGTAACCTCGTCGACAAGCGCGCGGGCTACTGACATGAATCCGGAGACGCGCCGCGGCCGTAGTGCGCTGCACGCGCAACCACACCGGAGACTCACGACATGCGACGATTCGACCGCACCCTCGCGGCCGCGCTCCTGACCCTCGCCACCGCGGGCAGCGCCGCGGCCCAGAGCCTCGACCTCGGCATTTCGAATACCGGCCTCAGCATCGGCAACTCCCCCGAGTGGAGCGGCATCCGCATCAACTGGCGCGATCGCCACGTCCGCCGGGTCAGCGGCATCAACCTCACGATCTGGCAGGCAGGCGAGAACCCGGACTTCCGCATGAGCGGCATCGCGCTCGGCATTGTCGGTCCCGAGGC
>CAYUIG010000009.1:46580-65310 GCA_964444685.1 uncultured Gemmatimonadaceae bacterium | reverse complement strand
CAGGGCGCGATGCGCGGACTCAACCTCGGCGGGCTCGCCGTCGTTTCACAGGGCTCCATGGACGGCATCACCCTCGGAGGTCTCGCCACCGTTTCGCAGGGCGACATCCGCGGCATCACGTACGGCACACTCGCCACCGTTTCGCAGGGTGATGTCGGCTATCTAACCGTAGGCGGTCTCGCTACCGTCGTGCAGGGCGACATTCGCGGTGCCACCCTCTCCGGCCTCGCCACCGTTGCGCAGGGCGACATCCGCGGCCTCGCCGTGAGCGGACTCGCGAACGTCGCATCCGGCGAGATTCGCGGCATCGCGCTGAGCGTCGGCGCCAACGTCGCGCCCGAGGTACGCGGCGCCGCCATCACCGTCGGCCGCCTCCGCGCCGAGAACCTGAGCGGCCTGTCGATCGCCGGATACAACCAGGTCACCGGCGTACAGCGCGGCATCACGATCGGCCTCTACAACAAGGCCGAGGAACTGCACGGGCTCCAGCTCGGTCTGCTGAACTTCGCGGGGAACAACTCCGGGCTGGCTCGCTGGCTGCCGTTGGTGAACGCACACTTCTAAGGCCATCGACCGCAGAGCACGACAGTGTTCACCGCGGAGGGCGCGGAGGACGCGGAGAACGACATTTTCACCGCGGAGGGCGCGGAGGACGCGGAGAACGACATTTTCACCGCGGAGGGCGCGGAGGGCGCGGTGAACCTTACCCCAACGGGCCGGGATTCCTAGGCTGGGGCGCAGTTCACGGCGCCCGAAGCGGTGAACCTGACCCCACGTGTTCGCCGGCGGCGACTGGTGTCGTCGCGACCGCTCCACGCGCAGTCAACTCGACCCCACGCACCGTTCAGGCTCACCTTGGGGCAATGTTCACTGCACGGGAGGGACCGCATCCTGCCGGTTCAACGATGTAGTTCTCCGCGAACTCCGCGCTGAAAAACACTCCGGGAGAGCACGCAGAGAAGCCTGTTGCAGTTCTCCGCGCCCTCCGCGCCCTCCGCGGTGAAAAATTCCCAGAAATCACGCGGTCGAGCTTTGTTGCAGTTCTCCGCGTCCTCCGCGCCCTCCGCTGTGAAACTCCCCGTCTACAGGAGGTCGAGCTGTCCGCCCGGAGAGGGCCGCCGGAACGATTCCACCGAAAGTGCGAACCTCGGCCGATCGAGACCCAAACGCTTGCGCGCGGTCTGGAAGACGGACCGGATCTGATCGGCCCAGATCCCTTCCCCGCTCATCCGCTTGCCGAACTTGCTGTCGTACAACCTGCCGCCGCGCATGGAACGCACGCGGTTCAGCACCTTTTCCTTCCGGTCCGGGAAGTGTCGCTCCAGCCAGTCGGTGAACAGATCGGACACGCCGTGCGGCAGGCGCAGCGTCACCATCGCCGCGCTGCGCGCACTGGCCTCGGCCGCGGCTTCGAGGATGCGCGGCATCTCGTGGTCCGTCAGTCCGGGGATTACGGGCGCCACCATCACGCCCACCGGAATGCCGGCGGCGCTCAGCTTCCGGATCGCTTCGAGCCGGCGCGTAGGGATCGACGTGCGCGGCTCCATGATCCGCTGGAGCTTTTCGTCCAGTGTCGTAACGGAGATGTTCACTGCCACGGCATTGTGCGCGGCGAGTTCGACGAACACGTCGATGTCGCGCGTCACGAGGTGGTTCTTCGTGATGATCGCGACCGGATTGCGGAATTCGGCGAGGACCTCGAGACAGCCGCGCGTCAGCTGCAGCCGCCGCTCCACGGGCTGGTACGGATCCGTCACGCCGCACATCGCGATCAGCTCCGGCTGCCACCGCTTCGACATCAGTGCGTCCCGCAGCAGCGTCGGCGCATCCATCTTCACGAGGATCACCGATTCGAAGTCGAGCCCCGCGGAGAAGCCGAGATACTCGTGCGTCGGGCGGGCGTAGCAGTAGATGCAGCCGTGCTCGCATCCGCGGTACGGATTCACGCTGTAGTTGAAGCCGATGTCGGGGCTGTCGTTCGTTGCGAGGATGGTGCGCGTGGCGTCGCGCAGCAGACGCGTGCGCGGACCCGGGTCGTCAGGATCCCGCGCTTCCGGATCCGGAAGGACCTCCAGCGCTTCGAAGCGATTCTTCGGATTCGCGGCCGCACCACGGCCGCGCAGCGTGACGAGCGGTTCCATCCGGCCTCCGGTTCCGCCTGGGGACCGAAGGGTAAACCGAACAAAACCCGAAATCAAGTCCCGTCGCCCTCCGGAACCCGGAGGCCGATCAGCGCGAGGAACATCAAGCCCCGTCGTCCTCCGGAACCGGGAGGCCGATCAACGCGAGGAACATCACGCCGAGCCCGGCCGGGAGCCAGGTCGTGAGGCCGGAGAGGAAGTAGTGGACGGCGCAGATGAGCGCGGCTGCTTCGCCGAGTGCCCAGCCGATGATCGCCAGCTCCGACTTCCGCTGGAAGGTGTCGGCGCGCGACAGCATGCGGCGGAGGATGATGACGCCGACGATCGCGATGCCGCAGACGCCGAGGATGGCGGGCGCAAGGAAGCTGAAGTCGCCGCTGGGTGTGCGGTCGCGCTGGAGAAACCAGCTGACGGCGAGGAAGATCAGCACGCCGGCGACGAGCCCGATGCGGATGACCCGCAGGGCGAACGGCCGCATGTCCGTTTCGTTCATGATCTCTATCTGCCGGTCGGAACGGGTGCGCCCTCGATGATGCCGATGAGGTTGCCGAACGGGTCGGTGACGAGCGCGCTGCGGACACCGCCGCCGACGTCCTGCACGGGACTGGTTACGCTCGCGCCGTGTGCGATGAGGACGGAGAGCGCACTGTCGGCGTCCGCGACGTCCCAGTACGGCACGGCGCCACCGGCCGAAGCCGTCGCAACGGAGGTATCGGGATCGAGTCCGAGCTCGTAGCCGCCGACCTGGAAGCCGACGTAGAAGGGCTCGTCGAAGTACGGCTGCCGGCCGAGCACCTCGGTGTACCATGCCTTTGCGGCATTGAGGTCGCGCACGTGCAGGATGGCGCTGCGCAGTCCGCGCAGGAGCGGCTGCGGCTGGACGGTTGGTTCCGGATTGCGCTCGATCCTGCACGCGCCCGCGGGAATCGCGAGCGCGCACACGATGCATGCGGCGCGGAGCATTCTGGAGCGGAGCATCGCGCCCACGATAGGTGGGCGTGCGCTCCGCGTAAAGAGTGACGCGCGCGCGCCGTTGACGGCTGGCGACGTCGCAAGGTACATTCGGGCAGAGTCTTACGCGTTTCTGCGACCCCTCCCCCATACCGCCGGGGCGATGCCGATATCGAAGCTGCGCGGCGCGTGCGTCCTGACGCTCCTCGTCGCCGGTGCCACTCCCCTGCATGCTCAGGCGCCGCCCGATCGGCCGCTGCTGCGCATGCAGTTCCTCGAGCAGCAGCGCGCGTACCCGTTCCAGGAGGTGCCCGCGGGCGCGCTCCAGGTGGCGCGTCATCAGGCGGAGCTGCGCTGGCCGATCGCGTTCCAGGCCAACCGGCCGGTGCCGCTCGCCGCGGCGGAAACCGGCTGGCGGGGACTGGGTCCGGCGCCGATCGCGGACCGGGACGCGGGCCGGCTGTCGACGATCGCGATCGATCCGCGCGATCCAGACGTGATCTACATCGGCGCGGCGCAGGGCGGCGTCTGGAAGACGGTGGACGGTGGACAGAGCTGGCAGCCGCTGACCGACGATCAGTGCTCGCTTGCGATGGGATCGCTGCTGCTGGATCCGGTGAATCCCGACATCGTGTACGCGGGCACGGGTGAGCTGCACTTCTCCGGCGACAGCTACTACGGCTGCGGCATCCTGCGCTCGACCGACGGCGGGCAGACATGGGAACGCCTGGGTGCCAGCGTGTTCGACACGAACACCGGCGGCGCGCGCATCTCGAAGATACTCCTCGATCCCGGGACCGCCGGGAGCACGACAACGGTGCGGCTTTTCGCGGCCACGAGCTTCGGCTTCTTCCGCAGCGTGGACGGCGGCACCACGTGGACGGCGACGCTTCAGGGCGCCGTCACCGATCTGATCATGGATCCCGGCAACGCGAACCTGCTCTATGCGGCGGTCGGGTTCCCGCAGACGCAGGTGGAGAACGGCATCTACCGATCCACCGATGGCGGCGTGACGTGGACGCGTCTCGGCGGCGGACTGCCGACGCAGGACGTGGGACGCATCGCGCTCGCGCTGGCGCCATCGAATCCGCAGATCCTGTTCGCCGCCGTTCAGGATGGGTTCAACAACGGCGGCTCGGACGGCCAGCTCCTCGGCATCTGGAAGTCGACGAATGGCGGCACCGCCTGGACGAAGCTGGCGGCAACGAACGCGTCGTGCGGGTTCCAGTGCTGGTACGACCTCGTGATCGCGGTGCATCCCACGAACCCGGACCTCGTCTACTTCGGCGGCGTCGATTTCTACCGTTCGTTCGATGGCGGCCAGACGTTCGCGAACATCCGGAGCGGCATGCACGTCGACCAGCACGCCATCGCGTTCCACCCCACGAATCCGGACATCCTCTTCGTCGGCAACGACGGCGGCATCTTCCGTTCGAACAGCGGCGGCATCGGCTGGACGACGCTGAACACGAACCTCGCGATCACGCAGTTCTACGCGGGTGTGTCGCTGCATCCGACGAACCCGGATGTGATCATGGGCGGCACGCAGGACAACGGCACGCTCGAGTACACAGGGATTCCGAACTGGCTCCAGGTGCTCGGCGGGGACGGCGGCTTCACCGCCATCGACCCGCTCGCGCCCGGGACCGTGTATGCGGAGTTCCAATGGCAGAGCGGTTCGAGTTTCTCCGGCCCGCGCCGCCGCACGCAGGGCCAGGGATTCTTCCAGCTCAAGACGGTCGGCATCGATGTGAACGACCGCGCGCTCTTCATTCCGCCCCTCGTGATGGATCCGGCCGATCCCAACGTTCTCTACTTCGGCACGTACCGGCTGTACCGCACGGCGAATCGCGCCGACCAGTGGAGCGCGATCAGCCCGGACCTCACGAACGGCGGTGCGATCTCGGCCATCGCGCCCGCCCCATCGTCGCCGCAAACGGTCTACGTGGGCACGAGCGATGGCCGGCTCCAGGTCACGACCAACGGCGGCGGGAACTGGGCCCTGCGCAACAGCGGCCTGCCCGACCGCTACGTCACCGACATCGCCGTCGATGCGTTCGATGCACAGCGCGCCATTGCCACCGTGTCCGGCTTCGGCAGCGGGCACGTCTTCCGCACGACGAACGGCGGCGCGCAGTGGACCGATATCAGCGCCAACCTGCCGGACGTGCCCGTCAACGCCGTCTTCGCCCATCCATCGTTTGCAGGCGACATCTACGTCGGCACGGATCTCGGCGTCTTCAGATCCCGCGACGATGGTGCGAGCTGGCAGCCCTTCAACGACGGCTTCCCGAACGTCGCGGTGTTCGATCTCGCGTACAACGACGGCACCGGCCAGCTCATCGCAGCGACGCACGGCCGCGGCATCTTTGCGATCCAGCCCAGCTCGATCTCGTCCGTCGCGGTCTCACCGGACGCACTCACGTTCAATGCCGTCGGTGATACGAGCCGTGTCACCGCCGTCGCCCTCGATGGCAGCGGTGCGCCGCTGCCCGATGCGAACTTCAGCTGGGCTTCGCTCAACGCAGACGTTGCGACTGTGGACGCGACCGGCCTGGTCACGGCGCGCGGCAACGGCGCCACGATGATCGTGGCCGCGCTCGGCGGTCAGGCCGACAGCGTGAGGGTCACGGTGACACAGACGATCGTGTCGCTGGGCGGACTGGCGGACACCACCACACTGGTGCGCGGCGAGCGTCGCAATCTCACGGCGCACGCGCAGGACCCGAACGGCGCGCCCGTGCCGAACGCACCGATCTCCTGGGTTTCCAGGCAGCCGAATGTCGCGTCGGTGGATGCGGTCGGCCACGTCACTGCGCTCGCGGTGGGCGAGACGGTGATCGTAGCGGCACTCGGTTCGCTCGCGGACTCCACCCGCCTGCGCGTCGTGGCTCCGGCCACCGTGATCGTGGAGCCGGCATCGCCTGTGGCCGCGAGCGCGTCGGCACGGAAGGGTACGCGCATCGGACTGCTGCGTGTAGGCGTGCATACGGACGGACCCGAAGGCGCACGTGTTACGCGCATCGGCGTTGACATCACCGGTGATGATCCGCTCGCGCGCGTCATGATGGTCCACGACGTCAACGGCGACGGCCTGCCCGGTGCCGATGAGCCCCGGCTCACCCAGATCGTGCGCGGGCTCGATCCGGATGTACCCGAACGCATTTCGCTCCTCTTCGACTTCGCGGTGCAGACGGGTGCGTCCGCTACGCTGATCGTTGCGGCGGAGATGAGTGGTGCGGCGCCACACGGCGCGCAGTTCCGCGCCACCTTCATCCCATCCGAGACCCGTACGGTCGGGCTGCTCTCCGGCGCGCAGGACAACGTCGATCAGCCGGCACAGCCGTTCGTCGCAGCGCCCGTGGCGACGACCACCCTCGATGCCGATCAGGTCGTAGCGATCAGCGAGAATCCCGTGCGCGACGGCGGCGTCACCTTCACACTCTCCGCGACACCCACGGTCGCCGGCGTGTACACGGTGACCGGCAGGCGCGTGGCCGATCTGACGCGGCGCGTGACCGGCAGCCTCATCGAGTGGGATCTCACGAACGACCAGGGCGAGCCGATCGGACCGGGCGTGTACCTGGTCGTCTTCGAGGTGGAAGGGCGCGTGATCCGCGAACGGCTGATGGTGCTGCGCTAGCGCTGCACTGCGCGCGGAATCGCCTCGCCGTACGGCGCATATCCTGCCAGACGCGCGACCCACCAGCCCACGAGCAGCGCGGCCGCCTGGATCAGCACGTCCGTGATGTCGAAGTAGCGCTCCGCGAACAGGATCTGCATCGCCTCCAGGAACGCCGCGGCCCAGAGACCCGGCAGGATCCCCGACAGTGCACCGCGCTGCCGCAGCGGCCACACGGCGAGCAGCGCGCCGACCGGCACCAGGATGAACACCGGGATCATCACATCCACGGCCGTGAAGACATCCATGCGCTCGCGGTACGCGGCCAGCGGGATGAGTCCGAGCGAGCCCAGCTTGTCGCGGATGAGCGCGAGCGGCGCGGGCGAGAACGGACGCCAGCTCCACATCGGCAGCAGCAGTGCATACAAGGTGTAGAGGAACAGCGGCCGGTAGCGCCCGCGCAACGCCTTCGTCAGTGACGGCAGGGACCAGGCGCACACCACGGCTCCGACGAAGACGGCCGCCGTATGCGCGAGCGGCGGCGCCCACAGGATGGGCAGGCCCATGGCACCGTGCGCGACCTCCGCGAGGATGAACGCGGGCAGGGCCAGCACGGTCGCGATCATCGCCGCGACGCTGCGCTTCACGCCCAGTTCGGCCATGGCGAGCACGGCGAGGATGCCCGCGGGCGCGAAGAGGAAGAGATCGAGGAAGCCGAGCTCGGAGACGCCCAGCGCGGAGCGCTCGAGCGCCACGCCGAGCCGTTCGCCTGCGGAGCCCCACAGCCCCGGAATGCGCTCCTGCCGCATCAGCGGACTGAACGACTCGAGCACTACCGCGGCACCGTATCCCAAAGCCAGCAGGAGTGCGGGGATGCCGACGTACGAAGGCTTACCGCGGCGGGCACGCGCGAAGCGCTCGAGGCCGACGAGTCCGACCGCACCCGCGAAGGCGCCCGCCGAGTTCGTCGCCACGTCGAGGATGGACGCCGTTCGCTGCGCCGAGAAGAGCTGGAACAGCTCCACGGCGACGCTCAACGCGAGACCGGTCAGCAGCGCGCCGACGACCGCCGCCGGCGCATCGTACGTGGGCGCCTCCCCGGTGCGACGCACCCGCGCCGGCCGCGTCATCACCCAGACGAGTCCCCAGCCCGCGAAGAGCACGAGGTTGCGGAGCGCATCGACGGCGTCGCGTCCCGACACGGTCGGGTTCCACGCGCGTGCGAGCCGCTCGCCCAGCGAACCCGGCACCGGGTCGGGGACGAACGGCAGCTGGGTCGCCAGCAGGACGACGACGACGTACGCCGCAAGCAGCGCGGTGGAACCCCTCAGTCTCTGCACGGCCCGAATGTTCGCGGCACGGCCGCCCGCCGGCAACTCGCAGAAGAACCTTTACGCCCCGATCCCGTACTGCGTATCGTTGCGCGCCGTACACACACCAACCCTGGGAGAACCGTATGCTCCGTCGTCTGTCCGTGACTTTCCTGCTCCTCGCCTGCGCCGCGCCGGTGGCCGCGCAGAATGCCCCGCACCGTGACGGCTTCTGGATCAGCTTCGGCTTCGGTGCCGGATCGGCCGGCTTCGAATGCGAGAACTGTGGCGACGACCGGCACAACAGCGGCGCCGGCTACCTGCGGCTCGGCGGTACCGCGTCCGACAAGTGGATCGTCGGCGGCGAGATCAATGGTTGGGCGAAGAGCGGCGAGGAGCTGAATTTCGAGTGGGAGGCCGTCATCGGGTCGATCCTCGGAACGGCGCTCTTCTATCCATCGGCCGGCAACTTCTATCTCCAGGGCGGGCTCGGCTTCAACGCGTACGCACTCGAGGCTACGGATGATGAGGGCGACTCGGCCGAGTTCACGACGAGCGGCATGGCCGTGCTCCTGGGCATCGGCTACGACATTCGCGTGGCGCGCAGCTTCTCACTGACCCCGTACGTATCGTACACGCACGGATTCAGCAGTGAAGTGGAGGTATCGTCGGGAGACGTGACCGTCGGCATCCCCGGCGAGCTGAACCCGAACGTGTTCCAGTTCGGGCTCGGCCTCACCTGGCACTGAGCGCCGACAGCAGCTCCCGACGGAACGAGCCCGGCACGACTTTCCGGATCCGAACCTCGTAGAGTTCCTGCCAGGCTGCGAAGTCGCGCAATACCCTCGCGAGGTCATTCGCGAGTGCCGAGCTCGGCCGCGTCGCGGCCTCGAGGTGCAGCGACAGCACCTCGAGGTCGCCGCGCCGCCGGTGCGCCTTCGCATCGAGCCGGCCCACCAGCTTGCCGCGCCGCAGGATCGGCAGCACGAAGTAGCCGTACTTCCGCTTCGGCGCCGGCGTGTAGCACTCGATCCGGTAGTCGAAGTCGAACACCTGCAACGCGCGCGCACGGTCCCACACCAGCGGATCGAACGGTGACAGCAGCGTCGTAAGCGACGGCTTCAGTTCACCGCTCGCGGCGCGCTCCGCCAGTGCCACGTTGTCTTCATGGATCCACGCTTCGCCCCACGCGTCCACTTCGACAGGCCGGAGCGTGCCCGCCTTCGCGAGCGCGTGCACGGCCGCTACCGTCGGCTTCTTCGGTGTGCGAAAGTAGTCGGCCACCCACCCCGTGCGTGCGACGCCCAGCGCGCGCACCGCCTTCGCCGCGAGCGCGCGGAGCGCCGCGTCGCGGCCGGGAGGCGTCGCATGATTCCAGTTCGGATGCACACGCTCGCGCAGGTCGTACACGCGCTGGAAACGTTCGCGGCGTGCGATCATCAGCCGGCCTTCCGAGAACAGCATCTCGAGCGCGCGCTTCGCCGGCTTCCAGCCCCACCACGGCCCGCGCCGCGCGGGGGTCTCGAAGTCCGCCGCCCTGAGCGGACCGCGCGTGCGGATGTCTTCGAGCACCGCCTCCATCAGCGACGCATTCTCCGCCACCCACTCCGCGCGGTACTTCCAACCGAGTTGCTCTGGCGCCTCCATGCGGTGCCGGTGAAGCGCATAGTCCTCGATCGGAAGGAAACAGGCTTCGTGCGCCCAGTACTCGAAGATGCGCCCGTTGGCGAGGTGCTTGTCGAGCCATTCGGGCGCGTATGCGCCGAGCCGGCTCCAGAGGACGAGGTATGGGCTGCGCGCGACGACGTGGATGCTGTCGATCTGCAGCGCGCCCATGCGGCGGATGGTCTCGAGCGAATCGTCGGGCCGTGCCTTCCGGCGCGGCCGGCGGTCGAGGCCCTGCGCCACTACCATCGCGATGCGCGCGGCATCGCGGCTCAACACGAACGTCACTGAAGCGCGGCCAGCTTCGACCGGAACGACGCGGCCTGCTCCGGGCGCCCCCAGGCCTCGTACAGAGCGATGATGCGCTCGAGCGTCTGGTTCGTGTCCGGCTCGGGATCGCCGTTGCGCGCGTAGAAGTCGTAAGCCTCCTGGAGCAGCGGCTCCGCCTCGGCATAACGACCGGCGATCGTGAGGCACCGGCCGAGTGTCGATCGTGCGAGGCTGGTGACTCGATGGTCCGATCCCAGCCGCGCCGTCACGGTCGCCAGAACCTCGCGGAGCAACGGCTCCGCTTCTTCCGTCTTCCCCTGCTCGGCCAGCACCCAACCGAGGCCATGCATCGGATACATCAGCTGAAAATCCTCATTCGGGTAAGCCTCGCGCCGCCGCGCGAGCACTTCCCGGTATACGGGCTCGGCGCGTGCGAACTCGCCCCGGTCGCGGAACCCGCCCGCGTAATTGTTGAGAATCGTCAGAGTGAGGCCGTGGTACCTCCCGACGAGCCGGTCCATGAGCGCGATCGCGCGTTCGTGCAGGGTATCGAAGGCAACCGGGTCGACGCGCTCGAGCACGAGCCCGAGGTCCGCCATGCTCGTCGCTACGGATATGTGCTCATCGGTGTACAGCTCACGCCGGATGGCCAGCGCCTCACGATGGTATGCGGCTGCCTCTTCCACCCTGCCGCGGGATGGCAATGCGTACGCCCGTGACGTGAGCGCCTGGGCCAGAATCTCCCGCACGTCGTGCGGGCTCCGCCGGAGCAGGGCGAGCGCGCGATCCAGCAGCACCTCACCTCCCGGTGCGTTCGTGCCGAGGTCGACGAGCACGGAGGCGAGCAGCGGATCGTCGTCGGGCAGAGTCGCCTCCGCCTTCTCGAGTGCTTCACGCAGCAGGGCCAGGCCGGCCTCCGCATCCCATCGGAGCTGGAGGCGGCCGAAGGTACGGAGATCGTCGATCAGAGCGGCATTGACAGGCCCGCCCCTGCGCAGTTCGACCGCATGGCCGAGCGCGTCCGCTGCCTGCCGGTACAGACCGAGGCTGTCGTACACGCGTCCGACTGCGCTCAGCAGTTCCGCCTGCACCTCGGGTTGACCCGTCAGATCCGCGGCGATCCGCTCCACACCCATGTCGAGTGCTTCCCGCACCGTGACGGCTTCGCCGCGCGCCTGGTTCGGATTCGCGCTCGCAAACATGCCGGTCAGCAGTTGCGTCACCTGATGCGCTTTCGCGGCCTCGATGCGTGCGCGGTTGCGTTCCCGCGCGAGCGTGACCACATAGCCCGCAAAGAACAGTGCGAACACGACCGTCACCACGAGCGGTACGCGATTCCGTGCGACGAACTTGCGCGCGCGGTAGCTGCGCGAGCCGCGGCGCGCCGCAACCGGCCGCGCCACGAGCCAGCGACGCACGTCCTGCGCGAATGCCGTGACCGATGCGTAGCGCTGCTCCGGCTCCGGCCGGAGCGCGTGCAGCACGACAGCGTCGAGGTCGCCGCGCAGCTGCCGTCGCAGTCGTCGCATGACCGCGCGAGACTCGGGCGCGATGCCGGGCGCCGATGCGAGCGCGTCACTCGGTGGCGCGGGCAGCGTGTCGCGCGCGGCGCGCTGGTCGGTCGGCGGAACGACGCCCGCGAGCAGTTGATAGAGGAGCAGACCGAGCTGATAGACGTCCGTCGCCGTTGTGACCGATTCGCCACGCAGCTGCTCCGGCGCCGCGAACGCGGGCGTCAACGGACGAACGCCTGCTTCCGTCAACTGCAGGTCTCCGTCCCCGCTCAGCAGCGCAGCAATGCCGAAGTCGAGGAGCTTCACCGCGCCATCGGCGGTCACGAGAATGTTCGAAGGCTTCAGGTCGCGATGCACGACGAGGCGGGAGTGCGCGTGCTCGACGGCATCGGCCACCTCGAGGAAGAGCTGGAGTCGCGCGTGCAGGTCGAGGGTCTGCGCATCGCAGTGCTCGTCGATAGGGCGCCCCTCGACCAGCTCCATGACGAGATACGGGCGGCCGTCCGCAGTGGCACCGCCGTCGAGCAGGCGCGCGATACTGCGATGCGTGAGTGACGCAAGGATCTGACGCTCGCGTCGGAACCGCTCGACGATCTCGTCCGTGTCCAGCCCGCGATGCAGCACCTTGAGCGCGGCCCTCTGCTCGAACTCGCCGTCGCTCCGCTCGGCGAGGTACACGGTGCCCATGCCGCCCCGGCTCAGTTCGCCGAGAATCGACCAGGCGCCGAGCCTCGTTCCTTCGGCGAGCGGATCCTCTCCGTCACCCAGCGCGGAGCGCGCGAGCGCGGGCAGCGCCTCCTGCTCGAGCCTGTCGAAGAACGCGTCGGCCGCGGATTGGACGAGGTCGTCCTCGCTCATCACTCCCCGCTCTCCGCCGCGCCGACCCCGTTCAGCGACTGGTACAGGAGCCGCTTCGCCCGCTGCCAGTCCCGCTCCACCGTCCGGATCGACAGGTTCAGAGCTGCCGCGGTTTCCTCCACCGCCAGCCCGCCGAAGAAACGACACTCCACCACCTGCGCGAGCCGCGGTTCGGTCGCTCCGAGTCGCTCCAGCGACTCGTGGACCGCCAGCACTTCATCCATGTGCGCATCCACGGCCACGTCGTCATCCGCGAGCGGCACCCGTACGCGGCCCCCGCCCCGCTTTGCCGCGAGTCGCTTGCGCGCTTCATCTACGAGTACCGTGCGCATCGCCCGCGCTGCGAGCGCGAAGAACTGCGCCCGGTCCCGCCAGTCCGTTTCTTCCCGGCCCAGCAGTCGCAGATATGCCTCGTGTACGAGGCCCGTAGTGCTCAGCGTCTGGCGTGAATCGGCGATGCGTCGCTGCCGCCGCGCGATGCGACGAAGATCCTCGTAGACGAGCGGAAACAGACGTTCTTCCGCCGCCGCATCACCTTGGCTCCAGGCCCGGAGCAGGCGGGTGATCTCGTCGCGTGATGGGCGCATCGGCCGTCTGTGTATGGGGGTGAGGTGCCCACATGCTGGGCCCGATGCGACCCGCGGCGCAAGGCCGGATGGCGGATCGTGTGGACATTCTGCGTCTTTCCCTGCGGCAACCCCGCACGAGCCGTTCATCATGCCCCGAGGAGGTTCCCCCATGCGTGCATGCGCGCTCGCCGCTCTCACCACCGTGCTGGCCGCCTCCACGGTGGATGCGCAGATCCTCGACCGTGTCCGCCGCACGGCGGAGCGCGCGGCCGAGCGTGAGGTCATGCGCGCCGTCGACCGCACGGTCGCCAATGCGGTGAAGTGCGCCCTGGATGATCCCGCGTGTGTGGAGAAGGCGAAGAAGGATGGGAAGGATGTGGTCATCACCGACCGCGATGGCAGCATCATCACCGATGCGGAGGGCCGCCCGGTCACGAGCACGCAGGATGCGCAGGCGGCGGTGGCGCGTCCCGGGGACGGCGCATGGGCGAACTACGACTTCGTACCGGGCGATCGCATCCTGTTCGCGGAAGACTACACGAACGACCGGGTGGGCGATTTCCCGCGCCGGCTGAAGTTCGTGAATGGCAGCATGGAGATCGTCGAGACACTCGAGGAGCCGTGGCTGCGGGCGACATCGCCGTCGTCGTTCGCGATCGAGCTTGGCGAGACGCTGCCCGAGCGCTTCACACTCGAGTTCCCGGTTGCGTGGCAGCATCCCAATCTGCGGATCCGTGTGGTGTTCTCCGAATGGAATCGGCCGATCCGGGGGCCGCTGAACCGTGCCTATCCCGCACCACACCTCCTTGTCGCCGAGCGGGAGATGGGAATCTTCGACTTCCAGGGCGACGCGCCCACCTCTGTTGTCGCGCTGCAGGGTCGCATCACAGGCGGCGAAGCGATGATTCGATTGATGGCGGACGGCGAGCACGTGAAGGTGTTCGTCGGCGAGCAGCGCGTCGCCAACATCCCGCAGGTCGAGCTCGGGCGCACGAGGAGCGTGTGGTTCATCTTCGCGAACGCGACCGAGCGCGATCCCATGTTCCTCGGACCGATCCGTCTTGCGGCGGGCGGCGCAGACCTCTACGACCGCCTCGCGGAGTCAGGCCGGGTCGCGACGCAGGGCATTCTCTTCGATGTGGACAGTGACCGGATCCGGCCGGAGTCGACGCCGACGCTCGAGGAGATCGGCATCATGCTCCAGCAGCATGCCGACCTGCGCATCACGATCGAGGGTCACACGGACAACACAGGAGACGACGCACACAACCAGCAGCTCTCCGAAATGCGTGCGGCAGCCGTGCGTGCGTTCCTGATCGAGCACTACGGCATCGACGCCGGACGTCTCGAAGCCGCCGGCTTCGGCGAGTCGAGGCCGGTGGCGTCCAATGACACGCCGGAGGGACGTCAGGGTAACCGCCGCGTCGAGCTCGTGAAGAAGTAATCGCGCGGGCGGCCGATCACTCCGGTCGCGCGGCTATCTCGCTTGGCGCGAGCTGCGCGAAAGGATCCAGTCCGCGGCATCCGCGGCGAGCCGGTCGAGCATCTCCGCGTCGGTCAGGCCCGTGCGCTTCGGCACCTTGAAGGAGTGATCCGCGTCCTCGTAGACCCTCAGTGTTGCGCGCGCGCCGAGCCGCTCGACGATCGGACGCAGCAGCGTGAGGTCCGCGAGCGCGTCGCGCGTGCCCTGGAGGAAGAGGAGCGACACGTCGCTTTCGAACAGGTGCGCGGCGCGATCGTCCGACGGCCGGTTGGCCGCGTGCAGCGGAAAGCCGAAGAACACGATCCCTCGGACGCCGTCCAGCGACGACTGTGCCGCCGCCAGCGACGTCATGCGCCCACCCATGGACTTACCGCCGGCGAACAGAGGCAGGCCGTGCGCGTGTTCGCGCGCGGTTGCCACCGCGGAGCGCACCGCAGCCAGCAGCAGCGGCTGCGGGTCCGGCCGCTTCGACCCTTTCTCCATGTACGGGAACTGCCAGCGCAGCGTGGCGACCCCGCGCGCCGCCAGCCGCTCGCTCATGGCGTGCATGAACGGGTGCCGCATGCCCGCGCCCGCGCCGTGCGCGAAGCACAGCATGGCGCGCGCGTCCGCGGGCTTCATCAGCAATCCGCTCACTTCGCCCGCCGTGGCGCTCGCCTGGAATCGCAGCTCTTCCATGCGTTCAACCTATGCGTGCGCGTGGCCGCGCACTACCGGAAGTCCTTCGACCGGTATGCGATCCGCTCCGACCGCGGCTTGCGCATCGGCAGCTCGCGGAATCGCCAGCCCACCACGTTCATCGCCGCATCCTCCCGCTCGAAGCGACCCTCCACCACGAGGAACGGCGCGCTCTTCACCACCTCGCGGTTCTGCGCAAACAGCTTCGCCGGCACGATCACGTTGATGAAGCCCCACTCGTCCTCGAGCAGCACGAACACAGTGCCGTTCGCCGTCTCCGGGTGCTGCCGCGCCACCACCAATCCTGCCACGACGATCCGCTCGCCGTTCGCGTGTTCGGCCAGATCGCGACTCGACGCGACCCCCGCCGCATCCAGTCGCGGGCGCACACACTCCATCGGATGGCCGTCCACGCAGATGCCCGTGGCGAGGTAGTCGAGGAAGATGAGCTCCTCATCCTCGAGTTCTTCCGGATCGAACGGCAGCGTACGCGCAGGCGCGAGTGGCAGCAGGTCCCCCGCCGCACGCAGCGCCTCCCACGCCGCCTTGCGACGTCCCGGCTGGAACGCCTCGAATGCACCTGCGCGCGCAAGGTGCAGCGCATCCGCGCGCGACAGCTCCGCACGCCGTACGACATCCGCGATGGATGTGAACGGACCATCTTTGTGGGCGCTCTGGAGCGCTTCGCGGGTTCTGTCGCCGAGGCCGCGGATGTGGCGCCAGCCGATCCTGAGGAACGGCGTTCCTGGTGTCTGGTGCCTGGTGTCTGGTGTCTGGTTGTTCTCGATCGGATATTTCCGCATGACATCAGGCGCATCTGCTCCGGCAACCAAACCAGACTCCAGACTCCAGACCCCAGACTCCAGACCCTGAAGTTCCACAGTACAGTCCCACTCCCCCTCCCTGAGACACGGCCCGAGGACCGTCACGCCGTCCCGCCGCGCCACGTGCACCAGCGTCGCGGGCGGATAGAATCCCATGGGCCATGCGTTCAGCAGGCCGAGGAAGAACTCGGCGGGATAGTGGGCCTTCAGCCATGCGGTCGCGTACGCGATCAGCGCGAAGCTCCATGCGTGCGACTCGGGGAAGCCGTAGTTGGCGAACGAGTGCAGGTCGCGCACGACCTCGTTCGCAACCTCATCCGACACGCCGCGCGCGATGCACGCGTTGCGCAGCTTTTCGAGCGCGGCCTTGAGCTTCGGGATCTTGCGGACGTGCCCCATCGCGCGGCGCAGCTCGTCGGCCTGCGCAGCGCTGAAGCCGCCGAGCGCCATCGCGATCGCCATCGCCTGCTCCTGAAAGATCGGCACGCCGTACGTGCGGCGCAGGATCGGCTCGAGCAACGGATGCGCGTAGCGCACTTTTTCCCTGCCCCGGCGACGCTCCGTGTACGGGTGCACGAACTTCGCCTGGATCGGGCCCGGCCGGATCAGTGCGACCTGCACGACGATGTCGTACAGCCGCTCCGGCTTGGTGTGCAGAATGGACTGGATCTGCGCGCGGCTCTCGATCTGGAACGTGCCCACTGTATCGCCGCGCGCGATCATCTCGTACGTCTTCGGGTCGTCGACCGGCAGTGTGTACAGCTCGAAGTGCTGGCCCGTGCGCTGCTCGATCGCGTCGAATGCGAGATGGATGACGGACAGTCCGCCGAGCCCGAGGAAGTCGAACTTCGGTACACCGGCCGCGTCCAGGTCGTCCTTGTCGAACTGGAGGATCGTGCGGCCCATGGTCGTGTGCTCGATCGGCATCCAGTGGCCGAGCGGCTCCGACGACAGCACGAAGCCGCCGGGATGCGTCGAGCGCAGCCGCGGCACGTCGTCGAGCACGTTCAGCGCCGACAGCAGCGCGCGGAAGCGCGGCTCGTCGAGATCGAAGCCCAGCTCCTGCGCGAGGCCGCCCCTCAGCTCCTGCGCGCCGACGGACGGCTCGACGCGATGCAGCCGCTTCGAGATCGCGAACGCCTGCTCGGCCGGATAGCCGAGCGCGCGCATCATGTCCTGCACCGCGGTCGGCGCGTGGTACGCCTGCGTCACCGCCGTGATCGCAGCATGGCCGCGTCGCCAGGTGTCGTACATGTAGTCGAGCACCTCTTCGCGGCGATGCATCTCGAAGTCGACGTCGATGTCCGGCGCTTCGTTGCGCCCGTCCGTGCGCACCTCCGAGAGGAAGCGCTCGAAGAGCAGGCCGTGACGCACCGGATCCACCGCGGTGATGCCGAGACAGTACGCCACCGCCGAGTTGGCCGCGCTGCCGCGTCCCTGGCAGAGGATGCCGCGCTCGCGCGCGAAGCGGATCGCATCCCACATCACGAGGAAGAAACCGGCGAAACCGAGCCGGCGGATCACACCGAGTTCGTGCTCGAGCTGCGCGCGCTGCCGCTCGTCGAGCTGGCCCCAGCGCTCCGACGCGCCCGCGTACACCAGCGCACGCAGATACGTATCGTCGTCCTCGCCCGGCGGCACCGGGAAGTGCGGCAGCGGCGGACGCAGCCAGCGCAGATCGAACGGGAGACAGTCGGCCGCGATGTCGCAGGATGCGCGCAGCCCCGCTTCGCGGCCCCTCCACAGCAGCGCCATCTCCCCCGGAGACTTGAGCCGCCACTCGCCGTTCGGCAGCAGCAGCCCCCACGATGCTGCCGTGTTCACGCACACGTCCGCACGGTTCGCCGTGAGCAGGTCGTGCACCAGCCGGCCCGCACCGTCCTGGTAGCGCGGATCGTTCGACACCACCCAC
Source organism: uncultured Gemmatimonadaceae bacterium (assembly GCA_964444685.1). Lineage (GTDB taxonomy): Bacteria > Gemmatimonadota > Gemmatimonadetes > Longimicrobiales > RSA9 > CAYUIG01. The sequence goes on along the minus strand of CAYUIG010000009.1, from coordinate 47,513 downwards.
TTCACGCGCCCGCGCTCCGCCAGCTCGATCAGCGACGACGCCAGCGCCGCTTCATGCATGCCCGCATGGTGCATCTGCACCTCGACCGCCAGGCGATCGCCGAACACGTCCCGCCAGCGGTCCAGCGCGAACGCGGCTTCCGGCGCACGGTACGTGCGGATGTACGTCGCCAGCTCTCCGGTTGACGGACCGGTGAGGCACCACAGACCATTGGATCGTTCGATGATGTCGCTGAACGTGAGCGTCGGTGCGCCGCGCTCCGGCAGCGGGACCGCGTACCGCCGATGCAGCGGCGGCGGCGCGGCACTCGTCCCCTTCGGCCGCGTCGTCGGACGCGGACCCCGCGGCGACGGCGGATCGCCGCGCCACCGCTCGATCGCACCCACGCGCGACTTCGTGACCAGCGCGGCAAGGTTGCGGTAGCCCGTCGCATCCCTTGCGAGCAGTCCCACCGGATGGCCGTCGACCAGCAGCTCCGCACCCACGATCGGCTTCACACCCTGCCGCTCTGCTTCCAGCGTGAAGCGAATCGCACCACCCAGGTCGGTGAGGTCCGTCAGCCCGATGGCGCCGTACCCCAGCTCCGCCGCGCGGCCCACCAGGGCCTCGGGCGTCATGGTGCCATCACCGAATGAGAATGCCGTGTGAGCGCGCAGCTCGACGTACATCGCGGGTCCGACCGGCCCCGGGCCGGGTAGAGGTCATCCGGCCTCGTTGCCGGACCCCGATGCTAACCCGAATATAAACCGAAAACAACCCCGGCCGGATCGGGCCCGGCGGCGCGGAAATTGACCCTGCGGAGCGGCCAGCGGCGCCTCCGGTGGCCCGCGAGTCCTGGCGCCGCAAACGTGTCAGCGGCGTCGACTCGATCCGGTCGTTTGACGACTTTGCGGCGTGTGGCGCCGCAAACGTGTCAGCGGCGTCCACTCGATC
>CAYUIG010000009.1:25747-46480 GCA_964444685.1 uncultured Gemmatimonadaceae bacterium | reverse complement strand
TCGGTTGACGACTTTGCGGCGTCTATCGCCGCGAACCCGTCAAACCCGCTGTGCCGGGCTCGGCCATTGGCGAGTTTGCGGCGATTTGAACCATGGTCGCGGAGGAGTCCGCGGAGGCTTTCATGCGCAAGCTGTGCGTGCTGTTGCTGCTCTTCTCCGCGTGCGGTGGCGGGGACCGGGAACCGGATACCGGCGACGTCGCACCGATGGATTCGGTCGCCACGACGGACACCGCGCCGTCCGCACCTTCCAGACCCCAAACGCCGCCGGACTGGGACAGCACCCGGCTGCCCCCGACAGCGGCACTGGTCCGCGAGGACGCGTGTCCATTCGAGTGCTGCCAGTACGGCGAATGGCGCTCCACCCGCCCGATCCCCGTGTTCCGCACCCGTGGTGCGACGACGCCCGCATTCGAGCTGCCGGCGGACACGCCCTTCATTGCCGAAGGCGGCACCGTGCGCGTGACGTCGCTCGCACGCGCGATCATCGAGGACACGGTCTCGGGCGGAGACCTGCCACCGGACGTGATCCTCACGCCTGCGGACACGCTCTATCTTGTGCAGCAATTAGGCGAAGGCTGGTTCAGAGTCTGGTCCAACGGCCGCGAGCTCGACGTGCCGGGTCTTTGGGACGACTGGTACAGGAACATCCACCACAGCGAAGCAAGACTCGAGGGTGAGTACAGGCATGAATGGTGGGTGCGCGTACGGCTACCCGATGGACGGCGCGGCTGGATCCGGATGGATGGAGACATCTCCACCGTCCTTGGCGTCGATGCCTGCGCCTAGAAAACGGCATTCACCGCCGAGAACGCCGAGGACGCCGAGAAACGGAGAAAGCATTCACCGCGGAGAGCGCGGAGTACGCGGAGATGTCTTGCTGACCCGGTGATTCCGCTGCGCGTTGGAGCCCGACCTCCACCGTGAACCAAACATCACCGGAAACCAACTACAACATTCTCTTCTCCGCGCCCTCCGCGACCTCCGCGGTGAAATGCTCTTATCTGTCCTTTGCGTTCTCTGTGACTCTGCGGTGAATAAGTCTGTTCTCGGCGTCCTCGGCGGTGAATGAAGTTATCGGTTCAACCAGTAAGCGAGCTTGATCAGGAACGTGTTGTCCGGATGCAAGTCGAACAGGTCCCGGTAGTCATCCCGCCAGCTGGTCTCCAGCGGATTGTCGACGAACGCCTGGCGTCCGTGCGCCCAGACCAGGAAGAGCGTCGAGCCGGGGCGGTACTCCCAGCGCAGCACCGTGTTGGTGCGGAGCTGGCTGAAGCGGAACGATTCGGTCTGACCGGGCGTGCCATAGGGCACGAAGCGGTTCTCGAAGTCATCGGCTCGCGGCGTGGCGCTGACCTCGCGGAAGTTCGAGTACGTGCCCGTGCTCACGAACGGCTGGCCGTAGAACTCGAGCGTGAGGTCGGGCGTGGCCGTGTAGTTGAGCCGCACGTTGAGCGAGAGCGTGCGCTGGTCGAGATGCGCGAAGACGAAGTCGGTATCGCCCGTGTTTTCGTCCACGACGTTCTCGTACCACTGCATGTCGTTGTCCATCTGATCGATTCCTGCGCCCAGGCTGGCGCGCAGCCGTGTCGACAGGTTGAGCGTAAGGCTCGGGCTCAGGCTCACGTCACGCGACTTGCCTTCGTGGTAGAACCCGAGGTTCACCCACATGGACGGGACGATCGCCTTCCGGCTGTCGAGGTTTACGCCGAACCACGGGAACAGTCCGGGTGAATCGCGCAGCGCCGGCCCGCCGCGGGTGCAGCGTTCGCAGTGGCTGTCGCCGAGGTTGTTGAGGGTGCCGCCGAGGTGCACGTCCCAGTTGTTGTGCAGCCCCATGTGGCCGTTGAAGTTGAACGCGTTCTCCAGGCGCAGGCCCGACGTGGTCCAGTGCTCCCAGTGGTTGCCGTTGACCTGCGCCCAGCGATACAGCTTCGTCGGCGTCCGGAAGCTGAGCGCGGCCCACGTGCTCCAGTCCAGGATGTCGGCACGTCGGAGGAAGCCGAGGTCGTTCGGCTCGAAGCCCGCCGACTGGCGCACGAGGCTCGTCTCGAAGCGCGTGATCCCGCCGCCGTACTTGCCGAACTTCACCTGCAGGGCATGCCCCCCCAGCGACGTGCGCGTGAGATCCACCTCGTGATCGTCATCAGGCTGCTGGAAGTAGTGCACCGCGCTGCGCTGCGTGCGCGCGATCGCGTCGGGCGTCCCGTCCACGCGTGATGCCGCAACCGACGCCGCGAACTCGTAGTTGCCGTCGCCGAAACGATTGCGGAAGTTCGCGCCGGCCACGTACGCGTTGCGGTGCAGCACGGAGCTGGTCCAGTCATCCAGGTTGCGGTTGACCGCCGTCGCGATCAGGCCGATCGACGTCTCCCCTTCCCTCAGGTCCTGCTGGGCCCGCAGTACGGCGTAGTTGGTGCGCGGCTCGACGGTGGTGTTGTTCGCGCCGTCGACGTGCTGCGTGGCCGCGTCGAGCACACCGAACGAGAAGCCACTCGCAGTCCGCCCGGTCAGCTTCGCAGCCGCGGCAATGGGCGTCGCGGTAGACGTGCTCGCATCACCGTACACGCCGAGCAGTGTGGGCGCGCGGCCGATGCGCCGGGAGTAGAACAGCCCCTCGTTCGTGCTGCAGTCGACGACGATGTAGCAGTTCAGCGAGAACTGGTAGAGTCCCGTCCCCTCCACGAAGAAGGGCCGGCGTTCCGCGAGGAACGTCTCGAACGCGCTGAGGTTGAGCACGGCCGGGTCGGCCTCGACCTGGCCGAAGTCCGGGTTGACGGTCGCGTCCAGCGTGATGTTGGGCGTGATCCCGTACTTCAGGTCCGCGCCCATCGCGAACTGCTGCTCGCGCCCGAAGCCGTTACTCGTCGGCCGCGACACGTTCTTGGTCACCGTGTAGGGCGTGAGCTCGAGACGTGCCGGCGCCCCGAGCCCGTTCAGCCCCTCGAGCTGGCCGAGCTGCGACGCCAGCCCGCTGGTCGTGACGCTGTACACCGGCCAGCTCACACGCTCCGCGTAGCGCTCGATGTCGCGCCACACGCCGAAGCCGAACGTGTGCGACGTCGCTTCGTTGAACCGCAGCTGCGAGAGCGGAATCCGGAACTCCGCCGTCCACCCCTGCTCGTCCACGAGCGTCCCGACATCCCACACTCCGTTCCAGGACTGATCTTCCTGGTTGTCGTTGTAGACGGCGTAGTCGCGCTTCACGCCGTCCGGGTTCACGGCGAACTCGAAGCCGCTCCGGCGGTCGTTGTAGGAGTCGACGATGATCTTGAGCTGGTCGGAGGGCCCGCGCTGGTCCCGGCGCGTGAGCGCGCGCATGATGCTGTCGGGGTGCGGGTCGTACGCGCGCACGAATACGTAGAGGTTGTGCGCATCGAATCCGACCTGGAACTCCGTCCGGAAACGCGGATCCCCATCCGGGTCCGGCTGGAACTCGCGGAAGGCGTCGATGCGCGGCGCGGTCTGCCACAACGCATCGTCCGCGCGCCCGTCAATGACGGGAGGCGTCTGGGCCTCCCGTGCAATCGCGACGTCGGGACGCACCGCCATGGTGGGCGGCGGCGGAGCAGGCTGCTCCTGTGTCTGCACGGGCGCGCCGCTCGTAGCGGCAGCCAGGGCGAGAATCTCGAGGGCGATCATGCGTTCCTCGGGTTGTGGTGTCCGACGTTGCAGCATTGGACGGGCGCACGAGGTCGCAGGGTTGCACGACCCGCGACGCCCGTACCTACGCGCACGCCGCGCCCGTTGTTCTGATGCCGACGGGATCGTGGACGATTGAATCGGATTCCGGGGTGAAGCGCGGGCGCGGAGGGACGGAGTACGCATGTGAGACCTGAACACTGCGTCCGATTACGGAAGGGTTCGTCCCGCGACCGGACGGACGGTTCGCGTCGACGCGACGTCGAGGGCGTGACTACGCCACGAGTTGCGACCTGCGGCGTGCCTGGCACGCGGCTTGGATGATCACGGGCGACTCCATCGGGAGAACGATCATGGATGGTCTCCGCCAGGATGTGCGCTTCGCGTTCCGCACGCTCGCGCGTCGTCCGGGCTTCGCGCTCGCGGCCGTGCTAACGATCGCGCTCGGCATCGGCGCGAACACGGCGGTGTTCGGCCTGATCCACGCGGTGCTGCTCCGCCCGCCGGAGGGCCTTGGACATCCCGAGCGCCTCGTCGCGGTCTTCACGAGCGACTACAGCGGTCCCGCCTTCGGCACGTCCGCGTATCCCGACTGGCGTGACCTGACCAGGGAGCCCGCCTTCACCGGCGTTGCTGCGTGGACCGGTGCCACACTCGGCGTGGGTGAGAACGCCGGTCTCGAGGCCGTCGATGGCATGATCGTCACGGCGAACTACTTCGACGTGCTGGGCGTGCGGCCGTTCATGGGACGGACGTTCGACCGGGTTGCGGAGGCCACCGCGGGTGATGTCGTGGTCGTGTCGCACGAGTTCTGGCAGACACGCCTCGGCGCGGACACGCGCGTCATCGGCAGTACGCTGCGCGTGAACGGTCGCGCGCTGGAGGTGGTCGGCATTGCGCCGCCCGGCTTCATGGGCTTCACGCGCACTGCGCCGGCCAGGCTGTGGGTGCCGGTGGCCGCTGCCGAGAGACTCGGCATCGTCATGGACATCGAGAACCGGACGAATCGCGACTTCGCGATGGTCGCCCGTCTCGCGCCGGGCGTAGCAATCGAGGCCGCGCAGAGCGCCATGGATCTCGCCGCGGCTCGGCTGCACGACATCCATCCGCAGGCATGGAGCGATGTCAGCGGCGCGGGTCGACGGCTCACGGTCCTGCCCGAGGCTCACGTGCGCGTGCCGCCGACAGCGCGCACCGCGATCGTCGGCGTGGCCGGCATCCTCGGCGCCGCAGCAGGCCTGGTACTCCTGCTCTGCTGCGCCAACGTCGCCGGTCTGCTGCTCGCGCGCGCGGCGGGCCGCGGCCGCGAAGTCGGTGTCCGCCTCTCGCTCGGCGCAAGCCGCCATCGTCTCATCCGCCAGCTCCTCACGGAGAGCCTCGTGCTCTCGCTGCTCGGCGGCGCGGCCGGTCTGCTCGTCGCCGTCTGGGTCGGCGACCTTGCAGGCGGAATGGAGGACCTTGCGAACGCGGTCGGCGCCTCGGCCACCATGCAGCCCGATGCGCGTCTCCTCGGATTCGCTGCGCTCGCGTCGATCGCAACCGCAGCGCTGTTCGGGCTCGTCCCTGCACTGCGCGCAACACGTCGCGATCTCGCCACCGTCCTGCGCACGGATGCGACGAGCGCCGAGAGCACGCGCAGCGTGCTGCGGAGTGCACTCGTCGCGGCACAGATCGCGGTTTCCGTCGTGCTCCTCGTCGGCGCCGTGCTCCTCGTGCGCACGCTTCGCAGTGCCTACGGCGTCGACCCCGGCTTCGACACATCGAGCGTACTGTTGATCGACGCGGGACCGGTCCCCGGCACACCGCGAGGCGATCCGGCCGTCGTCGCACTGCAGGTCCGCGAACGTCTCGGTGCACTGCCCGGCGTGCAGTCCGCCACGTGGGGGTGGGCCGTGCCGCTGACCGGCTTCGGACCGCGTCGCGGCGCCGACATCGAAGGCTACGTGCCCGGCGCAGGCGAGGACATGGGGGTGCGCGTGGATCACGTGGGGCCCGCCTTCTTCGAGACCCTGCGCATTCCGATCCTGCGCGGCCGCGGCATCGAGGAACGCGATCGCGAAGGCGCTACGGGCGCGGCGGTGGTCAACGAAGCGTTCGTACGACGCTACCTCGGCAACCGCGATCCGATCGGCACGCGCGTCTCGTTCGGCGACCTGCACTTCACGATCGTCGGCCTCGCACACGATGCGCGCACGATCTCGCTCACCACACCGGCCGAGCCGCTGCTCTACATACCGACATTGCAGATGCCGCGGCCGCCCGTGTTCTACGTCCGCACGGATGGCGATCCGATGCGCGTGGCCGATGCAGCTTCCGCCGCGGTTCGTGAGAGCGCACCGGGATGGTCGGTGTCATCGGTCCGCCCGCTCGAGGATCAGCGCGGCGTCACGCTGGGTGGGCAGCGTCTCGCGGGCGGGGTGCTCGGACTGTTCGCGCTGTTGGCGCTCATCCTCGCGGCGGTCGGACTCTACGGCGTGATCGCGTTCGCCGTGGGCCAGCGCGCACGCGAAGTCGGCATCCGCATCGCGCTCGGTGCGCGCCCGGCATCCGTGGTGGGACTCTTCCTGCGCCAGGCCGGTGTCATCGTCGCCGCCGGTGCACTGATCGGACTGGCGGGCGCAGCGGCGGCAACGCGCGCACTCGATGACCTGCTGATCGGCGTCGCGCCACGTGATGCGGCATCGTTCGGCGCTGCCGCGGGCATTCTCGTGGTGATCGCACTGCTCGCGGTGTGGTGGCCGGCACGACGTGCGGCGCGGCTGGATCCGATCCGGACGCTGCGCACGGAGTGACGAACGTCAGCGCGCCTTCGCTCGGGCCAGGAAGGAGCGCACTTCGTCGGACAGCAGGAGGTCATCCGAGATCGCGGCGACCTCTTCGGCCGCCTGCCACGCGATCTCCAGCGCCTTCAGCTCGCCCTCCAGTGCGCGGCGCTCCTGCTCCTCGTGCAGTGCCATCTCCAGCGCGAGCTTCGCGGGTGTCGGCAGCCTGCCGAGATGCGGCGCATCGTCCTCCCCCTTCTTCAAGCGGCGCGAAGATCTCGGCGGATGGCGGATCAGCTCGGCCAGGTACGCCTGCGGTCCACCCCTCCGATCGATCTCGCGCACGGCTTCCTGCACGCTCTGCGCGCGCGCGCCGTTCGCGTTGATCTTCGGCATGATGAGTCCGGCGACACGCTCCGCGTCGGACCCCTCGAACACCCGCTCCTTCTCCTTCTTCCCGACGATCACCGACCAGCGACCATCCCCGTCGTGGCGCAGCCGCGCGCCCAGGAGATCCGGCGACTTCAGCTTCACGACCTCGCCTTCCGCCGTGGGCACCTTGAGCACCGTGCGCGCATTGGTGAAGATCTTCACGAAGTTGCCGGACTGGCTTAGGACGTAGCCGGAGAGCACGCCCGACACCATGCCGGCCACGGCGATGGTGCCGACCACCGCACCCGCACCGACACCGATGGCGATCGCTCGCCTGCGGCGCCGGCCGAACTGATCGCCGTAGCGCCAGGCGGCGAACTCCGGCCTCATGGGTTGCCCGATGCGCACGAGCTCCAGCCCTTCCCCGTGGCGCGCGAGCCCGATGTTGTCGGTCGAGACCCGCATGCGCGTTTCGCGGAACACCCGCTCCGCCGCCTCGATGGCCTCCCAGCGCTCCTCGATCGGCGACAGGTTCCACCGCTCGCACTTGCGGCACACCACCCACAACCGCCCCTTGTCCGCGTCGAACGCGAGCCGCCGCCCGACCGGGAACTCCTCCAGGACGGCGTTCGCCCCGAGCGGCTTGTTGCAGAACAGACAGGTCGAGTACATGCAGGAACCTACCCGCCGCTCGTGTGACGGTTCATCCGAACCGCTACATTCCCGCCGTTCCACGAATCTGGACTCCCGACTCCCGACTCGAAAATGAAGTCGATCAACCCAACCACCGGCGAAACCCTCGAAACCTTCGATGAGCTGACCGACGCCGCTCTGGACGCAGCGCTCGAACGTTCACGAGTTGCCTTCGCGAAATGGCGCCGCACCGGCCTCGACGAACGCGCGCGCGTCCTGGCTCGCGCCGCGGACATCCTCCAGGAACGCAAGGATGAGTACGGCCGCACGATGACTCTCGAGATGGGCAAGCCCCTCTCTGCGGCCGTCGCCGAGACGGAGAAGTGCGCGTGGGTCTGCCGCTACTACGCCGAGCACGCCGCCGCGCTGCTGGCACCGCGCGAAGTCGACACGAGCGCGCAGAAGAGCTTCGTCGCCTTCCAGCCGATCGGGCCGGTTCTCGCCGTCATGCCCTGGAATTTCCCCTTCTGGCAGGTCTTCCGCTTCGCCGCGCCCGCCCTCGCCGCCGGCAACACCGGTTTGCTCAAGCACGCGTCCAACGTCTCGCGCTGCGCGCTCATGATCGAAGAGGTCTTCCGCGCGGCCGGCGCGCCCGACGGCGTGTTCCAGACGCTGCTCATCGGATCCGACCGCGTGCGACGCGTCATCGACGACTCGCGCGTCGCCGCCATCACTCTCACCGGCAGCGAGGGCGCGGGCCGCGCCGTGGGCGAGGCGGCAGGACACAACCTGAAGAAGAGCGTGCTCGAGCTGGGCGGGAGCGACCCGTTCATCGTCATGCCCTCCGCCGACCTCGAGCGCGCGGTCGAGACGGCGGTGAAGGCACGCGTGATCAACAACGGCCAGTCCTGCATCGCGGCGAAGCGCTTCATCGTGCACGAGCGCATCATGCCCGCGTTCCGCGAACGCTTCGTCGAACGCATGGCCGCGCTCCGCGTCGGCGACCCGCTGCACGACGACACCGATGTGGGCCCGCTGGCAACGGAGAAGATCCGCGACGAACTGCACGCACAGGTGCGTGCGACACTCGACGCCGGGGCCACGCTCCTGCTCGGCGGCGAGCCGCTGGACCGGCCCGGCTGGTTCTACGCGCCGACCGTCCTCGACGACATCCCGCCGGATTCGCCCGCGGCGCGCGACGAGCTGTTCGGTCCCGTCGCATCGCTCTTCACGGCGCGCGACCTGGACCACGCGATCGAACTCGCGAATGCGACGAAGTTCGGTCTCGGCGCCGCGGCATGGACGAACGATGCGAACGAGCGAGAGCGTTTCATCGCCGATATCGAAGCCGGGCTCGTATTCATCAACGCGATGGTCGCGAGCGATCCGCGCCTGCCGTTCGGCGGCGTGAAGGCCTCCGGCTATGGGCGCGAGCTGGCCGACTTCGGCATTCGCGAGTTCGTGAACATCAAGAGTGTGTCGATCGAAGGGTCGGACGCGCGTGCGGTGGAATGATCAGTCCCACCAGCCGTGCAGGTACCAGCCGCCGTCGCGGCCGTCGCGGAAGAGCCAGACGAGTGAGCCTTCGTCGTTGACTGCGCGATAGTACTCGCGCGCGTACGGCGCGGCTTCCCACTGCCCGCCCGACACACGTTCGGGTCCGGCCGCCTGCACGATCCGCCGCCACCGTCCATCGCGGTAGCGCACCGGCAGCGTGTGATCGCGCCGCATCGTCGTCTCCACCCGCACCGGCCGCGGCTCACGCAGGAGCTGGAGCGTCAGCTCCGCCGGTGACACACGGCCTTCGTCGTCGCCTGTCATGGCATCGGCGGGCGCGGCGAGCTCCTCCGCCACTCCCTCGAGTCCGACCGGCTCCGCCGCCGTGCGCCGTTCGGCGAGCGGGTGGTCGTTCGTCTCCGCGCGCACCACCACCGGCCCCTGCGTCTCGAGCAGCCGCGCGACCGCGGTCTCGGCGGCGGACGCAGTCGCGAAGCCGCGGTCGAAGAGGTCGCCCTGTACGGAGACGGCCGGCTCGAGCGCATCGACTTCCACCTCGACGCCCGTCACCGCATCGGGCACGGTCAGCTTCTCGAGGACCGCACGCGCGAGACGCAGCCACGCCGCGCGGCTCGCGGTCGGCCGCGCGGGTCGCAGGATGCGTCGCCAGCTCTCGCCGTTCGCGAGCGGCAGCACGAGCGTCATCGCGCGCGCGTGCGCACCGCGCTCCGCCAGTGCTGCACACACGCCGCCGAGCAGCGCGTTCGTTGCGAACACCAGCCGCTCGGGATCCGTGACCACGTAGTCTACGAAGTCGATCGAACCGTTCGGCCGGTCGAGTGCAGGACGGCCGAACAGCCGGCGCGCATCCTCCGCGCGCGCGTGCCGCCACAGCGTCACCGCATCCGCACCGAAACGCACTTCCACCGATTCGCGCGTGAGCGACGCCAGCTCGCCGCACGTGCGCACGCCCACCGCATCCAGCATCGCGCGCAGATCCGCGGACGGATGCAGCACGTCCAGCGAACGGTTCGCGAGGAACGACGCTTCCTCGCCCTCCGGCACACGCACCACATCCCCGCGCTGCGCGCACTCCGCCGCCACACGCGCCACGACCGGTACCGCGGAGAGCCCCGCACGCACACACTCGCCGCACGACTCCGCACGCTTCAATGCCGCACGTGCAACGCGTCCCGCCGGCAGACCGCGCGCATCCGCCCACACGAGCTCGTTGTCGAGTGCAACACGCGGTACCACCTCGAGCAGCCGCTCGAGGACCATGCCCGTCCCGGACGGCCACGACGCCGCCGCGATGCAGATCACGGACACGTCGCCCTCCTGCGCCAGCGCCGGCGCACGCGCGGCTTCGTGCCACGCCGATCCACCAGCAGCGGGTCCGGCGCCGTGCGCACGCGGTGACTCCGCACCGGCAGCTCCACGCGCGTGCTCCCGCTCCACCCCAGCGACGATGCAGCCACAGCCACCACGACCGACTCCGGCTCCGCCGGCGCACCGAACGGGTCCGTGCGCCACCGCACCGACTCCGGCGCGACGTGCGAGTGCACGCGCAGATGCGCCGTCCCCGATTCCGCACTCACGATCACCAGCGCGCCGCCACCCTCCTTCGCCGCGCGCGTCAGCCGCACCACCGCGCCCGCCACGACTCCGCTCCGTGCGACCTCGCCCACCGACACCACCACCAGCCCGAAACCGCCCGACCGCGCCAGCTCCTCCCCCGCCGCCAGCGCCTCCACCGGACCCGGCGACCGCGCCTGCACCACCCCCGCACCCACCGGCGAGAGCACCAGCCGCTCCCCCGACTCCACCCACGCAGCCCGCTCACCCCGCGACGCCGACGCCGCACACGCGGCACGCAGCACCGCCGTCGCACCGCCGCCGGGTGCCCACACCGTGATCCTGCCTCTGGGGAAACCGCCGTTCGGAAGGAGATGGTCCAGCTCCAGGAGGCCCGTCGGGACCGCCCCGGCCGTCCGGTAGACCAGCGGCAGCGCACCGGGGAAGCGCTCGGCGAGGGAGCGGCGGAGGTCGAGGACGGCGGTCATGCCGGATGATAAACCGAAGATTTTCCGAAGACAACCTCGGCGGGCTAACCCCCTGCGTTTACAGCATTAACCGCCGAGAGCGCCGAGGACGCCGAGCCCCACCTCGCCTCTTGGAGTGGCGTCGGACCCCGTCTGGAGGACAGATCGGAGGCGTTACCGGTCCGATTGCACGCAATGCAAGTTGATCGGACGGTGCCATCCTGCCGGCAATTATCGCCGGTGCGATTGCACACAGCGTCGAATGCCGCCTCGGGTGCAGCCGTACCGGCAATTATCGCCGGTCAGCCTCCACGCACAAGAGAAGGCGCCACGAGCGCAGCCGTACCGGCAACTCTACGGCTTATCGCGAACTGCCGGAGACATTCGATCAGACGTTGGACGTCCGGAGTTTCACTCGTTACCGGAGGCGCAAGAGACCGGGCGTCGCGCAGGCCTTGTCGCCGCTGCCGTTCTGCGGGTTCCAGTTCCGCGAGCTCGCGCATGGCGAGGTCGACGCTGACATCGTTCAACGTAAAGTATCCCTTCGCAAACCCGTCGTGCTCACCGCTGGTGCCGCCGATCACCAGCCACAGCGCAGGCTCTGCCGTAGCGACGTTGCCTGCGTCATCGACGATCGTGGCTGCGATGATCGAATAGGGCGCGCTCTCGCTGCCTCTCCGACCTTCCATTTCCGTGACTACGGCCGTGCCGATGCTCAAGTTCGACGGCAATGCAAAGGACTCGATGGTTGCAGCCGGACTGCGTTCGAGCGGCCTGCACGCAACTTCGGGATCACCCGGCTCGTCGCGCGCTGCATACTCGAGGAGCCAGACCGACTCGACACCGAGATCATCCTCGTGGACACCCACGAGGTATTCCTCGGTGACCTCGAAGAGCTTGAATCCCGGAGGTGTCGTTGCCGTGCGCACACTTCCGCGCGCGGGGTCCACCACGATCCAGTCCAGTGCTGGCCACGGCTGCTCGAGGGTTTCGACGGGCCCGGGATATCCGCCGATCCAGATCTCTCCGGAGCGGCTGGCGATGAGGCGGCCGAAGGCGGGAACGCTGTCGGCCATCGGAAAGGTCTCGCGCATGTGCCCGAGGATGGCGGGATCGGCATCCGGCTCCATCGCGTGCAGTCCCGACCAGAACTCCTCGCGCATGTCATCCGTTACGCGTCGTGAGCGGGTCGTTCTCCAGCGAATAAGCATGGACGGTGTATCGGCATCCGGCAGCCAGTATCGAACCACCGACTCGGCGTTGTCACCCACCCACACACCCGTTCCGTCCGATGCGATGAGTGTAGTGCTCCCGAGCAGCACGCCTCCAACAGCATCGTCCGTCTGGAACGCCTCCGTGCCGGGAACGAGCACGATCGTATCGACGGAAGTGTGGACGTGGACGACCGGTGACGGTTCGCGGCCGGTCCCGCCTGCAGGATAGAACGACGCGATAGAGGCGAGGATCGTTGAGCCATCCGACAGTCGGTCGTAGTGATCACGACTTCCGAGACCGATCTGCGGGACTGCTTGCTCGCTCACGACCTGTCCGGTCGAGTCGAACTCCACATAACGCCTGCGTCGGGCGTCGAACGCGCCGGTATGTCCAGCACCGGCATCGAATACCCGGGTCAGAGCCTGGAACTCAGCCGGTCCGTTACCGCGCCCTCCAATGCGACGTCGCGCCGCGCGCGTGGTGAGATCGATGAAGATGAGCTGCTGACTCCCGCCCTCCGCGATCCACAAACCCCCGTCGACCAGCTCGACATCGACGACCGCATGCAGCGCCAGCTCGTCCGGCTCCGAGCCCGCTCCGCCCACGCTCCAGAACGGAGTATCACTGACGACATACGCGTCGCGCACCACATCGGCGTCCACATCGACGATCCGGACGCCGGCACTGTCGGTCACGACAACCGGCTGTCGTGCCTGATCGGCTGCACACGCAGAGAGCAGATACGCCGCAATGCTCCAGCACACGGCGAGAGCAGGACGCGTTGGATGCGCAGATACGGATGTGCGTCCGATGAGTGCCTCCGTCGCTGGGACCGGCCGGCGGGATCACACGGTTTGAACGCGCCGCGATCGCCGGCACAATCGCACGGGATCGGATTTCCAGGGCGAGTGCAATCCTGCCGGCAATTATCGCCGGCGGGATTGCGCACAAGTCGAATATGCCCGCGAGTGCAGCCGTACCGGCAATTATCGCCGGTCAACCTGCACCCACAACGGAACACACCCAGAGTGCAGCCGAACCGGCAATTCCTGCGGCCAAGCGTACGAGCAGTCAGCGAGTCACATCCCGCCGTCAGTCGCCCGCCGTGTCACCCGCCGTCAGTCACCCGCCGTCAGTCGCCCGCCGTACAGTCGCCCGCCGTACAGTCGCCCGCCCCAAGTCGCCCACCCCAAGTCGCCCGCAGCACCCGAAGCTAGGCATGCACCTCCTCCTTCTCCTTCTTCGCGGCCTCGATGATCTTCTGCGCGACGTTGTGCGGCACTTCCTCGTAGCCGTGCAGCTTGCGGCGGTGCATCGCCCGTCCCTGCGTCAAAGACCGGAGAGTCGTTGCGTACTTGTACAGCTCGGCCTGCGGCACGAGTGCGCGGATGCGCGTCTTGGCGCCTTCCTGGTCCATGCCGAGGATCTTTCCGCGCCGGTGGTTCAGATCGCCGATGACGTCGCCCATGTACGCTTCGGGCGTGATGACCTCGACCTCGATGATGGGCTCGAGGATCACGGGGTCCGCCATCGCGGCGACCTTCTGGAACGCGAGTGAGCCGGCGACCTGGAATGCGATGTCGCTCGAGTCGACGGAGTGATACGAGCCGAAGTAGCACTCGGCCTCGAAGTCGACGACCTGATAGCCTGCCAGGATCCCCTTCCTCGCCGCCTCCTGCACGCCCTTGTCGACGGACGGGATGAACTTGCCGGGAATCACACCGCCGGTGATGGCATCGGTGAAGACGTAGCCGCTGCCGCGCGAGAGCGGCTTGAGGCGGATGTAGCAGTCGCCGAACTGGCCGTGACCGCCCGTCTGCTTCTTGTAGCGGCCCTGTCCCTCCGCTGTCTTCCGGATCGTCTCGCGATACGGTATGCGCGGCTCTTCTGTGACCACCTCGACGTGATACTTGCGCTTGAGGCGCTCCATCTGGACTTCGAGGTGCAGTTCGCCGAGTCCGCGGATGATCGTCTGGCGCAGCTCCGGGTCGTAGCCGCTGTGGAAGGTAGGATCCTCCTCGTGCAGCTTGTGGAGCGCGCTGCCGATCTTGTCCTCGTCGCTGCGGCTGGCCGCACGCACGGCGAGCGCGATGTCGGGCTCGGGGAAGTTGATCGGCTGCAGCACGAGCGGCCGCCCCGACTCGCCGAGCGAATCGTTCGTGTGCGTGCTGCGCAGCTTGGCGACGACGCCGATGTCACCGGCGTGGAGCTTCGAGACCTCGAGTCGTTCCTTGCCGAGCGGAACCGAGAGGTGCGACAGCTTCTCGGGCGTTTCGCGCGTGACGTTGTAGATCTCCTGGCCGTTGGCGACCGAGCCACTGAAGATCCGGAAGAACGACAGCTCGCCCACGTGCGGTTCGGTGGCCGTCTTGAAGACGAGCGCGGCGAACGGTCCGTCGTCCGTTCCCTTGAGCTCGACCACCTGATCGAGGCCCGGGCGCTGCGCCAGCTCGTGCGGCGCTTCCGCCGGGCTCGGCACGATCTGCACGATGCCCTCGAGCAGCGCGCGCACGCCCCAGGTCTTCTCGGCGGCGCCACAGAACACCGGGAACAGCTCGCCGCCGAGCATTGCATGCTTCATGGCGGCGAGCGCTTCCGCGGTCGAGATCTCGCCGCCCTCGAGGTAGCGCTCGAGCAGCGAGTCGTCGGTCGTGGCGATCGCCTCGAAGAGTTCCGTGCGCGCCTGCTCGGCCTGCGCCTTCATGTCGTCGGGGACATCCGCTTCGTCGTATTCACCCTGCACCGTGCCGGCGCGATAGATGTGCGCCTTGCCGGTGAACAGGTTCACGATGCCGCGGAAGTTCTCGCCCTCCCCGATCGGCAGCTCGGCGGCCACCGCCTTCGACGTCATGTGCTGCCGGATCTCCGCCAGCACCTTGTCGAAGTCGGCGTGCTCCTTGTCCATCATGGAGACGAAAAAAAGTCTGGGAATCCCGCGCGCCACCGAGTATTCCCAGACCTTTTCCGTGCCGACCTCGACGCCTGTCGTGGCGCCGAGGACCACTACAGCCCCGTCGGCCACCCTCGTTCCGGCAACCGCCTCGCCCGTAAAGTCCAGGTATCCGGGCGTATCGATCAGGTTGACCTTCGTGCCCTCCCAGTCCGCGTACGCAACCGCCAGCTGCACGGAGATGCCGTGCGACTGCTCCTCCTCCGCGTACATCGTCAGGGAGGTGCCATCCTTCACGTTGCCGTGGCGGCGGGATGTTCCGGTGGCGAAACAAAGCGCGTCGATCAGCGTCGTCTTGCCGGAGCCACCGTGCCCGAGCAGGACGACGTTGCGAATTCTATCGGATGGGTACTCCTTCGCGGATGACATCTCCGAACCTCCTGGCGTGCGTTCGGTTCTGTTCTGGCAGGATCGCCAACGTAGATGGGCCTCCGTTGGCGTGTCAACCGGTCGCGAAGAGGCCGGGCGGGCTAGTTCTGGCGGTAGCGCCGGCTTACGTCGTCGAGGAGCTTCCGCTCTTCCGAGGACAGGCTGCTGAGCCCGCTGGTGCTGATCTTCTCGAGGACGCGGTCGAGCTCGTCGAGCAGCTCGGCATCATCGACCCGCGACGGCTCGCGGCGTGCGGGCGTGGCCGCAGGGGTCACATCCGCCCCGCCGCGCACGACCGTGAAGCGTGACGAGGTCGAGCGCTTCTTCTTGCGCAGCCCGCGCAACAGCCCGCCGGGTCGGTCGAGCTTCAGGTAGAGGAACGCGGCGGCAAAGCCGCCCAGGTGCGCGAAGTGCGCCACGTTGCCGCCGGCGCCGTTCATCGCGGACAGGAGCGAGAAGGCGGCGAGGATGCCGACGAGCCACTTCGCCTGGATCGGGAAGATCCCCATCAGGTAGATGGGCATCTCCGGCCAGTTCATCGCGAACGCGAGCATCACACCGTACACCGCCGCGGACGCGCCGATGATCGGGCTGTGGTACGCGAACACGAAGGACAGCAGCGCGCCGCCGAGCCCGCAGATGAGATAGAACTTCAGGAACTCGTTCGATCCCCAGCGCGCCTCGAGTGGCGGGCCGAAGAAGAAGAGCCCCAGCATGTTGAAGAAGATGTGACCCATGTTGCCGTGCGCGAACATGTAGGTCACGAGCGTCCACGGGCGCGTGAGGATCTCGCCGGGGATGAACGCCATGTAGTACTCGAGCACGCCGCCGCCGCGGAACATCAGCCACGAGACGAGAAAGATCGTCACGTTGGCGATGATCAGCCGCTTCACCCACGGCGTGAGTCCGTACCCGAAAGCGAATCCGCCCCTGTACGCCATTCTGCGTCCGTCTTACTCCGTTGGAATGAGTCCGTTCTAAACCCGTCGCCTGCCGCGGTGTTCCTCGATCGCGAGGCGGCAGAGGCGCTCGCACAGCTCGGGGAACGGAATGCCCGCGGCGGCCGCACCCTTCGGGAACAGGCTGGCCGCGGTGAGCCCGGGCAGCGTGTTCGCCTCGAGGCACCAGAAGCGGCCGTCGCCGTCCAACCGGAAGTCGATCCGGCTGAACCCCCGCAGCTTGAGCGCCGCGTGCACAGCCACGGCCAGCTCCTGCACCTCCCGCGCCGCGCCCGCGGGCAGGTCAGCCGGGAAGATCTCCTGCGCCAGGTCCGGCTGGTATTTGGCCTCGTAGTCGAAGATCTCGTGCTTCGACAGGATCTCGCCCACCGGCAGCGCCTCCGTACCGAGCACCGGTACGGTCAGCTCGCGGCCCGGGATGAACGTTTCGATCATCACTTCGTCATCGAAGCGGAATGCTTCCTCCACCGCCGCCTCGAGATCGTCGATGTTCTTCACGATCGACAGCCCGACCGTGGAGCCCTGCTTGCTCGGCTTCACCACCGCCGGCAGCCCGACGTGGTCGAGCACCTGCGCGCGCGTCGCGGGCGCCATCAGCCACGCGGGCGTCGGCACACCGGCATCGCGCATCAGCCGCTTCGCGATGTCCTTGTCCATGGCGACCGCACTGCCGAGCATCCCGCTCCCCGTATACGGCAGCCCGACCAGGTCCAGCAGCGCCTGGAGTGTCCCGCCCTCGCCGGCACCGCCGTGCAGCGCGAGGAAGAGCACATCCACGCCGGCGAGCTCGGGGGCACGTGTGAGCGACGTTACGTCGCCCGTGCGCATGAGATCGAGCGACCCCTGCTCCGGCGGCGCTGCCGACACGCCCGCGGACAGCCGCGCCTCCTCCGTCGCACTCAGCACGCCCACCGCCGTGTCGACCGCCACGACATCGTGACCGGCCTCGCGCAGCGCGCGCACCACCTGCGAGCCGCTCGCGATCGAGACGTCGCGCTCCATGCTCGTGCCGCCGAAGAGGACGGCAATCTTCAACTTCTCCCTGCGCTTCAACCAATCCCCCCGGGTCTGGGGTCTGGAATCTGGGGTCTGGAGTCTGGTTGAATGCGGGGAGACGCGTCCCTCCGTAAACCAGACACCAGACCCCAGACTCCAGACGCCAGACTCATTTGACCAGGTACCGAACGACGTCGTACCGCGTGACGATCCCCGCGAGCCGGCCATCCTCTCGCACGAGCACCGCGGGCGTCTGGCGGGTGAGCATGCGGCCGACGCCGTCGAGCGTGACGGTCGCGTCGACGGACGGGAACGGCGCATCCATAAGCGACGCCACGGACTCGTCGAGCACGGCCGGGTTCTCGATGACGTGCGCCATCAGCGTCGCTTCTGAGATGGAGCCGACGCATTCGCCGTCGTCGCAGACCGGCAGCTGCGAGATGTCGTGCTGCGTGATGAGCGCGAGCGCATCGCGCGCGGGCGCCGAGGGTGACACGGAGACGAGGGCGAGGCGCGGATCGTCCTTGCGCCGTACGAGGTCGCCGGCCGTGAGACGTTCGGGTTCGAGCAGGCGGTTCTCGCGCAGCCACTCGTCGTTGTACACCTTCGACAGGTAGCGCTCACCCGTGTCGGGCAGCGTGCACACGATGAGCGCATCGGGATCATCGACTTCGTGCGCGACCTCGACCGCGAGCGCCACGATCATCCCGGACGATCCACCGACGAACAGGCCTTCCTCGCGCGTGAGCCGGCGCGCCCAGCGGAAGGCCTCGCGGTCGCCGAACGTGCGGAACTCGTCGATCACATCGAAATGCAGCGTCGAGGGCAGCTTGTCGTTGCCGATGCCCTCGACCTTGTACGGTTTTCCTTCACCCTTCTCGCCGGTCGCCTTGTAGTGGGCGAAGATCGAACCGTCGGGATCGGCGGAGTAGATGCGGATCGCGGGGTTCTTCTCCTTCAGGTAGCGGCCAGCGCCCGAGATCGTACCGCCGGTGCCCGCCGCTGCGACGAAGTGCGTGATGCGCCCCTCGGTCTGCTCCCAGATCTCCGGCCCCGTCGTGACGTAGTGCGCCTCGGGATTCACGGGGTTGTAGAACTGGTCGGCGAAGATCGCGCCCGGTGTCTCCGCAACGATGCGCTTCGCCACCTGCGCATAGTTGTCGGGATGATCGGGGGCGACGGCGGTGGGCGTCACGATCACATCCGCACCGAACGCCTTCAGCAGCCGCACCTTCTCTGCGCTCATCTTGTCGGGCATGCTGAAGATGCAGCGGTAGCCCTTGATCGCGGCCGCGATGGCGAGCCCGATGCCGGTGTTGCCGCTCGTGCCCTCGACGATGACGCCACCGGGCTTCAGCCTGCCGTCGCGCTCCGCGGCTTCGATCAAGGCGAGGCCGATGCGGTCCTTCACCGAGCCGCCCGGATTGAAGAACTCTGCCTTCGCGTACACGGGCGTGCGCGCACCATCTACGACCGAGTTCAAGCGGATGAGCGGCGTCCAGCCGATGGTGGCGAGGACGTTGTCGTACGGGCGCGCGTTGCGCGGCGGCGCGGTCACGGGTTTCGGGGTGCGGGGGCGTTCGATTCCGCGTCGCGCGTGAAGCGCACGGGAAGCCGGGTCCACAGGGAGACGCTCCGTTCGCCGCGGCGTGCGGGCGAGAAGTGCAGCAGGCGCGCGCCGCGCAGTGCGGCCGAATCGAAGGCCGGCTGGCCGCTCGACTGCTCGATGTACGTGCTGTCGACATCGCCCACTTCGTTCACGCGCACCATCAGCAGCGTCTCGCCTTCGATGCCGCGGTCCCACAGCTCGACCGGATACTCGAACGGTGATTCACCGGGCAGCACCACGGGCTGCTGGATCGGCGCGGACGAGCGGTCGCACGCAACGGCGGCCATCGCGGCGATGGCCATTATGGTCAGTGATCTCACCCGGCCAAGGTAACGCGACCCCGCGCCCGGTGTCGAGAATCCGCGCCGGCACGGTCGGTGCACGGTGCGGTGGTTCCTGGGGTCTGGAGTCTGGTGTCTGGTTCTGGTTGACGACGCGGAAAACGCATCCGCCGTAAACCAGAAACCAGACACCAGACCCCAGACTCCAGAAACCGATTCTCGATGATGGAGGACCGCATGACCCGCAGCATCCCCGCACTCGCCCTCGGCCTCGCCGTCGCACTGGCGGCATGCGAGAGCGACTCGGCGGGCCCCGACCTCGACCGCAACGAGGTTGCTGGCACGTACGACCTGACCACGCTCGCCTTCGACCCGCAGGGCTCGCTCCCGGAAGTCGAAGTCGATTCGCTCTTCGGCGGCCTGCTCGAGCCGCGCATCCTGCTCACCACCACCGGTGACGTACAGCTCTTCTACACGGACCCCGTGACCGGCCTCGGCCGCACCGTCGACGGCACGTACCGCACGACCTCCACGGGCGCGCGCATCACGTTCGACGCGGGTGGCAACTTCCCGGATCTGTTCCTGTCGGAGACCACGCAGTTCACCTTCAACGCGAGCGCGCGCACGCTCAGCTTCACCGGCGACGCCGGCACGGCCGTGGCCCGCGACCGGCTCGTTACGCTGGTACCGGAGCTCGAGGAGGAGCAGCTGCTGGATCCGGTGCCGGGAACGCTGCGCGTCGTGTTTACGGTACCCGAAGAAGAGTGAGTCTGGAGTCTGGAGTCTGGAGTCTGGAGTCTGGTTCAAGTGGGATCCCGCCGTAAACCAGACCCCAGACACCAGACACCAGACCCCAGAAACAGATTCTCACCCGAGCAGTTTCCGAAGCTCGACGAGCTCGACGAGCGCCTGGAGCGGTGTCATGCCTTCCGGCTCCAGCGCGCGCAGCCGCCGCACGACTTCGGGATCCGGCTGAGCGAACAGGGAGAGTTGATCCGTGCGTGCGGCGGCGGGGGTGAGTGCGCCATGGCGCCCCAGCCCCTCGCCGTGCGCACTGTGCGCCCCTTCCAGCTCGTGCAGGATCTCGCGCGCGCGTTCGACCACAGTCTCCGGCAGCCCGGCGAGGCGGCCCACGTCGATGCCGTAGGACCGATCCGCGCCGCCGGGCTGGAGCCGGTGGAGGAAGATGATCTCCCGTCCGACCTCGCGCACCGCGACGTTCGCGTTGATGAGTGCGGGCAGCTGATCGGCGAGCTGCGTGAGTTCGTGGTAGTGCGTGGCGAATATGGTCTTCGCACCGATGCGCTCGTGCAGGTGTTCGGTCACGGCCCACGCGATGCTCACGCCATCCCACGTCGCCGTGCCGCGCCCGATCTCGTCGAGCAGTACGAGTGAATCGCGCGTGGC
>CAYUIG010000009.1:0-25737 GCA_964444685.1 uncultured Gemmatimonadaceae bacterium | reverse complement strand
TCGGACGCGCCGACGCGCGTGAACACGCGGTCGCAGATGGGCAGCCGCGCGCGTGTTGCCGGCACGAACGATCCGATCTGCGCGAGCACCTGTATCAGTCCGACCTGACGCAGCAGCGTGCTCTTGCCGGCCATGTTCGGACCGGTGAGCACCATCACGCGCGCGTCCTCGTCGAGCACGATGTCGTTCGGGATGAACGCCTCGCGCGGCATCATCGTCTCGACCACCGGGTGCCGCCCGCCTTCGATCTCCAGGCGGTAGCCGGCGTGTACGTCCGGCCGCACATAGTCGCGCCGCTCGGAGAGGTGAGCGAGCGCGCACAGCACGTCGATCGCCGCCACCCGCTCCGCGCTCTCCTGCAGCCGCCGCACCTCCGCCGCCACGCGCGTCCGCAGCTCCGAAAACAGGCGCGCTTCCAGCTCCGCGATCCGATCCTCGGCGTTCAGAATGCGCGACTCCCATTCCTTCAGCTCCGGCGTCACGAAGCGCTCCGCATTCGCCAGCGTCTGCCTGCGCTCGTAGTCGCTCGGCACGCGCGCCAGGTTCGAGCGCGTGATCTCGATGTAGTAGCCGAACACCTTGTTGTAGCCGACCTTCAGCGACGGAATGCCCGTCCGCTCCCGTTCGGCCGTCTGCAGCCGCGCCAGCGTTTCCTGCGCGCCGTCGCGCGCAGCGCGCAGCGAGTCGAGCTCCGCATCGAATCCCGGACGGATAACGCCGCCGTCGCCGACCGTGGCGGATGGATCGTCGGCGAGTGCGGACTCCAGCAGCGCGCGCACGTCATCGAGCGTGTCGAGGCCGAGCAGCGAACGGAGCAGTGGCGACGTCGCATCTCGACCCGCGTCTCGCAGCGCGGGCAGCCGGGCGAGTGATTGTACGAGGGCGAGGAGTTCGCGGGGCTGCACGCGGGCGGCGCCGACGCGGGCGGCGATGCGTTCGAGGTCGCGCATGCCCGCGAGTTCGGCGCGCAGCGCCCGCCGCAGCGGCGCGGCTTCGACGAGTTCGGTGACGGCATCGAGCCGCTCGTGGATACGCGCAGCGTCCAGCAGTGGCCGCAGCAGCCAGCGGCGCAGGAGACGCGCACCCATCGCCGTGGACGTCTCGTCGATGACGTCGAGCAGCGTGCCCGCGCGGCCCGCGTCGCCGCGTAGCGACTCGACGAGCTCGAGATTGCGGCGCGTCATCTCGTCGAGCGCCATCCAAGCACCGGGGCGCTCGATGCGCGGCGGGCGCAGCGCGTCCAGCGCGCCGGGCTGCGTTTCGGCGAGGTAGGTCACGAGCGCGCCCAGCACGCCGACGAGCGCGTCGTCGCCGTTCTGCACGCCGAAGCCGCCGAGATCGCGGATGCGGTAACGTCGGCGCAGCTCGTCCGCCGCGAGTTCAGGATCGAAGAGCCACTCCGGCCGCAGGGTGCGCGGCGCTTGCGGCAGACCCGCGGGCTCCCATTCCATCGGCAGCAGCAGCTCGGCCGGCTCGATGCGCGCCAGCTCGCCCTCGAGCGAGGCGTGGGGCGTGGAGAGCGCGAGGATCTCGCCGGTGGAGACGTCGCAGGCCGCAACGGCCACGTTCTCGCCGTCGGGCCGGAGCGCGACGAGCCAGTTGTTGCGGCGCTCGCTCAGCAGCGATTCCGCGAAGGTAACGCCGGGCGTGATCGTTTCCACGACCTCGCGCCGGACGATCCCCTTCGCTTCGGCGGGGTCCTCGACCTGCTCGCACACCGCCACGCGGCGGCCCAGCCGTACCAGCCGCTGCACGTACTCGTCCTTCGCGCGGACCGGCACGCCGGCCAGCGGCACGTTGGATGCGCCGCCGTTGTTGCGCGTGGTCAGCGTGAGCCCGAGCAGCCGCGCCCCTTCCTCGGCGTCTTCACAGAACATCTCGTAGAAGTCGCCGACCCGGAAGAACACCAGGGCGTCGGGATGGCGCGTTTTCGCAGCGCGCCACTGCTGCATGAGCGGGGTGTCGTCCGACTTCGCCATCGCGGGGTATCAGGAGTGCGGCCGCCGAAAGGAGAAGATGGCGCGTTGCGTGCGTCCGCGGCAACCGGCCACGGCTGGACGCCTTTCTCCGGCGTGGCTAGTTTCAGCCGTTTTGTGGGGCGACCGGCGTGGCGCCGGCAACGGAGAGTCATGGTGGAACGGACGAGTCTGTACGACACGTACAACGCCGCCTACGTCCAGGCGGTGTTCGATCAGTACATGCAGAACCCCGCCGCCGTGGATGAAGCATGGCGGCGTTTCTTCGAGAACGGCGGCGCGCAGGCCTTCGGCGTGACCGTCACGCCCGCACCGGCGGCGCCGACTTCCGACGTGCAGATCCGCGCCGCCATGGCCGCGGCCGAGCTCGTCGACGCGTACCGGCTGCACGGCCACCGCGCGGCCCGGCTGGACCCGCTCGGGCTGGAGCCGCCGGGACATCCCGCGCTCGATCCGCGTTTCCACGACATCGACGCATCGCAGCTGGCCGCCATTCCGTCGTCGCCGCTCGGCCTCGACTTCGCGGGCGCGAACATGGCCGACGTGCTGTCGTGGCTGCGCGCCACGTACACGGGCAGCATCGGCTACGAATTCGAGTTCCTGGAGGACCCGGGCCAGCGCGAATGGCTGCGCGATCGCATCGAGACGGCCGCGCACCGGCCTGCCCTCGATGAGGCGGAACGGATCCGACTGCTCGAGCGCCTCACACAGGTCGAAGGGCTCGAGCAGTTCATCCACAAGAGCTATCTCGGCGCCAAGCGCTTCTCCATCGAAGGCACCGACATGATGGTGCCGATGCTGGATCTTGCAATCGAGCGCGCGGCCGCGACGGGCGCCGCCGAGATCGTCATCGGCATGGCGCACCGCGGCCGGCTGAACGTGCTCGCTCACGTGGTCGGTATGCCCGTGCGCAACATCCTCGGCCGCTTCGAGGACGTTCGCCACGGGGATGCCGGCACCGGCGACGTGAAGTATCACCTCGGCGCCGAAGGCACCTACGCCACGCGCAGCGGCGAGCCGCTCACCGTGCTGCTCGCGCCGAACCC
This sequence comes from uncultured Gemmatimonadaceae bacterium, assembly GCA_964444685.1. Lineage (GTDB taxonomy): Bacteria > Gemmatimonadota > Gemmatimonadetes > Longimicrobiales > RSA9 > CAYUIG01. Next base: position 22,715 of record CAYUIG010000009.1, on the reverse strand, counting down.
GAGCCACCTCGAGTTCGTGAACGCGGTGGTCGAGGGGATGACGCGCGCGAAGCAGACGGACCGCACGCACGCGGTGCTGACGCAGAACGAGGACCTCGTCGTGCCGATCCTGATCCACGGTGACGCCGCGTTCTCGGGTCAGGGCGTCGTGGCGGAGACGCTCAACCTCGCGCGCCTCGTCGGCTACCGGACCGGCGGCACACTCCACATCATCGCGAACAACCAGGTCGGCTTCACGACGAACCCGTCGGAAGGGCGTTCGACCGATTACGCGAGCGATCTCGCACGCGGCTTCGACATTCCTGTGTTCCACGTGAACGCGGACGACCCGGAGGCGTGCCTCGCGGTCGTGCGGCTCGCGATGGAGTTCCGCGCCGAATTCCACAGCGATGTCGTCATCGACCTCATCGGCTACCGCCGGTACGGTCACAACGAGGCCGACGAGCCGGCGTACACGCAGCCGGTGATGTACAAAAAGATCGCGGAGCACCCGACCGTGCGGCGGATCTGGGCCGCGAAGCTCGTCGAGCAGGGCGTGATCGACGACGCGCGCGCGCAGGAGATCTGGGATGGCGTCCACGAACAGCTCATTGCCGCGCAGGACGATGTGCGCTCCGCGCCGCCGCCCGTCGAGGAGCTGCAGCGTCCGCGGGAGCACCGCGGCCCCGATCAGGATGTCGAGACCGCAGTCGATGAAGAGCGGCTGCGTGCACTCGATCGGCAGATCCATGCGTGGCCCGAGGACTTCAAGCCCAATCCGAAGCTCGAACGGCAGCTCCGCAGGCGCTCGGAGATCGTGCCTGCGGGCGGCTCCATCGACTGGGCGCACGCCGAGGCGCTCGCGTTCGCATCCCTGCTCACGGACGGCGTACCGATCCGTCTGACCGGGCAGGACACGGAGCGCGGCACGTTCAGCCAGCGCCACCTCGTGCTGCACGGCTTCGAGAGCGACCGGCGCCACGTGCCCCTCGCCTCGCTCGAAGGTGCGACTGCGCCGTTCGAGATCCACAACAGTCCGCTCAGCGAGCTTGCCGCCGTCGGCTTCGAGTACGGCTACAGTGTCGTCGCACCGAAGGCGCTGGTGCTCTGGGAAGCACAGTTCGGTGACTTCGTGAACGGCGCACAGGTCATCATCGATCAGTTCCTCGCCGCCGGCTACGAGAAGTGGGGCCAGCGCTCGCGCCTCGGGCTGCTGCTGCCGCATGGCTATGAAGGCCAAGGTCCCGAGCACTCGAGCGCACGGCTCGAGCGCTTCCTCCAGCTCGCGGCCGAACGCAACCTGCGCGTCGCGAACTGCTCCACGCCGGCGCAGTACTTTCACATCCTGCGCCGGCAGGCGTTCCTGCCCGCGCGCAGGCCGCTGATCCTGATGACGCCGAAGAGCCTGCTGCGTCATCCGAAGGCCGTGTCACCCGTGGCCGAGCTCGCGCAGGGCGGCTTCCACCCGGTGATCGACGATCCATCGATCGAGGATCGCGCTGCGGTGCGGCGCGTCGTGCTCTGCTCCGGCAAGGTCTACTATGACCTGCTCGCCGGACGGGAGGAGAACACCGATGTCGCGCTCGTACGCGTCGAGCTGCTCTATCCCCTCGCGGGCGACGCGTTGAGCGCAGCGATCGCGGCGTACGCGAACGCGCGTGAAGTCTTCTGGGTCCAGGAGGAGCCGGAGAACATGGGCGCGTGGCACTTCATGGAACGTCGCCTCCGCACACTCGTCGGCGACGAACGTACGCTCCGTTACGTCGGCCGTCCCGAGCGCGCCAGCCCTGCCGAAGGCTACTTCTCGGATCACGAGCGGGAGCAGAAGCGGATCGTCGACGAGGCGGTTCGGCTTCCCGCGGCGAAGCGCGCGTCCAGCCGGCGCGGCGCCAGAACAGCCTGAGGACCTCGAGTCTGGGGTCTGGGGTCTGGGGTCTGGAGTCTGGTTTACAACGCGGAACCGCAGGGCGACCCGCCGTAACCAGAAACCAGACACCAGACTCCAGACCCCAGACTCGATTCTCCGGCACACGCCTTGCCCTTCCCTCCGCCAACTCGACCGGGAGGGCAAGCATGTCGACCTTCGGAATCTACCTGATCGGCTTCATTATCCTGATCGCCGCGCTGGCGTATGGCGCGTCGGTGATCGGCGTGTCCTCCACCTGGATCGGCATCGGTGTGGCAGCGCTGCTTGGCGTGGCGATCCTCTCCGGCGCATCGCGTACGCGGCACAAGGATCCGCCCGACGCCTAGGCGTCGTCCTTTACAAGGGCGGGCGGAGCGGTCTATTCTCTGCCAACCCTATCCCTCGAGGACGAGGTCGAAGCCATGTGGCCGGTGCTGCTGCTGATCGCGCTCGTCGTCATCGTATTCTTCCTCTACAACGGACTGGTCCGACTCAAGGTGCGCGCGGACAGCGCGTGGTCGGACATCGATGTGCAGCTCAAACGGCGGCACGACCTTGTGCCCAACCTGGTCGAGACCGTCAAAGGCTACGCCGGTCACGAGCGCGGCACGCTCGAGGCCGTGATCGAAGCGCGCAACCGCGCGGCCACGGCGCACGGCCCCGCCGCGCAGGCGGAGGCGGAGGGTGCGCTGACCGGCGCGCTGCGGCAGCTGTTCGCGCTGTCCGAGGCGTATCCGCAGCTGCGTGCGGCCGAGAACTTCGGCCAGCTCCAGAGCTCCCTCGCCAGCATAGAGGACGGCATCCAGAACGCACGCCGATACTACAATGCGGTCGTGCGCGACCTGAATACGAAGGTGCTCCAGTTCCCGTCCAACCTCGTGGCGCGCACCTTCGGATTCCGCGAGCGCGAGTTCTTCGAGATGCCGGAGGAGGAGCGCTCCGTCCCGCGCGTCAGCTTCTGAACCGATGACCCGGACACTTCTGCGCAGCGCCGCCCTCGTGGCGGCGCTGCCCTCCATCCTGCTCGCGACCGCGCCCGCGGCGGCGCAGCGGACGCTCGACTTCCACCGCTTCCACTCCGAGATCCTGGTCCGGCCCGACGGCAGCATGCGGGTCACGGAGACCATCACGATCGAATTCATCGGAACGTGGAACGGCCTGCTCCGCCGCATCCCGGTGGAGTACGAAACCGAACGCGGCGCGAACTACACGTTGCGGTTGAAGGTCACGGACGTGACCTCGGAGAGCGGCACGCCGCTGCGCGTGGAAGAGGAACGCGAGGGCCGCTACCTCGTGCTGCGCGTGTACGTGCCGGGCGCGCAGGACGCGACGCACACCGTGAAGCTGAACTACGACGTCGCCAACGGACTGCGCTTCTTCGAGCAGCACGACGAGCTGTACTGGAACGTCACGGGGAACGAAACGGAGTACCCGACGCGCAGCGCATCCGCCGTCGTGCACCTGCCCGAGGGCGTGACGAACGTGCGCGCAACCGCGTACACGGGCGCGTACGGCTCGGTTGCCAGCGATGCGTCCGTTTCGATCCAGGGCCGCATGGTCAGCTTCGAGACCACACGGCCGCTCGGATTCCGCGAGGGGCTCACCATCGTGACGGGCTGGGATCCGGGTATCGTGCAGCGGCCCACAGCCGCCGATCGCGCGCGTGACTTCCTGCTCTCGAACTTCCCGCTCGCGTTCCCCTTCCTCGTGCTCGGCCTGATGCTGATGATCTGGCGCCGCCATGGGCGCGACCCGGAGCGCCTCAGCATCGTGCCGCAGTACGAGCCACCCGCCGGCGTGTCGCCCGCGGAGGCGGGGACGCTGATCGATGGCACGCCCGACATGCGCGACATCACCGCCACGATCGTCGACCTCGCCGTGCGCGGCTACCTGATCGTGGAAGAAACGAAGAAGGAACAGCTCTTCGGACTGATCAAGACGGATGCGTTCGCGTTCGAGATGAAGCGCCCGCCAGAGGAATGGCGCGAGCTGAAGGGACACGAGCGCAAGCTGCTGAAGTCGCTGTTCGACAACGGCCGGCGCCCGCGCGTCGAGACGGAGGAGCTGGAGAACGAGTTCTACCGCGACCTCCCGGACATCAAGACGGAGTTGAGCGAAACACTCACGCGCGGCGGCCACTACCCGCGCCACCCGAACGGTGTACGCGTGATGTGGGTGTTCATCGGCATCGCCACGGGGATCGCGCTGACGTTCGGCGGCACCGCCCTCATGGCGGTGATGGGCCGGCAGCCGATCGCGGCCATACTGGGCGGCATCCTGAGTGGGTTCGTCGTGATCGTGGTGGGCATGGCGATGCCGCGCCGTACGATCAAGGGCGCGCGCACACACGAGGCGCTGCTCGGGTTCGAGGAGTTCCTCTCGCGCGTCGAGAAGGAGCGCTACGATGCCGTCGTGCTCACGCCCGCACTGTTCGAGAAGTATCTGCCGTTCGCCATGGCGTTCGGCGTCGAGCGCAACTGGGCGGGCGCGTTCGACGACATCTACAGGGAGCCGCCGCAGTGGTACCACGGCTCGTCGTTCCACCACTTCCAGGCGCACAGCTTCGCCGGCAACCTGAACCGCATGGCCGGCGTGACGGCGAGTGCGATGGCGGTGGCACCGCGCAGCAGTTCCGGCAGTTCGGGATTCGGCGGCGGCGGCGGTGGCGGCGGGTTCAGCGGAGGCGGTTTCGGCGGCGGCGGGAGCGGCGGCTTCTAACCGCCGCCCCCGCGCCCAGACTATTCACACGGACCGACGGCGATCCGCTGGCCGTCGACGGGCTTCACCTGGAATTCGCCCTGGTCCGGATGCCTCAGCCGGACCACCTCGCCGCGCGACAGCCGGCCGCGGATCACATCGGCGAGCGCCTCGCCCGTCGTTGCGCCGATCTGTGGCAGCGAGGCCTCGACCAGCCACTGCTGTCCGCCGCGCCGGATCTGCACCATCGCGCACGACCGCACCCGGTGCGAGTGGTCGTGCTCGTACACCGCGAAATTTTCGTAGCCGTAACGTTCGACGTACGTGTCCGAGTAGCGGTAGCCGTCCGTGATGATGATGGGCTCCACCACGTACGACCGCGGCCAGCCCCACCACCACCAGCCGAAGAACACGGGAATCGGTTCCGGAATCACGATCGGCCGGTCCCCGGGCGCGCGCGGCCGCGGGCACAACGGTGCGCCCGGCGTGCACGGCGGCGCATACACGCGGTGCAGTCCCACGCCTGTGAGTCCGGGCCGGCCGTACGGCGAATCGATCGGACCGCCGCGACCGGTCGTAGCGATCGCACGCCCGGAGCGTGGCGGCAGCCGCAGCGCCGTATTGCCGTAGCGCAGCTCCGCGGGTGAGCGGTCGACGATGCGCGCGCGCCCGGCCTGCGGTACGACGCGCACCGCCCCGGAGCCAACGGCAGCCGCGCGGCCGCCCGCACGTACGTCGGGGGGACGGCGCACCACGCGGCCGGTGGCCTGCGCCTCTGCGTCCTGGGGGACGAGCGTCGAACACGCGAGGAAGGAAGCCGCGAGAACGGCGGCGCGGAACGGGAAACGTCGCTGCATGGTCGCCTCCGGGGAGTGCTGCGGGACCGACCGATTCCTACTCTACCGCCGTGGCTGCTGCAAGGGTCCGTCAGCGGCCAGGACCCACGGCCGGTGGGCGCTCCGCGGCGAGCCGCACCGCCACCGCCTCCATTGCGCGCATGGCGCGCAGCAGGTTCCCGCCCGCGAGTTTGCGCAGATCCTCTTCGCTCCATCCGCGCCGCAGCAGCTCCGCGAACAGCACGGGGAACGTGCTCACGTCCTCGAGCCCGACCGGCGTCGAGCTGATGCCGTCGAAGTCGGACCCGATGCCGACGTGATCCACACCCGCCACGCGCCGGGCATGCTCGATGTGATCGGCGACGTCGGCTACGCTCGCCACCGGCGTCGGATGTGACGCCGTCCACGCCGCCAGCCTGCGCGAGATCTCGGCCGCGTCGTCCAGCTCCGCATGCAGCGACTGGAGCACGGAATCGCGTGCCGCCTCCCACTCCATCGAACCGCGCGCAATGAATCCCGGCACGAACGTGATCATCACCACGCCGCCGTTCTCCCGCAGCATCTGCAGCACGTCGTCCGGCACGTTGCGTGGATGATCCACGATGGCGCGCGCGGACGAGTGCGAGAAGATCACCGGCGCTGCACTCGCGCGGATCGCGTCGCGCATGGTCTCGGGTGACACGTGCGACAGGTCCACGAACATGCCGAGCCGGTTCATCTCGCGCACCACGGTCTCGCCGAACTCCGTGAGGCCGCCGTGACGACGGTAGTCCGACGCCGCATCCGCCCAGTCGTGCGACGCGTTGTGCGTCAGCGTCATGTAGCGCACGCCGAGCGCATGGAACTGCCGCAGCGCCGAAAGGGTGCCCTCGATCGCGTGCCCGCCCTCGAGCCCGATGAGCGACGCGATCCGCCCGCTTCCATGGATCCGCTCGATGTCGTCCGCCGTGCGCGCGAACTCCAGCTCCGCGTACCGATCCACCAGACGGTGCACCATGTCGATCTGACGCATCGCCTCGCGCATCGACCCGCCCACGGGGATCGAGTCGATCGTCACGTACGCCGACCAGAACTGTGCGCCCACGCCGCCCGCCTCGATCCGCGGCAGGTCCGTGTGGAACTGCGGCTGCGACATCGCGATGTCCGCGTTCGCGGGGTCGCCGCCGGCCTCCGACAGCAACTCCGTCGGCAGGTCGTTGTGCCCGTCCACCAGCGGGACGGTCCGCAGCAGTGCGCGCGCCCGGTCGATCAGGTCCTGCGGTGGCGGCGACCATTGGGCCTGTTGAGCCGCGGCCGGGGAAGCGAGGACGGCAAGGAGCATCAGGGCGCGCATGAACTTCTCCGGAGCAGGTTCTGGAATCTGGGGTCTGGTCTCTGGTGTCTGTTTCATGGCGGGAGCGGGTCCGCGAAGTAAACCAGACCCCAGACTCCAGACACCAGACTCCAGACTCGGTTGCCCCGACACTCGACCCTGAATCGCGCCTGGTCAAGGGCGGAACACCACGAAGTCTCGCGGATAGGAAACTACCAACGCAGGGAGGCCAATGTGGACCGGCTGTTCGTCGTCACGCATCCCAACCCCATCCGTCTCGAGGTGCGCCCGATCCGGCACGATGCGACGCCGGCGGGATCGGTCGCGCTCGGCTACTACCACAACGGCAGCATCGTCGCGCGGGGCGTGGTCGAACCGGAGGCGGTACAGGCGATCCGTGGCCTGCTCACCCGCCCCGTGTCACTCGCCCTGGCCGCAACGGAGGACGAAGGCGGCAACATCGACGCACGGGTGTGCCTCGTGCTGCCCGTCGATGCCGATGCAATCGCGCGCGAGTTGAACGAGGAGGAGGATGCGGAGGAGCCGTGGAAGGCGAGTGTGCCGCAGCCGCCCGAGTTCGGCGAGTCCTTCGAAGCGGAATCCCCCGACCAGCCGAAGCTGGCCCTGCTGCCCATCGGTCACGTCGTGCGCGGCGCGCAGCATCGCCACCACGAGGACGTGGCCGAAGACGCGCGCGAGATGCTGGAGAACCTGATCGAGGGCCGCGGCGAGGACGCCGCCTCGCGCGCGATCGACGATCTGCTCGACAGCCTCTGAGCTACACCTCCGCGAGCGCCTGCCCGAGATCCGCGATCAGGTCATGCGGATGCTCGAGTCCCACCGACAGTCGCACCATGCCGGGCGTGATTCCGATCCGGCGCTGACGCTCGGGCGGGATGTCGGAGTGTGTCATCGTCGCCGGATGTTCGGCGAGACTCTCGGTACCGCCGAGGCTCACCGCCAGTCTGATCAGCTTCAGCGAATTCAGGAAACGGAATGCCTCCGCCTCGCCGCCACGCAGCTCGAAGGAGAACGTAGCGCCCGCGGACGTGCACTGACGTCTGTAGATCGCGTATTGTGGGTCGGCATGATCGAGAAATTCGAGATAGTGCACCCTCTCTACGCGCGGATGATGCGCAAGGTACATCGCGACTGCGTTCGCGTTGGCTACCTGGCGCTCGAGCCGCACGCGCAGCGTTTCGAGCGAGCGCATGAGCAGCCAGCCCGTCCACGGATCCGAGATGGTGCCGAGGATGGTGCGCATGCCGCGCACGGATGCGATGAGCTCTTCGCGGCCGAGACACGCGCCCGCGATGACGTCGCTGTGGCCGCCGACGTACTTCGTCAGCGAATACAGCACGAGGTCCGCGCCGTGATCGAGCGGCTTCTGCCAGATCGGGCCGAGGAACGTGTTGTCGACCGCGACCACCGCACGGCGCTCGCCGCCGATGCTGCGCGCCAGCTCCGCGAGCTGCGCGATGTCCACCAGCCCGCTCGTGGGATTCGCGGGCGTCTCGGCGTAGAGCATTCGCACGGGTCCGTGCTTCCGAGCGCGCTCGACGGCGTCGGGCGCCGCAGCGCGTTCGCCGGCGAGGAAGCCAACGCGGGTGATGCCGAACTGGGGCAGGATCTTCTCGAGCAGGAACTCGGTGCCGCCATACACGGGCTCGCTGTGCACGATCACGTCGCCGGGACGGAGGAAGGTGAGGAGCGTGGTGGCGATCGCCGCCATGCCGCTCGAGAAGGTGAGCCCCGACTCCGCGCCATCCCACAGGCAGAGCCGGTCCTCGAGCACCTCGAGGTCGGGGTTGTTGATGCGCGAATAGATGAGCCCGGGCTCTTCGGCGGGACGCTGCTCGCGCAGGCCGTACGCCAGCTCGAAGAACGCCTTCCCTTCCTCGGCCGTGCGGAACACGAACGTGGATGTCTGGAAGATGGGCGTCTTGAGCGCGCCCTCGGACAACAACGGGTCGTAGCCGTAGCCCATCATCAGCGATTCGGGCCGGAGCGGCTGGCCGTCGATGTCGGTCTCGCGATATCCCTTCTTCTCGCTCAAACTTCCTCCTTCACGACAACGGCATGACCGATGAGCGCAGAGGAAGAACGCTACCGCGCCATCTTCCGCCGCGCGCACGCGCACCATCGGCGCTGCGTGCAGGACGAATGGCTGAACGAACCGTGCCGCATGCCCGACGGCTCACACGCGGATCGTCCGCTCGTGTGGTCGCGCCGGAACGGGCCGTGGCAGCGCGTGCCCGTGCTCTGGGTCGGCGCGGCGCCGGGCAATGCGGGCGGCCGCGGCAGCGGCACGCTCGGCGCGCACGCCACGCGCATCCCGTTCGGCGGAGATGTCGCCGGCGCGAACCTGGGTGTACTGCTGGCATCGATCGGCCTGGACCGCAACCACACCTTCATCGTCGCCGCACTCAATCGGCTGCCGGATCGCGGCGGCGGCGAGCCCACGGGTGCCGAGCTGCGCGAGCCCGTAGGAGAATACCCCTCGAGCCTGCACCTGCTGCGCGATACGATCGTTGCCTCGGGTGCGCGCCTCGTCGTCGCACTCGGCAACGTCGGACTGCGTGCGCTCGCAGCCGCCGCCGCACTCGAGACGCAGGGCGTGCGGCTGCCGGGGCTGACGAAGCTCTCCGCGGCGATCGTGCGGGGCGGCGTCGCACCGCTCGAGGACATCGCGGCGATCGATGATCCGTTCCGCGCCGCGTGGCAGGATGCGTGGGGCGACGACCCGCTGCCGATGGTGCTATGGCTGACACATCCGAGCGCGCAGAACATGAGCCCGTTCGCGCGCGAGGAGACACTCTTCCACACGCGCATGCTCGATGCGCGCGACGCGCTGCGCAATGCCGCCCGCGACGTGCTCGGTGTTCGGCTTCCGCGCCAGCGGCCGCGCGAACCGGAGGACGGGATCTACGCCCTGCCGGAGTGGCGCGCGCTCGTCGGACCCCACCATGCGCGGCTGGATGCGTTGTGGCGTGGGAAGGGGGTCTGAGAACGACCGGGTCTGGGGTCTGGTATCTGGTGTCTGGTTGAACCCGCGCCGTAACCCAGACACCAGACCCGAGACTCCAGACTCCGATTTTCGTTGCCCAAACCAGCGGCTTGAATTAGCGTTGTGAACCATGGTGTACTACGCGAGCGTACCGTTGCGGGTGCTGATCCCTACGGTCCTCGTCCGGCTCGGGACAGAGGACGGGGAGATTGCGTTCCGTGCGCGCTGGAAGCGCTCGCCGCTCGAGCTCCAGCGCTCGATTCTGCACCGCCTGCGCAACGGCAACCCGCTCTGGTTCGAGGACGAGTGGGGCCACGACCTCTGCTTCCGACCGGAGTCCGTCTGGGCCGCCGTCGTGGACGGCCGCTGAGCGGACCGGTCACGTCACGCGCATGACACTCCTCCTGCTGGCCGCCCTTCAGGCTGCCGCGCCCGAACGCGGTTTCTGGGATCAGCTCTTCCAGGATGTCTACGCCGCCGCCGCGCCGTACTACGAGGTCATCATCGTGCTCGTGCTGCTGTGGCTGCTCGCGCACCGCACCACGACGCGTCAGGGTGACTTCAGCCGTCAGGCGCAGGAAGTACTGGAAGAGAAGTTCCGGCGAGGTGAGATCAGCGAGCGGGCGTACGAACGGTTCCGTCAGGACATCGCGCTACGGCCGAAGCGCTAGAACCGCCACTCCACTCCAAACACGGGCAGCACCGGAATCGCCGCGACCGCACGGGGCTCGGCCGTGCTGCCGCCCGCGCGATCGTAGTGGTAGAACAACGCGTCGCGCCGGTCCAGCAGATTGAGGATGCGCAGGTACGGCCGCACCTCGAACTCGAGGTCGCGCCACGTGCCCTGGAACGCGCGCGAGATCTGCGCGTCCAGCCGCAGAAATGCCTCCTCGGGCGTACTCGGCAGTGTGGGGACCGGCTCTGCCGCGGCGTACGCGGGACCACCGAGGTCGTCGCCCATGCCGACCACGCTGAACACCGGCGTCGCTGCTTCGGGCTCGGGGATCGCGGTGAACGGCAGCCCCGCGCCGTACGAGACACGTACGTCGAAGTCGCTGTCCGCGATCACCGGCCCGCTGAGGCCGACGCTCACGAGGTGGCGGCCGAACGACGTCTCGCGCGTCGGCGCGTAGAGCCCTGGCTGCTCGGACCAGATCCACGCGAGTGAGTAGCCTACCCACCCGGTGACACTGCCGCGGGTACGCCGCAGCCACGCATCGATCCCCGCGGCCTCCGCTTCATCGCCGCCCGCGCTCGGCAGGCCGTCGTACATCTTGTAGAACCCTTCGAGGCCGAGGCCGAACGTTGCGCCGATCTCCTGGTCGAACGCCATCACGAGATGCGATGCGCGTGCGACCGCGAGGGCGTGTGCGTTCGGACCGTTGTCGGGGATCGTACCATCACCCGTGAGCGACGACGTGCGCGTCGGCGCTCGCACGTACTGGCGATACTGCCCGGCCGCGAGTGTCAGCGACGAACGATCGGAGAGCGCGAGCGTCGCGGACAGCCGCGGCGCGAGATGCACGCCATCATCGAGCGAGAACACATCGGCCCTCAGCCCGGCGCGTATGCGGAACCCATCGGCAGGATCGAGCGTTGCATCGACGTACCCGCCCGCCACATCCGCCTCACCGAGTGCGAGCGGACCCAGCGAGTCCGGTGCAGCGCCGCGCGGCCATGCGCGCTGCTCCACGTGCAGCCGGTCCCACGACGCGCCGAACGCGAGGTGGCCGGGTCCGAGTTCGCGGTCGAAATCGGCAGCGGCGCGCAGTCGCCTTGATGTGGCGCGCGTGATCAGCGGACGGATGCCGCCGATCGGCAGCTCGGTCCGGAAATGGCCGCCGGCGAACGTGAACAGCCCGTGCATGCCGAGCAGGTCACCCTGGTAGCGCAACGAACCCGCCGCGTTGCCCCACTCCGCTGCGGGCTGGAGCGTGCCCGCGCTGTCGAAGCGCACGGCCTCGCGGTTCCAGAAGCCGGTCGCGCTCATGATGCCCGAGCCGACGCGGAAGTCCACGCGGCCGAGCGCGTCGCCGTAGCTGTACGGGAACGGATCCGCCGTGAACGGCGCCGCACCCGCGCCGTGCACCGCGCGTCCGCCGACGAGGTACGCCACGTCGTTGGAGATCGGACCTTCGGCCATCATCCGGCCCGACAGCATGTCGACCGCGAACGTGACATGCGGCTGCCGCGTCCGTCCGGAACGCGTCTCGAGATCCATGACGTATGACAGCCCGCCATCGAAGCGCGCGGGCGCACCGCCGACATACAGTTCGGCCGAACCGATCAGATCGGGATCGAGCGCCTGGATGAGACCACCCAGATGGAAGGGCGCGTACACCGGTGCGCCGTTGAGCAGCACGAGCTTGAGGTCCGCACCACCGCCCCGCACGTACAGCACATCGGACGGATCCACGGGCTCCTGGCCCGGCACTTCGCGCGCGGCCTCCGCGAGACCGAACTCCGCTACACCGGGCGTCGCCTCCAGCACGTGGACCGCCGCGGTGACGAGCTGCGCGGCCGGCGCGGCCGCGGTATCCCGGATCGTGGAAGGACCACTCGTCGCCAGTGCGTTCACGACGGGCAGACGAACCGGACGCAGTGCGAGTCCGAAGTCCATCGAGATCTGCGATCCCGCGCTCACCAGCACCTCGACCTCGAGCGGCGCGTGGTCGATGTGGGTGGCGCGGATCAGTCGACGCCCCGCCGGCACACCGTGCAGGACGTAGATGCCATTGCTGTCGGTGACGGCGTGGATCGATCGGGAGTACGGCGTGACGACTTCGACGATCGCAAAACGGAGGGGGGCGCCGGAGCTTTCACTGCGGACCTGGCCGAACACCCGCCCCGGTGTCCGCACTTCCGACTGCGCCTGCGCCGCGGCAGGAATGGCGAGGAGCAGAATGAGCGCGAACAGCACGAGACGGCCGGTCCCGACGCGGGCGGCCCGGAATTCAAGCATGTTCAACAAGTAACACACTATCCCCCGCCGAACAATCGGCAGGATGGGACGCAGCTACCCGTTGAAACCCTCGAGTGGGGTCAGGTTCCCGGCGTGAACAGGAACTCGTCGGTGCCCGTCGTTTCGGCCGGTGCTACGGCCTGCACGGAATCACCCGACTTGAGGAACAGCACGCGACCGTCCAGTTCGACCCGCGCGGACACCACCGACCGCGGAATGTCGATCGTGACGTCACCGAAGCCAGCGGCCTCGAGACGGCCCGGATTGCGGCTGAGACGGCCTTCCGTACCGGCCGACCGGAGCCACGCCACGTCCTCATCCACGACGCGGACACGGACCCGGGCGCCCGGCTCGAGGTCGCTCAGCACGATCCGCACGGAGCCGTTGGATGGCGGGATTGCGGCCCCGAACGCCGGCGCCTCTTCCGGCCCCACGACCGGCGGCGCTGGCGGCGTGACCGGCACCTCGGCGACCTCCTGGCCGCCATCGAACAGCGCCGTCACCCGGTCCCATGCCCCGGCCACCCACCGGCGGACCGGCGAGCCCGGGATCGCGGCGGACGCCGCGCCTGCCAGCACGAGCGCCAGGCTGGCTGCCTTGGCGAGCGACCGGACGCCCATCCGGCGGAGCTGGAGGACCCGCGTACGGCCCGGTGCGGCCTCGCGATTCGCAACGAATTCGCGATGTGCACGCGCCACCGGGGCCGGCACATCGAGGGTGGCGACGGCGCTCCCGAACGTGTCCGAGAACCCCGCGAGCACACGCAGCTCCGCGGCGCACGCATCGCAGGCGGCGAGGTGTCCCTCGATCTCCGCCCGCTCTGCGGCCGTCACCTCATCATCGAGGTAGGCGACCAGCGTGCCTTCAGGTGCGTGTGTCATCCACCTTCCCTTCCGACTCGTACAGGGCTGCGAATCTGCGCAATGCCCGGGCAATCAGTGTGCCGACGGAGGCCGGGGCCACGCCGATGGCCTCGGCGATCTCCTCGTACTTGAACCCTTCCTCTCGCATCAGGAGCAGCTGCCGATCCCGCTCGGGCAGGCGATCCAGCACCGATCGAACCGCGGCGATCCGCTCCGACCGCTCCACCCCCTCGTCCGGGGCCACAGGCCGCGTCACGAGCGGGGGCGCGGTGCCGAGAAGCCGCTGGCGGCGCTCGGTCTTGCGCGCCGCGTCCCGGACCAGGTTGACGGCCACCGTAAACAGCCAGGGCCGCACCTCCTCTTCCGGGAGGGACTGTCTCAGCAGGCGGACGAACGACTCCTGCGCAATGTCCTCGGCAACGTCCGCATCTCCCGTCAATCTCTGGAGATACCGGAAAAGCGACGGGTAGAGCCGCTCGAAGAGGGCGTCTACGTCCACGGCGCAACCGGACGCGGGCGTTTCAGATGGAAAACGCGCGGTAGGCTCGGCTTGTGACAGCCGGGCCGGAAGGGGCCCGCCGGACAAGGCCAAACGGCCGATTCCGGACGCCTGCCGGCGGGCCCCAACGCGCGCCTCAGCGGGCGGTGACGGGGATGCGGACCCGCGTGTTCTCCCACTCCAGGACGAGCTCGCGGGTGTCCCCTCCGGCCGGTTCGGCCCGGATGGTGAAGGTCTCCACCGGCTCCTCGACGCGCTCGGCGGGGACCGTCGCGCGGCCGACTTCCTGGGCTTCGATCTCCGGCGTGTACGTGCTCTCGTGTCCCCACTGCGACGTCGAGCGGTTCACGATCACCGTCCACTCCTGCTCGCCCGGCACTGTGTAGATCGAGTACGACCCCGGATCCACCGCAATGCCGGCGATTGCGGCCGGGAACGGCAGATGGATCGTCGTCGGCTCATCCGCACCCGTCCGCCAGAGCTGGTCGTAGCGAACGAGGCTGCCGAAGATCTCGCGCCCGCGCATCTGGGGACGGCCGTAGCAGATCTGCGCCACCTGGCCGCCCAGTGTCACCTGCACCGAGTCGTACGCGCTCCGCCGCTCCGCGAGCGACTCCCGCGGACGCTGCGGCTCGCAGCTGATGTCCGACGGATCGCGCGCTGCCGGCGCCTCCGCCACCGCCTCCTCCGGCGCGGGCGTGGGATCCGCACCCGGCACCGGCTCGTCCTGCGCCGGCTCCGAGCACGCGGCCAGCACGAACAACATCGTCGGGACCTGCCACATTCTCTTCATCACGCTCTCCGTGTTCAGTCTCGGAAGTAGGTGAGCCCCATCGCTTCGCGAACGCGCTCCATCGTTTCCCCCGCGACCGCACGCATGCGCGCGTTCCCCGCACGCAGGATCTCGTCGACGAGCTCCGGACGCGACTCGAACTGCGCGCGCCGCTCGCGAACGGGCTCGAGGAACGCTTCGAGCGCGCGGTGCAGCTTCTTCTTCACCTCGACGTCGCCGACCTTGCCCGCGCGGTAGCGCTCCTTCAGGTCCTCCACTTCCGCACGGTCGGTGTTGAACACGTCGTGATAGATGAACACAGGATTCCCCTCGACCGTGCCGGGGATGTCGGCGCGTACACGGTTCGGGTCGGTGTACATCTGCATGACGCGCTGCCGCACGACATCGGGCGGGTCCGACAGCAGGATCGCGTTGCCGAGCGACTTCGACATCTTCGCGCCACCGTAGATGCCGGGCAGCGACGGCACGTCGCTCACCAGCGGTTCCGGCTCGGGGAACACATCGCCGTAGAGGTAGTTGAAGCGGCGCGCGATCTCGCGTGTGATCTCGACGTGCGGCACGTTGTCCTTCCCGACCGGCACGACGTCCGCGCGCGGCAGCAGGATGTCCGCCGCCTGCAGCACGGGATACCCCACGAGGCCGAAGGGCATGACCTCGAGGTGCGCGGCCTCCGCCATGTCCTTGATCGTCGGCAGCCGCTCCAGTCGCGGCTGCGACACCAGCATCATGAAGATGAGGTTCAGCTCCGCGGTCTCCGGCACCGCCGACTGCACGAAGATCGTCGAGCGCTCGGGGTCGATCCCCAGCGACAGGTAGTCCAGCACCATCTGCCGAATGTTCTCCGGCACTTCCGCGATCGCTTCCTTCTCCGGCCGCGTCGTGAGTGTGTGCAGATCGGCGATGATGAAGTAGCACTCGTACTCGTCCTGGAGCCGCACGCGGTTCGCGATGCTGCCCACCCAGTGGCCGAGATGCAGCCGGCCCGTCGGCCGGTCTCCCGTCAGAATCCGCTTCCGCGGCATTCCCCTCCCCATGGATTCGTGTCGTTCAGCGGGGCGGTATTATGGACCGCGCCGGGGGCCCCGTCCACCCGTACACGGGCATGGCAATTGCCCTGCTCCATCCGCGGAGGCCGTGTATGGAGAACGAATACGAGACGGTTCTGCGCACGCCCGATCTCGGGCCCGGCGCCGTTGCGGCGGTGCGCGCACACGGCCGCGACCTCGCGATCGCGAACGTCGGACAGACGTACTACGCGCTCGATGCGCACTGTCCGAACGACGGTACCGACCTCGCCCGCGAGGGACGGCTCGTCGATGACCGCCTCATCTGCCCGCACGACCGCGCCACCTACGACGTACGCACGGGAGACCGCATCGACCGTCACGGCGAGGGACTCGAGCGCTACGACGTGCGCATCGCCGCCAACGAGATCCGCGTCGGCCCGCCCGTTGCGGACGGAGCCTCCCGCTAGCGCCGGCGTTTTTGCGGCGGCGGAGCCGCGGGCGCGGCTGGCACGATCGCACGCGACTCCCGCCACAGTTCGATCAGCTCCGACTCGAACAGATCCGCGAAGCTGCCGCGCTCGATGAGCGCTTCGCGCGCGGGCGCGTCCGGTTCCGCTTCGCGCATGAAGTGAACGGCCTCGACGAGACCCAGCCCGGTGGCACCCGTTCCGCCCGCGCCCTTCCCGGCGATGCGCGCGAGCCACACTTCGCCGTCGACCTCGAACCGCACGGCACCCTCGTGCTCCGGCGCACTCTCGCGCGGCGGTCGCCCCTCCGGCCCGCCGTGTTCCGTCTGCCATGACACCGGATCTCTGGGCATGCCCCCCCTTCCGCCAGGGAAGCTAGGTGGACGCACCGCTGCGCGGCCAGCGGGGGCGCGGAAGTTGCGACCCCGGCCCGCCGGCATCCACCCGAGCAGCGCGCGATGCATCAACGTGACGTACGGAACGACGACGCCGTCCGCGAGCGGCCGACGATTCTCGTGGCCGAGGACCACCTCGACAGCCGCGATGCACTTCGTGCGCTCCTCGAGGCTTTCGGCTACCGCGTCGTGCTGGCCGCGAACGGGCTCCAGGCCGTCGATGCAGCCGTGCGCGAGCGTCCGGATCTCATCCTCATGGACATCATGATGCCCGAGCTCGATGGCTTCGAGGCCATGCGCCGCCTGCGCAGGGATCGCGAGCTCGCCGATGTCCCCATCATCGCCGTCACCGCCATGGAGGGCGCGCACGACCTCGCCATCGAGGCCGGCGCCGACGACTGCGTGCGCAAGCCGGTGGACATCCGCGGACTCCTCAGCAAGGTTGACAGCTGGCTCGAGGCCAGGCACTGACGCTCAGGAGGCATGCATGGCGACGACGCCCGACGACTCGCCCGCGGGGGATTCCACGCCCGAGCCGCCGCATACTTTTCCGTGGCCGCCCCAACCCGCTGTTTCGCCTCACACCGCGTTCGTCGAGACCTGGATGGGCGCGACGTTCCGCCCGCGCAACTTCTTCGCCGCGATGCCGCGCGAGGGCGGGTACGGCGCCGCCATCCTCTACTACCTGATCCTCGCCATCGTCGCGGCTGCAATCGAGCTCTTCTGGGGGACCGTGCTCGACCGCCCGAGCCGCGACCTGCCGATGCTCGGCATGACCGGCGAAACATTCTCGCCGCTCGTCACCTTCCTGCTCACGCCGATCATCTCGCTCATTGCACTCATCGTGTCGGCCGGCGCCACGCACGCGATCCTCGCCGTCATCGGCGGCGCGCGCGGCCGCTTCACGACGACCGCGCGCGTGTTCGCCTACGCGTACAGCCCGCAGCTGTTCGTGGTCCTGCCGACGTGGGGGATCGTGATCGGCTTCGTGTGGATGATCGGACTCGCGATCGTCGGACTGCGCGAAGCACATCCGACGGAGGGCTGGCGCGCGGCGGTGGCCGTGCTCGTACCCGTGATGCTGGCGCTGGCGTGGGTGACGCTGCTCGTCGTAGCGAGCAGCGCGATCATGTTCGGCTAGGCCGCGCTTTCCACCTGCTGGAGGGCGCGCAGCACATCCTCGCCATAGAACATCCGGATGTACTTCGCCTGTACGGCCGTGATGCGCCGGACGGCCCAGACCAGTTCGACATGGTTGGGCTCCGCCGGCACGTGCAGCGGATGCATGCCGACTTCCTGCGGCAGGTGGCTGCCCTTGCGGTTGTTGCAGGGCGAGCACGCCGTGACGACGTTATCCCAGCCGTTCCCGCCGCCGCGCGACAGCGGTACCACGTGGTCGCGCGTGAGGAACTCGCGGCCGCGCAGTTCGCTGCGATGGCGCGCGCAGTACTGGCAGCGGTAGCCGTCGCGCGCGAACAGGAAGGTGTTCGTGACCTGGCGGCGGAACTTCCGGGGAACGTGCACGTAACGGACGAGCCGGATCACCGAGGGCGACGGCAGCGTCCTCCGCTCGGAGCGGAAGACACGGCTCTCATCGACCTCGAGGATCTCCGCCTTCCTGTCGATCACGAGGCGCAGGGCACGCTTGATCGGCAGGATGGTGAGCGGCTCGAACGATGCGTTCAGCGCCAGACAGCCGTTCACGTGATTCTCGACCTCCTTCCCGCCATTGTGTACTCCACCGGCCGGGGCGAGGTGCCGCGGCGCAGGGTGCCGGGGGCGGGTAGGGTCAGCGATGATAACAGTTTATGTACGCGACCCCCCGCCCATCAATAGCAACGCGTGCGCTCAGAGGAGCGTGACGGGATCGCGGTCCAGGACGATGCGCAGCTCCCCTCGGGCGGATGGCGGGGCGTAGTCCCGCTGCAGGTCACCCGCGACGGTACCGAGTGCGCGTGCGCCGTCCGACCGCAGCAGGAAGTGCCAGCGCCAGCGCCCGCGGATGCGTTCGATCGGACACGGCGCGGGACCCACCAGCTCGACCGGCGCGCCGGTCTCGCGGATGCGACTGTTCATCCACCCGGCCGCGTCTTCCGCGGCGCGCGCCACCGCATCCTCGTCCGTTGCGCTGAGCACGACGTTCGCGAGCCGCGCATGCGGGGGATAGCGCGGCCGCTCCCGCTCCGCCAGTTCACGCTCCGCGAACGCGCGGTAGTCGTGCTCGAGCGCGGCGCGGATCGCGTAGTGTCCAGGCAGCGCGGTCTGCACCAGCACCTCGCCGCCCTTCGGTCCGCGACCCGCACGTCCCGCGACCTGCGTGAGCAGCTGGAACGTGCGCTCGCTCGCGCGGAAGTCCGGGAGGTTCATCGCCACGTCCGCATTCACCACACCGACCAGCGTGACGCCCGGGAAGTCGAGCCCCTTCGCAATCATCTGCGTGCCGAGCAGGATGTCGACCTGCCCGCGACCGACACGTCCCAGGATCTCGTGGTGCGACCACTTCGCCGCGGTCGTATCGACGTCCATGCGCGCCACCCGCGCGGTGGGGAACGCATCGGTCACCTCGCGCTCCACCTGTTCGGTGCCCACGCCGCGGAACCATAGATCGGCGGATCCGCACGCGTCGCAGCGTACGGGCGTCGGCTCTTCGTGGAAGCAGTAGTGGCAGACGAGCCGGCGGCGCGCGCGGTGGTAGGTGAGCGAAACGCTGCAGCGTTCACAGCGTCGCACATCACCGCATGCGCGGCACTGGACGAACGTGGCATACCCGCGCCGGTTGAGCAGCAGAATGCTCTGCTCGCCGCGTTCCAGCCGCAGTGCGAGCGCTTCACGCAGCGGCTCCGTGAGGATCGGCCGAGCCTCGAGGCGCGCGCCCTCCGCCGGCGGTGCCGCCGGAACGCGCAGATCGATGATGCGCACGGGCGGGAGCGGCCGCCCTTCCACGCGTTCGGGCAGCTCGAGCAGCCGGTACTTGCCGATCTGCGCGTTGTGCCAGCTCTCGAGCGACGGTGTGGCGGAGCCGAGCACGCACAGGGCGTTCGCCTGCAGTGCACGCACGACCGCGACCTCGCGCGCGTGGTAGCGCGGCGCTTCCGACTGCTTGTACGTCGACTCGTGCTCCTCATCCACGAGGATTGCACCCAGGTCCTCGATCGGTGCGAAGATCGCCGAGCGTGCGCCGATCGCGATACGCTTGCTCCCATCCCGCAGCGCCCGCCACGCGTCCAGCCGCTCGCCATCCGACAGCGCCGAATGCAGCACGGCCGTGAGATCGCCGAAGCGCGCGCGGAAGCGCGCAACCGTCTGCGGCGTGAGCGCGATCTCGGGCACCAGCACGATCGCGCCGCGTCCCTGCCGCATCACGACTTCGTCGAGCAGCTCGATGTAGACGCGGGTCTTGCCCGAGCCAGTCACGCCCAGCAGCACGTACGGCTTCTCATTGCGACCCGTCTGCGCACGCTGCGCGGCCGCGACCAGCTCCGCGCACGCCGCAGCCTGCGCCGGCGTGAGCGGATGCACGGGCTCCGGGTCGCGCGGATGCTCGGCGAACGGGTCGCGTACCGAGACCTCTTCGGTGATCTCCGCCAGTCCACGTGCGACGAGGCCCTTCACCACCGAGCGCGAGAAACCGTATCGCTCCGCAAGATGCGCCACCTCCGCCATCCCGCCCGCGGCCTCGATGGCTTCATAGCACTCGCGCTGCTTCGCGGCTCTTCCGAACAGCTCCTCTCTCTGGAGGAGACCGGGCCGCTCACCGATCAGCCGCACGACCTGACGCGTGACGGGCGGCGCGGTTGCGCGCGCGGGATCTCCCAGGGCCGCGGGCAGTGCGGCCCTCAGCACCACGCCGATCGGTGTGATGTAGTAGTCCGCGATCCAGCGACACAGCTCGAGCACGCCCTGCGGCACGATCGGCTCGCGGTCCAGCAGTTCCTCGACGCGCCGTACTCTGGCGGGTCGTTCTCCCGTCCGCTCGCCTACGACCCAGCCGATCAGCTTCCGCTGGCCGAACGGCACGCGCACGCGCGCACCGATCGGCGCCGGCTCCGCGATCTCGTACGCGAAGGTGCGCGGCACCGGCACCGGCAGAGCGACTTCGACCAGCATGTCTTCAGGAGAACTGCACGAAGTCGTACGGCGGCCAGGGGCCCGTGATGTCGAAGGAGAGCTCGGCGTGCGCCGCATCGAGATCCTCGGCGCGTTCCACGAACTCGACCCATGAGGTACGCTCGACGAGGAACGCCGCGCTGAGTACGCGGCCGTTCTCGCCCGGGATCGGCACCGCGGCGCGCGCGTGGCGCCGCAGCTCCGAGTACATCTCCATGGCGAGGTCCTCGAGCGCGGGCGCGGCTTCGGCGCCCGGGATCGCCGACAGGTGCACGCGAACTTCGTAGTGGCCTTCGAGGAAGCTCAGGCCCTCGTCGAGTGCGAGGTACTGCTCTTCCAGCATGCGGATGAGCTGGCGGCGGCCGCGGAACACGATGCCGAACGGTGCCGGCAGGACGGTGCCACGCCGCAGTGCAGCCTCGAGCACTTCGTGATGCTGCCGCAGCCGCTCCGCGTCCGCGGGCGGCAGCTCCCACGTCGTCGGACGGACCAGCGCCTCGAGGTCACGGTAGCGGACGCGGGTCACCGCGTCGTCATCGACCTTCCCCGTCCGCCACGTGCGCACCCGCGCCACGCCGTAGAAGTACAGCGCCTCGCCCGGACGTCGGCCCTCGCCGTTGGTCCTCTCATCCGCCGCGTCGCTCATGCGTTCAGCGCGAGGATTCCTTCCTGCGGATCGGGTGTCGTGACCTCGGGGCCGTGTTCGCCCATGTACACGTTGATCTCCGTGCGCAGACCGATCTCGCCCGGGAAGTACAGTCCCGGCTCGATCGAGAACGCGACACCGGGAATGAGGCGGCGCACTTCACGCGTCTCGAGGTTGTCGATGTTCGGACCCATGCCGTGCGTGTCCCGGTCGATCGAGTGGCCAGTGCGATGGATGAAATGGTCCGCGAAACCTGCATCGCGGATCACGCCTCGTGACACATCATCGACCTCGCCGCCGGCCACGGGACGGCCCTCCTTCCATGCGCGCACGAGGAACTCGACCGCCGCGTCGCGTGCCGAACGGATGACGCCGAAGAGCTGCGCCGCGCGTGCAGGGACGTCCTTCCCGAGATAGGCCATCCATGTCTGGTCGGCGTACACGGACTCTTCCGCCTCCTTCGCCCAGAGGTCGAGCAGCACGATGTCGCCCGCGCGGAACTGCGTGGTTCCGCCCGCGGAGGCGAAGTGCGGATTCGCGGCGTTCACACCGTTCGCGGCGATGCAGTCCGCCCCTACACCCACGCCCGCCGCCGTCAGTGCGTCGACGACGCGGCCGTGCAGCTGGCCGTCGGTCAGGTGCACGCCGTGGGCCACGTCGACGGCGAGGCGTGCGAGCTGTGCGTGCGCTACGTCCCGCAGCGCGGCGGACGCGCGCCGATGCGACGCGAGCTGGTCGGGTGTCCAGCGCGCGTAGAAGCGGGTGATCAGGTCGCCCGAGGGGATGACCTCGGGTCCTGCCGCGCGCACCAGCTCCGCCACGCCAGCGGGGACCAGATCGATCGCCGGCACCGCATCCCCCGGAGATACCTCCATGGCCACGCGCGTGAAGCCTTCGAGGACGGCGCGCAGCGTTTCCTGAAGCGGCTGCCAGCCCACGTACACCTCGCGGCGCCACGGCCACTGCGCCCACGGGCCCTGCTCGATCCCGTGCGTGATCGCGACCGGGTCGCCCTTGGCGGGAATCACGACGAAGTAGCGGCGCGAGAGGTCGCCGGCTCCCGTGAGCCCTGCGGTCACACCGTTGCGCGCGTGCAGGTCATAGAGCACCCACGCGTCCGCTCCGATCTCCGCAATCGCAGTGCGGATCTCATCGAGATCGCGCTTCAGCCGCGCGAAGTCGGGCACCACATCGTTCACTGCGAACCTCCCCTCATGATCGTTCCTCGCGCGGCGGCAG
>CAYUIG010000008.1:49072-87307 GCA_964444685.1 uncultured Gemmatimonadaceae bacterium | reverse complement strand
TGGCGAAACTGTCGGATCGCCTCGAGGAACGGCAGCGACTCGATGTCGCCCACCGTGCCGCCGATCTCCGTGATCACGACATCGTGATTCGGCGCCAGCCGCCGGATCGCCGCCTTGATCTCATCGGTGATGTGCGGGATCACCTGCACGGTCGCGCCGAGGTAGTCGCCGCGCCGCTCCTTGGTGATCACCTCCTGGTAGATCCGCCCGGTCGTGATGTTGTTCGCCTGCGAGAGCGACTCGTCGATGAACCGTTCGTAGTGCCCGAGGTCGAGGTCCGTCTCCGCACCATCGTCCGTCACGAACACCTCGCCGTGCTGGAACGGCGACAGCGTGCCCGGATCCACGTTGATGTACGGATCGAACTTCTGAATCGTCACGCGCAGCCCGCGGTCGACCAGCAGCCGGCCCAGCGACGCCGCGGCGATTCCCTTCCCCAGCGACGACACCACGCCGCCCGTGACGAACACGTACTTCGTCGGCACCGAATTCTGCTCGCTCATCGCTCCACCGTTGCCCGGGGTTCCAACGTCATCATTTCCCGCAGCCGCCGCTCCACCCGTTCGACATCCGCCGGCGTGTCTACACCCGACTCCGCCGCTCCTGCCACGGCCACACCGATGCTCATACCCGCCGCGAGCGGGCGCAACTGCTCCAGCCGCTCGATGGTCTCCAGCTCGCCCACCGGCAGCTCCACCCAGCGCAGCAGCGCACTGCGCGTGTACGCGTAGATCCCCACGTGCCGCAGGTACGCGCCGCTCGCGAGCTCCGATTCCGATGGCTCGCCGTCACGCAGGAACGGGATCGGTGCGCGGCTGAAATACAGAGCGGCGCCATCGGGGCGCCGCGCGACTTTCACCACGGACGGATCGTGCCAGTCGGACGCGACACCCACCGGCGCCGCCACCGTCCCTATGTCCCAGCCCGCCCTCACCTGCTCAACCGCCGCCCGCACGTGCGACTCCGCCACCAGCGGTTCGTCGCCCTGCACGTTCACGATCGTACCGTACGACGACCACGAAGAACGCCGCACCACCTCCGCCACCCGGTCCGTCCCCGATGCGTGCTCCGCCGACGTCATCTCCACCTGCGCCCCGAACCGCGCACACGCCTCCGCCACTTCGTCGCTGTCCGTCGCGATCACTACGGCTTGGAGGAATTCGAAGGTGGAGACACGTCGCCACACCCACTCGATCAGTGGGCGGCCCGCCAGCCGGCGGAGAGGTTTCCCGGGCAGTCGCTGTGAGCCCAGCCGCGCCGGCACGACGCAGAGGATGCGATCGTTCGAGGTCAAGCGGGAGCGGTCCTCCAGGCGAGGGGCGCGCCGCGACGCAATTTCCGCGCCGAACAACTCAATCTAACCTGCCCAACCACCACTGTCAAAGCAGTTCAGCGGCGCGGCCGCTCCCACGGAAGGCTGCGTTCCGGCAGCGTCAGACCGACGCTGAACTCGACGTCGTCGGAGAAGCGGCGGGGGTTGGTGACGACCCGCGCGTAGACGAATGGGAAGTTGATGCGAACGCCCACGTTCTGCTCGAAGTCCCGACTGTTCTCGTGGGACCAGGCCATGCCCGCGTGGTGGAGGAGCTCGAGGCGCGGGACGCCGAGGAGCGGGATCCGCCAGTGCTGCGGTGCGGGCACGATGTAGCTGGTTTCGACGAAGACGAGGCGGTCCCCCGGGAAGTCCCCGATCTCGAATGTGTAGAGGGTGCCCGACCCGCCGACGTACGTCCAGCGCTGGCGCGGGAGGGAGTCGGTGCCGGGCAGCGGGCCGCGCACGTTCCATTCGAACTCGAGGGTGTGGTTGGCGAGCGCGTGGAGCTTCCAGTCGCCCCAGACGGAGTAGCGCATGAACTCGAAGTCGCCGCCCGCCATGGTGCCGGCCGCTTCGACGAGCCCGCCGATCTCGCCGAGAACCTGATTGAGCTCCCACTCCCCTGCCAGCGACAGCTCCGCGCTGCTGATGCGGCCGTCATTGACCGGGCGGTTGAAGCGCACCGAGTCGCCGAACACGACCCAGGGATCGTTGGCCGTGAGGGTACGGGCATCCTCGACGCCCGCACGCAGCTGGGCCCGTACCGTGCGGCGCGGGCGCTCCCACTCCCCGCGCAGCGCGCCGTAGAAGCGATCCGCCTCGTAGTAGTCGTGGTAGTCCTTCCCCTGGAAGAGGACGGACACCGAGTTGATGATGTCGCTCCGGATCCAGTGGTCGTTGTGCAGCGTCGTGCGCTCGGCGCCGCCGACCAGCTCGACGCCGCCGCGTCGCACGCCGATTTCCCCACCGCCCTGCGGCTCGCCCGACTCGAACGCGTAACCGGCCCACGCGCGGATGAGCGGCTCGACGCGCCCGATGCGCGGCGGCAGGAACGTCCCGCCTGCGGAGAGCGTGAGTCCGCGCACGCGGTCGTAGGTGGGCTCCCGCAGTCCGCGGAATCCGTCGGGGTCGAAGGTGGACGGACTCAGCTCCCCGATGATGCGGAGCTCGCCGTCGCGCCGATCGACCGAGTACGGCGCATTCGGCTCGTACAGCACGCTGCCCGCGACCAGCGCCTGCTCGGACGGATAGAAGCCGCCGCCGAGGTTCGCGACATCACCCGTGATGCGGCCGGTCGGCCGCACGAACACGTTGGCGTCGATGATCGTGAGGTCACCCGCGATCACACCTTCGATGCGCAGTGTCGTACCCAGGACGAGCACGGGACCGCGCAGCGTGTCGTCGCGCGCGAGCACCGTGTCACTGGACACGAGTGTGAAGTTGCCGGCGTCCAGCAGCGCCTCGATGCGCTCGTCAAGCTCGACCGGACCGCGCCCCGTAAATGACACGCGGGTCTGCGCCGAGGCGGAGCCGGCGAGTCCCAGGAGCACACACGCGATGAGTGCGCGGATCACGAGAGCGACAGGAAGTTGGTCATGATGGTGCGGCCCGCGGGCGTCGCGATCGACTCCGGGTGGAACTGCACGCCCCAAACGGGATGCGCGACGTGACGCACGGCCTGTATCTCGTCATCGAAGCCTGGCTCGTCCGTCCACGCGATGACCTCGAGTTCACGCGGCAGGCTGGGCGGGTCGATCACGAGCGAATGGTAGCGCGCCGCTTCGAACGGCGCGGGCACACCCTCGAACAGGCCGACACCGCGGTGCTTCACGGGCGACACTTTCCCGTGCATGACGCGCCGCGCACGCACGATGCGTGCGCCGAACGCGGCACCGATCGACTGGTGTCCGAGACACACGCCGAGAATCGGAACGCGCCCCGCGAAATGCCGCACGCACGAGACACTCACGCCCGCTTCCGCCGGCGTGCACGGCCCGGGTGAGATGACGATCGCCGATGGATTCAGTGCGGCGATCGCATCCGGGTCCACGGCATCGTTGCGGCGCACCTCCACCTCGGCGCCCAGCTCACCGATGAGCTGCACCAGATTGAAGGTGAAGGAATCGTAGTTGTCGATGACCAGGATCATCGTACCTCCCGGACCGCAACGTGCAGTCCCCGGCCCACGGGGGCAACGGCCGTGCCGCGGCGCTCAGGCACGGGGGTGGTACCTGCGGTGGACGTCGCGCAGGTACTCGCGCTCGACGTGGGTATAGATCTGCGTCGTCGCAATATCCGCGTGCCCCAGCATCTCCTGGACGGCGGCCAGATCCGCCCCTCCCTCCAGCAGGTGGGTGGCGAACGAGTGCCGGAGGGTGTGCGGCGTGACCCGCCGCTGGATGCCGGCACGGCGGACGTGCTTCTGAAGGATCTTCCAGACTCCCATACGCGACAGCGGGCGGCCGCGCGCGTTCAGGAATACCACGCCCTCGCCGGACCCGCGCACGAGCCGCGGCCGCACTTCCCTCAGGTAGGTGGTGAGTGCGGCGCGCGCGGCGCGGCCGACGGGGACGATCCGCTCCTTCGACCCCTTCCCGAACACGACCGCGAGCCCCTCCTCGAGGTCGAGATCGCGGATGCGCAGACCGGTCAGTTCGCTGACGCGCACACCGGATGCGTACGCGAACTCGAGCAGCGCACGGTCGCGCCAGAAGAGCGCGTCGTTCGGGTCGGGCGCCTCGAGCAGCCGCTCGACCTCTTCGCGGCCCAGCACGCCGGGCAGGCGCCGCCATGCACGCGGCGCCTCGACGCGCTCCGTCGGATCCGCCACCACCTGCCCTTCCGCGAGCAGGTAGCCGTAGTACGTGCGGATCGCGGAGAGCGCGCGCCGGATGGATGTGGCCTGCAGTCCTTCCGATTTGAGCGCGTACATGTGTTCGCGCAGATCGTGCGCGTTCGCGTCGCCGATGCGATGTATGCCGCGCGCCTCGAGGAACGCGCGCAGCCGTTCGATGTCGCGGCGATACGCCCCGACCGTACGCTCGGACAGCCCGCGCTCGAGCGCGAGATGATCGCAGAAGGCTTCGATGTGGAACACGCCTAGGGCTCGCGACGGCTCCGCCACCACCAGTATGCGAAGCCCGCGATCAGCACACCGGCCACGACGAGCAGCACGGTGCTGATGGATTCGACGAACGCGACGATCGCGCCGATGTTGCGCCCGGCGGTCGCACCCAGCCAGACCAGCAGGCCGTACCAGATGGCCGATGCCGCGACGAGCGGCGGCGCCACCTTCCACGCGGGCACCTTCGTAACGCCCGCGAACACGGGCACCATCGCGCGGACCGCGGGCAGGAAGCGCGACATGAAGATGGCGGGTGTGCCCCAGCGCTGATAGAAGACACCGATCCGCTCGAGCTGGTGCGGCCGCAGGAGGAAGTGGCCGACGCCGCGTGCAAAGAACCCCTGGCCGTACTTGTGCGCGAGCGCATACACCGCGAGTGCCGACCCGATGTTCGCCGTGAGCGTCACGGCGAGCACGAGCCAAGGGTTCGCGCGTCCACCGACCGACAGGAATGCGCCCAGCAGCACGAACGTGTCCGCGGGGATCGGCGGCACGATGTTCTCCAGGGCGGCACCGCCGCCGATGAGGAGGTACGTGAGGACGGGCGGCAGCTCGGCGAGCGTGCGCAGGATCGAGCCCACGGCTCACCGCGCCGCGTGTAGCAGGGCCACGGCCGCCGCGCCGATCCCCTCGCCGCGTCCGATCCAGCCCATTCCTTCGTTCGTCTTCGCCTTGATCGAAACCGCGCCCGGCTCGACCGCGAGTGCGGCCGCGAGCCGTTCACGCATCGCGTCCGCGTAGGGGCCGAGCTTCGGCCGCTCGCAGATCACGGTCACATCCACGTTGCCGACGACCCACCCCGCGGCGCGCGCGAGCCGCACGGCCTGCGACAGTAGCCCGATCGAGTCCGCATCGCGCCAGCGCGCGTCCGTGGGTGGGAAGTGTGTGCCAATGTCACCGAGCGCCGCAGCGCCCAGCACCGCATCCGTCACGGCATGGGCGACGGCGTCGGCGTCCGAGTGCCCGGCGAGACCGGGGGCGTCCGGCAGGTGCACGCCACCGAGGATCAGCGGCCGCCCGGCCGAGAAGCGGTGGGAGTCCCAGCCGAAGCCGACTCTCACGCGGG
Source organism: uncultured Gemmatimonadaceae bacterium (assembly GCA_964444685.1). Taxonomy (GTDB): domain Bacteria; phylum Gemmatimonadota; class Gemmatimonadetes; order Longimicrobiales; family RSA9; genus CAYUIG01. The sequence goes on along the minus strand of CAYUIG010000008.1, from coordinate 81,802 downwards.
TGTCTTGCCGGTGAGCCGCAGGATGCGCAACGCGAGGTGTGCGGCGTTGCGGGCGTTGTCGATGCCCACACATGCGACCGGTACGCCCGGCGGCATCTGTACCGTGGACAGCAGCGCATCCAGGCCGCCGAGTGCTGCCGACAGCGGTACGCCGATCACGGGCAGCTTCGTGTGCGCCGCAACCACGCCCGGCAGTGCAGCCGACAGGCCCGCGCCGCAGATCACGACCGCGAAGCCCTTCTCTTCGGCGGTGCGCGCAAGCTCGGCCGTGCGATCCGGCTCGCGATGCGCGCTCGAGACGGCCACCTCCGTCTCGACACCGGCCTCATGCAGAATCGGGAGCGCCTTCTCCATACGCTCCCGATCCGATTCCGACCCCATGAGGATCAGGACGCGGCTCATTGCGCCTCCACCATCGCGGTCTCGCGCCACGCGCAGCAGGGACAGCCGGTGTCCCCTTCTTCGGCGAGCCGGTAGTCCTGATAGCGCCGGCGCGGCGTGAAGCCCGCGTCCTCGATCAGCCGCCGGATCTCGGCCTCCGGCATGATGAAGTCGATGCCGGCTGCACTCACGACGTTCTCCTCGATCATGAGCGAGCCGAAGTCGTTGGCACCGAAGCCGAGCGCGAGCTGCGCCATCTTCGGCCCCTGCGTGACGTACGAGACCTGCAGGTTGTCGATATTGTCGAGCACGAGGCGCGCGAGGCTCGTCACGCGCAGGTAGTCCATGCCGGTACCGAGCGACAGCTCCCAGTCGCGCATCTCCGTGTGCAGTGGCTGGAACGACCATGCGATGAACGCCGTGTACCGACCCGCGCCGCGCTCGAGGCTGCGCGCCTGAGAGGCCCGCACCTTCAGGATGTGCTCCAGCCGGTCCGCCCACGTCTCGCCCACACCGTACATCATCGTGGCGGTCGTGAGCAGGCCCGCCTCGTGCGCGGCCTCGTGGATCTCCAGCCAGCGCGACGAGTCGATCTTCTTCGGCGCGATCACGTCGCGCACACCATCCACGAGGATCTCCGCACCCGCGCCCGGCATCGAGTCGAGCCCTGCATCACGGAGCTGACGCAGCACATCGTCGACCGGCAGCTTCGTCACTTTCGCGATCGTCTCGATCTCCGATGCACTGAAGCCGTGCACGTGGATCGGGTGGTGCTCCTTGATGTAGCGCAGCAGGTCGAGGTACCAGTCCAGCGGCAGCCACGGGTTGTGCCCGCCCTGCATCAGGATCTGCACCGCGCCCAGCGCCTTCGCCTCGTCGATCTTCGCCCCGATCTCCTCGTAGCTCAGGACGTACGCCTCATCATCCTTCGGACGCCGGTAGAACGCGCAGAACCGGCAGTCCGTCACGCACACGTTCGTGTAGTTGATGTTGCGGTCGACGATGTAGGAGACCACGCCCTCCGGATGCCGGCGCCGCCGCTCCGCATCGGCGCGCGCACCCAGCTCGAGCAGCGACGTGTTCTCCATCACGTCGAGCCAGTGCGCGATCTCGTCCGCGTGCGGACGGCTCTCGAGCGGCGCCGGTTCGTACACGGGCTGCGGCGTCTGCCGGGAGAGTCCCACCGAGCCGGTCGGCGTCGGCTCCCGCAGCCGCGGGCTGACCGACGACAGAATCGGCAGCGCACGCTGCTCGGCCGGCTTCACCATTCCCGCTTCTCCTCATAGCGCACCGACCGCTCGACCGGCCGCTTCCCGGCGTCGCGAATCAGCCGCACGATCTCATTGAACGTCACCCACTCCGGCGTCTGTGCGCCGGCGTCGTGGTAGATCCGTTCGCGCCGCACCGTACCCTCCAGATCATCCACACCGAAGTGCAGTGCGATCTGGCTCACCTTCATGGTGTTCATGATCCAGTGCGTCTTGATGTGCGCGATGTTGTCGAGGTAGAGCCGCCCGACCGCGAGGTTCTTCAGATCGTCGAACCCGGTCGTGGCCGTGCCCGTACGCCCCAGCTGCTCGCCCAGCTCGTTGTTGTCCGGATGGTACGCGAGCGGGATGTAGGCGAGGAAGCCGTCGGTCTCGTCCTGGAGCCGGCGCAGCATCTCCAGGTGGTCGATGCGGTCCTGGTACGTCTCGACGTGACCGTACAGCATCGTGCAGTTCGTGCGGATCCCCATGCCGTGCGCCTGGCGGTGCACGTCCAGCCACTCCTCGGCCGCGAGCTTGCGCTCGGCGATCGTCGCGCGCACGCCCTTCGCGAACACCTCCGCCCCGCCGCCCGGCATCGTGTCGAGCCCGGCCGCGACGAGTCGCTCGAGTACTTCGCCGACCGTCGTCCTCTCGACGCGCGCGAGGTGTGCGATCTCCACTGCGGTCAGCGCCTTCACCTCGACGCCCGGATGCTGCTCCTTCAGCCCGCGGATCAGATCCTCGTAGTACGAGAGCGGCAGCTTCGGATGCAGCCCGCCGACGATGTGGAACTCGCGGACAGGCGTGTCGCGAGCGAGTGAAGCCTCGTGGAAGGCCTCCTCGAGCGACATCGTGTATGCCCCGTCCTCCTTCGGCCGGCGCGCGAACGAACAGAACGTGCAGGTCGCGCGCAGGATGCAGACGTTGGTGGGGTTGAGGTGCTGGTTCGCCGTGAGGAAGACGCGGTCGCCGTTGATGCGGCGGTTGGCGAGATCGGCCATCGCGCCGACGGCCAGCAGGTCCTTCGACTCGAAGAGTGCGAGCCCCTCCTCGGGCGTCAGCCGCTCGCGCTCGATGACCTTCTCCGCGATGGGAACGAGACGGCGATCGGTCGGCTCGACCGCCAGCTCGGCCGCCAGCGCGCTCACGATCCGTCCCAGTCCCGCACGGCGAGACACACATTGTGTCCGCCGAAGCCGAACGAGTTGGAGAGCGCCACCGACACCGGCCGCTCCACGACCCGGTTGTGCGCGTAGTCGAGATCGCACTCCGGGTCCTGCACGCTGAAGTTGATGGTCGGCGGGATCACGTCCCGCCCGCAGACGAGCACGCAGATCACCGTCTCGACCGCACCCGCCGCGCCGAGCTGATGCCCGGTCATCGACTTGGTCGACCCCATGACGAGCCGGTAGGCGTCGTCACCGAACACGGCCTTCACGGCGAGCGTCTCGTTCAGGTCGTTCATCGGCGTCGACGTGCCGTGCGCGTTGATGTAATCCACGTCCGCCGTCGTGAGACGTGCGTCCTCCAGCGCAGCGCGCATCGCGATCTGCGCGCCCGCGCCCATCGGTGCAGGCGCGGTCAGGTGATGCGCGTCCGCGCTCTGGCCGAAGCCGATCACCTCACCCAGGATCTCCGCACCGCGGTTTACGGCATGCTCCAGTGTTTCCAGCACCAGCATCCCTGCCCCTTCTCCCATCACGAAGCCGTCGCGTCCCGCGTCGAACGGCCGGCTCGCCGTCTCCGGTGAATCGTTGCGCGCCGACAGTGCCTTCATGTTCGTGAAGCCGGCGATCGCCATCGGCGTGATCGTCGCTTCCGTCCCGCCGACCAGCATCACGTCCGCCTCGCCGCGCTCCAGGATCCGATACGCGTCGCCCACGGCATGGGCGCTCGATGCGCACGCGGACACCGTGCAGTAGTTGGGCCCGCGGAAACCGTAGCGCATCGAGACGTGACCCGCAGCGATGTCGGGGATGAACATCGGAATGAAGAACGGGCTGATCCGCTTCGGCCCGCGCTCCACCATCACGCGTGCCTGCTCCTCGAACGTGGCGATCCCGCCGATGCCGCTCGCGATGATGACGCCGACGCGGTCGCGATTCAGGCGGCCGTAGCTCTCCAGGGCGGAGTGCTCCACCGCCTGCTGGGCCACGGCCATGGCGAACTGCGTGAACCGGTCGGTGCGTCGCACCTCCTTCCGGTCCATCCACGCGGACGGATCGAAGTCCTTCACCTCGGCGGCGAAGCGGACCTCGAATTCCGTGGCATCGAAGTGCGTGATGGGGCCCGCACCGCTCCTGCCGGCAAGCAGCGCGTTCCACGCAGACTCCACGTCGTTGCCCACCGGGGTCGCGAGACCCAGCCCGGTCACCACCACGCGGTGGCCCCGGGCCGATCGCTTCAGCATGCGCTCTACGCCGGCCGCCTCAGTCGATTCCCTTCTCCTTCAGGTACTTCACGGCATCGCCTACCGTCTGAAGGTTCTCGGCATCCTCGTCGGGGATCTCGATGCCGAACTCCTCCTCGAACGCCATGACGAGCTCGACCGTATCCAGCGAGTCGGCGCCCAGGTCCTCCACGAAGGAAGCCTCCATCGTCACCTTCTCGGGTTCGACCCCGAGCTCGTTGATGATGATTTCCTTGACCTTCGTTTCGGTGCTGTCCGCCATGCTGTCCTCTCGTGTTGAAGGGTCAGACCACCATGCCGCCATCGACGACGATGACCTGCCCCGTGATATACGACGAAGCCGGCCCCGCGAGAAAACGCACCACACCCGCCACATCCTCCGCGGTACCGAGCCGGCCGAGTGCAATCTGCGACTCCAGCGCCGTGCGTGCCGCTTCCGGCAGCGCGGCCGTCATTTCGGTCTCAATAAAACCGGGCGCGACGGCGTTGCACAAGATGCCGCGCGACGCCAGCTCCTTGGCCACTGCCTTGGTCAGCCCGATCAGCCCCGCCTTCGAGGCGGCGTAATTCGCCTGACCGCGGTTCCCGGTGATCCCCACAATGCTCGTGATGTTGATGATGCGCCCCCGGCGGCGGCGCATCATGCCGCGGCTGGCGGCGCGGATCGTCTGGAACGCGCCCTTGAGGTTCGTGTCCACCACGCGGTCCCACGCTTCACTGCTGAGACGCACGAGGATGTTGTCGGCCGTGATGCCCGCGTTGTTGACGAGGATGTCGATCGGTCCCAGCGCTTCCTCGACCGCCGGTACGAGCGCATCCACGGCCGCCTCGTCCGACACGTCGCAGACGAAGCCCTTGTGACCCTCACCGGGCAGCGCCGCGGCCACCTCGTCGCTCCGCTCCTGCGAGCGGGACACGACCGCCACGCGCGCTCCCGCCGCCGCGAGCTGCTCCGCGATCGCGCGGCCGATCCCCCGGCTGGCGCCGGTGACCAGTGCGACCTGCCCCGCCAACTCGCTCACGGCACCCCCGCCATGAAGGTCTCCATGTCCGCGACCGTACCGAGGTGGGTGCACGACACGTCCCGGTCGATCCGGCGCAGCAGACCGGTGAGCACCTTGCCCGGCCCCAGCTCGAGGAACGTGCGCGCGCCCTCGTCGAGCATGGTGCGCATGCAGTCCGTCCACCGCACCGGCGCCGTGAGCTGCTGCACGAGCAGGTCGCGCACCCGCTCGGGGTCGCGCTCGACGGAGCCGGTCACGTTCGACACCACGCCGAAGTCTCCGGCATGCAGTGTCGTCGCCGCGAGATGTGCGGCCAGTCCCATTGCCGCGGGCTCCATCAGAGGCGAGTGGAACGCGCCGGATACCGCGAGCCGGACCGTGCGTGTGCCGGCACCCTTCGCGAGATCCAGTGCACGGAGCACCGCCTCCTCGTCTCCGCTGATCACCACCTGCGCCGGCGCGTTGTAGTTCGCGGGCACGCAGATCGAGTCGCCGAGCGTCGCATCGTCGCAGAGCTGCTCCGCGACATCACCCGCGGCCAGCACCGCCGCCATCGTGCCGGGGCGCGCCGTCGCCGCTTCGTGCATCAGCTCCGCGCGCCGCTGCACCGTACGCAGCGCATCCTCGAAGCTCATTGTACCCGCGGCGGCGTGTGCACTCAGCTCGCCCACCGAGTGGCCGGCGGCGAGTGCGATGCTGTCGACGCGCGCACTCACGACGCGCCACGCCGCGATCGAATGCACGAAGATGGCCGGCTGCGCGTTGCGCGTGGCCGTCAGCTCCGCCTCCGGTCCCTCCCATGCGATGCGCGACAGCGCGCGGCCGAGTACGTCGTCGGCCTCCTCGAAGGTGCGGCGCGCCTCCTCGAACGCATCCGCGAGGTCGCGCCCCATGCCGACCTGCTGGGCACCCTGGCCCGGGAAGAGCAGGCCTACCACCGGAGCACCGCGGACGCCCAGGTGAATCCCGCTCCGAACGCGACCATCAGAACATTGTCACCCGGCTTGATACGTCCCTGCTCCAGCGCTTCGTCGAGCGCCACAGGGATCGTCGCGGAGCTCATGTTCCCGTACCGGTCCACGTTCACCCACACCTTCTCCATCGGCACGTTCGCGTAACGCGCCGTCGCCTCGATGATGCGGATATTGGCCTGGTGGGGAATGAAGAGGTCGATGTCGTCCCCGGTGAGCCCGGCGCGCTGCAGCGCCTGATCGGACGCTTCCGCCATCGAACGTACGGCCGCCTTGAATACTTCGCGGCCCGCCATCTTCACGAGGTGCCGCTTCTCGTCCAGCACCGCGACGTCCATCGGCACGAGCACGCCGCCCGCCGGACGCCAGAGCAGTTCCGCGAGGGTACCGTCGGAGCGGATGAAGCTGGAGAGGAGGCCGCGGCCGTTCGTGCTGCGCCGCACGATGGCCGCACCGGCGCCATCGCCGAAGAGCACGAACGTCGAACGATCACCCCAGTCGACGATGCCGGTCATCTTCTCGGCCGACACGACGAGCGCGATCTCGGCGCGGCCCGCGGCGAGGTGACCCTCGGCGACACTCAGCGCGTAGATGAACCCGGAGCACGCGGCCGAAATGTCGAACGCGGCCGCGTTCGTCGCGCCGAGCAGCGCCTGCATGTCGCATGCGGTCGAGGGCAGCAGCCGGTCCGGCGTGGCTGTGGCGACCACGATCAGGTCCACCTCGCCTGGCTGCACACCCGCGCGCTCCATCGCGATCCGCGATGCGCGCGCACCCATCTCCGCCGCGCCCATCTCGGGCGGTGCGATGCGCCGCTCGCGGATGCCCGTGCGCTCCCGAATCCACTCGTCGGAGGTGTCGAGCATCTGCTCGAGCTCCGCGTTCGTCATCACGCGATCGGGCAGGTACCGCCCCGTCGCCACGATCTCCACGATCGGTTTCGGCGACTTCATCCACCCTCCGATCCGGCCGCACCGCGCCACGCGCCGTGCGGACTCTTCGCCACTTCGCGAATGTGACCGACCATCCGCGTCGACACGGCCTGCCGCGCCACCCCGATCGCGTTCGCAATCGCGTGCGGCGGCGAACCGCCATGACAGATGATCGTGACGCCGTTCACTCCCAGCAGCGGCGCACCGCCGTACTCCGTCCAGTCGAACGGGCGAAACACGTCCTCGAGCTCGGCACCGACGGTCGCCGCGAGCCGCTCGCTCAGCAGGCCGTGCATGAAGCCCATCACCGACTCGTAGAACTTCAGCAGCACGTTGCCGACGAAGCCGTCGCACACCAGCACGTCGCACACGCCGCGAATGATGTCGCGGCCCTCGACGTTGCCGATGAAGTTCAGCCCGCTCTCGGCCAGCAGCTGATGCGCCTCGGCGGCCAGCTCGTCGCCCTTCTCCGGCTCCTCGCCGATGTTCAGCAGCCCGATCCGTGGCCGCGAACGGCGCCAGACATCCTCGACGTACACCGCACCGAGCTGCGCGAACTGTACGAGGTGCCGCGCCTTGCAGTCCACGTTCGCGCCCGAATCGACCAGCAGCAGCGGCTGTGCTGCGGTCGGCAATACGGTCGCGACAGTCGGGCGGTCCACACCCGGAAGGGCTTTGAGAATGAAAAGGGACGCGGCCATCACGGCGCCGGTCGATCCGGCGCTGACGAACGCGTCCGCTTTGCCGTCCCGCTGCAGTCGCAGCCCGACCGCGATCGAGGAGTCGCGCTTCCGGCGCACCGCCGTTGCCGCGGCCTCGCCCGGCTCGACCGTCTGCGACGCGTGCACTACGTCGATCCGATCCGCCGGGTACGCCCCGCTGCGCGCAAGCTCCGCTTCGATCCGCCGGCCGTCACCGACCAGCGCGATCTCGAATCCCGGGCCCTCGCGCAACGCCTGGATCGCGCCCCGGATCTCCACCCCGGGGTGGTGATCCGTACCCATGGCATCCAGCGCGATGCGCACGCTTCCCTAGATCTCTTCGACCTCGAGCACCTGCGCGCCCCGGTACGTACCGCACGTCGGACACACCCGGTGCGGAATCTTCGGGTCTCCGCACTTCGGGCAGCGGTGCACGGTGGGCGTCGCTGCCTTCATCGCGCCACGGCGCTTCCGCTTCCGCTGCTTCGAGACCTTCTTCTTTGGTACCGCCATCGGTCCTCCCGCTCACTCCGTGCGCACCCGCCGCAGCACCGCCCACCGATCATCCCCGGCGGGCTCCCGGCAATCGCACGTCGTCTCGTTCCAGTTCACGCCGCAGTGCGGGCAGAGCCCCTTGCACGCCGCGTCGCATACGAGGTATTCCGGCACCGCCAGGGCGACACTCTCTCGCACCGCCTGGCTCAGGTCCAGCTCCGTGCCGCGCGACGGCAGCACGTACACCTCTTCGGCCTCGGCTTCCTGCGCCGTCACGCCCGCCCGGAATAGCCAGGTGACGGCGTCGTCGAAACCCTCCTCCACAGGCCGCAGACAGCGCCGGCAGGCATCCGCAACGACCCCCTGCACCCGCCCTCTGACGACCACGTCCTCACCGGCCTGCTGCGCCTCGCCCGTCAGCCTTACGGGTCCACCGAGAGCGGGCCCGAGGTCCTGCCAGAGCGCGGCATCCGCCGGGATGACCTCATCGATCGGGGCCCGCCGCTCCCGTTCCAGGAGGGCCAGATCGACTTTCAGCATAGTCGAGAAAGATGCCGGGAACGGCTCGCACTGTCAACGGCTTGCGGCCCCTCAGCCCGCCCCGGCCAGCTCCGCGCCCGTGAAGAAGAAAGCGACCTCGCGGGCCGCGTTTTCGGGCGAATCGGAGGCGTGGATCGCGTTGCGTTCCTTGGACTCGGCGTAGAGGGCGCGGACGGTGCCAGCCGCGGCCTCGGCCGGGTCGGTGGCGCCGATGACCTCGCGCAGCCGGGCGACGGCGTTGTCGCGCTGGAGGACCATCGGGATGCAGGGTCCGGAGGTCATGAAGGCCACGAGCGAGCTGTAGAAGGGGCGCTCGCGGTGGACCGCGTAGAACTCGCCCGCCTGCGCCTCGGTGAGGCGGAGCATGCGGAGGCCGAGGACGCGGAACCCATCGGCCTCGACATGGGCGAGGACGTTGCCGGCGCGGCCGGCGGCCACGGCGTCGGGCTTGATGATGGCGAGTGTGAGCTGCATGTCAGCGACCGAAGACCTTGCGGATGATGTCGCCGCGGGCGAGCACGCCGGTCAGCTTGCCGGCCGCGACGACGGGAAAGTGTTCGACGTCCTTGTTGACCATCATGTTGACGGCCTCTTCGAGGCCCATGTCCTCGGCGACGCAGAGGACGGAACGGCTCATGGCATCGCGGACTTTGAGGTCCGCCGTTCGCTCGGGCGCGTCATCGTCACCGGCGCGCGGGATCTGCGGCAGCAGCGCGCGCATCACGTCGCGTTCGTTGACGACGCCGAGCACCTCGCGCTTGTCGCCGAGAACCGGGAGCGCGCGCAGTCGCCGGCGGATCATGAGCTCGACGGCCTCGCGCAGCGGAGTGTCGGGCGTGACGGCATCGTACGCCGGCAGCATCACGTCCCGAACCGTCAGCTTCGGCTGGATGCGCAGCTCGGCGAGCTGGTCGATGGCGAGAACTTCCTCGGGTGAGCGGGCGCGTTCGAGCGCATCGACCACGCCCTCGGTGCGGAACGCGCGCGCCAGTGCCGAGACCGTCTGGAGATAGAGCGTGGCGGTTTCCGGCGGTGCGAGGATGAGCGCGATGATGCGCGGCCGGGTCGCAACCCCGAGGGACGTGCCATCGAGCGGGCGGTCGGCCACGCCGAGCGCGACGACGAGCCGGGAGACGGCCTCGGTGCGGTAGTGCGGCAGCACGACGCGTTCGCCGATGGGGACGACGTCGCGGGCGCGCGCGCCGAGGGTGCGGTCGAACGCCTCCGCATCCCGGATGGCGCCCTTCTCCTCGAGGCCCTGCACCATGGTGCTGAGTGCATCGGCCAGCGTTTCCGCTTCCAGCGGAACGAAGACGTGCTCCGGCGGGAGCAGTCCGGCCAGGTTCATGCCGCCGCGACCACGTCGCGGATGAGGCCCACCACGTCGGACGGCCGCTTCGCGACCGCGATGCCGTTCTTCTCGAACGTCTCGATCTTCTCGGCGGCGGTGCCGGCGGAGCCGCTGATGATGGCGCCCGCGTGGCCCATGCGCCGTCCCGGCGGCGCGGTCTGTCCGGCGATGAAGCCGACGACCGGCTTGCTCATGCGCGCGCTCACGAACGCCGCCGCGTCCTGTTCGTCCGTGCCGCCGATCTCACCGATCATGACGACCGCCTCCGTCTCGGGATCGGCCTCGAACGCATCGAGGCAGTCGATGAACGATGTGCCGTTCACCGGGTCGCCGCCGATGCCGACGCACGAGCTCTGGCCAATGCCCGCGTTCGTAAGCTGGTAGACCACTTCGTACGTGAGCGTGCCCGAGCGCGACACCACGCCGACCGAGCCGGGCGTCGCGATCTGGCCGGGCAGAATTCCGATCTTCGCCTTGCCCGGCGACAGCAGTCCTGGACAGTTCGGCCCGAGCAGGCGCACGCCGCGCTCTGTCACGAACGGGTGCACCTTCAGCATGTCGAGCACGGGGATGCCTTCGGTGATCGCGACGATGAGCGCGATGCCCGCATCCGCCGCTTCCATGATCGCGTCGGCCGCGAACGCCGGCGGCACGTAGATCACCGTGGCGTTCGCGCCGGTCTCGCGCACGGCGACCTCCACCGTATCGAAGATCGGCACGCCGCCCTTCGGCCCGTCGAACGACTGGCCGCCCTTCCCCGGCGTCACACCGCCGACCACCTGCGTGCCGTACTCGATCATCTGGCGCGCATGGAAGGAACCGTCGCGGCCCGTGATGCCCTGTACGAGCAGCCGCGTCTTTTCATCCGCGAAGATGGCCATGCCTGCTATACCTCCGCCGCGGCGCGGGCCATCTCGACGGCCCGGCTCACGACATCGTCCATGGATGTAGTCGCGCTGAAGCCCGCACCCTCGAGGATGCGCAGCGCCTCTTCCTCGTTCGTGCCCGTGAGCCGGATCACGAGCGGCACATCGATCCTGATCCGCCGCGTCGCCTCCACGATGCCGTTGGCGACGTCATCGCATCGCGTGATCCCGCCGAAGATGTTGAAGCAGATCACCCGCACGTTCGGATCGCTGGTGATGATCTTCAGTGCATTCACTACCTTCTCGGGATTCGACGAACCACCGATGTCCAGGAAGTTCGCCGGCTCGCCGCCGTAGAACTTGATCAGGTCCATCGTGGCCATCGCGAGCCCGGCGCCGTTCACGACCGCGCCGATGTCGCCATCCAGCTTGATGAAGGTGAGGCCCGCTTCGCGTGCCGCGGTTTCCGCTTCCGGTTCCGCCGACGTGTCGCGCAGCGCGGCGATGGACGGACGGCGGAACAGCTCGTTGTCGTCGATGCCGATCTTGGCGTCGAGCGCCTTCACGTCGCCCTGCGGTGTCGTGACGAGCGGATTGATCTCGGCGAGCGACGCGCCGCTCTCCATGAACGCGTCGTAGAGCTGGCGTAGGATGCGCGCGCAGGCGCGCTGCTGCGGCAGGTCATCGTACAGTGCGACCGCGAGCTGATACGCCTGGAACGGCAGCAGCCCGTAGCGCGGATCCACCGCGAGCCGGACGATCGCGTCCGGGTTCGTAGCGGCGACCTCTTCGATGTCGACGCCACCCTCGCGACTCACCATGAACACCGGCCGCTTCGACCCGCGGTCGACCACGATGCCGGCGTACGCTTCGCTCGCGATGTCCTCGGCGGGCGCCACGAGCACCTTCTCGACGACGAGTCCCTTGATCGTCATGCCGAGGATACGCTCCGCATGGCCGCGTGCTTCCGCTGCGTTCGCGGCCAGCTTCACGCCGCCCGCCTTGCCGCGGCCGCCCGCGTGCACCTGAGCCTTGATCACGACCGGGCGACCCAGCTCCGTCGCGATGCGCTCCGCTTCCTCCGCCGTCGTCGCGACGGCGCCATCCGGCACCGGCACACCGTGGGCGCGCAGGATCTCGCGGGCCTGGTATTCGTGTATGTTCATCGTTTCTCCGTTCGGTCTGCTTCAGGGCACGAACATCGTGCCCGCCCGTCCTTCCACCGTGTCCAGTCCCTGATCGAGCCGGCCGATGCAGGCACGCCGGCCGCCTTCGCGCAGGAAGTCGATCGCGGCCTCCACCTTCGGACGCATGCTGCCCTTTCCGAACTCACCGGCCTCGAGCAGCTTCGTCGCCTCCGTCAGCGACAGCGTGCGCAGCAGTTCGGGTGCAGCACTGCCGAAGCCGCGGTACACGCCATCGACGTTGGTCAGTATGAGCAGCGTGTCCGCGCCGATCTCGTGCGCCAGCACCTTCGCGGCGCGGTCCTTGTCGATCACCGCATCCACGCCCTCGAGCCCGAGCACGGGATCGAGGTAGACCGGTGTGCCGCCGCCGCCCGCGGTGATCACGATCGTGCCGTTCTCGACGAGGCTCCGCACCTGCGGTCCCTCGACGATCGAGAGTGGCTCCGGCGACGGCACGAGCCAGCGCCAGCCGTCGGGTGTTTCGGCCACGTGCCAGCCGAACGCCTCCGCGAGCGCGGCCGCGGCTTCGCGGCTCATGTGATGGCCGATCGGCTTCGATGGCGTGTGCGTCCGCTCGTCATCGCGATCGACGAGCACCTGGGCGATCATCGTGACGACGGCGCGCTCGAGGCCCGCGCGTGCGAGCGCGTTCTCGAGCGACTGCTGGATCATGTAGCCGATCCAGCCGGCCGACGCCGCCACGAGCACGCCCAGCGGCAGCGGCGGGAGCTCGTCGCGCGCGCGCTCGTTGCGCAGCAGTTCGTCGCCGATCTGCGGGCCGTTGCCGTGCACGATCGCGATGCGCCAGCCGGCGCGCGCCAGCTCCACGATCGCAGCCAGGCTCTCGCGCGTATGCGCGAACTGCTGGTGGATGTCGCCGGTCTCACCCGGCGCCATCAGCGCATTTCCGCCAAGCGCCACTACGATCGTCGGCACCGGCCGTCTCCCTCCGCGACGGGCGCAATCATAGGACGGCCCCTGCGGAGCGGCAAGCGAACGGCGGGGTCAATCGAGTCCTCCCGTCGCCGCACTCTGGAGTATCTGGCGCAGTCGTTCCCATGCGCGACCGAAGCCCGCCCAGTCACCCGCGCGCAGCCGCCGATCCGCCTCCTCGAGCGCTTCCAGCGCACGTGCGGGCAGCGATGAACCCGTAAGCACGTCGGGCAGCGACAGTCCGTGCTCCGCCTCGATCACACCCGTCTCGCCGCGGCGCAGCGCGCGCACCGCATCCTCGAGCGACACGCTCATCGATACGGTGCGGCCGTCGCTGGCGAGCACCTGCTGGAGCTGCGGAATGCCGCGCTCCGTGCTCGTCAGATACAGCGGCCGCACGTACAGCAATGCGCTGTCCAGAGGCAGCACGCGCAGGCGGCCGAGCTGAACCGTGCTCCCGCTCTCTCGCCAGAGCGTGAGGCGTGCGGAGATCGCGGGGTCCTGCTCGACGAGCGCTTCGATCTGCGCGGGGCCCGCGGCCTGCTGACCCCACGGCAGCTCGAGCAGCCGTGACGGGCCGTACGCATCCGGGTCGTTGCGCGCCACCAGCAGTCCGGTCATCACCTGACGCTCGCGCGCGACCAGCGGCTGAATCAGCAGGTACTCCGCCGCCTCCTCGCCCGGCAGCCGCGCGAACACGTAGCTGAACGTCGGCTGAGCGGGCTGCACCGCGCCCGCGCCGGGGAGCTGCCATGCGGTTTCGCCCGTGTACAGGGCGGATGCTTCATCCACGTGGTAGCGCGCGAGCACGTGTGCCTGCAGCTGAAAGAGCGTCGACGGGTAGCGCAGATGTTCGCGCAGCTCCTGCGGCATCGCATCGAGCGGCTGGATCAGGCCCGGGAACACGCGCCGCCACGCTTCGATGAGCGGCTCCTCCTGGAGTGCGTAGAACGACACCGCGCCGGTTACCGCATCGACGGCCGCCTTCACGCTGTTGCGGACGTAGCGGACCTGCGCATCACCGAGCGGATACGTCTCCGCGAGCGGGAACGACGTGCTCAGCGTGTAGCCGTCCAGCAGCCACACTACGCGGCCTCCGCTCAGCACGGGCAGTGCGTTCCGGTCCCACGCCACGATCGGCAGCAGCCGCGCGACGCGATCCACGAGCTCACGCCGGTACACCATCCGGCTGTCGCGATCGACTTCGCCCGAGAACAGCAGGTTGCGGTCAGAGAAGCGCCATGCGAACGCGAGCGTGCGCAGGAAGGAGCTGAGCGGGATGCCCGTCGCGGCCGGCTGCGGGCCGTCGCCGGACGCCGTGTCGCTCACGACCACGTATCCCGGCATCGTTTCGCCGAAGTAGACCTCGGGCTGCGCGAGCCGCAGCTCGCCGGGTGACGCAGGCGAGCGCACCACCGGATTGTCGCGCAGCCAGAGCACGGCGTTGCCCTCGGGCGTACGCTGATCGAGCGGCGACACGATGACACCGCTGCCGTTCACGTACGTGAGATGCAGGTTCTGCCACGTGCGCTGCTCGATCTCGTTCTGATCGACTTCGCGCACCGCGATCGCCACGGGCGCGTCGCCATAGCGGTCGAGATCGACATCGGGGAAGTGGTAGTAGCGCGTGCCCGCCTGGATCTCGTTCAGTCCTTCGCGCAGCGGCTCCGAGTCCCACAGTGCGAGCCGCTGCAGCTCCGGCATATCCTCCCATGCCGGCACCGGCCCGGCCGGCCGGTAATCGGTCCGGTCGAGCGCATCGAGACCGAAGCCGAGCCGCGTGAAGCGGATGCGCCACTCGATGTAGCGCGATTCACTCGCCAGCTCGTTCGGCTCCACGCGCAGCTGCTGGATGATCGACGGATAGATCACCGCGAGGCCGAGGAACGCCACGACGAGCAGTCCGATCGCGACGATCGGCGGCCACCAGCGGCGCCGCAGTGCGCCGTACACGAGCGCACCGCCCGCGGCCAGTGAGAGCAGCGACAGCACGCGGTGCGCGGGCAGACGCGCGGTCACGTCCGTGTATCCCGTACCACCCTGGAAGCCGGAGCCCTCGATCAGCAGGCCGTAGCGGCCGAGCCAGTAGCGGACCGCAAGAAATGCGAGCAGCAGCCCGAGTGCGAGCGCGAAGTGCAGCCGCGGATGTTCGTCGATCTCCAGTCGCGTGCCGCGCAGGCGGATGGACCCGACGAGCACGTAGCCGATCGCTACGAGCAGCAGGCTCCAGAGCGTGGCGAGCAGCAGGTAATCGAGGAGTCGCATCCACACGGGCAGCGCGAACACGTAGAAAGACAGATCGCGCTCGAACAGCGGATCGCGCGTGCCGAACGGCACCATGCGCAGCCACGCGAGCACATCGAGCGGCGCGACACCGCCGAAGGGGATCCCGCTCAGCCACCAGCCGGTGACCACCGAGATCACGACGATGCCCGTGAGCACCCACGTGCGCGGGATCTGCTCCGCGATCTCGAGGTTGCCGTACCGGCGGCGCAGCTGGATGGGACCCAGGTGGCGCACGACGAACCAGAGGTTGGCGAGCACCAGTGCGCCGCCGATGACCGTGGCTGCTGCACGCACGGCCAGCGACATGCCAATGCGCGTCCAGAGGACGGACGCGTGGCCGAGCTGGGAGAACCAGAGGACTTCCGTGTACAGCTCCGCCGCGGCCGTGGCCGCGAGGAGCGCGATCGCAAGGGCTGCGATCCCGATGATCAGGAGGCGGGCCGGACGCTTGAGCATGATTACGGCGATGCGGGCGACGAAGAGTTGGCGGCGAACGGCGGGCGACTTCTGGCGGGCGACACACGACGGGCGACACCGAGCGGGTTCTTGATGCGGGACCCGCCCGCCTCTTCCCGTTCGTCGTCGCCCGCTGTACGTCGCCCGTCGTTGGTCGCCCGCATCACGTCGCCCGCTGTACCAACACACGTCGCCCGCATAAGCGGCTAGGCCGTCACGCCCTGAGACCGAAGCCAGTCCTCCATGACAGAACGGATCTCCTGCAAGCGCTCTGGCCGGTCAGCTTCGTACCGCAGTACGAGCACCGGCTGCGTGTTCGACGCGCGCAGGAGGCCCCAGCCGCCGTCGAACAGCACGCGCGCGCCATCCACGTCCACGACCTCGTGCGAGCGACGGAAGTGTTCGACAGCGCGCGTCACGATGTCGAACTTCGCTTCCTCCGGCACCTCGACGCGGATCTCGGGTGTGGAGACGTACTGCGGGAACGTGGCCACGCGCTGCGACAGCGGCTCCTTCGAGTGCGCCACGAGCTGCGCCAGCAGACACGCCGCGTACAGCGCATCATCGAAGCCGTAGTAGTCCTCGCCGAAGCAGATGTGGCCCGACAGTTCACCCGCGATGGGCGCGCCCGTCTCCTTCATCTTCTCCTTGATGAGCGAGTGGCCCGTCTTCCACATGACGGGCTCGCCTCCCGCGGCCGCGAACACTTCGGGCACGGCCTGCGAGCACTTCACATCGAACACCAGCTTCTGCGGCGCACCCAGCCGCTCGAGCGCATCGAGACCGAACAGCAGCAGCAGGATGTCGCCGCGGATGATGCCGCCGTTTTCGTCGATGGCGCCGATCCGGTCCGCGTCGCCGTCGAAGCCCACACCGAAGTCGGCCTTCTCCGCGCGCGTGAGTGCGATCAGGTCGCGCAGGTTCTCATCGACCGTGGGATCCGGATGGTGATTCGGGAAGGTGCCGTCCGACTCGCAGTAGAGCGGTACGACCTCCGCACCGATGCGTCGCAGCAGCTCGACGGCAACGAGACTGCCCGTGCCGTTGCCACAGTCCGCCACCAGCTTGATCGGGCGCTCGAGGCGGAAGCGACGGCCGACATCCTCGATGTAGTCGGGGATCGGGTCGCGTCGCTCGATGTTGCCCTGCCCCTCGGTGAAACGGCTCGTCTCGATGCGCTCACGCAGACCCTGGATGGCGGCGCCGTACAGCGCGCGGCCGCCCACGACCATCTTGAAACCGTTGTACTCGGCTGGATTGTGCGACCCGGTGATCTGCAGCCCGCCGTCGGTAGCCCACACCGCAGCCGCCCAGTAGAGCACCGGCGTCGGCACCGTGCCCGCATCGATCACATTGTGGCCGCTCGCCCGGATGCCGGCGATGATGCCGGCGGCGAGACCCGGCGAGCTGGGGCGGTTGTCGCGTCCTACGACGACGGTGCCGGCGCGTCCCAGCCGGTCGCGCAGCTCGCTGCCATAGGCGCGGCCGATGCGTTCCGGTATGTCGCCGGCGAGGTCGCGTTCGACCACGCCGCGGATGTCGTATTCACGAAAGATGTGCGCATTCACGGCCATGACCGCCCGCCTCCTTGCAATTGGAAGCGCCCGCTCAGGGCGCTGCGCCGAACAGCATGCCTCCCGCCTGCATCAGCGTGGCCGCGCTGCGCTCCGCGATCTCGAGCAGCAGCCCGGGGAAAATGCCGAGCAGGACCACCACCAGCGCGCTCCCCGCGAGCATCAGCTTCATCGAGGCCGGCACGGCGATCGGTTCACCGCCCTCGGCAGGATCGCGGAACCACATGTACCACGCCACGCGCAGGTAGTACCAGTAGGACATGAGCGAGGTGAGCACGAGCACGACGGCGAGCAGGACCAGGCCGCGCTCGACCGCCGCACGCAGGATGAACACCTTGCCGATGAAGCCACCCGTGAACGGGAAGCCGGCGAGGGAGAGGAGGAACACGGTCATGGTCGCCGCGAGCAGCGGCCGCTGCCAGCCGAGGCCGCTGTACGCGTCCAGGTCGAGATGCGTCTCGCCGCGCCGGCCGACGGCCATCACGACCGCGAACGCGCCCATGGTCATCAGCGTGTAGACCACGAGGTAGAACAGGAACGACGCGGTGCCGACCACACTCGCGGCCGCGAGCGCGACGAGCAGGTAGCCCGCGTGCGCGATGCTCGAGTACGCCAGCATGCGCTTGACGTTGCCCTGCACCACCGCGACCAGGTTGGCGCCGATCATCGTCAGCACGGCCAGCCAGATCGCCATCGCGTCCCACGTGTCGTAGAGTCCGGGGAACGCAACCAGGAAGACGCGCAGGAACGCGGCGAACGCAGCCGCCTTCACGCCGGCCGCCATGAACCCCGTGATCGGTGCGGGCGCGCCTTCATACGCGTCCGGCGTCCACATGTGGAACGGGACCGCCGCCACCTTGAAGCCGAAGCCGACGGCGAGCAGCGCCATGCCCGCGGGCACGAGCGCGTTCGCACCGACGCCGTCCACGCCCAGCGACGCCGCGATCAGCGCGAGGTTCGTCGTGCCCACGCCGCCGAAGATCAGCGCGACGCCGAACAGGAAGAACGCGCTCGAGAACGCGCCCAGCAGGAAGTACTTCAGCGCGCCTTCGGCGGAGCGCCGGTCGCGCCGGTTGACACCCGTGAGCACGTACACCGGCACGGACATCAGCTCCAGGCCGAGGAAGGTCACCATCAGGTCGCGCGACCCGGCGAACACCATCATCCCGACCGTGGCGAGCATCATCAGCACGTACAGCTCACCCAGCCGCAGCCGCTCCTCGTCCAGGTAGCGCGGCGACATCAGCACGAACAGGCCGGCTGCCAGCAGGAACAGGTAGTTCGAGAAGACGCGGAAGCCGTCGATCGCGATCATGCCGATCGGCGTGGCCTCTTCCATCGTGCCGAGCCAGCCGTTCGCCGCCGCGGCGAGCAGGATACCGACCAGGCTGAGCCAGCCGATCACGCCCGACGAGGGCTGGCTCCGGCTCCCCTTCTGGAAGACGTCGACGAGCAGCACGAACATCGCCCAGACGGCGAGCACGACCTCCGGGAGCAGGGCGAGGAGGTAGTGGGTCGGAGTAGAGAAGTCGATCATGCGTCAGTCCCCGTCCACCGGCGCATCCGTATCACGCAGCCCGAGCAGCGCCGGCGGACCGCCGCGCAGCTCGACGGTACGGATCAGTTCCCGGAACGTCGTCTCCGACCGCTCGAGCACCGGCTTCGGGTACACACCCAGCCAGAGCATGCCTGCGAGCAGCGGCACCAGTACGACCAGCTCGCGGCGGCTCAGGTCCGGCAGCGACTCGTTCTCCGGCTTGTCCAGCGGGTTGAACCAGATCTTCTGCACCATGGGCAGCATGTAGTATGCGGCGAAGATCACGCCGGTCGTCGCGAGCAGCGCGATCCACGGATGCGTCTGGAACGTGCCCAGCAGCGCGAGGAATTCGCCCACGAAGCCGCTCGTCCCTGGCAGCCCGATGCTCGCCAGCGCCGTGATCACGAACGCCGTGCCGAACATCGGCGCCACAGCCGCGAGCCCACCGAAGTCGGCGACCCGGCGCGTATGCCGCCGCTCGTACAGCATGCCGAGCAGGAGGAACATCGCGCCCGTCGAGAAGCCGTGCGACAGCATCACCACCATCGCGCCCTGCAGCCCCGGCAGCGTGAGCGCGAAGATGCCGAGCACCACGAACCCCATGTGCGCGACCGACGTGTATGCGATCAGCTTCTTCGCATCGGGCTGCACCGCCGCCACCCACGCGGCGTAAATCACACCAATCACGCCCAGCACGAGCAGGATGGTCACCACCGTGGTGTCGGTCGCTGCGGCCGGGAAGAACGGCAGCAGGAAGCGCAGGAAGCCATAGGCGCCCAGCTTCAGCAGCACCGCCGCCAGCACGACGGAGCCGGGCGTCGGCGCTTCCACGTGCGCATCCGGCAGCCAGGTGTGCAGTGGGAAGACGGGGATCTTGATCGCGAACGCCAGCGCAAACGCGGCGAACAGCCAGTACTGCTCCGTGAAGGTCAGCGGGACCTGGAGCAGGTCGGCGTACGCGAACGACAGGTCGCCCGTCAGCTCACGGTACTTGAACACGAGGTACAGGATGCCGATCAGCATCAGCAGCGATCCCGCCGTCGTGTACAGGAAGAACTTGATCGCCGCGTAGATCCGCCGCTCGCCGCCCCAGATGCCGATGATGAAATACATCGGCACCAGCATGATCTCCCAGAACATGAAGAACAGGAAGAGATCGAGCGACACGAAGCTGCCGAGCACACCCGCCTCGAGGAGCAGCAGCATCGCGTAGAACGCGCGCTCGCGCTTCTGGATGTAGCGGAACGAGCCCAGCACCGTGAGCGGCATGATCAGCGTCGTCAGCAGCACCAGCAGCACGCTGATCCCGTCCACGCCCACGCGGTACTGGATCCCCCACTGCGGAATCCACGGCAGTGCGACGCCGAACTGCATCCCCGAAGTGGCCGCGTTGAACTCGAACCACAGCGGCACCGAGATCAGGAACGTCAGCGTGCTGGCCACCAGCGCGATGCGCTTCGCGACCGATTCTCCCGCGATCAGCACGGCCGCCATGCCCAGCAGCGGCACGAAGATCATCCCGGAGAGTACCCAGCCGGCCCAGCCGGTCGACTCGAGGAGACCCATCTCAGAGCACCGCGAAGGCAAGGAGCAGGAGTGTGCCGATCACGATCGCGAACGCGTAGGTGTTCGCCTGGCCGGTCTGGAGCCGCGAGCCGACCCACCCGAACGCGCGTGCGGCATAACCCAATCCATTCACGACGCCGTCGATCAGCCCCTGGTCGATCACGCGCCACGCGCCGCGCGACACGGCCAGCACCGGGCGTACGACCAGCGCGTCGTACATCTCGTCCACGTACCACTTGTTGTACAGCAGCTTCGCGAAGCCGCGCGGCTCCGGCGATTCCGGCGCCCGCACGATCCTGCGGCGCCGCATGGCCGAAGATGTGACCAGGATCACGATCACGGCCAGCGCGAACGACAGCGCGGCCCACAGCCCCTCGCCGCCGCCCAGCGGCGACGTGTGCGCTGCCTCGGGCACGCGCGCGGCCAGTACCGCGTCGGCACGCTCCGTCACCGGGTGCAGCCACTCGTGCAGCCACTCCGAGTGCGGAATCCACCCGAACACCGGGAGGTCGCCGATCGCGGCCGGCACGTTCACCCAGCCGCCGACAATGGACAGCACGGCGAGGACGACGAGCGGCACCCACATGACCTTCGGCGCCTCGTGCAGGTGGCGGCGTTCCGCGTCGCCCGTACGGTTCTCGCCGTGGAAGGTCATGATCATCAGCCGCGTCATGTAGTACGCGGTCAGCACGGCGGAGATGAGCGCGAGGACCCAGACCGCGCGGAACCACGGCTCGAAGCCGCCGACGGCGCGCGCGCCCGCCATCCAGATGATCTCGTCCTTCGAGAAGAAGCCGGCGAACGGCCACACGCCCGCGATCGCGAGCGTGCCGATCCACATCGTGATCCAGGTGATCGGCATGAATGCGCGCAGCCCGCCCATGTTGCGCATGTCCTGCGCGTCCAGGTCGCTGTGCGTGTGGTGCAGCGCGGCGTGCATCGCGTGGATCACGGCGCCCGAGCCGAGGAAGAGCAGCGCCTTGAAGAAGGCGTGCGTCATCAGGTGGAAGACGCCGGACGCGTACGCACCCACGCCCACACCGATGAACATGTACCCGAGCTGCGACACCGTGGAGTACGCCAGCACCTTCTTGATGTCGTACTGCGCGGTACCGATCGTCGCGGCGAGCAACGCGGTCAGCGCACCCACCAGCGCGACGGTGATCATCGCGACCGGCGCCAGCGCGAACAGCACGCCCGCGCGCGCTACGAGATAGACGCCCGCGGTCACCATGGTGGCCGCGTGGATCAGCGCGCTGACCGGCGTGGGACCGGCCATGGCGTCCGGCAGCCAGATGTACAGCGGGATCTGTGCGCTCTTGCCCGTGGCGCCCAGGAAGAGGAACAGCGCGATCAGCGTGACCACGGCGCCGCCGTACGCGAACGCGGACGGCGCAGCCGCGAATACGGCCTCGAAGTCGAGCGAGCCGACGTTCGCGAAGATCAGGAACATGGCCATGAGGAAGCCGAAGTCCCCGATCCGGTTCACGATGAACGCCTTCTTGCCCGCGTCCGCCTTCTCCCGGTCCTTGAACCAGAAGCCGATCAGCAGGTAGCTGCAGAGACCGACGCCTTCCCAGCCGACGAACATCATCGGGAAGCTCGCGCCCAGCACCAGCACGAGCATGAAGAACACGAACAGGTTGGTGTAGGCGAAGTACCGCGCGTAGCCGGGGTCCTCGCCCATGTAGCCGATGCTGTAGAGGTGGATCAGGAAGCCCACCCCGGTGATGATCAGCGTCATCAGCATCGACAGCTGGTCGAGCTGGAACGCTGCGTTCACCTGCAGCTCGCCGACCGGCATCCACTGCCAGTACGTCTCGACGATCGGCCCGTGCAGCTCGGCGCCGCGCATCCCGAGGAAGTTGAGCAGCGCGATCACGAACGCAGCGCCGACGACGCCGGGCCCGACGATCGTGGTCACGGCCTTCCGCTCCGGCGCCCACAGGGCCAGCGCGCCGTTGATCGCGAATCCGAGCAGCGGCAGCAGCGCCACCGCCCAGAGCAGAGTGGGGTGGAATTCCGTCACGCTACCACCGCAGCAGGCGGAAGGATTCCATGTCGACGCTCTCGGTGTGCCGGAAGATGGCGATCACGAGCGCGAGACCGACGGCCGCCTCGGCGGCGGCAACGGTCATGACGAAGAAGACGAACACCTGGCCCTCGATGCCGACCAGGCGGGAGAACGCGACGAAGGCGAGGTTCGCGGCGTTGAGCATGAGTTCGATGCACATGAACAGCACGATCGCATTCCGCCGGAACACCACACCGGCCACGCCGATGGTGAACAGCACCACGGACAGGATCAGGCTTTCCGTGATCACTCAGACCCTCCGCTTCGCGAGCAGCACGGCGCCGATGATGGCAACGAGCAGCAGGATCGACGTGAGCTCGAACGGCACGAGGAAGTCGCGGAAGAGTGGCTGTGCGATCGCGCCGACAGCGTTGAGCTGGCGGACGGCGGCATCGATGCGCTCCGCACCACCCAGGTCCGGCAGCTCGGGAGACGCGAGGGTGCGGCTCACGGCCCAGCCGCCCAGTCCTGCAGCGACGAAGCCGACCAGCATCCACGCCGGCCCGCGCAGCTCGACCATGCGCGCATGTCCGAGATTCAGCAGCATGATCACGAACAGGAACAGCACCATGATCGCGCCCGCGTACACGATCACCTGGATCGCCGCGATGAAGTGCGCGCCGAGCAGCACGTAGACGGCGGACAGGCTGAAGAAGCTCAGCACGAGGAACAGCAGGCTGCCGACCGGGTTGCGGCTCGTCACGGTGCCCATCGCGCCCCCGACTGCGAGGGACGCGAACACCCACCAGAGCAGTTCGCTCATTGGCCCAGCGGGTCGGAGGGATCCCAGAGGTCCGTCACCGGGTGGTCCTGCGCCATGAGCCGGTCGAGGTCGTAGATGAACCGCTCGCGCGTGTACTCCGCCGCCTCGTAGTCCTGGCCCACGTGGATCGCCTCCACCGGGCACACCTCCTGACACATGCCGCAGAAGATGCAGCGGAACTCATCGATCTCGTACACGACCGGGTAGCGGTTCCCCTGATCGTCCTCTCCCGGCACCAGCCGGATGCAGTTGGCCGGACAGATCGTCGGACAGAGCCCGCACGCCACACACTTCGGCCGGCCGTCCGCGTGCACCGCCATCCGGTGCGTCCCGCGCCAGCGGGGCGACAGCGGCGGCCGCTCGTCCGGGTACTCGATCGTGATCTTGTCCGGCCGCACCAGATGCTTGAACGTCAGCGCCATCCCGCGCAGCGTCGCGCGCAGGTACGACGTGTTCTCGGCCGGACGGCGCACCGTCCGCACACCGATCGCCATTATGCCTCCTCCGGCACGGGTGGCCGTGCCGAACGCACGGCCGTGATGCCCGCCGGCAGCTCCATGCGCGGCTCCGGCGGCGTCGATGCACCCCGGATCACGCGGTCGCGGTCGACCACGAACAGGAAGACCACCATCGACAGGATGTTCACCGCCGTCAGGATCAGGCCGTAGACGAAACCGAACTCGATGCCGACCCGATCGAGCACCAGCATGGTCGTGCCTGTGACCGCGATGAACGCGAGCGCCGTCGGCAGCATCACCTTCCACCCCAGATGCATGATCTGGTCGTAGCGGAAGCGCGGCAGCGTCCAGCGCACCCAGATGTAGAGGAACGCGAAGAACAGCGTCTTGGTCGCGAACGCGCCCAGCGTGAGCAGCGTCTTCCACCACGCGGGCGCCGCGCCCTCGACCACGCCCGGCGCGATCACGCGCATGTCGTCGCCGGTCCAGAACGGAATGTCCCAGCCGCCGAAGAAGAGCGTGGCCATCAGCGCGGATGCGGTCAGCATGTTCGCGTACTCGGCGATGAAGAACATGCTGAACTTCATCGATGAGTACTCGGTGTGGTAGCCGGTGATCAGCTCCGACTCCGCCTCCGCCATGTCGAAAGGCAGGCGGTTCGTCTCGGCGTACGCGGCCGCGATGAAGAGCAGGAACGACAGCCCCAGCGGGAACGCCAGCCAGAGCCCGAGCTCCTGCTGCTGCGTCCACACGATCTGCGTCAGCGTGACGTTCCCCGCCAGCATGAATACCGGCACGAGGCTGAGCGCGAGCGACACCTCGTAGCTCACCATCTGCGCGCCCGCGCGCATCGAGCCGAGGAACGCGTACTTGTTGTTCGATGCCCACCCCGCCATCACCACGCCGTACACGCCGAGTCCGCTGATCGCGAGGATGTAGAGGATGCCGATCGGCACGTCGGCGATGATCATCTCGACCAGCCCCCACGGCGTCGGCAGCGGCGCCGCGAACGGGACCACGGCGAACGTGATGAGGGCGGGCGCGATGGCCAGCGCAGGCGCGACCATGAAGAACACGCGCGACGCCGCGATCGGCAGCGTCTCCTCCTTCAGCAGGTTCTTCACGCCGTCCGCCGCCGGCTGCAGCAGCCCGAACGGCCCGACGCGGTTCGGGCCCAGCCGGTCCTGGATCCACGCGGACACGCGGCGCTCCGCGAGCGTATAGAGCGCGACGACGACCATGATGACCGTGAACACCACGATCACCTTGAGCGCGTGGCTGATCAGCAGCGCCGTCGGGGTGAGTGCGCCGACCTCGTGCATCAGACGCTCCCCGCGGCGGCGGCCGCCGCGAGCGGCGCGCCCGTGCTGCCGATGCGCCCGTAGTCGAGACCGGCGAACGCGCCGAACAGCTCGGCCACGCGCAGGAATGCGCTGCCCGCGTCCGGCGGTGCACCGCCATCACCCAGACCGGCGAGTACCACGCCGAGCACCTGCCACGCCGGCCGGGCCAGCGGCGGCGGCTGCACCGCAGGCCAGAAGCGCTGCACCCGGCCCTCGTGGTTCGTGAACGTACCTTCCTGCTCCGCGAACGTCGTGATCGGCAGCACGTAGTCCGCGGCCAGCACCGCAGGGCTCGGTGACGTCGCGAGTGCGATGCGCATTCCCGCCGCCGCGAGGCTCGCCGGGGCGACGTCGCCCAGAGCATCACCCAGCGTGATCAGGATGGCTCCGGGCGCAACTTCGATCCCGCCATGCCCCGCGTCATCACCGACGCGCCGGAATCCGAGCGCCTCGAGCCCGCGCCCGTTGGCAGCCAGCTCCTTCCTGCGCGCTAGCCCGGGCGTGCCGGGGCACGGCACCTCGTCCTCCGCCATCGCGGAGCGGTACACCAGTTCGGTTGCGCCCAGGCGCGCGGCGAGGCGCGCGAGCAGGCCGTTGTCCTCGTTGCCGTGCATCGCGGAGCCGATGGCCACCACGGTGGCATCACCCGCGCCCTTGAGTCGCTCCACGAGGTCGACGATCGCACCCTGCCACGTCATCGGCTCGAGGCCCGCGCCCTTGCGCACCAGCGGCGTCTCGACGCGATCGAGCGCGTTGATCCACTCGTGGTGGAGGCGGCCGTAGTCGCACATCCAGTGCGAGTTGACCTCGGGGTTGTGACGCGGCCGCATGCGCACGACCAGGTTGTCGCGCGTGTCGATGCGGATGTTGCAGCCCTGCGAGCAGTTCGGGCAGATCGAGGTGTTGCTGTCGAGATCCCAGACCCGCGCCTTGTGCAGGAAGTCCTTCGACAGCAGCGCGCCGACCGGGCAGATGTCGACGATGTTGCCCGCCCAGAGATTCCCCTCGAGTCCCTCTTCGAAGAACGTGTCGATCACCGAGCGGCTGCCGCGCTGCACCACGCACAGCAGGTCCTCGCCCGCGATCTCGCGCATGAAGCGCACGCAGCGCGTGCACTGGATGCAGCGGTCGCCGTCGTAGAGGATGTCGCCGCCGAAGTCGTCCTGACCGAGGATGCGCTTCGGCTCGAAGGAGCGGCCGTGCTTCCGCCCCTCGATGTGCACGTAGTCCTGCAGCTTGCACTCGCCCGACTTGTCGCACACGGGGCAGTCGAGCGGGTGGTTCAGCAGGTAGAACTCGAGCGTGCCCTTGCGCGACTCGAGCGCGTTCTCGCTCTCGGTGTGGATCACGTTCCCGTCGGCGACGGTCGTGACGCACGCGGGCGCGAGCTTGGGCGCGCCCTCGACCTCGACGAGGCACATGCGGCACATCGCCGGCGCCGACAGCGCCGGATGGTAGCAATAGTGCGCGATGCCCAGGCCGATCTGTTCGGCCGCCTCGATGATCCGCGTCCCCTTCGGGACCGTCACCTCGACGCCGTTGATCGTGCAGGTTACCGTCTCGTTCGCCATGACTTCACCCCACCGGCACGTACTGCGGCGGCGTGGCCGCGCGGATCAATTCCATGTACTCGTCGCGGAACTTCTGGATCGAGCTCGCCACCGGCGCCGCGGCCGAGTCGCTCAGCACACAGATGGTGGTGCCCGTCATGTTGCGGCCGAGGTCGAGCAGCGTCTGCAGATCCTCCTCGCGGCCCATGCCGTTCTCGATCCGGCGCAGGATGCGCGCGAGCCACGTGGTCCCCTCACGGCACGGTGTGCACTGGCCGCACGACTCGTGGGAGTAGAACTCCACCATGCGACGCACCTGCTTCACGATGCTCGTCTGATCGTCCATCACGATGACCGACGCCGTCCCGAGCATGCTGCCCGCAGCGGCCACACTCTCGTAGTCGAGTGCGATGTCGATCTCGTTCGCCGCGAGGATCGGCACCGAGCTGCCGCCCGGGATCACCGCCTTGAGCGAGCGGCTGTCGCGGATCCCGCCGCACACGTCGTAAATGAGATCCTTCAGCGGGAAGCCGAGCGGCAGCTCGAAGTTGCCGCGCCGCACGACGTGCCCCGACACGTTGAAGAGCTTCGTGCCCGGGCTCTTCTCGGTGCCGAACGAGCGGTACCAATCCGCCCCGCGATTGATGATGTGCGGCACCGCGCACAGCGTCTCGACGTTGTTGATCGTCGTGGGCTGTCCGAACGCGCCCACCGCCGCCGGGAAGGGCGGCTTGATGCGCGGCTGGCCGCGGCGCCCCTCCAGCGAGTTCATCAGTCCCGTCTCCTCGCCGCAGATGTACGCGCCCGCGCCGAGGTGGAGCGTGATGTCGATCGATATGCCGGAACCCATCACGTCGCGGCCGGCAATGCCCGCCGCGTACGCCTCCTCGATCGCGCGGCCGAGGATCTGCGCAGGCTCGAAGAACTCGCCGCGCATGTAGATGTAGACGTGGCGCGCGCGGATCGCGTGGCCGCCGATGAGCGCGCCCTCGACGAGCTGGTGCGGTGTCCAGCGGCACAGCTCGCGGTCCTTGAACGCGCCCGGCTCCGACTCGTCCGCGTTGATCACGAGGTAGTGCGGCTGGCGGGAGTCGTCCTTCGGCATGAACGACCACTTCACACCCGTCGGGAAGCCCGCGCCACCGCGGCCGCGCAGACCACTGGCCTTCACGACTTCGACGACGTCGTTCGGCGACATCGCGAGCGCCTTCTTCAGCGCCTCGTATCCGCCGCGTCGCTTCCAGCCCTCGAGCGTGCGCGCCGTCGGATCCCCGAATGCTTCCGTCAGGACCCGCGTCTCGCGCTCGTGACGATACGGGTACGCCATCAGCCCCGCCCTTCCGACCGCAGCCGCTCGAGAATCGCCGGCACGTCCGCCGGCGTCACGTTCTCGAAGTAGCGCTCGTTGATCTGCACCGCCGTCGGAAAGCCGCAGGCGCCGAGGCACTCGGCCTCGATCACCGTGAACAGCCCGTCCTCCGTCACCTCGCCCGGATCCGTATTCGTGTGCTCGAGGAAGGCCGCCATCACGTCATCCGCGCCGCACAGGTTGCACGCCACGTTCGTGCACACCTGCACGAGGTAGCTTCCCAGCGGCTGGCGGTTGTACATCGTGTAGAAGCTGGCGACGCCGCGCACGTACGCGGGCGCGAGCCCCAGCAGCCCCGCGACCGTCTCCATGTCCTCCGCCGACAGCCAGCCGTGCAGCTCGTGCGCGAGGTTGAGTACGGGCAGCAGTGCGCCCTGCGGGTTCGGATAGCGTGCGACGATCTTGTTGAAGCGATCGCGGTACGGCCCCTCGAAGAGCGGCGCGTCCGGCTGGCGCGTGGAAAGCTGGTAGGGATAGGAGCACACACCGCCCGCCTCGATGCCCTCGGCGGGCCGCTGCCCGACGTACTGAGCGCCGCGCACATCCGCTTCGGTGAGCTGGGCGAAGTCGCCCGTCTCCCCGGCCCAGCCGGGGTTCTGCGAAAGCGGTGTTCCGTCCGACATCCCCCCTCGCGACTCCCGGCTCCCGACTCCCGACTCTCGACTCATCGATCGATTTCACCCAGCACGATGTCGAGGCTGGCATTCACCGCGATCACGTCCGCGAGCAGCCGGCCCTCGATCATCTTCGGCAGCGCCGACAGGTTGATGAAGCTGGGGCCGCGCACGCGCCAGCGCACGGGCTTCGAGCCGCCGTCGCTCACCACGTACATCCCCAGCTCGCCCTTCGAGCTCTCCACGCTGAACCAGCTCTCGCCGACCGGTGCGCGTACGCCCTCCATCACGACCTTGAAGTGATGGATCATCGACTCCATGTCGGCCATCGCGTCGGTCTTCCCGGGCAGGATCACACGCGGGTCGTCCACGTTGATCGGGCCGCCCGGCAGCCGGCGCAGCGCCTGGTCCAGGATGCGCAGACTCTGCCGCATCTCCTCCATCCGGCAGAGATAGCGGTCGTAGGCATCGCCGTGCTCGCCGACCGGCACATCGAAGTCGTACGTCTCGTAGTCGTAATACGGCCGGTCCTTGCGCACGTCGTAGGCGACGCCGGTCGCACGCAGGTTCGCGCCCGACAGACCGTAGGACACGGCGTCCTCGGGCGAGATCGCGCCCACATCGCGGTTGCGCCCGATCCAGATCTGGTTGTGCGTGAGCAGCGTCTCGACTTCGTCGAGCGTGTTCGGCAGCGTGTCGACGAAGTGCCGCAGATCATCGGTCCAGCCCTCGGGCAGATCCGCCATCATGCCGCCGATGCGCGTGGCCGACGTCGTGATGCGTGCGCCCGTGAACTTCTCGTGCAGCGTATAGATCCGCTCGCGCTCCTGGAACGTCCACAGGAAGACCGTGAACGCGCCGACGTCGATGGCCGTCGTGCCGAGCCAGAGCAGGTGGCTGAAGATGCGGTCCAGCTCCATGCAGATGACCCGCACCACCTTGCACCGCTCGGTCACCTCGATGCCCATCAGCTTCTCGACCGCCATCGCGTACGCGCAGTTGTAGATCAACGGCGCGAGGTAGTCCATGCGGTCGGTGAGCGGGATCACCTGGTTCCAGGTGCGGTACTCGCCCAGCTTCTCGAAGCTCGAATGCAGGTAGCCGATGTGCGGGATGCAGCGAATCACCGTTTCGCCATCCAGCTCCAGCACGAGACGCAGCACCCCGTGCGTGGCCGGATGCTGCGGCCCGATGTTGATGAGCATGTGCTCACCCTGGAGCTCCGGCTCGATCCCGATCGGCAGCACCGGGCCCATCGCAGGCCGCCCGTCGGGACCCATCTCCGGATTGCGCGTGACCAGGTACTCGACCGTGCGCGTGCTCATTCCGTCACCTTGCCCGGGCCCGGCTCTCCGCCGGCGGCCGAACCGCCGGCGCCCAGCGCCCAGTGATCCGCACTCGTCGCACGGCCCGATCCGGGCGCATGCTCACCGGGCTCCATCTCGATCTCCGGCGTCGCTGCGCCCGTCGCGGGGACGGACAGATCCTGCCCGCGCGCGAGCGCCAGCTCCGCCGGCGTGTAGTAGTCCTCCACTTCCATCGCGAGCGCGCGCCGCGTCTGCTCGGCACGGCTGAACCGGCCGCGCAGCGGGAAGTCCTTTCGCAGCGGATGACCCTCCGCGTACTTCTGCGGCATGAGGATGCGGCGCAGATCGGGATGGCCGCGGAAGTGGATGCCGAACAAGTCGTAGACCTCGCGCTCGAGCCAGTTGGCCGCGGCCCACACCGGCACCGCGCTGTCGATCTCGAGCGCATCGAGCGGCAGCACCGCCTTCACGCGCAGCGCGCGGCGGTTCGGTATCGACCAGAGCTGGTAGATGACCTCGAGCGGGCGGCCGCCGCCGTAGTCCACGGCCGTGAGATCGGCGAGGAAGTCGTAGCCCTGTTCATCGCGCAGCCAGGCCAGCACCGCGCGGATGGACTCCGGTGCGATGTAGACGACGTGCTCGTCCTTCGACTGCACTTCGTGGCGGAGTACCGCACTGCCGAAACGTTCGCGCAACGGTGCGATGGAGGGATGCGACCCGGGCTCCGCCTCCGGCCCGCGCTCCGGCGCCGCACCCGCGCTCGCACGCGGCCCGGTCTCCAGCCCCTGCAGCCCCGCCTCGTACGGCCGCTCGCTCATTACGGCTGCCGGTCTCCGGGCCGCATGACCGCGGCGGTCGTCACCAACCCGCTCACCCGGTTCTGCGTCGTCGAGTTCCCGAACGGGCCCGCGATCTCCTCGATCGCCTCCGCCGTCCGGTTCGGCTGCCCTGCGCGCGCAGGATCCTCGTCTCGAAGCTCCGGCCGCGCCAGCGTTTCGCCCTTGATCTTCTCCTGGATCAGCATCAGGCCGTACAGGAGACCTTCGGGCCGCGGCGGACAACCCGGCACGTACACGTCCACCGGGATGATCGTGTCGATACCCTGTACCATCGAGTACACATCGAACACGCCGCCCGATGACGCGCACGCTCCCATCGACACGCACCACTTCGGCTGTGGCATCTGATCCCAGATCCGCCGCAGCACCGGCGCCATCTTGTACGGCACGCGACCCGCGCAGATGAAGACGTCCGCCTGACGCGGCGAGAACGCCATCCGCTCCATCCCGAAACGCGCCTGATCGTAATGCGACGCTGCCGTCGCCATCATCTCGATCGCGCAGCACGCCGTGCCGAACGGCATCGGCCACAGCGAGTTCGCACGCGCCCAGTTAACGACCGCGTCCAGACGCGTCGTCAGGAACGTGCCCTCCGCGAATCCCAGCGTCGGAAGCTTCAGTCCCACTCCAACGCTCCCTTCTTCCAGACGTACGCGAAGCCTACCAGCAGTACGCCAATGAATACGAGCATCTCCACGAACCCGAACACGCCGAGTTCACGGAAGAACACTCCCCACGGGATCAGGAACACCGCCTCGATGTCGAAGACGATGAACAGGATCGCCACCATGTAGTACTTCACGCTGAACCGCTCGCGCGTATCCCCCAGCGGCACCATCCCCGACTCGTACGGCTCCAGCTTCACCGCCGTCGGTCGGTACGGGCTCACCGCGTGCGACAGCGCGACCAGCGCGACTGCGTTCGCGATGGACACGCCGAGCAGAATCAGGATCGGTACGTAGAGCTCGATCATCCGGTCCAACCGCTTGTGAATTCGTTCACTTGGACCCGGCCGGCAACCTATCCGCACGCCTCACGGGTGTCAAGCAACGATGCGTCAAATCGGCTGCATGGATTGGACCGCCCCGGCCCAGTTTCCGCCACCCGTTTTCCGCCGACGCGAACCGTACGTGCGCGCCCCCGATTTGTACACACCTCCCGCCGCACAAACCCGCCGCACAAACCCGCCGCAAAAACCCGCCGTTCGTCGCCCGCCGTTCGTCGCCCGTCGTCTGTCGCCCGTCGTCTGTCGCCCGCCATTCGTCGCCCGCCGTTCGTCGCCCGCCCGACGTCCGGCCCGACTTGGCACACGCCCTCCCACCCTCTAGTTTGCCGCCTCCCCGCCGTTGCGCGGGATTCACACCAGACGGAAAAAGCATGGCGATCCGAAGCGACCGCTGGATCCGGCGGATGTCGGAAGAGCACGGAATGATCGAGCCGTTCGTGGGACGGCAGGTGCGGGACGGAACGATCAGCTACGGGCTGTCATCGTTCGGCTACGACATCCGCGTCGGCGACGAGTTCAAGGTGTTCACCGACGTGCACAGCGTGGTGGTGGACCCGAAGGCGTTCGACCCGCGGTCGTTCGTCGACATCAAGGGCGACCACTGCATCATCCCGCCCCACTCGTTCGCGCTCGCCGCGACGATGGAGTACTTCCGGATCCCCAAGGACGTGCTCGTCGTGTGCGTCGGCAAGTCCACGTACGCGCGCTGCGGCATCATCGTGAACGTGACGCCGCTCGAGCCCGAATGGTGCGGCCACCTGACCCTCGAGATCTCGAACACCACCCCTCTGCCCGCCAAGATCTACAGTCGCGAAGGCCTCGCCCAGCTCCTGTTCTTCCAGGGCGACGAAGTCCCGGAAACCACCTACGCGATGCGGCAGGGCAAGTACCAGGATCAGCGCGGCGTCACGCTGCCCAAGCTCTGATTCTCTCGAGTCAGGAGTCGAGAGTCGAGAGTCGGGAGTCG
>CAYUIG010000008.1:0-48972 GCA_964444685.1 uncultured Gemmatimonadaceae bacterium | reverse complement strand
GACTTCGCGGCGCTACCCGCCGCAAACGCGCCAAAGGCCTCCGAAGCGCCCACGAATGACGACTTTGCGGCGCTACCCGCCGCAAACCCGTCAAAGGCCTCCGAAGCGAACCCACGATTGACGACTTCGCGGCGCTACCCGCCGCAAACGCGCCAAAGGCCTCCGAAGCGCCCACGAATGACGACTTTGCGGCGCTACCCGCCGCAAACCCGTCAAAGGCCTCCGAAGCGAACCCACGATTGACGACTTCGCGGCGCTACCCGCCGCAAACGCGCCAGATGTCTCGAATTCGCATCGCCGATGGACGACTTTGCGGCGTCCACCGGGCTGCGGATCTACGAGAGTCACTACGCCGCGGTCGAAAGCGTCGAGCGCCGCGCAGCCCCTGACAAGTGACGAAGGCGGCGGCGGAGGGCACGGTGGGCGAAGTGTGCGGCAGTACCGAAGGGCGAGGAACGGGAAGAACAACGACCGGCGACGTCGCCCATCGACCATCGAGGCGCGACCCTGGACTCCAATGCCGATCCCGACCCCCCAACAAGGACGCGGCGCAGTGGCCCGCATGACCACTGCGCCGATTCCGTAAACCCGACTCCCGACTCGCGACTCCCGACTCCCGACTCGAGAAGTCAGACGTTCCGCAGCTTCGCCTTCCGCAGATCCGAATTCAGCCCCGCGATGGTGTCGACGCTGATGCCCTTGGGGCAGGCGTTCTGACAGGCGCCGTGGTTGGTGCAGTGACCGAAGCCCTCGTCATCGTGGACGCGGACCATCTCGGCGACGCGCAAGAAGCGCTCGGGCTGTCCCTGCGGAAGCACGCCCAGATGCGTGACCTTGGCGCCGGTGAACAGCATTGCGGATGCATTGGGGCACGCGGCCACGCACGCGCCGCAGGCGATGCACTCGGCGGCGTCCATGGCCAGGTCGGCGTTCCGCTTGGGAACGGGGATGGAGTTTGCTTCGGGGGCGCTGCCGGTCCGCACGGAGATGTAGCCGCCCGCCTGGATGATCCTGTCCAATGCCGTGCGGTCTACGACGAGGTCGCGGATGACCGGAAAGGCGGTCGCGCGCCACGGCTCGATCCAGACCTCGTCGCCGTCCTTGTAGTGCCGCATGTGGAGCTGGCAGACGGTGGTCTCGGGGAGCGGGCCGTGGGGCTCGCCGTTGATCATGAAGCCGCACGAGCCGCAGATGCCCTCGCGGCAGTCGTGATCGAAGGCGATCGGGTCCTTCCCCTCCGCGGTCAGCTTCTCGTTGACGACGTCGAGCATCTCCAAGAAGGACATGTGCTCGGAGATGTCGTCGACGCTGTAGGTCTCGAAGCGTCCGTCGGCCTGTGGTCCGGGCTGCCGCCAGACGTGCAGTGTCAGCCTCACTTGTAGCTCCGCTGGCTGAGGGGCACGTACTCGAACGACAGCGGCTCGACGTGCCGCAGCGGCTTCCTGTCCGGCCCCTGGTACTCCCAGACGGCGGCGTGCGCGAAGCGGTCGTCGTCGCGCTTCGCCTCGCCGTCCGGCGTCTGATGCTCGACGCGGAAGTGTCCGCCGCAGGACTCGTCCCGCTCGAGTGCGTCGTGAACCATGAGCTCGGCGAACTCGAGGAAGTCGGCGAGCCGTCCGGCGTGCTCGAGCGACTGGTTCAGCTCGGCACCCTGTCCCGGGATGCGCACGTTCTCCCAGAACTCCGCGCGCAGCTCGGGAATCCTCTCGAGCGCCTTGCGCAGTCCGTCCGCACTGCGCTCCATGCCGCAAAGGTCCCACATGAGGCGGCCGAGCTCGCGATGGATGTCGGCCGGCGTGCGGCGACCCTGAATGGAGAGCAGCTTCTGCGTGCGCTGGCGCGCGGCCTCTTCGGCCTCGCGGAACTCGCCGTCATCGGTCGAGACGGCCTTCGGCCGCTCGCGCGCGATGTAGTCGCCGACGGTGAGCGGCACGATGAAGTAGCCATCGGCCAGCCCCTGCATGAGCGCGCTCGCACCGAGGCGATTCGCGCCGTGGTCCGAGAAGTTCGCCTCGCCGGCCACGTGCAGGCCTGGGATGTTGCTCATGAGGTTGTAGTCGACCCAGAGTCCGCCCATGGTGTAGTGCGGCGCCGGGTAGATGCGCATCGGCACGCGATACGGGTCCTCGCCCGTGATGTTCGCGTACATGTCGAACAGGTTGCCGTAGCGCTCTTCGATGACGTTGCGGCCGAGCCGCTGGATGGCATCGCGGAAGTCGAGGTATACGCCCACGCCCGACGGCCCGACGCCGCGCCCGTTGTCGACCGCCTCCTTCGCGCGCCGTGATGCCACGTCACGCGGGACGAGGTTGCCGAAGCTCGGGTAGATGCGCTCGAGGTAGTAGTCGCGCTCGTCGTTGGGGATCTGGTCGGGCGCCCGCGTGTCGCCGGGCTTCTTCGGCACCCACACGCGCCCGTCGTTGCGCAGCGACTCGCTCATGAGCGTGAGCTTCGACTGGTAGTCGCCGCTGGGCGGGATGCAGGTCGGGTGGATCTGGGTGAAGCACGGGTTTGCGAAGCCGGCGCCGCGCTTGTACGCGCGCCAGATCGCCGTGACGTTGCACCCCTTCGCGTTCGTGGACAGGAAGAAGACGTTGCTGTAACCGCCGGTGGCCAGCACGACGGCGTCGCCGGCCCAGGACTCGATGCGGCCGTCGATGAGATCGCGCGTGATGATGCCGCGCGCGTGACCGTCCACGAGCACGAGGTCGAGCATCTCGTGGCGCGTGAGCATCCGCACCTTGCCCGCGCGTACCTGCCGCTCGAGCGCCTGATACGCGCCCAGCAGGAGCTGCTGACCGGTCTGGCCGCGCGCGTAGAAGGTGCGCGACACCTGCGCGCCGCCGAACGAGCGGTTGGCGAGATGACCGCCGTACTCGCGTGCGAACGGCACGCCCTGCGCTACGCACTGGTCGATGATGTTCAGGCTGATCTCCGCCAGCCGGTACACGTTCCCTTCGCGCGCCCGGAAGTCCCCGCCCTTCACCGTGTCGTAGAACAGGCGGTAGACGCTGTCGCCGTCGTTCTGGTAGTTCTTGGCCGCGTTGATCCCGCCCTGCGCGGCGATGCTGTGCGCGCGCCGCGGGCTGTCCTGGAAGCAGAAGCAGAGGACGTCGTAGCCCAGCTCCGCCATCGTCGCAGCGGCGGATGCGCCGGCGAGGCCCGAACCGACGACGAGGATCGTGTGCTTCCGCTTGTTCGCGGGGTTGACCAGCTTCAGCTCGAAACGGTGACGCTCCCAGGCCGTCTCGATCGGGCCGCTCGGAATCCGTGCGTTCAGATCCATCACATCACCCCACCCAGCCGGCCAGCACGGCGATCGGGAAGGACAGATTCGCCGCGATTACCGCGATCGCGAGCACCATTGCGATCGGCCGGCGGTAGCGATTGTACCGCGGGCTGTTCGCACCGAGCGTCTGCAGCATGCTCCAGAAGCCGTGATACAGGTGGAACCCGAGCGGGATCATCGCGGCGATGTACGCGAGCGACACCGGCACGCTCCGGAATCCCACCACGAAGTTGTGATACGCGTCGCCGGGGATGAAGTCGGGGTGCACGTTGCCGAACGTCATGTGCATCAGGTGGTACACGACGAACAGCAGGATGATGACACCGCCCCACACCATCGTGCGCGAAGCGTACGAGAACGCCAGCGAATCGAACTTCCTGTATCCCTGCCGGCGCGCCGCACGCGCACGCAGTGTGAGCTGCGTGGCCGCGACGATGTGGATGATGACGGAAACGATCAGGCCAATGCGCAGGAGCCAGAGGAGCTGGCTCCGGCCGAAGAAGGGGGCGCCCAACTCGCGCAATCCTTCTGCGTAGTGATTGAACGCCTCCGGCCCCTGGAAGACCTTCAGGTTGCCGAGCATGTGCACGACTATGAAGCCGATCAGGATGATGCCCGTCACGGCCATGGCGATCTTCTTGCCGACCGTCGAGTCCCAGATCGAGAGCGCCCTGCGCATGGGCGCTACCCGAGCAGCGCCATGGTCTCGCGCACGGCGTCCGCCGAGCGGTTCAACGCGGCACGCTCCTCGTCCGTGAGCTCGACCTCCAGGATCCCCTCGAGCCCGGCGCGCCCCAGCTTGCAGGGCACGCCGAGGAACAGACCGTCGAGACCGTACTCCCCGGTGAGCCACGCGGAGCACGGCAGGATCCGCTTCTTGTCGCGCACGATCGCTTCCGCCATCTGCACGACGGCCGCGCCGGGCGCGTAGTACGCGCTGCCCGTGCCCAGCAGCTTCACGATCTCCGCCCCGCCGGTGCGCGCGCGGTCGACGAGCGGCTCGATGCGTTCCTGCGGCAGGAGCTGCGCCAGCGGGATCCCGCTCACGGTCGTGTAGGACGCGAGCGGCACCATGGTGTCGCCGTGGCCGCCCAGCACGAGCGCCTGGATGTCCTCGACGCTCACGTCCAGCTCCATCGCGATGAACGAGCGGTAGCGCGCGGTGTCGAGCACACCCGCCATGCCGATCACGCGCTCGCGCGGGAAGCCGGTCGTCTGCATGCACACGTACGCCATCACGTCGAGCGGGTTCGACACCATGATGACGATGGCGTTCGGCGAGGTTTCCCTGATCTTCTGCGACACGTCGCGCACGATGCCCGCGTTCGTCCGCAGCAGGTCCTCGCGGCTCATGCCCGGCTTGCGCGCGATGCCCGCGGTCACCACAACCACGTCGGAGCCGGCGGTGTCGGCGTAATCGTTGGTACCGATGACGCGGGTGTCCCAGCCCTCGATCGGCGCCGACTCCCACTGATCGAGTCCCTTCCCCTGCGGGACGCCCTCCATGATATCGATCATCACGACCTGGCGTGCCAGCTCGCGGCGCGCCAGGCCCTGCGCCGCGGTTGCGCCGACATTCCCGGCGCCCACGACCGTTATCCGTTCGACCATGTCCTGCTCGTTCGCTGTGGATTCCCGGTGAAGCCGGGTGAAGGTAGGCCGCCGTGCGGCGGGGTGTCAAACGAAGTCAGCCGCCGACCTGCGAAAGGGCGCGGAGGCCGCCGGAGCCGGCGGCGCTTCCCTGGACGAGCCAGTGCCGCTCGGGCTTGATCTCGAGCGTCCGGCGCACCAGCGGCTCGATCGGCTCGCCCGCGCGCAGCGCCTCGCGCAGCGGCGTCTCGATGTTCCCGAACAGGCACGGGCGCAGCCGCCCGTCCGCGGTCAGCCGCATGCGATTGCAGCGCTCGCAGTAGTTGTGGCTCATCGGCGTGATCACACCGACGGTCCCGCACGCGCCCGGGAAGCGGAAGTACGTCGCGGGGCCGTTGCCGGGTGGACCGGGCACCGGCTCGATCTCGCCGATGCCGCGCACCCGCTCGAGCATCTCCATCGCAGGAACATACTCCTCCGCGGAGATCCCGAGGTTCTCGCCCACCGGCATCACTTCGATGAAGCGCACGTGCCACGGCCGCTCGATCGTGATGCGCGCGAAGTCCTCGAGTTCGTCGTCGTTGCGGCCGCGCAGTACGACCGTGTTGACCTTGATGGGATCGAACCCGACGCGCTCCGCCGCGGCGAGCCCGCGCAGGATGCCTTCGTGAGAGCCGTCGCGCCGGGCGAGCGCGTCGATGCGTTCCGGCTTCAGCGAATCGAGCGACACATTGACGCGGCTCACGCCGCTCTTCCGCAGTGCCTCCGCGTGTTCATCCAGCAGCACCGCATTCGTGGAGAGCGCGATGTCCTCGATGCCCGGAATCGCGGTCAGCATCGCCACGAGATCGGCGAGGTCGCGGCGGACCAGGGGTTCGCCGCCGGTGATGCGCAGACGGCGCAGCCCCATGCCGGCCATGACGCGCACAACCGCCGCGATCTCCTCGTAGGAGAGCAGCTCGTCGCGCTTCAACCACGGCAGACCCTCCGGCGGCATGCAGTACACGCAGCGGAGGTTGCACTTGTCCGTTACGGAGATGCGCAGGTACTCGATGCGCCTGCCGAAGCCGTCGCGCATTCCTTCGGAACTGCGCTTCGCCTCGAGCGTGCGCCGCTCCGCCTCCGCACGGGCGAGCAGATCACTCATGGGCGCGCTCCGGCACCGGTGGCGCGACGCCATCCAGCCACGCCTCGTCGCCATCCGCGTAGCGCTCGAGCTTCCACACCGGGAGCCGGTGCTTGATCTCTTCGAGAACGTGCCGCCCGCAGCCGAACGCTTCCGCGCGATGCGGCGTCGACACGGCCACGCCCACACTCGCCTCGCCGAGCGCGAGTTCACCGGTGCGATGCACGGCGGCAATCGACGCATCAGGCCAGCGCGACCGCGCCTCGGAAACGATCTCCTCCAGCACCGACACCGCCATGGCAGCGTACGCGTCGTAGCGCATGCCACGCACGCGTCGCCCCTCGTTGTGGTCGCGCACCGTGCCGAGGAAGAGCAGCACCGCGCCATCCGCGGGCGAGCCCACCTCCGCGAGCAGTGCGGCAGCGTCGATCGGGTCGGCGGTGATGCGCAGCGCCACGTCAGCCTCCAGCCACGGGCGGCAGCAGTGCCAGCTCGTCGCCGTCGGAGAGCGTCTGGTCGAGGCCGGCGTACTCGCGGTTCACCGCCACGACCGGCCGTGCGGGAATGCGCGCGAACCCGCCGCCGAAACCGCGCGCCGCCGCAACCGCATCCGCAGCGGAAGCGCCGGGGCGGAGCTCGATGTCCAGCTCGTCGCGGCCGGCGAGGTCGCGATAGAGGGCGAAGAAGAGGAGTCGAACGCGCATGCCCCATGCTAGCCGCGGGGAACGGCCGGGGCAACGTGCCGCGACCTCTCCCCTGAAACGCCGCGGCTCGTGTGGAGTTCCCGAACTACCTGGGCGGCGCGCCCGGGCGCCGTGCGATCAGCTCGCGGATCCGCTGCTGGAACCGCAGCCAGTGCATCGTGAACTGCGCGCGCTCGCGCGGCGAAAGCAGCGCATCGAGTGCCGCCTGCTCCTCGCGCCAGTTCGCGTGCTCCTGATCGCGGATCGCCGACATGCCCGAGAGAATGCGTTCGTACTCCGCTTCAGCGGTCGACGAATCGCGCACGGCCGCCTGCAGCCGCTGTCGCAGCTGCATCGCCTCGCGTGCGAGGCCACGGCGGCGCGCATTCCCATCGTTCAGCAGCGTCTCCAGTCGGCTGCGTCGCGCGTCATCGAGATTCAGCGCGGTGGACACCTGCTGCACGAAGCGCTGCACGATCTCGCGTTCCAGCCGCTCGCGCTCCGCCGGCCGCGCCATGTTCGACTGCCGCTGCTGCTGCGCATGCGCGCCGATCGGCACGAGCAGCAGCATACCCAGAACAACCAGGATCCTTCTCATGAGTCCAGCTCCTCCAGCAGAGCTTCCAACTCTTCCACGGACAGTTCGCTCAGCGACGGCGCGCCGTGCATCAGCGGCTCTTCCGTCGCCGGCCAGATGAGCACGGGCCCCGCCGTCTGCTCTTCGGGTACGGGTGCCGGCGCACGGCCCGTGCGCTCGAGAATCACAGCAGCGCCGATCGCCATGGTGAGCCCCGCCGCAATCGCCATCGACCACGGCCGCCGATGGATCGGCGTCGCGAGCGCGGACAGGACGCGCGCCTCGAGTTGCGCCGGCGGGTGGACCGGATGACGTCGCATGGTCATCACGAGCGCGTACTCCGCCGCGCACTCGGCGCACGCGGCGATGTGCGCATCGACCTGCGCGGAACGCACGGCATCCAGCCGTCCGGCCACGCGGTCGGGAATCAGGTCCCGGATCCGTTCACATTCGCTCATGGCACCAGCTCCCTGAGTTTCCTGATGCCCAGGTGGTAGTTCACGCGCGCCGCACCTTCGGAGCAGTCGATCACCTTGCCGATTTCCGCGTAGCTCAGCCCCTGGT
This sequence comes from uncultured Gemmatimonadaceae bacterium, assembly GCA_964444685.1. Taxonomy (GTDB): domain Bacteria; phylum Gemmatimonadota; class Gemmatimonadetes; order Longimicrobiales; family RSA9; genus CAYUIG01. The sequence continues at coordinate 41,143 of CAYUIG010000008.1, read as the reverse complement.
GAATGCGGAGCGACACGGCCAGCCGCTGCTTCGTCGGCAGCTTCTCCAGCAGCGCGTGGATGCGGTCCGCTTCGTCACGTGTCGCCGCGCGCGCGGCCGCATCCTCGTCCTCCGCGCCGGCCGTGTTCTCGACGACCGTCAATGCGACCTCGCGCCGTCGGCCCTGCCGTCGCCCCGCCGAGCGCGCGGCGTTGGTCGTGATGCGCAGCAGCCACGTGCGGAACGAGCTGTCGCCCCGGAACTTGTGAAGGGCGCGGAGCGCGTTTACGAGCGCGTCCTGTGCCGCATCCTGGGCGAGGTCGCGGTCGCCGAGTACGCGGTACGCGACGTCGTACACGTCCGCGAGATGGCGCCGCACGAGGTGCTCCTGCGCCTCGCGATCGCCGGCGCGCGCGCGTTCGATGAGGTCAGCGTCGTCGCCCGGCGCGGCGGCTTTCGGTTCCAGCCGCAGCATGCTCACGGACATCAGACGCCGCGAGCGCGGGCCGCGTTAGGTGAGATGAGGCACGGCGGCCCCGCCCCGCGCGCGTGCGCGGGGCCGGGCGCCGCCGCCGTGAGGAATCAGACCGGGACGTGCACGCCGTCGGCGACCTGCAGCCGCAGGTCCTTCGACGGCTTGAACACGGGCACCGCGCGCGAGGGCACCTCGACCGGGTCGCCCGTGCGCGGATTGCGCGCCATCCGGGAGCGCCGCTTGCGGACCTTGAACGTGCCGAAGCCGCGGATCTCGATGTGCTCGTGGTCGGCCATCGCGTTCTTGATCGCGTTCAGCAGCCCGTCGACCACGAGGGCGCAGTCCTTCTTCGTGATCCCCGGCCCGATCGCTTCGGCCACCTGCTCCACGAGATCGGCTTTCGTCATGATTCCTCCCACTGAGAGTTGCGGAATTTCGGCGCCGGCTGCCTTCCGGCGAATCGTCATCGCATCCAGGGCACCACGTACTCGAGGCGCGGCAGTCCGCCCATCTCGACGGACAGCGCGCGCTTCACCGCTGCGCTCAGTCCGCCATTGAGCAGGAGATCCAGCATCGTGGGCCGCTCCTCCGGCGGCCGCACCACGCGCGGCTCCTCGCCCAGCCCGGCCATGCGGCCCGCTGCTGCGAGCGCGTCCGTCGCATTGCCGATCCTGTCGATCAGCCCGCTCGCCAGCGCCTGGCGCCCCGTCAGGATCCGCCCGTCCGCCACTTCCCGCACCGCTTCCGACGTGAGCCCGCGCTCCTGCGCGACCGCCTCGACGAACTGCTCGTACACATCCGTCACGAGCGACGCGAGCACCTCACGATCCGATTCCGTCATCGGACGGTACGGCGAACCGGCGTCCTTGTGCTCGGCGCTCTGCACCACCTCGACCTGCACCCCGACGCGATCCATCAGCTCGCTCGCCTCGGGGAACTGCATGATCACGCCGATCGAACCGGTGATCGAGCCGGGCAGCGCGAAGATCGAGTCCGCGCCCAGCGCCACGTAGTATCCGCCCGATGCGCCGACGCCCCCGATGCTCGCGATCACCGGCCGGTCATCGTCTTCGCGCAGTCGCCGCAACTCGCGATACACGCTCTGCGAGGGTCCGACTACGCCGCCCGGCGAGTTGATCGCGATGACGAAACCGCGGACCGATGGGTCGTCACGAAAGCGGCGGATCTGATCGAGCAGCTCCCGATCGTCCGCGATCAGCCCTTCGACCTCGATGACCGCAATGCTCGGCCCGATGGAGAAACCGCGGCCGCCCGCCGCGGTCCACACCGCCAGGAAGATTCCGCCGACCGTCATCAGGGTGATGACGGTGACGGCGATCGTTGTCCAAATGCGCCGCCCGCCCACCGGCATCACCGCCGCAAGACTGTGCGTGTCACATAGTTACGGGCAACTACCTTAACCCTCGGCCGGGCGCCGGGTCAAGAGTTGCCTGCCCGCGCCGCGAGGGCGGCGGCGAAGCGGTCGAACAGGTACCGCGAATCGTGCGGGCCCGGCGCCGCCTCGGGGTGATACTGCACGCTGAACACGGGGAGCTCCCGGTGGGCGAGCCCCTCCATCGTCTCGTCGTTGAGATTCACGTGCGTCATGCGCAGCGCGGGCGCCCCCTCCACCTCGTCGCCCGGGCCACGCTCGACCGCGAAGCCGTGGTTCTGCGCCGTGATCTCGACCGCGCCGTCCTCGAGCCGGCGCACCGGGTGGTTCCCCGCCCTGTGGCCGTACAGCAGCTTGAACGTGCGGCCGCCGAACGCGCGGGCTATGAGCTGGTGACCGAGGCAGATCCCGAAGATCGGCACGCCGCGTTCGGCGAGCGCGCGGATCGCCTCCAGCGCATGCGCGACGGCCGCCGGGTCGCCCGGCCCGTTCGACACGAACAGGCCGTCCGGCTCGCGCTCCAGCAGCTCGCCGGCGCGCGTCAGTGCCGGCAGCGTCGTGACGCGGCAACCGCGCTGTGCCAGCAGCTTCTGCGAGTGACGCTTGATGCCGAAGTCGTACGCCACGACGTGGTACTTCGCGTCGCCCGATGGCAGCGTTTCGTACGCCGCGTCCGTCGACACATCACCCGTCAGGTCGAGGCCCTCCATGCGTGGGTGCGCGCGGATGCGCTCGAGCACGTCCTTCTCGTCCGCATCGGCCGGTGCGATCGCCGCGCGCATCGCGCCCGCTTCGCGCAGATGACGAACGAGCGCGCGCGTGTCCAGCTCGTCGAGCGCCGCCACGCCGCTCGTCTCGAGATACTCATCAAGGCGACCCGTGCTGCGCCAGTTGCTCGCGACGCGCGACATCTCGCGTACGACGAACCCTGCCACCTGCACGCGCGACGACTCCGCGTCCTCGGGCGTCACGCCGTAGTTGCCGATCATCGGCGCGGTCATGACGACGATCTGACCGGCATAGGAGGGGTCCGTCAGCACTTCCTGATAGCCCGTCATCGACGTGTTGAACACGACCTCGCCCAGCGCGATCGTGTCCGCGCCTACGCGCTCGCCGTCGAAGCGGCGTCCATCCTCGAGCAGCAGGTATCCGGGCTTTCCCATGTGATGCTGCAAAGGTGAGCGGGCCCACCACCGAGGCCCGCGGCGAATCTACCCGGGCGGGCTCGACCGTTCAAGCCGTTGCGGCGACGCGCCTTCCCGGGCAGCTTGCCGCCATGCTGAAGCCGTTCGTACGCATCTGGGCCGATGAATCCTGTCTCGGCGTCCAGTTCACCGACCGCGATTCCCCCGGCGGCGCCGGCGGCCTCGTCGAGCTCTGGCGCAACGGCGAGTGGCTGCGCCGCGACTACTGGCTGAGCGACCCCGCCACCACCAACAACCGCATGGCCATCCGCAGCGCGATCGAAGGGCTGCAGTTGCTGAAGGTCCCCTGCCGCGTGCTCTTCACCTCCGACTCGCAGTACCTGGTGCGCGGCATGAAAGAGTGGCTGCCGGGCTGGAAAGCGCGCGGATGGAAGCGGAAGACCGGCGCCATCGAGAACCTCGAGCTGTGGAAGGAGCTCGATCGCGTGATGCAGCGTCACGAGGTCACCCCGGAATGGGTGCGCGGACACGCGGGTCACCCGCACAACGAATATGCGAACCACCTCGCCACCCGAGCAGCGAAGGAGCAGACGAATTCGAACGGCTTCGTCGAGTCCGGCTTCGTCGCATGGCTCGAGGCGGAACGCGAGCGTCGGCAGCGTTACATGGACTTCTTCGAAGACGCCCCCCCACCCGCCGTGTAAAACCAGACTCCAGTCTCCCGACTCCAGTCTCCAGACTCCGAGTCCCACGACGAAGCTGTCAAGGAAGACGAACCAGAACCGGCGAGGATGAAAGAAGCCCCCAGGGGCGACACGTCGCGTCCTGGGGGCCTGCTCTCCGCTGGCGGGCCGTCTCCGTCGGGTTCGGTATCGCCACGTGTGGCGACCGGAGTTCCGGATCCCTTCTCCCGTCGTCGCGCGGTCAGCGACTCCGGTGCCCCGTTCTTTGAATTTCGGGGCTACTAGCTGCGTCCAGCGACCTCGCAGCCGGTTCCACGAGACCGAACCTCTCGCGAAACGATCCCTGCGGCTTTCACCGCTCGGGACGACGCCCATGGTTTGCGACCGCTTACCACGAACGTCTGATGCAAGGCTAACCGTGCGCTCGAAGAGCGTCAAGTCCTTCGGGATTCCTTCGCAACGCTCACCGTATCGCGGCCGAACACATGCGCGAAATGCTTCGCGACCGAAACGCATACATCGTCCATCGACGGCGCCGTTGCACACAACTGCGCGAGTGATGCGACGCTGCGATCGCGAATCCCGCACGGCACGATCGCATCGAAGTACGAGAGATCGTTCGTGACGTTGAACGCGAATCCGTGCGATGTGATCCAGCCGCTCGACACGCGCACGCCGATCGCTGCGATCTTGCCTGCATCCGTCCACACACCGGTGAGACCTTCCTCGCGTCGCGCGCCCACACCGAAGTCCGCGCATGTGCGAATGAGCACCTCTTCGAGGTCGCGCACGTACGCGTGCAGGTCGCAGCGGTCCGGTTTGAGATCGAGGATCGGATAGCCGACGAGCTGGCCGGGGCCGTGATACGTGACGTCGCCGCCGCGGCCGGTCTCGAAGAGCTCGATGCCGACGAGCTGCCGTTCCGTTTCGTCGAGCAGAACGTGCGAAGGGTCGGCGCTCGTGCCGAGGGTGATGACGTGCGGATGCTCGAGCAGCAGCAGCGTGTCGTCGATCTCGCCGGCGCGCCGCTGCCGGACGAGCCGGTCCTGCAGCGCGAGCGCCTCGGCGTATGGAACGACGCCGAGGCGCTCTACGACGAGCGAACGCGTCGGGACCGCCGCCTCAGCCCGCATCCTCCGGGAAGTTCTCGAGGACTTCCTTCAGCCGGGACAGGAAACGCGCGGCATCCGCACCATCGACAATGCGGTGGTCGTACCCGATCGAGAAGAACGCACGCTTGCGTACGACGATCGCGTCGGCGCCCTCTACATCGATGACGACCGGCCGCTTCTCGATGGCACCGGTGCCGAGGATCGCGGACGTACCCTCGGGAATGATCGGCATGCCGACCACGGTGCCGAGCACGCCCGGATTCGTAATCGAGAACGTCGCGCCCTGGATCTCATCCGGCTTCAGCTTGCGGTCACGCGCGCGTGCGGCAAGGTCGTTGATGCGCTTGGCAATGCCCACGAGGTTCAGCTCGTCCGCGTTGCGCACCACCGGTACGATGAGTCCCGGATTCAGGTCCACCGCAATGCCGACGTTCACGTCGCCGCGGTAGATCAGGTTGTCCCCCGAGACCGTGGCGTTGACCATCGGGAAGTCGGGCAGCACGTGCGCGCATGCCCATGCGACGAACGCGGTGTAGCTGACCTTCACGCCCTGCTGCTCCCAGCGCGCCTTGCCTGCGTTGCGCACACGATCGATCGCCGTGAAGTCGATCTCGATGAACGAGTGCACGTGCGGCGCGATGCGCTTCGCGCGCACCATGTGATCCGCCGTCAGCCGGCGGATGCGATCCATCGGCTCGACCCGGTCGCCCGCACGTGCCGGGAACTCGGGATGCTGCACCTGTCCGTAGAACACATCCCAGAAGTCGCCGCCTGCGGTCGCCGGCTGCGGCTTGCGCGGTGCGGTGGCGGGAGCTGCTGCCGGGGCCGCCGGGCGCGCTTCGCCCTGCTTCTCGATGAAGGACAGGATGTCCTGCTTGGTCACGCGACCCGCCTGGCCCGTCCCCGGCACCGCGGCGATGTCGACGCCGTGTTCGGCCGCGATGCGGCGCACCAGCGGCGACGAACGCTGCTTCAGCCGCTCCTCCATCGTGTCGGCGCGGCCGTCCTGATCACCGGCAGCGCGAGCGGCGGGGGCCGCTTCCTTCGCCGCGGGTGCTTCCGCGGGCGCGGCGGCCTTGGCGGGCTCAGGCTCTGCGGGGGCGGGCGCGGGTGCAGCGGCCGCTGCGCCCTTCTCCGTCTCGATGTATGCGACGATCGTCCCGACCTCGACGGTCTGGCCTTCCTGTACGGCGATCTCGGCCAGCGTGCCTGCCGCCGGCGATGGGATCTCCGCATCGACCTTGTCGGTCGAGATCTCCAGCAGCGGCTCGTCGCGAGCGACCGTGTCGCCGGGCTTCTTCAGCCACTTCGATACGGTCCCCTCGGCGATCGACTCGCCCATCTGCGGCATCGGCACTTCGATACGGGCCATTGCGAATGCTCCGCGGTCTTTTCGGTTCAGTAGGCGGCCAGGTAGCGGCAGGCCGTCACGATGTCGTCCACCTGAGGCAGGAAGTAGTCCTCCAGTGGCGGCGAGTACGGTACCGGCGTGTCCAGCGACGTTACGCGCAGCGGCGGCGCGTCGAGCCATTCGAAGGCGTGCTCGCACACACGCGCCGTGATTTCACCGGCGATGCCGCCTGTGCGCGTGTCCTCGTGCACGACGAGGAGGCGCGATGTCTTCTTCACACTGTCGAGGATCGCCGCCTCGTCCAGCGGCAGCAGCGTCCGCAGGTCGAGGATCTCGACGTCGATGCCATCCTCGGCCAGACGATCCGCAGCCTGCGCGCTCTCGTGCACCATCATGCCGTACGTCACAATGGTGATGTCGCGCCCCTCACGGTGCGTGCGCGCGCGCCCGAGCTCGACCACGTAGTCCTCCTGCGGCAGCACTTCGCGCAGCGCGGGCGCGCGATACAGCTTCTTGTGCTCGAAGAAGAGCACCGGGTCCTCATCGCGAACGGCCGCCTTCAGCAGCCCCTTCGCGTCGCGGGCCGTGCACGGATACACGATCTTGAGCCCGGGCGTGTGGAAGAACGCCATCTCGGGATTCTGCGAGTGGAACGGCCCGCCGCGCACACCGCCGCCGACCGGTCCGCGCACCACGAGCGGCACCGCGCCACTCCCGCGCCAGCGCGACGTCGCGATGTAGTTGGTCAGCGGCTCGTACGCGCACGACACGAAGTCCATGAACTGCATCTCGACCACGGGCCGCATCCCCATGTGCGCCGCACCCGCTGCAGCACCCGTGAAGCCGGCTTCGCTGATCGGTGTGTCGATCACGCGGTTCGCACCGAAGTGGTCGAGGAAACCTTCCGTCACCTTGAATGCGCCGCCGTAGACGCCGATGTCCTCGCCCATCAGGAACACGGCCGGGTCGCGCTCCATCTCCTCCCAGAGCGCCTCCCGGATCGCCTCCAGCATCGTCACCGGCCTGCCCTGCTCCGTGCCGCGCACGTGCTCCGGACGCTCCGGTGTCACCGCCGCCGGCTTCTTCGCCGTCTTCATGGCCGCACCCTCACGGGTGAATCCTTGCGACGCGTCCACGGCACCTGCGGTGCGCCTTCCGACCAAACCGGCCAGAGCGCCTCCTCCGGCTCCGGCAGGCCCGACGCCGTCGCTTCGTCCCGCGCCTGCTCCACTTCGCCGCGCACCCGCTCCTTCACCTCTTCCAGGTCGCCTTCCGTCACGATCCCGCCCGCGCGACACCGCTCTTCGAACGTCAGGATCGGATCCCTTGCCGCCCAGCTCTCGATTTCGCCGGCAGGAACGTAGTGCTGCCCATCGTGCTCCGCATGTCCCTTCCGACGGTACGTCATGACCTCGAGCAGCGACGCCCCTTCCCCGGCCCGCGCGCGCGCCACCGCACGCTCCGTCATCGCATGCACGGCGAACAGGTCGTTGCCGTCGCACCGCTCCGCGCGAACGCCGTACCCCGGTGCCTTCGCGATGAACGACTCCGCCGCCGTCTGACGCGAGACGGGCGTGGAGTACGCGTACCCGTTGTTCTCCACGATCACGACGAGCGGTGCGCGTCGCACCGCCGCGAGATTGAATCCTTCATGAAACGCACCGGTCGAGGTCATGCCGTCGCCCGAGAATGCGAGCGCGACACGGTCCTCGCCTTTCAGCTGAAACGACAGCGCAACACCTGCCATCACCTCGATCATTACCCCGAGGTGGGAGATGAGGCCGATCCAGCCGCGGTCGTAGTCGGTGAAGTGGACGTTCTGTTCGCGACCACCGGTGGGCGAGTCCGCCTTTGCCATGTACTGCCGGAACACGTCCACGGGTCGTGCACCCATGACGAAGAGCGCACCCAGGTCGCGAATCGCAGGAGCGATTACGTCACCGGTACCGTCGCTGCGGCGCCGCAGTGCGAGCGCGCTGCCGACCGCCGTCGCCTCCTGGCCCAGCGAACCGTAGAGACCGCCGATGACCAGGTTCTGGCGGTACAGATGCGTGAGCGCCTGCTCGACCTGCCGTGTGAGCTGCAGGTAGTAGTAGGCCTCGAGTAGAGCGCCGCGCGTCCAGCCCACTCCGTTCCCGGCGGCTCCGTTCGTCGACACCATGGCTCCTATGCAGGGACGGGCGCTTGGCGCGCCCGTTGACGGCTAATCATGGCCGTCCCGCGAAGATGCGTCAAGGAAACGCGTTGCGGCACAAGCACGTCCATCTCGAACGTTGCGCTCGGCAACGTTTCGGCGTTAACCTTGCTCCAGCGCGACTCGCGCGACGCAGCCTGATTCCCGGCCGGGAATCGGGCTTTCTTGTCTCTGGAGGTGGTATGAGCGATCAGGCCGAACCCCGTCCGCGTACTGACGGCCGCCGCCCGATCCGCAGCTGGCTGCAGGAACGCGCGAGCGAACGCAGCTTCCCCCTCACCCGGCTCGCGCGCGCAAAGGAGGCCCTCGGCCCCTACGAAACGCGCTACGAGGTGCGGAGCGGATACCCCGAAAGGGATCGCTTCGGCGGCGACTGACCGCGTATCTCCCCGAAAACGACGAGAGGCCCGGATCCGCTTCGGATCCGGGCCTCTCTATTCCGTCTCGCCTGTGCTTCCGGCTTATTCGTTGGTCGTGGTCGTCGCGGCCGGAGCCGTTCCCTCGTCCGTTGCGCCCTGTGCGCCCTCCGGCGTCGTACCCTCGCCGGACGGTGTCACCGGCAGACCCTCCGGCGCCCCCGGCAGCAGCGGTACCGGTGCCTCCTGGAACGTGTCGCGCAGCAGAGGCTGCGGCGTGGTTGCGCGCGACGACATCACCGCCAGCACGATCGACAGGAAGAGGAAGACCCCACCGGTCACCCACGTGGCCTTCGTCAACAGCGTCGCCGCCTGCCGGCCGCCGATCAGGTTGTCCGCCATGGTCCCGCCACCACCACCCACGGCCGCCAGCCCCCCGCCCTTCCCGGACTGGAGCAGGACGATCACGGTCAGCAGGATCCCATCGACAAGCAGCAACAGCAGCAGAAAAATGAACAAGGCTCCCTCTCCGTTGTACTCGCACGTAACCGTTAACTATCGACCCCGCGCCTACCTCCGTCAACCCCGCGAGGGGTGCCCTCCGTAAGCGCGCGGCCGGCACGCCGCGGGGGTCGACTCCCTCCTCCCCCCGGGGCCCCCCCATCTCTCTTCACCGCCCTTACAAAAGTGTTCGCGGAGCGTGTTGGTGACGAGGCGCCGGGAGGCCCGGCGATCATGTTCGAATGGGCCACCGAATGGCGGCTCGAGGGAATGCGGCGCGAAGGCAACGGTCCAGCAATCGGTGCCACATCAGGTAGTTGTTGAGGTAGCGGGTCGCGACCCCGCGAAAGCGCTCGATCCAGCCGAGCAGCCGGATCCGGTACTGATGCGTCGCCCAGACGTGAGCAAGTTCGGGACGTCGAATGCGCCACGCGCGACGCCGGGTGTCCATGTAGCCGAGGCGGGACCGGGTCGCGAAGAGCGCCACACCGGAGTACCACCCTGCCGATGCGAGAAGTGTCGCACCTGGCCGGGCGCGGTCTTTCAACGCGGCTTCGAGCTCGGCCGCACGCAGCTGCGCCATCGGAGATCGGCCCGTTACGGCGGTAACGATCGCGTCGCTCCGATCGCATGCAATCACGACGTTGACGTCACGCTTGCGATCCAGTGGAGATCTCCGCTCCTCATCCGCTGAACGCGGGCCGCGACGCCCCTTCTCGGAGTACGGAAACGAAACGCTCGCGACCTCGATCCAGCCGGAGAGGACTTCGCAATCCGCTTCGCGAGCCGAATCCAGAAGGCGGTGCCGCCACCGAAATGCGGTTGCAATGTGGACGTCGACGCGACGAGCGGCGTCGCGAATGGTGAGACTCTCGTCCATGCAATCGAGGTACGCCGGCCACCTGTCCAGCCGCTTCGTGCGGGCGAGCGCCGTACCCGTGACATCGTTGAACGTTCGCCCGCACCCGTGGCAGCGATAGCGCCACCGACCTCGATACGCACCCCATCGGATGCATTTCGCGGAGCCGCACCTCGGACAGCGCAGTCCGTCGTTGAAGCGCGCCTCGCGAACGCGTGAAAGCAGCGCAGCGGCGGAATCCTGATTCGTATGCACGAATCCATCGTGCATGAAACATCGGGGCGACTCCATAGCGGAACGAGACAGCAACACGCTCCGCGAACACTGATGTAAGGGTTCGTGGAAGGATGTATGGCGGGGTTACCGGGCGGCGCGCGCCGAATCACCGGGGTGCCCGGCGTGAGACGCGCGCACTCGAGAACGGCGAGTCAACGACGTGCGATAGCTGTGGCCGCCCCGACCCCTGCCTTGGACTTCGTTCAGTCCGCGGCGGCGATCGCGGCGAAGTGACCGGGATCGAGACTTGCTCCGCCGACGAGCACGCCGTTCACGTCGGGTGCAGCCAGCAGCTCGGCCGCATTTCCAGGCTTCACGGAACCGCCATAGAGGATCGGGAGACGGTCGGCGCGATCGCCGATGGAGGTGCGGAGCAGTGCGCGCAGAAATGCGTGCGCGGTGGATGCGTCATCGGGGGTCGCGTTCACGCCCGTGCCGATGGCCCAGACGGGCTCGTACGCCACGAGGATCGATGCGACGCGTTCGCCGAGGCGATCGAGCACCGGAGCAAGCTGCCGGCGCAACACGTCCTCGACCTTGCCTGCGCGGCGCTCCTCGAGGGTCTCGCCGACGCACACGACGGGAACGAGCTGCGCGTCGATGGCGGCGGCGGCCTTCATGGCAACCTGCTCGTCGGTTTCGCCAAAGATGTGGCGGCGTTCGGAGTGGCCGGCGAGCGCGAAGCGGGCGCCGGCCTCGCGGGCCATGTCGGCTGAGATCTCGCCAGTGAATGCGCCGCTCTTCTCCCAATGCACGTTCTGCACGCCGAGGAAGATGTCAGTCCGCGTACGGAGTGCGTCCGCAACGGCCGGCAGCGAGATCGCGGGCGGAAAGAGGATGAGCGTCGGATGGTCGGCACCCGGGATGGCCGCAGTGAAGTCCGCAACGAACGCAGCGGCGTCAGCGGGGCCCTTGTACATCTTCCAGTTGCCGGCGATGACCGGCCGTGCAAGCGCGAGGGGATCGATCATGACGTGACGGCGTCGTCGAGGGCGGCGACGCCCGGAAGCACTCGGCCCTCGAGGAATTCGAGCGATGCGCCGCCGCCGGTGGACACGTGTGTGAAGCGGCCGCCGAGGCGCGCATCGTCGATCGCGGCAGCGGTATCGCCGCCACCGGCGATCGTGGTCGCGCCGTGATCGGTGGCGGCCGCGATGGCGGACGCGACGCCGCGGGTGCCGGCGGCGAAGTCCTGGATCTCGAAGAGGCCCATCGGACCGTTCCAGAGGATCGTGCGGGACTGGCCGATGATGTCGGCGAAGCTCGAGACCGATGCGGGGCCGATGTCGAGGATGCGCATGTCGGCGGGCACGTCCGCGCGATCGACGATGCGCGCCTGCTGCCCGGCCTCCGCTTCGGCAGCGACGACGCAATCGACCGGCAGCACGAGGCGCGGGCCGGCACGGCGCAGGAGCTCCGCAGCCATCTCGGCGCGGTCGGGCTCGATCAGGGACTTCCCTACCTCGAGGCCGAGCGCCTTCAGGAAGGTGTTCGCCATTGCGCCGCCAATCAGCAGACGATCGACGCGCGGCAGCAGGGCTTCGATCACATCGATCTTGCCGGAGATCTTCGCGCCGCCGAGCACGGCCGTGAACGGGCGCTCGGGTTGCGACAGCGCCTCACCGAGGAAACGCAGCTCCGCTTCCATCAGGAACCCGGCAACCGCAGCACAGCCATTCGCGCGCATCGCGTCGGGCAGGCCGGAGGTCGTGGCGTGCGCGCGATGCGCGGCACCGAACGCATCGTTGACGAACACATCGCCGAAGGCAGCCAGCGCTTCGGCCAGCTTCGGGTCGTTTGTTTCCTCGCCCGGAAGGAAGCGCACGTTCTCGAGCAGCAGGATCTCGCCATCGCGCAGCGCATCTACGGCTTCGTGCGCGGCCGGTCCGACGATGTCCTCGACGAAACGAACGGGCGCGGGGACCAACTCGCTCAGGCGCTTCGCGACAGGCGCCAGCGAGTACCTGGCCTGCCACTCGCCCTTCGGCCGGCCGAGGTGTGACAGAAGCACGCAGCGGGCGCCGCGGTCGAGCAGGTGCTGGAGCGTCGTCAGCGTAGCCCGGATGCGGGTGTCATCGGAGACCGCGCCGTTCTCGAGCGGGACGTTGTAGTCGACGCGCACGAGAACGCGGCGGCCGCGGAGCATGGCGTCAGGCAGATCACGAAGCGTGCGCTTCTGCATGTAACCTCGTCAGGCGGCTGAATTCGCGCGGGAAGGTACGGCCCGCGAGGACGGGGCATCAAGCGGCAGCCGCGCGCAGGAAGTCCTGGACGAGCGGCAGCACACGGTCCGGGGCCTCCCAGTTCGGCGAATGGCCCACGCCCGGAACGACCGCGAAGCGCGCACCGGGAAATGCCGCCGCGGCGCGGCGTGCGGCCGGCATTGGCAGGAGCCGATCGCGCTCACCCCACGCGGTCAGCACGGGCACCGCGATGCGTGCGAGCTCCGCAGGTCCCAGCACCTCGCGCTGACCCCGCAGCGAGCAGAACAGAGGCAACGCGTCGGCGAGGAGACCTCCCGCGCCCGCCTGCTCCACCACCATGATGAAGTCGATCAGCGCAGCGCGATCCTCCGCATGCAGCGCGCCCGGGCCAGCCGTGAGCAGGTGGTCGAGCATCCATGCCGTCCCCGCGCGCGTCGGCCGCCGCAGCAGCGAGCGTAACGGAGGACGCGCCGCAAGGCGGAGTGCCCACGGCAGCCCCGCGTCCAACCCGGCCGAATCGATGAGCACGAGTGCACGCACGCGTTCGGGTGCGAGCTGCGCGAGACGGAGCGCGACGAGGCCTCCGAACGACGTCGCAACGACGGAGAAGTCACGAAGGAAATCGAGCCCGAGGAGGTCCCGCGCGGTCTCGAGGCCGAGCGGAGCGCGCAGGGGACGGGCGGGTGAGAGGCCGAAGCCCGGCAGGTCCAGCGCAACGACGCGATAATCGCGCGCGAGCGGCGCGATCATGCGATACCAGTTCGCGCCGCCGCCGCTCGCCCCGTGCAGCAGAAGCAGCGTGGGACCGCGGCCGGCCTCGAGTACGTGAAGTGGACCCGCGTGCGTGTCGACGAAGGAGCGTTCGACCACGGCACCACCCAGCGCGAGCAGGCGGTCCATGGCCGCGACGACCGCGGGCGCGGTCATGAAAGGCGAGCGGCCACAGTGCTCGATCGCACCGTGGCCGCTCTACGGGGGAGCGTCCAATTCTCGCGGTTCACCCGCGGGCGGGCTCCTGCGCCACTTGCACGGCGAAGCGGACGGACTCCGGTCCGCGGCTCGATACCTCGAGCGGCGTATCGCAGTAGCTGCACTCGATCAGGCGGGAAGGCTGACCGCCGTGCAGCTCCGTTGCGTCACGGTGCCCGCACACAGGACAGCGATACGTCCCGTACTGAGCATCGACTTGCGCCATCATCGCTCCTCCTTCGGCCGCAGCGACGCGAGCCCGGCGGACCGGTCGCGCCAGATGCATGCCACGGAAAAGTCGATCGGCGGGCGGTGCGGAAATCCCCGCCGGAGAGCGTGAAACTACCGCAGGTTAACACCGCGCCGCGCGAGGCGTCAATGCTCGCGCGGCCCGAAGGCGGGTGAACTGGACCCGCACATGTGGCTGCAACTCAACACTTTGAGGGGCGGCGCCTCACAGCCTTTCGGCGATGTAATCGGCCAGATCCACGCACCGGCAGGAGTAGCCCCACTCGTTGTCGTACCAGGCGACGACCTTCACGAGTTCGTCGTCGATGACGAGCGTCGACTGCAGGTCGACGATCGCGCTGTGCGGGTTGCCGATGTAGTCCACACTCACCAGCGGCTCGTCCGAAACGGCGAGGATTCCCTTCAACGCGCCGTCCGCAGCTTTGCGGAACGCAGCCTCGAGCGCGTCCGCGTTCGCGGGCTTCTCGAGCTCGGCGACGAGGTCGACGATCGAGACGTCGGGTGTCGGCACACGCATCGAGAACCCGTCGAGCCGGCCCTTCAACTCAGGGATCACGAGCGACGTCGCGCGTGCGGCACCGGTCGTCGTCGGAATGATGGAGACGGCGGCGGCGCGGGCGCGTCGCAGATCCTTGTGCGGCAGGTCGAGGATCTGCTGGTCGTTCGTGTAGGAGTGGACGGTGGTCATGAAGCCGCGGCGGAAACCGAAGCTGTCGCGGATGACCTTGACCACGGGCACGAGGCAGTTCGTCGTGCAGCTGGCGTTGCTGATGACGTTGTGCGCCTTGCTGTCGTACTTCTCGTGGTTCACACCCATCACGATCGTGATGTCCTCGCCCTTCGCGGGCGCCGTGATCACGACCTTGCGGGCGCCGCCGTCGATGTGGCGGGCGGCGTCCTCGCGCTTCGTGAAGCGGCCGGTGGACTCGAATACGAGATCGACGCCGAGATCCTTCCACGGCAGCGCGCCCGGGTCCTTCTCGCTGAGGACGCGGATCTCATCACCGTCGACGCGCAGTCCATCCTTCGTGACCTCGACCTCGCCCGGGTAGCGGCCGTGGACGGAGTCCCAGCGCAGGAGGTGGGCGAGGGTCTCGTTGTCGGTGAGGTCGTTGACTGCGACGAAGTCGAGATTGGAGCCGTGCCGCTTGGCGGCGCGGAGAATGTTGCGGCCGATGCGGCCGAATCCGTTGATCGCAACGCGTGTGCGGTTGCCTGATTTCTTCGCTGCTGGCATGCGCCACTCCCGTCAGGTTTCGGTCAGCCTGCGCGCATCGAGAGCGCGGGCGAACGACAGTGCACTGACGCACCGGGCGCCCGCCTCGACGAGGGCGGCAGCGCACTCGGCGATCGTGGCGCCGGTGGTGATGACGTCATCGATGAGGAGGACGTGTGCATCACGCAGGCGTGGCGCCGCAGCGGGACGGACCCGGAACGCGCCGGCCACGTTAGCCCCGCGCGCGGCGGGCTGCAAGGTAGTCTGGCTGGAGTGCGCGGGCTCACGCACGAGGGCGTCGAGGACGAACCGGCCGGTACGCCGGGCGAAGCCGCGGGCGATCAGCTCGGCCTGGTTGTAGCCGCGCGCCCGTCGCCGCGCCGCGGTCGTCGCGACGGGGATGCACAACCGGCACTCCTCCTGAACCGCGCCCGGCAGCACGACGCGTGCGAGCCGTTCCGCGATCGGTCCGGCGAGTGCCGGCCAGCCGCGGTACTTGATCTGGTGGAGGATACGATCGGCGGGCGGGTGCATGAGGCACGCGGAGCGGCAGCTCCACAGGAATGCGGGCCAGTCGCGGCACTCCGGGCACAACCTTCCTTCCTCGCGGCCCGTCGCGAGGCGCGCGGCACCGCAGCGCTCGCACAGGGGCGCGGGTATCCGCCGCAGGAGGGTGAGGCAGCGGCGGCACACGAGGCGGGCCGGGTCGCCTGGATGGATGGGCCCGTCACAGCCGAGGCACGCGGGCGGTGCGATGAGGTCGAGCAGGCTGGCTGCGAAGCTCGCCACCGACATGGCGGCGAGGATGTGGGCTCCGCCGGGGCGAAGCCATGGCGCAATGCGCCGACCTAGCGGAGCGCGGCCGCAGGCGCGGCGCCGAGGGCGGCGCGCATCACGTCGATCGGCGGCTCGCGCCGCCACCAGAGCCGGAAGGATGCGGCGCCCTGCGCGAGCAGCATCTCGAGGCCGTCGGCGGCCGGAATGCCGAGCGCGCGTGCGTGCCGCACCCATGCGGTCTCGCCGCGGCGATACACGAGATCGAGCACCGCACCGACCTGGTTCGGCTGGATCAGCTCGTACGGATGCGACGAGTCCGTGAGTCCGATCGACGTCGCGTTCACCACGACATCGAAACGCTGCCGCATCAGCGAGTCGCCGGCCGATGCGATGCGGACGCGCGCACCACCGGGATCGACGCGGCGACGCAGTTCGGTCGCGCGATCGGGCGAACGATTGACGACCACGATCTCCTCGACGGCCGCCTGCACGAGTGCGTACGCGGCCGCACGCGCACCGCCGCCCGCACCGAGCAGCAGCACGCGCGCACCGGCGGGCGTACCGACGAGCCGGTCGAGTGCCGTGCGGAACCCCTCGACGTCCGTGTTGTCGCCGCAGATGCGGCCATCCTCGAGCCAGAAGGTGTTGCACGCACCCGTGCGCTCGACGGACGCGGTCGAGCGCTGCACAACCGCCGCCGCTCTCTCCTTGTGCGGCACCGTCACGTTCCCCGCTCCACCGGCGCGCGCGATGCCCGCGATCAGCCCGGGCAGATCGAACGCGTTGCAGCGCATCGCCACGTACACACCGTCGAGATCGAGCGCACGCATCGCGGCATTGTGCATCGCAGGCGACAGGGAATGAAATACCGGGTCCCCGAGCAGGGCGATCAGGCGGGTTGCAGCGCCGATGTCTCTCATTGTATCGACGTCAGGGCGACAGGATGGGCTCGAGCTTGCCGAGCACCGCACGGATCGCGGATTCGAGTTGACGGTACGTCGCGCGGTAATCGTCCACGTCTCCGCCGAACGGATCCACCACGGCCTCGCCTGCGCCCGCGCCATCCATGAAGTCGGTGATGAGCGCGGCCTTCTCGCCGTACCCCGTGTCGGCCACGGCCGCGAGCTGCGCGGGCGACATAACGAGAACGAGGTCGGCCCAGTCGAGCAGGTCGTGCGTGAGCGGCTGCGATCCGTGATCGGAGATGTCCACTCCGGCTTCGCCGGCCACTTCGATTGCGTTCGCGGCGGCTGCACCGCCGCGCAGCGCCGCGATGCCTGCGGAACCGACAGCCACATGCGTCCAGCCGCGCTCGCGCAGCATCGCCGCAGCGATGCCTGCAGCCATCGGGCTGCGGCAGGTGTTGCCGCTGCACACGAAAAGGATGTTGTAGGTGGTCGCGCCGCTGCGCGGCTGCTCATCCGTCATCGATCGTCCCGATCACCTGGCCCAGTTCCGCCCGGCCGATTGCGCCCGCACGCACGAGCCTCGGCACCTCTCCCGAACAGTCCACCAGCGTCGATGGCAGCGACGGCGGCAACGCACCGCCGTCCAGCAACCACAGCTCTGCACCATCCGCACCGAACGCGGCCTCGACCTCGGCCGCGCTGCGCGCCGGGGGTTTACCCCGCGCATTCGCACTCGTCGACGTGATCGGAGCGCGCAACGCCCGGACCAGCGCGCGCGGCGCCGGGTGCGACGTCGCGCGCACCGCCACGGTTCCATCCGCTGACACCACTTCGTCCGGAAACGCCCCGGGCTCGGCACGCAGCGCGAGCGTGAGCGGTCCGGGCCAGAAGTGCTCCGCCAGCGACCGGGCCGCCACCGTCCACTGCACGCCATGGATGGCCGCGGCATCCTCGACGAGGAGGAGGAACGGCTTGTCGGCACTGCGCTGCTTCAGCCGGGCCAGCCGGGCCAGCGCGTCTGGCTGAAGCGCACAGCCGAGGCCGTACACGGTTTCAGTCGGGTACGCGATCACGCCGCCCCCCCGCAGATGCCCTGCTACCCCGTCCGTGGCACGGAGGATCTCATCCTCCGTGGCAAAGGGCACGACCTTCACTCCGGCGCTCGCAGCAACGCCTCGGCCAGCAGCAGGTCCTCCGCGGTCGTGACCTTCAGGTTGCGCGGCTCGCCGTGCACGACCACGACCGTCGCACCGTACTGCGAAACGAGCGCCGCATCGTCGGTGGCCTTCACGCCTTCGCGCGCGGCCCGATCGTGCGCGTCCATCAGCACCGCGCGCGGAAAGGCCTGCGGCGTCTGCGCGCGCCAGAGGCGCCCGCGGTCCGGCGTCGCCACGATGCGGCCACCCTCATCCACTTCCTTGATCGTATCCGTCACCGGCAGCGCCGCAATGCACGGGATGCCGCGCGCAGCGCAGAGAAGGGTACGGTCGACGAGTGCGCGTGTGACGAGCGGACGCGCGGCATCGTGCACGAGGATCACCTCGACGTCCTCCGGGACGTACGCGAGCGCGTTGCGAACGGAGTCCACGCGCTCCTCCCCACCCGCACACAACACGAGGCGTCGGTCCAGGTCCTTCAGCCATGCGGGCGGATCGGCCGCATCCTCCGATGTCAGCGCCACGACCACACGCGTAACGCACGGGTGATCCAGGAACGGCCGCATCGCGTGCAACAGGATCGGTTCACCGGCGAGCTCGAGGAACGGCTTGCGCGCGCCGCCCAGCCGCCGGCCGCGGCCGCCTCCCGGCAGGACTACGGCCGCACGCACGTTCATCGGAACAGCTCGCCGATCAGTTCGGCCACGGTACCGACCGGCCGGAGCGTGAGGCCGCTGCGCTGCGACGGCACGCTGCGGGCGGGCAGGAACGCATGCGTGAAGCCCGCGCGCGCCGCGGCCGCGATGCGACGCTCCGCCTGGCTCACGGGGCGCAGCTCGCCGCCCAGCCCGAGCTCACCGATGAACACCGCATCGCGTGGCGCGGGACGGTCCAGCGTCGTCGATGCGAGTGCGCACGCCACGGCGAGATCGCATGCGGGATCCGCGAGGCGCAGTCCACCGACGACGTTCACGAATACATCGCGCTCACCGAAGGCGAGGCCGGCGCGTCGCTCGAGGACGGCAAGCAGAAGCGCCAGCCGCTGGCGGTCGAAGCCGTTCGACACGCGCTGCGGCGAGCCGTACCCGGCGCGCGCGGCGAGTGCCTGCACTTCGACGAGCAGCGGGCGTGTACCCTCGAGCGCGGGCACGACGGCGCAGCCGCTCGCATCGGCCGGCCGCTCGTCGAGGAACAGCGCGCTCGGATTCTCCACCTCGACCAGGCCCTCGCCCGTCATGCGGAACACACCCAGTTCGTCCGCGCCGCCGAAGCGGTTCTTCGTCGTTCGCAGCACGCGATGATCCAGTCCGCCGGCCGCCTCGAAGTACAACACCGTGTCCACGATGTGCTCGAGTGTGCGCGGCCCCGCAACCACGCCTCCCTTGGTCACGTGACCCACGAGGAAGACCGCGGCGCCCGAATCCTTCGCGTAACGCTGCAGGCGGGCCGCGCACTCGCGCACCTGGTTCACGTTGCCGGGCGCACCCTCGACGTCGGCCGCACGCATCGTCTGGATCGAATCGATGAAGAGCACCGCGGGCTGCAGCTCCGCCGCGCGGACGAGGATCTCTTCGACGTCGGTGTGCGCGAGGAAGGTGACATCGCCCACGGGCCCTGCGAGGCGCGCCGCACGCATCGCGACCTGCGCGGCGGATTCTTCACCGGAAACGTAGAGGCTGCGATGCCCCGCCCCCTCGAGACGCGCGGCGGCCTGTAGCAGCAGCGTGCTCTTGCCGATGCCCGGCTCGCCACCGATCAGCACGATGGAACCGGGAACGACACCACCGCCGAGTACGAAGTCCAGCTCGCCGATGCCGGTGGACCAGCGCCCGGCTGCGTCCGCCGAGACGTCGCGCAACCGGATGACAGAAGACTCTGCGGGAGCTGCGGCCGCGCGACCCGGCTTCGTACGCTTCGCGGTAGGTGCCTCGACGAGCGTGTTCCAGCCGCCGCACGCGGAGCACTGCCCCTCCCAGCGCGCACTCTCGTTACCGCATTCCGTGCAGAAGAAGAGCGTGCGGAGCTTCGCCATCAGTACTCCTGCCGCTCGGTGACGCTCTCGAAGCGCGTGCTTTCCTTGCGGAAGAAGAGTGGGACGCTGTCCGTGGGACCGTTGCGCTGCTTGCCGATGATCAGCTCGGCCTGGCCCGCTACCTCGGGCTTCTCCTCCGCCGCAGCGTAGTATTCGGGCCGGTAGAGGAACATCACGACGTCCGCGTCCTGCTCGAGCGAACCGGACTCGCGCAGGTCGGAGAGCTGCGGCCGCCGGTCCGACCGCTGCTCGGGCGCGCGCGACAGCTGCGACAGCGCGACGATCGGCACGTTCAGCTCCTTCGCGAGCTGCTTGAGCCCGCGGCTGATCGCCGACACTTCCTGCTGCCGGTTCTCCGCCTCGCCGGCGGCGTGCATGAGCTGGATGTAGTCGACCATGATCAGCCCGAGCTCCGGCTGCTCGGCCTTCAGCCTGCGCGCCTTCGCGCGCATCTCGAGCACACTGAGCGAGCCGGAGTCGTCGATCCAGATCGGCGCCGTGTTCAGGTTCGCCGCCGCCTGGGCGAGGCGCACGTAGTCGTCGTCGCGCATGCGGCCGCGCAGCAGATCGCTGAGGTTGACCAATCCCTCGGAGCAGAGCATACGCTGCACGACCTGCTCCTTCGACATTTCCAGCGAGAAGATGGCGACCGGAATCTTGTGGTAGATGGCGGCGTGCAGGCTGATGCCCGTCGCGAGCGCGGTCTTGCCCATGCTGGGCCGTGCCGCCACGATGATGAGGTCGCCCTTCTGGAAGCCGCCCGTCAACTCGTCGAGCCTGTGCAGCCCCGTGGGCACGCCGGTGAGCGCGCCCTTCGCCGCCTGCAGCTGCTCGATCCGCTCGAACGTCGGGTACAGGATCTTCTTGATCCAGACGAACCCTTCACGGTCGTGCGACTGCGCGACCTGGAAGATGCGCTGCTCCGCGTGGTCGAGCACTTCCTCTACGGTCTGCTCGCCGATGTCGTACACGTCGCGGACGATGGCCGTGGCGCTCTCGATCAGGCGGCGCAGCAGCGCGCGCTCACGCACGATGCGCGCGTGGTACTCGATGTTCGCCGCGGTCGGGACCGCATCGAGCAACTCGGCGATGTACGCCATGCCGCCGACCGAATCGAGCTCGTCGGTCTTCTTCAGCTCCTCGGAGAGCGTGATCGGGTCGATGACCTGGCCGCGCTGGAAGAGGCGCGACATGCCGCGGAAGATGCGGCGGTTCCCCTCGCGGTAGAACATCGAGTCATCGACGATCTCGACCGCCTTCGCGACCGCATCGCCGTCGATCAGCATGCCGCCCAGCACGCTGATCTCGGCTTCCGGTGCGTAGGGCACCTGCCGCTCGTATTCGGGCGCCGCGGGTGGGGCCAGTTCAAGCCTGTTCATCGAGTACCGAGCGGATCAGCTGGAAGTCATCCCATGCAGCGCGCAGCTTCTCCGGCGAACGCAGGAGATACGCGGGGTGGTACGTGACCACCACGGGCGCGCCATCGTAGTCGTGTATGCGGCCGCGCAGGCGGCCGATGCCCGCATCCGTGTTCAGCAGCGTCTGCACCGCGAAACGGCCCACCGCGAGCACCACCTTCGGCGCTACCGCGCGGATCTGCGGCTGGAGCCACGAACGCGTGCACACGTCCATCTCGTCGGGCAGCGGGTTGCGGTTCCCGGGCGGCCGGCACTTCAGCACGTTGCAGATGTAGACGGACGCACGCGGGAAGCCGACGGACTGCAGCAGCAGATCGAGCAGCTTCCCGGCGGGGCCGACGAACGGCCGCCCCGTCCGGTCCTCTTCCTGCCCCGGCGCCTCGCCGACCACCACGAGCGACGCATCCGCGTCACCCTCGCCGTACACGACTGTGCGTCGCGTCTCGTGCAGCCGGCACTGCGTGCAGCCCGATGCTTCCTGTGCGAGCACCGTCAGTGCGCTGTTCTCCGCACGCGCAGGTGCGGGCGCCGCGGGTACGGATTCCCGCACACGAACCGGCGCGGGCGGCGTCGCCAGTGCACGCAGTGCATCGTCCGGACGCCAGCGATCGAGAATGATCTCGGGGCCGCCGCATTCCGCGAGCTGGCGGAGGTGGCGGACGAGGAGGTCGGCAGGGATCATGATGCGGGCACCAGCCGTTCGGCAACACGATCGAGCACGCGCTCCGCCACTTCCTCCTTCGGAAGCATTGGCAGCGACTCCGCACTGCCGTCATCGGCGATCAGCGTGACGCGGTTCGTGGCGCTCTCGAATCCGGTGCCTGGCCCCGTGCGGTTGAGCACGATCATGTGGAGCCCCTTCGATGCCAGCTTCGCGCGCGCCGACTCCTCGCCCGGCTCCGTCTCCAGCGCGAAGCCCACGACGACGGCGCCGTCGCGACGCAGCGGGCGCGTGGCGGCCAGCAGATCGGGTACGGGTTCGAGAGTGATGGATGACGGACCATCCACGCGCCGGATCTTGCCCGATGCCACGGCGGCCGGCCGGAAGTCCGCAACGGCCGCGGCCATGATGAGCACGTCCGCCGCCGGCACCGTCTCGCGCAGCGCGGCCTCCATGCCCGCCGCGGTCTCGATGCGGATCGTCTCGAGCACCGGCGGTGGCTCCACCGGCGTGGGTCCGGTGATGAGCGTCACATCCGCGCCGCGCCGCCATGCCGCCAGTGCGAGGGCGTGACCCATGCGGCCGGATGAGCGGTTCGACAGCACGCGCACGGGATCCACGGGCTCGCGCGTGGGCCCGGACGTGACGACGACGCGCCGGCCCTTGAATGCGGCGTCCCCGGCCAGTGTGCGGCCCACGTGCTCGAAGATCACTTCCGGCTCTTCCATGCGACCCGGCCCCTGCCCTTCACCATACGCCAGGGGTCCGACAGCGGGCCCGGCGATGATGTGACCGGCCGTGTCGCGCAGCCACGCCACGTTGCGCTGCGTCGCGGGGTGCGCCCACATCGCGTCGTTCATCGCAGGACAGAGGACCACGGGTGCACGTGTGGCCAGGAGAATGGCGGAGAGCAGGTCATCGGCGCAGCCGGCAGCGGCGCGCGCCATCAGGTCCGCGGTCGCCGGCGCGACGCACACGACATCCGCTTCGCGTGCGAGACGGATGTGAACGAGTGCGTCGCCTTCTTCGATGAGGCCGGTCTTCACCGGCCGGCCAGTGAGGGCCTCGAAGCTGATCGGTCCAACGAAGGCCCGCGCCGCATCGGTCATCACGACGTCGACGACCGCGCCGGCGAGGGCGAGGTCGCGCGCGAGCTGTACGGACTTGTAGGCCGCGATGCCGCCGGCGACGCCCAGAACGACGCGCCGTCCGGCCCAGGGCCGCCGCCCGGCGGGCGGGACCCGCTCGCTCGAGCCCGCGGCCTCCACGAAGCTACGCGGCGGGGTTCCGCCGCCGCTTCACGAGCGTGTACTCGATCTCGCCGCTGGTGAGCGCCTCCAGCGCCCGCGTCGTCAGCTTCTTGCCGATGCCCGTCGGCATCGTCTCCTTCGGCAGCGAATTCAGCTCGCGTGCGTAACGCGCGGCCACCAGCACACCCTGGTACTTGCTGTCCGCGCCCGGCTTCGCGACCTCTTCGGGGGTGAACACCCGCATGTTACCTCACTCCGTTCCCGTGATCCGTTCGTCCAGTGCGCGAATCAGTTCGCGCACGCGTCGTTCCACATCGGTGTCGCGTGTGCGGCGGTGCCGCTCCGCCGCGACGATGCCGCGCAGTACGCGCAGCGCTTCGTCGAAGTCGTCGTTCACGACGACGTAGTCGAACTCGCCGGCCGCCGCCAGCTCGTCCCGCGCGGCGCGCAACCGCACCGCACGCTGTGCTTCGTTCTCCGTGGCACGGCCGTCCAGCCGGCGCAGCAGCTCCGGCACCGACGGCGGCAGTACGAACACGAGCACCGCGTCCGCAAAGGCGTCGCGCACCTGCCGCGCGCCCTGCACGTCGATGTCGAGTACGACCGTGCGCCCCGCATCGAGCGCTTCCTGCACCGCCGTCTTCGGCGTGCCGTAGCGCCGGCCGTGCACGACGGCCCACTCCAGCAGCTCGCCCTTCTCGAGCAGCCGGTCGAAGCCGGCATCATCGACGAAGCGATAGTGCTCCCCGTCGACTTCGCCCGGACGCGCGGGCCGCGTCGTCGCCGACACCGAGAACGTGCAGCCCGGGTCGGCCTCCACCAGCGCGCGTGCGAGCGACGTCTTGCCGGCGCCGCTCGGCGCCGCGATCACGAGCGGGAAGGGTCGCCCCTCGCTCACTCGACGTTCTCGACCTGCTCGCGCAGGCGCTCGATCTCTTCCTTGATCGCGATCACGCGATGCTCGATCGGTGCGTCGTTCGCTTTCGAGCCGATCGTGTTCGTCTCGCGATTCATCTCCTGCACGAGGAAACCCAGGCGCTTCCCCGCCGGTTCCTCCGCGGACGCAGCGAGCGCTTCGCGGAACAGCTCGATGTGCGAGCGCAGCCGCACCAGCTCCTCGCTCACGTCCCACCGCTCCGCAAGGAACGCGATCTCCCGTGCGACGCGTTCGTCGTCCACCTGCATGTCGCCGAGCAGCTCACCCACCACACGCCGGATCCGATCCCGCTCGACGACGAGCCGCTCCGGCGCACGTGCCGCGATCACGCCCAGCGCCGCCTCGATACCCCGGAGCCGCTCCTCCAGATCGGCCGCGAGGCGAAGGCCCTCTTCCTCGCGCATCCGGATCACCGCATCCGCAGCGGATTCGGTGACCTTGCGCAGCGCTTCCTCGGGCACCGGCGATTCGTCCGCATCCGCCGGCCCGATGATGTCACCGAAGCGGGTGAGCAGATCGAGCGTCACCTCGCCCGTTATGCCGAGCCGCTCCTTCAATGCCGTCAGCGCGGCGACGTACTGCCGCGCGCGCGCCTCGTCCACCTTCAGCGGCGGCGCGTCTGTAACGTCGGGCGCCTCGAGACGGATCGTGCAGCTGACGTGGCCGCGCGGAAGCCGCGCACGCAACCACTCGCGCACCTGCGGCTCCCACCGCTCGATCGGCCGGGAGAGCTTGAGGTTCGCGCTGAAATAGCGGTGGTTCACGCTGCGCAGTTCTGCGCGCAGGCGCCCACGCGGCGTGTCCACCTCGGCCTCGCCGAACCCCGTCATGCTCCGGATCATCGAACCCCCAGCGGAGCGCGAAAGCTACCCGCGCCGTGGCCAAGGGTCAACGAGGGGCCGGATCATCAACGACTTGCCTCCGGATGCGGGGTCAACGGCCACCGCCATCAGCGGGAACCGTGGCCCGCTGCGCCTCCGTTCCACGCTTTTGTCGTGTACTCACCGACCTGGAGGCACGGAGCCAATGTACCGAATCCTGATCGCGGCACTCATGGCATGGACGTTCTCGCCGTTCGCAGCACGGGCACAGGACGCGGAGGACGCGCGCAGCTTCGTCCTCTACTATCACGACCTCATGGACACCGGCGAACTCGAGAGGGTGGCCGCGCTGTACCATCCCGACGCGATCGACGAAATCCGTCGACTCACCGTCGCTGTGATGGCAGAGGACACCGCCGGTGACCTCGCCTTCTTCCTCGACGTCCCCGACACTGCCGCGTTCCTCGCCCTTCCCCCGGCCGAGGCGATCAGCCGCATCCTCGACCTCGCGCTCGAGGAGGACGGCGTATTGCACAACAACCGCGCTGTGACGGTCACCATCGGCGAGGTCGTTCCCCACGAGTCCGACTTCGACATCGTCCACGTGCGGTACCACATCAAGGGAGAGATCGACGGCGAGGCGGTCGACCGCCAGGAAACCATGTCGCTCCGCATCTGGCAGGGCCAGTGGCGCGCGTTGTTCTCACTGTCTGTGCTACTCATGCTCGATTTCTGGAATGAGCCGATCGGGTGGCCGCCTCCCGGGCCCTACGATTCCTAGTTCCAGAAGTACCACTTGACGCCGTAGACGAGGCGGGGCCCGCGAATCGACCTGGCGGGCAGGAACTCGGCGTTCGCACCGGTCACATCCTCGAGCCGGCCGAAGATCCGCACCGAATGGATGCGGATCATCAGGTAGCCGTTCAGGATCGTGCGCGGCGGCGCCACGCCCAGCGCCGGGTCCGCGGGATCGAGCGGGAAGTTCGGTGCGAGCATGGCGCCATGGCGTACCATCTCGCCGCGCGCCAGGATCTCGAAGTTGCCGGACTCGAGCGGGATCGAGTGAATGACGAGCGCCGCGCGACCGCTTTCCTCGGGGAGATAGGCCCAGAGGTCGCCGCCCGTCCAGCGGGTGAGGTCGCCTTCCAGCGTGAGCCAGTCGAAATACAGCGGCACCGATGCGCTCACCTCCCACCCGGTGGCCGAGCCGCCGGTGAACCAGGTGAACGAGCTGTCGAACGGCAGGCCGAATGCCGGGAACGAATCGGTCTGTACACGCAGCAGTGCGCCGCCCGCGCGCAGCCGGCCGAGTGTGAACTCGCCGCCGATGCGCCGCGTGTCGCGCGCTTCGATGGCGTGCGGCAGCGGCGCGAGCGAGTCGTAGACCGGCACGCCGCGCCGGCCGCCCGTCACTTCGGCGAACGCGCGCAGCCCGTAGAACGGACCGACCTCGCCGTGTGCGTACCAGCCGAATGCCTTGCTGCCGCTGTCCCAGTTGGATTGCGTGATGCTGCCCGCCACGCGGCCGTAGCCGAACAGCTCCGCTTCCGCGTCGACGTCCGCCTGCAGTGACGGAAGCTGATCCTGTCCGGAGCGCGAGCGAACGGAACCGACGATGCGCAGCGGCGCGCGATCGTACGCAGCACGCGCGCCGAACTGCCACGAGTCGCGCTCGAGCTCCGGGACCGTGTCCTCCTGCGGCAGTCCGATCGTCGACGTGTCGATGGGCTCCTCGGAGATGGACGACCGACCCACAAACGCTTCCGCCACGATGCCCGGCGCAAACGCATTGCGCGCGCGCAGCATCAGGTCGACGCGGCTGTGGCTGCCGATCCACGGCGACTCGGGCTCGCGATCCGCGCTCGCGTTGCGCAGCTCGAGCTGGATGCCGCGCGTCGCGGATGTCCACCCCCACTTCAGCCACGTGCTGAATCGGTCCGCGGGCTCGCTGCCGCCGAGGCCGTCGCTGTCGAGCCGCTCCACCGCGAACCCGAACGGACCGATGAGCACGCGCGGGCCGAGCAGCATGCCGCGGAAGAGATTCGCGTCCGGCTCACCGATGCCCGCCTCGATGCGCGAGTACGCACGTGCGTCCGTCGGCTGAATGCTGGACAGGCGGATG
Source organism: uncultured Gemmatimonadaceae bacterium (assembly GCA_964444685.1). Lineage (GTDB taxonomy): Bacteria > Gemmatimonadota > Gemmatimonadetes > Longimicrobiales > RSA9 > CAYUIG01. The sequence continues at coordinate 14,098 of CAYUIG010000008.1, read as the reverse complement.
CGCACGAGGTCGGGTCTGCGGATGACTTCGATGCTCGTGAGCTGGGCGAGTTCGAGCCGCGATACGTCGAGCAGGCCTGCCGCCAGGGGATCGAGGACGAAACCATCCAGCTCGATCTCGATACGCGGCCCGGTTCCGCCGAACAGTGACGGCGCCTCCGGTTGCACGAACATGCCCAGGCGCAGGACGTGGAGTCCGGGGATGCGCTCGAGCAGTTCGCCGAGCGTGAGCACCCCCTCGTTCAGCAGTGCGTTCTGATCCCAGTGCCAGCGGCCCGCGACCCAGTCGGTCGGGCGCGGTGGCGGGAATGCGGGCATGAGTGCAGGCGGCGCCACACTGTCCTGTGCAGCGCCGGTCGTGTCCTGCGGAACCGCGGCGGTGTCCTGCGGAACAGCTACGGTATCGACCCGGGCTGTGTCGGTGACCTGCGCAGCGATGCCGCGCGGGAAGGAAAAGGCGAGCACCAGCGCGGCGAAGACGACGCGCGTGATGCTCAGCCCTCGGCGCGAGCGCGCACCCACTCGATGAAGAGCCGCGTCGGCACGCCGGTCGCGCCCTTGCGCAGATACGGCGCCGCTTCGTCGCGCCATGCCGTGCCCGCGATGTCGAGATGCGCCCATGGCGTGTCGCCCGCGAACTCCTTGAGGAACCAGCCGGCCGTGATGGTGCCGGCCGGGCGGCCGCCGGAATTTTTCAGGTCGGCGATCGGACTGTCGATCTGGGGGCGATAGTCGTCCCAGAGCGGGAGCGGCCAGCAGCGCTCGCCGACGCGCTGTCCGACGGCACGCACCTCGTCGATGAGATCGCCCTCGTTGCCCATGAGTCCGATCGCGTGGTGGCCGAGTCCGATCACGACCGCGCCCGTGAGCGTGGCGGCGTCGAGCATCGCGGCCGGCTCGAAGCGGCGCGCGTACGCAAGCGCATCCGCGAGAATCAGCCGACCCTCCGCGTCCGTGTTCACGACCTCGATCGTCTTCCCGTCCAGCGAACCGATGACGTCGCCCGGCTTGTACGCACGGCCGCCCGGAAGGTTCTCCGTCGACGGCACGATGCCGATGACGTTCGCCTCGATGCCCAGCTCCGCGATCGCGCCCATCGCGCCCAGCGTCGCGGCCGCGCCGGACATGTCGTACTTCATCTCCTCCATGCGGTCCGCCGGCTTGATCGAGATGCCGCCGGAGTCGAACGTGACGCCCTTGCCGATGAGCACGAGCGGCTTCGCGTCCTTCGGACCCTTCCTGTGCTCGAGGACGATGAAGCGCGGCTCCTCCGCCGTGCCGCGCGCCACCGCGAGCAGTGCGCGCATGCCCTCCTTCTCCATCCCCGCACGATCGAACACAGTGATGCCGAGGCCGTGATCGCGCGCGATGCCCTGCGCGGTCTCCGCGAGGAACGTCGGAGTGGCGACGTTGCCCGGCCGCGTCGCCAGCTCGCGGGCGAGGTTCGCGCCGCGCGCCGTGATCCCGCCGTGGCGCACCGCACGCTCGTACTCGCGCTGCTGCGCATCGGACGTGGCGAACAGCGTGAACGAGCTTATCGGCTGCGGCCGCTCGTCCGACGGCTGCTTCATCTCGCGGAAGTCCCAGTGCGCGAGCACGGCGGCCTCGACCGCAGCGATCCCGGCGAACCAGTCGCCCATCTGCTCGCTGGTGCGATGCGTGTGGCCCAGCAGGATGCCGAGCTCCGCGACGCGCATGCGCTCCGCCTGCCGTACCGCCTGCCCAACCGCGCGCCGGATGCGCTCGACCGTGAAGTCTTCCGCCTTCCCCGCACCTACCAGGAGAATGCGCTCGACCGGCGCATCCGCCGAAGCGGGATAGAGCACGAGCGTCTCGTCCTTCTTCCCCGCAAAATCGCCGCGCTCGAGGACGCGGCGAATCGGGCTGCCCAGCTTCTCGTCGAGTGCGGCGAGGGCGCCGGCCGGGGCGTCGTCGCGCTCGAAGAGCTGCACCACGAGCATCGGTGTGCGCAGGTCGTCGACTGACGTGCGCGCGACGCGGACATCGAGTGTACCGGTGCTCATGCGGCCCCCATCCCGCGCACGATCTCCTCGGCGAAGCGGGACGCGGACACGAGCGTGGCACCCTCCATCTGCCGCTCGAGGTCGTACGTGACCGTCTTGCGGGCGATCGCATCCTCGAGGCCGCGCACCACCAGCCGCGCGGCTTCGTCCCAGCCCATGTGCTCGAGCATCATGACACCTGAAAGGATCAGCGAGCCGGGATTCACCTTGTCCTGGCCCGCGTACTTCGGTGCGGTGCCGTGCGTCGCCTCGAACACGGCCACCTCATCACCAACGTTCGCTCCCGGCGCCATTCCGAGTCCGCCGACCTGCGCGGCCGCGGCATCGCTCATGTAGTCGCCGTTCAGGTTCGGCATTGCGAGCACATCGTACTCATCCGGGCGGAGCAGGATCTGCTGGAACATCGCATCGGCGATGCGATCCTTGATCACGATCCGCCCCTCGCCGCCCTTCCCTTCCGATTCGAGCACGATCCTGTCGGCGAAACGCTCCTTCGCGACTTCGTAGCCCCAGTCGCGGAACGCGCCCTCGGTGTACTTCATGATGTTGCCCTTGTGCACGAGCGTGACGGACTTGCGGTTGCGCTGGAGCGCGTACCGGATCGCGGCGGCGATCAGCCGCTTCGACCCGAACTCGCTCATCGGCTTGATGCCGATCGCGCTCTTCTCCCGAATGTCCGCGCCCAGCTCATCCACGAGGAAGCCGCGCACCCGGTCCGCTTCGGGCGACCCCGCGGCCCACTCGATGCCCGCGTACACATCCTCCGTGTTCTCGCGGAAGATCACCACGTCCACCGTCCCTGGCTCCTTCACGGGAGAGGGCACGCCGGGGATGTAGCGCACGGGACGGATGCAGGCGTAGAGATCGAGGACCTGGCGGAGCGTGACATTCAGCGAGCGAATGCCGCCGCCGACCGGCGTCGTGAGCGGGCCCTTGATGCCGACCTTGAACTCGGTGAGCGCGCGCAGCGTCTCATCGGGCAGCCACTCGGACGTGACCTGCACGGCCTTCTCGCCCGCGTAGACCTCCATCCATACGATCTGCCGCGCGCCATCGAACGCCTTCTCGACAGCTGCATCGAGCACGCGCTGCGTGGCGCGCCAGATGTCGGGGCCGATGCCGTCGCCCTCGATGTATGGAATGATCGGCCGGTCCGGAACCACGAGACCGTCCGCGCCACCGCGGACGGGCTCGCCCTCCGTCGGCACACGGATGTGGCGGTATCCTTCACCCATCGAACTCACCCCCGCTCCTCGATCGGGACGACGCGCCGATCCGCCGAACCCACGTACTCCGCCTTCGGTCGGATCAGGCGGTTGTTGGCGTGCTGCTCGCGCACGTGCGCGCTCCAGCCCGCCATGCGCGCACTCGCGAACACGTTCGTGAACAGATCGGTCGGAATGCCCATCGTGTAGTAGACGGACGCGCTGAAGAAGTCCACGTTCGGGTAGATCTGCTTCCCGCGCCTGTCCATCTCCTCGCGCATCATCGCCTGCACCCGCTCCGAGATGTCGAGCCAGCGCGTGTCACCACCCCGCTCCGCGAGTCGGCCCGCCAGCTCCTTCAGGATCGGCGCACGCGGATCCAGCGTGCGGTAGACGCGGTGGCCGAAGCCCATGATGCGTTCACCGCGCTCGAGCGCAGCGCGCACCCAGCCATCGGCCGCATCCGGATCACCGATCGCCTCGAGCATGCGCATCACGCGCTCGTTCGCGCCGCCGTGCAGCGGGCCCTTGAGCGCGGCAATCGCCGCCGTGACGGCGGAGTGCATGTCCGCCATCGTTCCGGCCGCGACGCGCGCCGTGAACGTCGACGCGTTCATGCCGTGCTCCGCGTGCAGCGTGAGCGCGACGTCGATGATCTCCGTCTCCAGGCTGTCCGGCACCTGGCCGCTCAGCATGTACAGAAGATTCGCGCCGAGGCCGAGGTCCGCACGCGGTGCGATCGGATCTCGGCCGCTGCGAATCCGCTCGATCGCGGCCGTGACCGTGATCGCCTGCGCGGTCAGACGCACGCACTTGCGCTCGTTCGCCGCGTCCGAGTTGTCTTCGGCGTCCGGATCGTGGAAGGCGAGCGCGGAGATGGCGGTGCGCAGCGTCGCCATCGGGTGTGCGGTTTCCGGCGCGAGGCGGATGACGTCGAGGACGGCGTCCGGGACGCGGCTCTCCTCGGCAAGACGCGCATGCAGCCGGTCGAGCTGTTCCTGCGACGGCAGCTCGCCGTACCACAGGAGATGGCAGACCTCCTCGAACGTCGCGTTGCGCGCGAGGTCGTCGATCTCATATCCGGAGTAGATGAGGCGGCCTTCCTCACCCAGGACCCTGCTGAGCCTCGTCTCGGCCGCGACGACGCCCTCCAACCCCCTGCCGCTCATCCGGTGCTGCCTCCGCAGGCTTCGTGTTCTCGTCTTTCCCGGGGCGCGCCCCGATGCGAGAATGGGGCCGACCCCTCGCCCACGGGCGAGTACGTCTGCCCCCATTCTGGATGCGGGCGAACGCCTTCAGACCGCGAAGGTTAGTGGAGCCGCCGGAAGCGTGCAAGTCGCGCCGGTGCTCGGAAAAGGGGATATGCGACGACTTCCGATCAGCGCGCTCGCGTTCCTCGTCGCCTGCGGCGGCGGGTCGGCCGCGTCGGGGATCGGCGACGAGCCACCCGCTACCGTGACGCTCGGGTCGGGCGGCGCCGTCGAGCAGGCTGCATTCCTCATTGCCGCCGGGTCGCTCGCGCGCCAGGCCGCCCGCCGCGAGGGCGCCGCGCCGGAGGTGGCCGTGTTCGCGGCGACCGTGGCCGCCGACCACCGCGCGCTCGATCGAATGATCCACGCCGCGGTGGATTCGCTGCCGGAGGCCGAAGTGCCCTTGCAGCCGCCCGGCAGCTCCAGCGATTTCGACTGGCTCGCGTGGCAGGCCGCGCTGGACAGCCTGCTGCTTGTGCGATTGGCCGAAGAGCCGGCGCCCGGACTGGCCGACGGGTCGCTGCGCACCATCATCGTGCAATCGTTGCCGACACTGGCGGCGCACCGGCAACGTGCGCTCCAGCTCCTCGGCGGAGGGACGCCGACGGATTCGCTGTGATCCGTTTCCATTCTTTTCCGGAGCCGATCATGCCCATGTTCATCGCGATGCTGCTCCTCGCGCTCGCGGCCCCCGCGGCCGCGCAGCAGGCACCGTCCGCGACCACCAGCGAGCTGCGCGACTTCGTCGAACGCTACCGCGACGACCGCTCGGCGCTGCTGCGGCGCTACGATGCGCCCTGGTCGGTCGAGCGGCGTGAACGGCTCCGCTCCTTCCACGAGGACTGGCGCAAGGAGCTGCACGCGCTCGACTACGACGCGCTCGGCGTCGAGGAGCGCATCGACTGGCTGCTGCTCGACAACGAGATCGGCTATCAGCTCGGCCTGCTCGAGCGCGAGCAATCGCAGCTCGCCGAGATGGGTGCGTTGGTACCATTCGCGGGGACAATCACGCGGCTGCACGACATCCGACGCCGGCGCGAGCCCGTGGACGCGCGCGCCGCGGCGGACACCCTCGCCGCCCTGCTCCAGGCGATCGAGTCCGCACGCGCCGGCGCAACGAGTGTTCAGGTGCCGCGAACCGTGGCCTTCAGGGCGGCTTCCACGCTCGGCGAGCTGCGCGGCGTACTGGGTCGCTGGTATCGGTTCTACGAAGGATACGATCCGCTCTTCACCTGGTGGTCGGCCGAGCCGTACGGAAAGGTGGATGCGGCGCTCGAGTCCTACGCGCAGATGATCCGGCGCGACATCGTCGGCATCCGCGAAGGCCAGGACCCGATCATCGGCGATCCGATCGGCGCCGCCGGGCTGAAGGCAGACCTCGTGCACGAGATGATCGCGTACACGCCGCAGGAGCTGTTCGAGATCGCGGAGCGCGAGTTCGCGTGGTGCGAGGCGGAGATGCGCAAGGCCGCGCGTGAGATGGGCTTCGGCGACGACTGGCGCGGCGCGCTCGAGAAGGTGAAGCGCACGTTCGTGCCGCCCGGCGATCAGCCCATGATGGTCCGCGACCTCGCCTACGAAGCCATCGAGTACGTCGAGTCGCGCGGACTGGTGACCGTGCCCGAGCTGGCCAAGGAGATCTGGCGGATCGAGATGCTGTCGCCGGAGCGCCAGCGCGTGAGCCCGTTCTTCCTCGGCGGCGAGACCATACAGGTGTCGTATCCGACACACGAGATGACGCACGACGAGAAGCTGATGAGCATGCGCGGGAACAACCCGTACTTTTCGCGGGCCACGGTGCACCACGAGCTGATCCCGGGGCATCACCTCCAGGGCTTCATGAGCGCGCGTTACAACGCACACCGTCAGCTCTTCCGCACGCCGTTCTGGACCGAGGGCTGGGCGTTGTACTGGGAGATGCTCCTCTGGGACCTCGGCTTCCCGCAGACGCCCGAGGAGAAGGTCGGGATGCTGTTCTGGCGGTCGCACCGCGCCGCGCGGATCCTCTTCTCGCTGGGATTCCACCTCGGCACGATGACGCCTGAGCAGGCCATCGATCTGCTGGTGAACCGCGTGGGTCACGAGCGCGCGAATGCGGAGGCCGAAGTCCGTCGCTCGTTCCTCGGCACCTATCCGCCGCTCTACCAGGCCGCGTACATGCTGGGCGGGCTCCAGATCCGTGCATTGCATCAGGAGCTGGTCGGCTCGGGCCGGATGACGGACCGCGAGTTCCACGACGCGATCCTGCGCCGCGGGCCGATTCCGATCGAGATGGTGCGTGCGCGGCTGCTCGGCGAGCGGTTGCCGCGGGACTACCGGGCCAACTGGCGCTTCTGAGGCTGAAGCGGTCGATCAGTTCAGCCGGTTGTGCACCAGCTTGAGGTACTCGGTGATATAGGCGAGGAGCCCTTCCTCGGAGTGCCACCAGTTGGATGCGCCGAAGTTGTCGTGCTGCGCCGGCGCCATCATCAGGCGAACGGAGTCGGGTAGCGCGCGCCGCAGGAGCCAGCGCGCGCGGCGCATGTGGAACGCGCTGGTCACGACGATCGCGCCGTCGATCCCCTGCTGCGCCGCCCACATCGCGAAGATGCGTGCATCATCGCGCGTGCTCGTGGAAGGGCCACCTTCGGCAATGATGACGATCGCGCTGTCCGGCAAGCCGAAGCGCACGAGGACCGTGCGTGCGAGATCCGCTTCATTGGGCACGGCCGCGACGCGCTGAGGCACGCGGTCCTCGGGGCGTACGATCGCCACCATCGGAGCCAGCCCGCCGTGGTACAACTCGGCTACGCGCTGCGGCCGCGCCTCGAGGTCCCCCGGCAGCATCAGAATCACATCGGCGGGTTCGATTTCATCCGACACCTCGAGGAAGCCGCCGACGGCCCGCAGCAGCGGCGCGCGCAGCAGCACGAGGAGCACGATCGCAAGGAGGAAGACGATCAGCGCGCGGGCACAGCCGCGCGCACGTGGGCGTGGGCTCATCGAAACGTGTACATCCCTGACATATCAGGAGCTTAGGGCGCGCATCGCGATCGCGCCAGCGGGCCGTTGACCGCGAGCCGTCGTTTTCGCGCTGTCCCCTTTGGGGGGAGTGTTGCCTCAAAGCGCGAACCACGACAGGGAGTCGACGATGACCCGGTGCACGATCCCGAGCCTCATCGCCTTGCTGGTCCTCACCGCGTGTGGATCCGATTCGACCTCACCGAGCGAACAGGAGCCCGAGGAAGAGCTCGGCCCGGGCATCCAGGGCAGCCTGACGCTGCCGGCCGGATTCACTCTCGATCCATCCACACTGCACGTCGTGAGCGCGGCGGGCGAGCGGCCGATCCTCGCGGATGGCCGGTTCGCCGTCGAACGCATCGGAACCGGTGCGACGCAGGTCGACGTGGTCACCGCGGCCGGCGAGCTCGTGCTCATCGGCTTCATCAACGAAGCGGGCACGGCCGTCGAGATCTCGCCGCGCAGCACCGCACGCGCGCTGCTGTACTACGCGCTCGGCGCGTTCATGCTCCCGCCCGAGAACCAGAAGCAGGTGCTCGATCTGATTGCCGCTGCGCCGGAGGTGGCGCAGATCGAGAACGCCGTTTCGCAGGCACTCACGGCGGATCCGGTCGCGCTGGCCAATGGCTCCGATGCGCTCCTCGCCGCGGTGCTCGCCGCGCGCGACGACATCCTTTCGGCTTCGCGCGCGGAGCACAGGACGTACGCGACTGCGGCAGTGCCGGGCGGCGGCGGCGCGTTCGCGACGATGCTCGTACAGCCCGCGGCGCAGCAAAGCGGCGTGGAGCTGCTGCAGAATCCGAACGGCGGCGGAGTCATCGCACAGAATTCTTTCCGCCGGCGCACGCGCCTGCTGTTCTATCAGACTGGATACGAGGATGCGTCCGGCCAGCGCCACGACGTCACGCCGCAGCCGATCGGCTCGCCGCTCGACATTCCGGCCACGACGCGTCTCGGGATCTTCAGCTCGCTCAGCAGCATCATCGACGGCAGCTCGCCGTTCGCGGTCGAGACCGCCGGCCCTGTCCAGCTTCCAATGCAGCCCGACGCCGTCGCCACGTTCTTCGAGGCAGTGTTGATCGGGCCGTCGCTCGATTTCGTCTCGCCGGTGCCGATTCTGTCCGACCCGCGCTTCCCCGGTTCCGTCGTGGCGGGCTGGGAGTCGACGATGTCGGATCTCGCGCTGGATACGTTCGTTGAGACCATCGCATGGCCGGTGTTCGAGACCTTCATGTTCGGCGGCTTCACGGCGCTCGCGAACACCGCGCGCAGCCAGGTGGCAGCGCAGTGGCGCGCGGCCATCGACGCCCAGCAGGGACAGGCACTCCGTCACATCCTGCGGCGCGGACCCGAGTACCGTGAAGGGATCCGCTTGATGCAACAGGGGGTGACATCCAACAACCCGTACCGTCTCGACCTGCTCGGCATCGTCGAATCCCACATGGACGAAGCGCAGCGGCTCCAGGCGGACTTCGCCGACATCGACCGGCGGCTCCAGGCGCGTGCCAGCGCCGGGCTCATCATGAGCATCCTCACGGCCGTGCTCGACATCACCGACATCGCCGCGGTCATCCACGACCTCCAGAGCAGTGCATGGGCGGACTCGTGGGAGATCGAGGTGCGCATGCCGCGCGTCGGCATGACCCCGAACCCCGCCGAGGTGACGGCGAATCAGCGGTCGGTCACGCTCACGGCCTCGGTCGACGGGCACCCCGACGAGCCGTTCACCTACCGGTTCAGCACGACGACACAGTACGGCAACATCACGAACGACCTCGGCGATCAGGGCCCGGTGATCATCACGAGCGAGCCGACCGTGCAGTACATCGCGAATGCGCCCCAGCTGCCGCACGGCACGCTCGACCATGTGACGGTCGAGGTGAGCATCTTCAACGACGACACCGGCACGAACGACGTGATCGGGACCGCGACCGTGCCGATCGAGGGCCCGACGATCAACTATCAGATCTCACTGACGCCGGACCCCGCACACGTGTTCGCGAGTGATGCCGTGCAGATCAGTGCCCAGCTGAATCCGCCATACCAGGGCGCGGCGCTGTTCTTCATCTGGACGACGTCCGGCAACTACGGCTCGCTGTTCCCGACCGCGGGTACGCTGACCGGATTCGATGTCGTCACATACCACGCCAACGCCGGTGCCGATGGCGATGACTGGATCCGCGTCGAAGTGTTCGACGAGACCATGACACCGCTCGGCAGCGCGACCGGCACGGTCAGCGTGTCGCCGAAGGACGTCGAGACGGCCTCGAGCTTCAGCTTCGCGACGTATTACGGCCCGAGCGGAAGCTGCCATGTCCGTCCGGCCATCGAGTGGGCTCACGTCGACGGGGCGGCGGGCTACCGGCTCGAGTATCTCGATGACGGCAGTCCGCACGTGAGTTCGGGCAATCACGACCCCGTGACCATCGTGATTGCCGGCTCGGTCGCTCGAGCAGGCGACCACTTCCGGGTTCTGGCGGGGTTCAACCGGGGCGCGCCGGCGGGGCAGACGGCCGATTGCTCGGACGCGGTGAGCTACTACCAGGGTCGGTTCAGCCAGTCCAGGGTGATCGCGACCTTCTGAGCGCGGGGCGGGCGCGGATATCTCCGCGCCCGCCCGCTGCTCAATGGTATCGGAACTTCCGGCCCGCAGGATCGATCTCGAAGCGCGGACCCTTCACGCGCTCCGCCCGGCCGAGGTCGATGCCATCCTGCCGCGCGGCACTGCGAACCATGCCCAGCGTGTAGTCTGCCGCGACCGCGCCGTCGACGCCGTAGCCGAGATCCGTCAGGGATCCGATCGTCATCGCGCTCAGCGGGTTCGGCGTCGACCCGATGAACCCGGTCATCAGCTCGCTGCCGAAAGTGCTCTCGCGCCAGTGCGCGTCGCGGGTTCCGGCACCGCCCGTGTTTTCAATCGGCACGTCGGGCTCGGCGCCGCCCAGCGCACCGTACGCCAGCGCCGCGTCGGCGCCGGTGAAGCGCGGATCCGTGCCGCCGACGCCGAGCGTCAGGTTCTTCATTCCCCAGAGCGTGCCGATCCCGAGCACGTGGCCGATCTCGTGGAGCACAACGTCGTCGATCGTGCCCTTCGTCTCCATCATCAGCAGATCCGCCCGGTCCAGCTTCACGTGGCCGACGATCGGCAGGGCACTGCCCGTACGGATGAAGCAGGGGCCCGCCTGGCCGAGGATGCCGCCCACCCCGTCGATGTCCACGAACTCGACGTAGATCAGCAGGTCGTCCACGACCTCGCTCAGCAGCGGCGAGCTGGAGAAACACGCGCCCGCTTCCACGCTCACGGGCACGTCGGTCAGGTCGGCCCGGATCGCCGACTGCCAGCGGTCCACCGCATCCTCGACGGCCTGCGCCTGGCGGCCGCTCACCGGCACGAGGTAGCGCACCTCGATCGTGTACGACGCCGCCATCGCCACCGCCACCGCCTCGAACCGGACGGACGGCAGCGACGCCGCGTTCGCGACCACCTCGTTCGACCCCGGGTTCGCACCCAGCGTCCAGCCACCGGCCGTGGCGATCCCCGCCGCATCCGTCGTGTCCACCGGACTGGCGACGTCGCCGCCGCCCGCCACGACCTCGAATCGCACCTCGACCCCGACCGCGGGCGCACCGGTCTCGTCGAGCACGCGCACCGACGGTGGCTCCGCCACTGGCTGCCCCGGCGCCGCGCTCTGCGCCGCCGTGACGCGCGACTCCATGCTGGCCGGTCGCGGCGCGGACGGTGCCGAGGGATCGTCCGTGCACGCGGCCGCGAGGAGCGCGGCGGCAAGCCATGCGGAACGCCGCACGGGTGTTGGATCGAATCTCACGGCACGGAATCTAAACGATTGCCGGGCAAGCGTATAGGGGCCGGCACCGGCAGTCCCGGGTGAGCGCCGGAGAACGGCCGATCACCACGTTTGCGGGAGGCGCGTCGCGGCGGGTAGTTTCCCGCGAAAGCGGATGCCCGCCACAAGGGAGAGAGCTGCGATGAAGCGAACGGGTCTGATCGGAACCGCATGCGCACTCGTGCTGGCGAACGGCGCGGGGGCGCAGGACGTGCGCCCCTCGATCCATCACGACTTCCGCGTCGTCGAGGTGGCGGCGGGGCTGGTGAACCCGTGGTCCATCGCGTTCCTGCCGAACGGCGACATGCTCGTGACGGAGCGTCCCGGCCGGCTGCGCATCATTCGCAACGGGCGGCTGCTTCCCGACAGCGTGCCCGGCGTACCTGCGGTGTTCGCGCGCGGGCAGGGCGGCCTGCTGGATGTCGTGCCGCATCCCGACTTCGCGAACAACCGGCTCCTCTACATGAGCTTCTCGAAGCCGATCCCCGGTGAGGATGGTGCAACGACCGCCGTGGCGCGCGCGCGCTTCGAGAATGACCGGCTCACGAACCTCGAGGAACTCTTCGTGGCCGATTCACGCGGCGGCGGCCACTACGGTTCGCGGCTCGCATTCGACGGCCAGGGCCACCTGTTCATCACCGTCGGTGACCGGCAAGCCCCACCGCGCGGCGATCTCATGGCGCACCCGGCGCAGGACCTGTCGAACCATCACGGCACGATCAACCGCATCCTCGAGGACGGCGGCATCCCGCAGGACAATCCGTTCGTCGGGCGAGGGGACGCCGAGCCATCCATCTGGAGCTACGGCCATCGCAATCCGCAGGGACTCTTCATCGATCACGAGACCGGCGACGTCTGGGCGGTCGAGCACGGCCCGCAGGGCGGCGATGAGCTGAACCTCATCCGCCCGGGTCTCAACTACGGCTGGCCGGTGATCGGCCACGGCGTGAACTACGGAGCGGGCGCTCCGATTCACGAGACCACGCGTCGCGAAGGCATGGAGGAACCCGTGCGCTTCTGGGTCCCGTCCATCGCCACGTCCGGCCTGCTGCGCTACACCGGCGATGCGTTCCCGCGGTGGAAGGGCAGCATCTTCGTCGGCGGGATGGTCGGCCAGCAGCTCGCGCGGATCGAGATGGACGGGCAGAGCTTCGTGATGCAGGAGACGATGCTGCGTGGGTACGGCCGCATCCGCGACGTGCGCCAGGGCCCCGACGGCTTCATCTACCTCGCGATCGACGACCGCACCGGTCTGCCTACGTCGATCGTGCGGCTGGAGCCGGCGGGCAGCTAGCTAGTTCGCGCGCAGTACGCGCCCCGGACCGGCCACGTAGGACTAGCGGCCCGGCCCTGCGGGAGGCGTTCTCGCGAGAAGCGTGTCCATCGTGTAGGGGATGCCTTCCCGGATGACGAGCCGCAGGCCCCGCGTCGCGCGGATGTCGGTCGCGGGGTTGCCGTCGACCATGATGATGTCCGCGATGTGACCCGGCTCGATCGTGCCGATGTCGTCGCGGTTCAGGATCGAAGCCGCGGCGCCGGTCGCGGCGTGGATCGCTTGTACGGGTGCGAGGCCGGCCTCGACGAGCAGCTCCAGCTCCTGATGCAGCGCACCGCCGGGCGTAACGAACGGATTGGGCACGTCCGTACCTGCACCGGCACGCCCGCCGCGCGCGACGAGCCGAAGCACCAGCGCGGCACTGAAGCGCGCGTGCCTTGCGAACCGCGTGCGGGTTTCCGGCGGGATCTCCGCCCAGCGCCGCCAGAATCCCCGGATGAACGGGTCGACGCGCTCCGCCAGGGGCACGCCCTGGAGGGAAGGTTCGGTTGGGGAGGCCAGCTGCCGCTGGATGATGAGCGTGGGCACGATGTAGGCGTTGGCCGCGAGCACGGCCGTGACGAGCGAATCGAGGATGACCGGATCCGGATCCGCGCGCGTGGTGTCGCCGCCGAGGCGGATGTAGGCGGCAAGGAACCCCGCAGCGTGTTCGAAACCTCGCACCCCCCATGCGAGCGCCTGGAGGGCATCGACCTCGGAGTTCAGGAGGTCGGTCGTCGCCTCGACGCCGAGTTCCGCCGCCCGCTCGGCGGCGGCGCGGTACGCCGCAGGCGAGAGGCCGTTGTACAGCTTCACGAAATCCGCACCGCCCCGCACGACGGAGTCCACCGCAGCGCGCGCCTGCTCCGGAGTCGCCGCCACCAGCGAACCCGGCAAACGCAGCTCGCCATCGATGAGGGGACCGGCCTTCACGATGTGCGGCCGCGGTGGCGGTGCGGATTCCAGCGTCCCGAGCACGATGAAGCTGTTGTGCAGCTCGCGAACGGCCGTCACACCCGCGGCCGGGAACATCGCCAGCGTCGAGCGACTGTAAATGTGCGTGTGCAGGTCGATCAGTCCCGGGAGAATGGTGCCATCACCCGCGTCGATGACCCGGGCGCCGGCGGGTTCCGCACACGTCCCGCGCGCACCGACGCAATCGATCCGCTCGCCGCGGATCACGACCACCGCATCCTCGAGCGGCGGGGCGCCCGAACCATCGATCAGGCGGCCGTGCAGTACAATCGGATCCTGTAGCGATTGTGCGGCGAGTTCGTCATCCCGGGCGGCGATGCGGCCCGGAACGAGGAGGGTCAGCGCGACGGGCAGCGCGAGAAAGGAATACGCTCGCAGGTGCATGGCAGTGCCCGGGGTGGGACTCGAACCCACAAGCCCTTTCGGGCAACGGATTTTGAGTCCGTCGCGTTTGCCGTTTCGCCACCCGGGCCGGTCATAAAGAT
>CAYUIG010000007.1:48447-94777 GCA_964444685.1 uncultured Gemmatimonadaceae bacterium | reverse complement strand
ATTCGTGATGCGGCTGCTGACCACCTCGACCGGGAACTCGCGGTGGTCGTCGGGATCCACGATGGTGATGCGCTCGAGCGCGCGCGGCTCGTTCCGTAGCAGGAAGTTGCTGACGAGCGTGCTGAAGCGCGTGTCGTTGGCGCGGATGAGCTGGCGCAGCGGTCCTTCGGGCGCGTCGTCGGGCGGTACGAAGAGCCGGTCCGCCTCGGGATTCATCAGGATGATGTTCGAGTGCTCGTCGGTGACGAGGATCGGATCGCTGACGTTCTCGAGGATGACGTTGAGGCGGTCGCGCTCCTGGCGGGCGGCGTGCTCGGCCGCGCGCGAGCGGTTGAACTCGATCTCGAGTTCGGTCACCGCGCGCTTGAGGTCGGTGATGTCGCGCAGGACGGACAGGACGCGCTCGCTGGCGCCTTCGCGAAGCCGGACGGAAATGACCTCGAAGTGGAGGTCCGACCCTTCGACGCTGTCGACGAGGGTGAGCTCGCGGTTCTCGCGCGCAGCGCCGATCGCGGCCTGCGTGAGGAACGAGCTGAAGAGCAGGTTGTTGATCTCGATGGCGCGGCGCCGGCCTTCGCTGTCGTCGCTGGACGGAACAAACAGCCGCTCGGCGCTGGGATTCGCCAGCACGACGTCGTTGCGCTCGTCGGTGACGAGGATCGGATCGCTGAGCGTGTCGAGCACGCGCGAGAGGAGCTGTCGCTGCGACCCGATCGAGGTGAGGCGCGCGCGCGCTTCCTCGAGATCGCGGCGGAGCTCCAGTGCGGGACCCAGCTCCTCGACGAGCGCGGCGGCGTCGGCGTGGCGCATGTCCAGGCCGTCGCCCTCGAGCAGCAGCATGCCGATCGTGGAGCCAAGGGCGCCGCGCACCGGTGCGGCCACGCGCAGGGTACGCTCGAAGGGCGGCAGCGAGCCGGACGGCAGGAGCTCGAGCTGGTGCAGCTGTGCGATCACATCGCGGAGTCCGTACTCGGGCCGGTCGGCCTCGTGGAGGAGTGCGGCCATCCGCCGGTAGCTCAGGTGGCGGGCGGCGCCATGCAGCCGGTCCTCGCCGCACAGCACGAGCAGCGCGTGCGCGACGCCCGATGCTTCCGCGACGCGCTCGACCACGAGCGAACACGCCTCCGTGAGGTCCTGCGACCGTACGAGCGGGCGCAGGATTTCACCGGCAGCGGTCCGTGTGGCGTCGTGCACGTCACGCATCGGGGATCAACCCATCGCGTCGAGGCGCCGGCGCAGCTCCGCGTTCTCGGCCGTCAGGCGATCGAGCTCGCTCATGCTGGTCGAACCGGCCGCCAGCAGCGGACGGGAAGCGGTGCCGGTGACGGCGATCGCTTCGGCGAACTTCAGGTACGTCTCGACCGAGGCGACGACGATGCGCGCCTCCACGCTCACCAGGTCGATCCCGACCAGCGAGACGCGGACGTACGCATCGATGACGATGCCTTTGTCCAGTACACGATCGAGTACATCGATCAGGCTGCTGCCTGCTCCCGCGCGTTCGACAGCCATGTCAGCTCTCCGTGGAAGTTCTGGGTGCGGTCCTGCGGCCCGCCTCGAGTGCGTCCAGCCGCCGCTGCATCAGCTCCAGCCTCTCGGTCAGCGTGTCGAGGGCCGGGGTGTCGGCGGGTTGGCCGCCGAAGTACGGGTCCGTACGCCACCAGTTCATCCCGATCTCCTGGGCCTTGTCGATCGAGCAGACGAGGAGCCGGATCTGGATGGTCAGGAGCTCGACGTTCGCGAGGTTGACCTTGATGTCACCCGCGATGACGAGCCCCTTGTCGAGGATCCGGTCGAGGATGTCGACCAGCCCCTGGGAGCGGTACGGTGTGAGTTCGTATGGTTCCGGCAAGGAACGTCCTCCTAGATGAGCCGCCCGAGCGGCCCGAGGTCGATGTTGAGGTCCTCGTCGCCGAGGCCGAATGCCTGTTTCAGCTCCTGCATCTTCTCCTCGAGCCGCATCAGTGCGAGCCCGAGCCTCTCGATCTCCTCATCGGTCAGCGATTCACCTTCCATGCGCCGCACGGCCTGATGCTCGAGCACGCGCCGCAGGAACTCGACGAGCGTGAGCACGAGCCGGCCGAGGCCGGACTCGATGTCCTCGGCGTTCGCGTCCAGCCGTTCGGGCAGCGCGGGCGCGATCTCGCTGAGCGACGCGTCGCTCACGCCGCGAACGTCCATGGCGGCCATGGTCCCTCCAGTACGGCATCGCCTTCCAGCGACGCGATCCACGACTGTACGCGCGCGCGATAGTCGTCGGCGCGGTCGCGGTGCACGAGGTGCGCCACGCGCGCCGAGCCGGTGCGTCGGGGGACGGGCACCACCGACTCGCGCAACGCGAGCCCGTCCACCTGCCTGCGCAGCCCGGCGAGTGCGGCCTCCGCTTGCGCGTCCGGCCGGTTCTGTTCACTCAGCCGTTGCAGGTACTCCCGTCCACTCGTCGCCGCCGCGGTTTCGGGCGCGGGCGTTCCCACGAGCACCAGGGCGAACTCGACGGTACCGGACAGCTCTTCCATGCGCGCGCGCCACTCGCTCGCGTTCTCCACGAGTCGCCTGCGCAGCTCCGACGGACGCGCGCACTGGCCGAAGCGGAGCGGCAGCGGCGTGAACGTCTCGGTTCCGGCCGCAGCGACCACGTCGTGATGTGCGCGCACGCGTTCGATCGATGCTTCGGGCGGCCCGGACAGCGGCGACGCCCAGAGGCCGAGTCCCCGTGCGGCGAGCATGCGCACAGGCGCACCATCGATGCCCGTGAGCCCTTCCGGCGGGCGATGGTCGCGCGGCACGACGCAGTAGGCCCACGCCAGCATCACGGCACCTCGCGCGGCACGGGCAGCGACAGCGCCGTACGCTTGCGCTGTGCGGTCTCGGCCGACGAAACGACGACGCGGAGCCCGAGATAGATGAGATCCACGTTCGCCACGCTGATCAGCACCTCGCCGTTGATCACGGCGCCGCGGTCCAGCACGCGGTTCACCAGCTCCGCAAGGCCGATGTCGGGAGAGGGACGCGTCACGCGGGCTCTCCCACGAAGCGGTAGGCCGCCCACGGGCCCGACAGCAGCGCGTCCATGCCGATGCGCTGGAGCTCGGGCCTGCGCGCCTCGAGGTCCGCTACGAACGCCACCTCGTCCTCGCGCGGAACGAGCAGCGCCGCATACAGCAGCACGGGCAGGTCATCGGCCGACTTCGGCACCGGCAGCCGCTCGGTGGCACGGGCGCGCGTGGACAGCGCGTCGAACAGCGCCTCCGCGCGCTCGCGGCAGCCGGCGTTCGCATGCTCGTGCGCGAGCTCGGCACGCTTGCGTGAAAGCAGGTACGCAGCGCCCGGTGCGGCCGCGGCAATCCGTTCATCGAGCGCACGGATCTCGGGCGACAACTCCGCCGCCGCGTCCTGCGCGGCCGCAGGCTCCCAGGTGATCTTCAGGTCCCACTCGCGCACGCCTTCGAGTGAACGGAGCTGCGCGCGCAGTTCATCCGCGCGCTCGCGCATCACGTCGTGCAGTGCGGCCTCGCCCGAGTACAGGGTCAGCAGCGGTGCGGGAACGATGGTGGCGTGGTCCACGAACCATGCGACCACGCGCTCGTGCGCCACACCCTGCTCGCCGACCCAGCGGATATCGCCGAGCCGCTCGTCGATCGCGCCCGCGGCATACTCCGCCGCGGGTACGCGGCCGATCACGGCACGCACGCCGTTGGCGTCGAGAAACGACACCGCGCCATCCGCGAGCCCGTGCAGCGTGGCGGGCGGAGCGGGCGCATCGGCGCCGGTGAATCCGTACAGGTAGATCAGGCTGCCCACGGCAGCACCTCCCAGCCGTTCACGAAAAAGGTGGTCGCGGCGGCCCGTCCGCGTCGCGAGCGCGGGGCTGTCGAAGTCAAGGAGCTTCGCGTCAGTCGTCGGCTGAATCGTCGCGGCTCACACGCACGGGCCCGCCGGACACGGGCATGTCGAACCGCTCGCGCCACTCGCGCACCTCGCGCAGGCGCAGCATCAGCTCCGCCTCGCGGCGGACGTACTCGGCATCATCGATGTCGCCGAGCTCGAGGGCGAGCTGGAGTTCCATGAGTTCGGCCTTGATCGGCGTGTCGTCGGTGAGCTCGTCGCGCACCACGCCCTCGACCTTGTCGAGCGAGAACCGGGCCAGAAACATCGGTCCGGTGACGGGCCAGAAGAGCAGGTGCTTGAGGAGCCCCATGCGATCAGGTGTCCGCGCGCTCGAGGCGCAGTTTGATGTTCACGAAGTTGTAGGGCGGCCAGGGCCCGGTGTACGTGAAGGAAAGCAGCCCTTCGTAGCGGTGGCTGAGGGACTTCACCGCCTCGTCGAATTCCTGCTCGCGCGCGCGTTCGACCAGGTAGGCGGAGTTCATCATCATCCGGTCGCCGATCGGTTTGTTCGAGCGGCTGGCCACGGCCACGCGCTTGAGGGACTCGTGGATGTCGTGGGCGTACTGCGCGGCGGCCCCCTCGACCGCGGCCTCGATCAGGCGGCCGAGCTGAACG
The DNA here is from genome assembly GCA_964444685.1 of uncultured Gemmatimonadaceae bacterium. Lineage (GTDB taxonomy): Bacteria > Gemmatimonadota > Gemmatimonadetes > Longimicrobiales > RSA9 > CAYUIG01. The sequence continues at coordinate 90,274 of CAYUIG010000007.1, read as the reverse complement.
CGCGCGAAGTAGGTCGAGCTCTGCGCGTTCGCCGTGATCTCGCTCTTCAGCCGGTGGATGTCCTCGTCGTTCTCCTCGATCCGGCGCACGACCTCGTCGCGGTCCCAGAAGACCTTCAAACCGAACTCGATCTTGTCCTTCATCTTCCGCAGCACGTCGTCGAAGGCGTCGCGCGTGGAGCGGAGCAGCTCGAGGATGTCCTCCTTCGTGCGGAAGATCGTGCCGAAGGACATCGGGATCACGGTGAAGTCACGCATCACGGTCTCGTTGACGAGCTCGTGGGCGAGGACGTTCTCGCGCGTCGGGTCGTAGATGCGGATGGGCGTGTCGCTGACGACCGCAGCCAGGTCGTGATAGTGGACCGTATAGACCCGGCTGCCCGACTGCCCGATGCCTATGGGCCCGAAGTCGCGCTCGTCCTGGCTCTGGATGACGCAGTAGACGTACTTGCCTTCGGAGGCCGTCGTGGTGACGTGCTCCTGGGCCGCGAGCTCGGATTCTGCCATGGCTCTTTCGGGTGTCGGGACGCAAGGTGTCGGGATGCCGGCGGCGGCATCACCGCACGCAACCGGCGTCAGATGCGGCGGGAAGGCAGATTATATGCCGCTGGCGCCGTTCGTATCAAGGTTGTGAAGGATCCTGCGCTGCGCCGCGGGCAGGGCGAGGCGGGCCCGCCGGGCCGGACCGGCCCATTCCATCGTATCCGAACGTCCCCGTCGCGGGCGGTCCAGCCGGAACAGGAACGGGTGATAGGTGATTCTCTTGTGGGAGAATACATGCGGGACCGGTTCCAGGCGGCGGGAGCGCGGCAGTGGCATCCCTGCGAACATCGCCGCCAGCCGGCGCGCGGCCGCGGCGGCACCGGCCGGCGTGGTCTCAAGGCCGGGAAGTTCCCACATGCCGGCGAGCAGGCCGGTGCCAGGTCGCCGGGTCAGGAGTATGCGGCCATCGGGATCGAGGAGGATGGCGCAGGCGACGTCGAAGTGTGGCGTCGCACGACGCCGTGCGGGCGGCGGACGCCGATGAACCGTCCCGCGCGCGCGGGCGCGGCATTGGTCATGGAGCGGGCAGGCCTCGCAGCGCGGAGTGGGCGTGCAGATGCGGGCGCCGAGCTCCATGACCGCCTGGTTGAAGTCACCGGCAGCGCGCGCGGGAAACCATGAGGCCGCGGCCGCGCGCAGGCGCGCGGGGGCTGGGCGCGCGATGTCGAAGACGCGGCAGAGCACGCGGCGGGCGTTGCCATCGATCGCGGGTGCGGGCGCATCGAACGCAATGCTGGCGATTGCGGCGGCGGTGTAGTCACCGATACCGGGAAGGGCGCGCAAGGCCGCGGGGTCGGACGGGACGCATCCGCCGTGACGTTCGCGCACGAGCAGGGCGGCGTTCCGGAGGTTGCGGACGCGGTGGTAGTAGCCCAACCCTTCCCACATGCCGAGGACGTCATCCTCGGACGCGTCGGCGAGTGCAGCGACGTTCGGGAACCGCGCCACCCAGCGCTCGTAATAGGGTACCACGGTTTCGACGCGCGTCTGCTGGAGCATCGCCTCCGAGATCCAGATGAGGTACGGATCCCGCGTCGCGCGCCAGGGCAGGTCGCGTTTTTCGGCGCGGTACCATGCGAGCAGGGCGGCAGCAGCCCCTTTTTCGGGGATCGAATCCGGCATGCGGTTCACCTACCAGAAATACTCCGGCTCACTGCTCGACGCGCTGAACGTCGAGGCACTGCTCGAGCAGCTGGCCGACTTCCTCCTCCAGAGCGGTTTCGAAGGGGGCCCGCACTACCATCCGTGGTGGGGCTGGTCGGGTGATGAGGATGACCAATCGCTCGAGTCGCTGAAGCAGGCGCTGATCCAGGCGCTGATCGACAGCGGCCAGCTCACGCCGGAGATGCTAGCGGAGCTGCGTGGCGAGGGCCAGTCGAGCGAAGATGCACAGCGCGCGCTCGCGGAGCTGCTCGACCAGCTCGTGCAGAAACTCGTGGAGGAAGGGTACATCGACCTGAAGCAGGCGCCCCAGATGCCCGCCGGCTACACCGCCATGGGCGGGCGCGCGGACGAAGGACGGGAGGCCGCGCAGCAGGTCGAGTTCAACCTGACGCAGAAGGGCATGGACTTCCTCGGGTTCCGCACGCTCCGGCATCTGCTCGGCGCGATGGGGAAGTCCTCGCTCGGAAGCCACGACACGCCTCATCTGGCCACGGGCATCGAATCCGGCGGCGCGTCGCGGCCGTACGAGTTCGGAGACACGATGAACCTCGACATCCCCGCGACGCTGACGAACGCGCTCGCGCGCGGCGGACTCGGGGTTCCGCTGGAGCTGGACTACGGCGACCTGATGGTGCACCAGGCGGAGTACCGTAGCTCGTGCGCGACCGTGCTGATGCTCGACATCTCGCACAGCATGATTCTGTACGGCGAGGATCGGTTCACGCCGGCGAAGAAGGTGGCGCTCGCGCTGGCGCACCTCATTCGTACGCAGTACCCTGGCGACACGCTCCGCGTGGTGACGTTCGGCGACCGCGCACAGGAGATTCCGCTGGCGGAGCTGGCGCGTGCGAAGGTGGGACCGTACCACACGAATACGGCCGAGGGATTGAAGGTGGCGCGCCGGCTCCTGCTCGCGCAGAAGAAGGACATGCGCCAGATCGTCATGATCACGGACGGCAAGCCATCCGCGATCACACTGGATGATGGACGCGTGTACAAGAACCCTGCGGGGCTGGACCCGCGGGTGGTACGCGAAACGCTGGGCGAGGTGGCCGCGTGCAGGAAGGCCGGCATTCTCATCAATACCTTCATGCTGGCGCGCGATGCCGCGCTCGTGCGCTTCGTGGCGAAGGTATGTGAAATGGCGCGCGGGAAGGCATACTTTACGACGACGATGACACTCGGTCAGTACGTCATGCGGGACTTCCTGCGCCGGCGCACGCGGCGTGTTCGTTGATCGGCGACTGAGAGGAACAGAGTAACAACCGTCGGATGGAGGGTGGGACCGTGATCGGGTGTGTGTCACGGATGGGGTGGCTCGCGTGTCTTGCGATCGTGGTGACGGGATGCACGCGGGCGGCGGAGGCGGGATCGAACGCAGCGCCTCTGGGGGCTTCGTGGATCCAGTGGAATCCCGATGACGGGGAAGTGGTGGTGGAAGTCGGCCCCGTGGACCTGCCGCAGGGCGCGGGGCACGACGGCGTAGCGCAGCCTACGCCGCGCGTCGGTGCCGTTCCGATCGGCGGCTGGATGCGCGGCTACGAACTCGAGCTCGTGGACCGCCATGGACGCCCCGTCCCGCGCCGCGTGCTGCATCACATCAATCTCATGACGCCCGGCCGCCGCGAGCTGTTCAGTCCCATCATGCAGCGCATCGGCGCCGCCGGCTCCGAGACGGGCGACGTGAAGGTGCCGCGGCTCATCGGCTACCGCATGGAGCGCGGCGACTCGCTGCTCGTCAGCACGATGTTCCACAATCCGACCGACCAGGCCTACGAGGGCGTGCGCCTCCGCGTGCGCATGAAGTGGGTGCGCGAGGACACGTGGCTGAAGCCGCTGTCGGTCGAGCCGTTCTACGTCGACGTCACACCGCCCGTCGGCCCGCACTCGTTCCATCTGCCGCCCGGCCGCTCCGAGCAGAGCTGGGAGGGTGTGCCGGTCGTGAGCGGCCGCATTCTCGCCGTCGCAGGGCATCTGCACGATCACGCCGTGGAACTGCGCTTCGAGAACGTCACACGCGGCAAGCTGCTCTGGCGCTCGTCGCCGATCCGTGATGCGCGCGGCCACGTCGTGGGCATGCCGCAGTCATTCTTCCTCTGGCGGCTCGGGTTGCCGCTGCACGCGGGCGAGCGCTATCGCCTCACCGCGATCTACGACAATCCGACGGGTGACGTGATCCCGGACGGCGGCATGGGCACGCTCGGCGGTGTGATCCTGCCGGAGCGCGGCGCTGCATGGCCGCGTGTCGATCGGCAGGATCCTGCATTCGTCGAGGACATGGCGCGCACGCTCGCAGGCGAGCATGGCGCCGGGATGACATCAATGCACGGAACGGGTAGTCACGCGCATTAGCATCAGCCATCGAAGTGCAGTTCCGGATTGTTGATAGCACGGATCTTGCCCTGAGCGAAATCCGTCGCGACGCATCTCACGCAGGTCACGGGATGGTCGCGATGAACGCCGAAGTTCCGTCCCAGCGGGCGTAGCTGCGTCCCAGCGCCCGAATCCCCTGAAGTCGGGAACAGCATCCAAGCCGGCAGCGGCTGCGCACGAGCGCAGCCGACGCGGTCGTGCGCGAGGGAGGCGTGTGCTCCGCGGCCGGTGTTCTCGAAGCACGAGGGCACAGATGGACCGTGCCATTGCAGCCTTGCAGTCGCGGAACGGGGACGGGTGGCAGGGGGAGCAGGATCTGGATCGCGGCTCGTGGAAAGCGCATGCGCGCGCGAGTGCCGATGACGCCGTAGCGCGCGGGCCATGCGGACCGCTCGCGGAGCTGAACCCCGCGACGAGGAACAGCGCCATCGCGATGTCGACCGGGACTCGCGACATCACCAGCGAGTTCGAATCGGGGAGTCGGAATATGTACGTGGAACCCGGCCGGAATCGATGAATCATCCGAGCCCGATCGCGACCGCGATCAGGATGGCGACCACGCCCAGCCCGGTCAGCAGGGCCCAGAGCGGGACGGCGAAGCGCAGCCAGCGATCATATGGCACACCGGCCGTGGCGAGCACGGCCATCAGCGCGCCGTTGGTCGGGGTGAGCAGCTCGCACAGGCCGGCGCCCATCTGGTAGGCCAGGATCGTGACCTGGCGTGAAAGGCCGAGCAGGTCCGAGAGCGGGATCAGGATCGGCATGGTAAGCACCGCCTGCCCGCTGACGCTCGGGACCGGCACGTGGATGAGCGCGTGGACGGGGACCATGCCGACCGCGGCGAGGCCGACCGGCAGGGACTCGAGCGGCGTGAAGAGGCCGTGCACGAGCGAATCGATGATGCGGCCGTCCGAGAGCACGACGTAGATCGCGCGCGCGAAGCCGATGAGCATCCCCGCGAACGCCATGTCCTTGAAGCCGTCGACGTACGCGTGCGCGGTGCCGTCCACGCCGAGCCGGCCGATCAAACCGGCGAGCAGTCCCATGCCGAAGAAGACGGCGCCCAGCTCGTTGAAGCCCCACCCCCATCGGACCAGACCGGTGATGAACAGCGCGAAGGTGGCAGCCACCATCGTCATGATCAGGGTGGTACGCGTACGTCCCGGTCCGATCTCTTCGCTCGCGGCCGACGTGACGGTCGCGTCCGGTGCAACGTGCACGCGGCGCGCGTGGCGGAATACGCCGAGGATCCAGACCAGGAGTGCGAGCAGCAGGAAAACGATTCGGAACAGACTGCCGGAGAAGAGCGGCACGTCCGAGATGCGCTGCGCGATGCCGACCTGGAACGGATTGACCGGGCTGAACGCGGATCCGACCATCGCCGCGCCGAGACTGATCGCCACGGCCGTGAGCGGATCGTAGCCGAGCCGGCGCGTCAGCAGCACCAGCGCAGGAATCAGTGCGATGATTTCTTCCTGCATGTTCTCGAGTGCGCCGCCCGCCGCGAACGCGAGCGCTGCGATCGGGATGGCGAGTGCCTCGCGCCGGCCGAGCCGGTTGACGAGACCCTCGAGCGCCGCGCGCAGTGCGCCGGTGCGGTCCACCACGGCGAACGCACCGCCGACGAGGAACACGAGCACGATGACGTCGGCCGCGTCGATGACGCCGCGCGGCACGGAGAGGAGTGCGCCGAGCGGGCCGACCGGCGCCGCCTCTACGCGCTCGTACGTGCCCGCAACGACGACGGTGCGGCCCGTGGCTTCATCCTCGCGCCGATCGTACTCGCCTGCGGGAACGATCCAGGTCAGCGCCGCGGCGATGAGGATGCCGGCGACGAGCAGTGCGAGCGGATGCGGCAGCCGGAACCGCATCAGCGGGTCGGCAGGTCGTTCCAGTGCATCAGCGCGTTCCAGACCATCGGGAACTCGTGATGGTTCAGGAACCGGTGGAGCGGATTGAACATGAACGCGATCACGCGGCCGCGTCCGACGGGCACATCGAAGACCGCGCCGTGGCCGACGATCTGATTCTCGTTGCGAACCATCCCGGAAAGGACGTACGGCCCCGCGTCGCCCGATGTCGAGCGCCGCGCCGTCGTGCTGTCGGTTTGCGCTTCCGTGCTGTCCGTCTGCGCGGGCTCGGCGGAAACCGTGTCGGGAATGCCGAGCATCGGGCCGTCATCCTCGGGCTCGCGCTCGTCGGCGAGCGGGCGCGTGCCGAACTGCAGCACGATGCGGTCGCGCTCGCGGCGGTTCACCTGATAGAGCGGGCCGTTGCCGCGGAAGATGTGCAGCGTCTCCGGGTAGCCGTACAGGATCGGATGGTCCGGACGCCGCGCCTTTGCGCGCACGACCGAGCCCGGATGGAAGAGCGAGCCCGTACCCTGCGGGTTCAGATCGCGCGCGATCCCGCTCTCCGCTGCCAGCGCGGTCGCACTCTCGATGGTGATCAGCGTGCCGCCGCCCTCCACGAACCGCTGGAGGTTGGCCAGTCCCTCGAAGCCCGGGCCCCCCGTCATGTCCTCGGTGGCGTCCGGGGTGCCGTGCGACGGGAACTCGTCCGTCTTCGTGTACGGCAGCGGCCCCCACTTACGGTCCACGCCGTGGATGAGCTGCTCGAGGCCGCCGCCGACCGGCGGCACGTAGATCACGTCGAAGCGGCGGTTCAGGTTGCCGGCGCGCAGGTCGTCCTTGTCGATCGACGTGTACGGGATGCCCGCCTGCTCGAACGTGTAGCGCGCCCACCCTTCATCCTGCGTCGAGTACCACGTGTGATAGATGGCCACGCGCGGCGTCTCGAGCGCGTGCCGCTCGACTTCCGGAAGTGAGGAAGTTGCGACGAGGTCCAGTCCGTACTCGCGGGCGATCCGATCCGCCGTCGCGCGATCGACGCGCTCGAGAACGATCGATCCGGCCGGGAAGCTGACCTCTTCCGCGTCGCCATCCTCGGCGATGGACGGGAGCGAGAACGATTCCTCCGCCGCGAACGCGCGGGCGCGCGTCTCGCGCAGCGCGTACAGCATCGGCAGCACCTCGGCCTGCGCGCGATACGCGATCACGTACGTGCTGCCGGTGCCGGCCACGGTACCGTGGTACGCGACCGTATCGGTGAGCAGCTCGAGCCCGGTCCACGAGAACACGGCCGTGTCAGTCACCGCCTGCACGTCGACGCCGTACAGGTAGCCCAGCGTCCACGCAACGTCGTCGTACGGGGGGTGCTCCGCGTCCGACGGGAAGTCCTGCTTCGTGAGCAGCGTGACCGCGTGGTTGCGGTACGGCTGATCGAGCTTGATGACGTAGTCGCCGGCGGAGTCACCGCTCATGCGCCGGTGCACCTCGATGCCCTGGCGCTGGAGCTGGTTCACGAGATAGGCGACCCGGCGCGGGTCGCGCTGCCCGTCGGGGATCACGAACGCGTGCGGCTTCATCGTCCGGCCGCGCTCGATGTTGTTCATCCCCTTCCGCCAGAAGTTGCGCAGCAGCAGGTCCCCGTTCTTCGCGACGTAGTCCATCGACGCGAGCACGCCCGCCTGCATATAGTTCACGTTGTCGCGCGCGGACCACCGGACCTTCCGTGTGGCGGGATCCGGCCGGTACCACTCACGCGCGGTGACGAGGTCGCCGGCGTAGCGGTTGTTCGAGAGGTCGCGGATGTAGGTGTTCGCGCCCGCGTTGCCGAACGTCTCGTAGAAGCGGCCGATGCTGTTGTGGTTGTTGGCCACCCAGATTCCGTAGCCGGGCCACCAGCCGTCGTAGAACGCCCACGTGAACACGCCCGGCAGTCCCTGCGCCGTGAGTGCGGTGAGGTCGTGGTTGGCCATGACCTGCCACTCGCCGATCGTGATCGGATCGATGTCGTGGTTGTACGGGCCGGTGCCGGTCGAGATGTAGAGGAGCGGCACGGACTCGTGCAGGTCGTGCATGACCGTCGGGTGCCAGCGGTAGTACGTGTCGAAGATCGCCTTCGTCAGCGCGGCCGTGACCTGGAGACCGTCGCGGTTGTTGTCGTGGTAGATGTAGCGGCCCCAGTAGGGCGCGCTGCGCGGGAAGCCGTCGTCCCACTCGGTGCGCTGCTTCGTGTAGCGGTGATACCAGTCGACCAGCTTGTCTCGGCCGTCCGGCTCCGAGACCGGGTTGATGATGGTGATGACGTTGTCGCGCAGCGTGCGGATCGCGGGGTCGTCGCTCACCGCGAGGCGGTACGCGAGCTCCATCAGCATCTCGGGCGAACCCATCTCGGTCGAGTGGAGCCCGCCATTCAGGTAGTAGACGGGCTTCGCGTCGGCGAGCACCGCATCCAGCTCCGACTCGGGCAGCGTGCGCGGGTCGGCCAGCCGGTCGAGCTGTGCGCGGTAGTGGTCGAGCCGCCCCATCGTCGCTTCATCGGCGATGATCACCACGATGAGGTCGCGCCCCTCCTCCGTCGTGCCCACCTTCTCGACCGCAACGCGGTCCGAGGCCTCGGCGAGGGCGCGGTAATACGCGTGGATCTCCGCGACCCGATGCATCTCGCCCGGCGCGCCGATGATCGTACCGAAGTGCTCGAGCGGCGACGGGATCGTCGGATGGTCGGGCAGCCGCTCGACGGAGGCCGGCAGGAAGCGCGGATCCGACGTGAACTCGCGGATCTTCGCATCGTATTCGGGATACGGCTGCTGCGCGCGTGCGGGGGCGACGAGGGCTGCAGCCGTGATCGCGGCGATCGGGAGCGTGCGTCGCATTCTCATCCAGAACTCCGGGTGGTGGGGCGACCCGGACGTTAGGACCGCGTGGCGCTGGCGGAAAGGGGCGGAATCCGCTGGCGGCGGTTCGCGCGGCGCAGGTACCCCGGGGTCGGGGAACCCCCTAGCTTCGAACGCATGGAAAACGACACAAACGGCCGTGAAGTCCAGGCGCGACTGGCCGTGTTCGGCTTCGCGCCGACGGCAGCGTCGATGCGCGTGCTGAACCGGTCCGTATCGTGGCGAGCCACGCGATCGCTCCTGTCCGCGGGCATCGGAATCGGTGCCGCGCCCGCGCTCTTCTTTCTTCCGCTCCACTTTCCATGGCCGACGGCATCGATCCTGATCGGGCTGTTCACGGCGCGCAGCAAGTGGAAGGAAAAGCAGACGCTGCTGAGTGTCGAGGGCACCTGTCCCGCGTGCGGCGCTGCGGTGAAGTCGGAAAAGCCGGCGCGGCTGAAGGAACCTCACGTGCTCCACTGCACAAGCTGCGGCAGGGCCGTCACCCTCGGCATCTGAGCCGGGGCGCGGGGCTTGCAACTCCATCCGGGTTCACCGGAAGGAGGCAGCATGCAGAACGGGCGCAGACGGCTGAATACGGATCGTGCGGGCCGGGGCGCCGCGCTGGTGGGACTCGCGGCCAGCTCGCTGGCGCTGCTGGCGGGCGGCGGTCCGTCCAAGGCGCGGACCCGCGTCACCCTTGGCACGCTCGCGCCTGTACCGGATCGCGCGGAAAAGCGCGCGCCGGAGTGGGACATCACGGTCACCGACCACGAGCGCGTCGACTTCTTCATCGAGTTCCTGATGGGGAAGAACCACGACAAGACCCGGCAGTGGCTGGAGCGCATGGGGACGTACGGCCCCATGATCCGGGCGGAGCTCGCCGCGCGCGGCATGCCCCAGGATCTCCTCTACCTCGCCATGATCGAGAGCGGCCTCAACCCGAATGCGTACTCGCGCGCGCACGCCGCCGGCATGTGGCAGTTCATCGAGGAAACCGGCCAGCGTTACGGCCTCGTGGTGAACCGCGAACTGGATGAGCGGCGCGACCCGGTGAAAGCCACCGCCGCGGCGCTCACCTACCTCCAGGAGATGTACGACCGCTTCGGTTCCTGGTACCTCGCCGCCGCGGGCTACAACACGGGCGAGAATCGCGTCGGCCGCATCATGCGCGAGCGCACAGGCAGCGAGCGCGGTGCGGACGAGGACTACTGGACGATCTGGGATGCACTGCCGCGCGAGACGCGCGACTACGTGCCGCTCATGCTCGCCATGGGCCACATCGCGAAGGACCCGGCGAAGTACGGCTTCCACGGCATCGAGCCGCTCGAGCCGCTGCAGTTCGATGAGGTCACCGTGCCACCGAAGACACCGCTGACCGAAGTGGCGCGTGCTGCCGGCGCCGACGTCGATGCGCTGAAGGCACTGAACCCGCACATCCGGCGCGACGTGACGCCGTCATCTGCGTACGCCGTGCGCGTGCCGGTCGGCGCGGCGGTTCAGGTAGCTGCGCTCATCGACGGCGCGCGCGATGAAGGGATCCAGCACATCGCGGAGTGACGGTCAGCGTCCGTCCACAGCCCGCGAGGTCAGCCACGCATCGCGCAGCGCATTCGGCGCAGAGTCCACTACCACTTCGAGTCGCGGGTCGGACGCGAACGTGATCTGCGCGTTCAATGTCTGGCCACGCGAGATGAACGTGATCGGCGCGCTGTCGCCGGGCTTTGCTCCTGCGAGCGCGGCGGCGAGTGAGGCGTCGTCGCGGATCGGCGTGTTGCCGATGGAGACGATCACGTCTCCGCTGGCCACGCCCGCCTCGTAGAGCGGCGAGCCGGCCAGCACCGCACCTGCGACCACGGCACGACCCTCGCGGATCGCGATCGACTCCTGGCCGATCCATGCAGCGTCGGGATGTGCGGGACGGAGCGTGAAGCCCGCCCTGGCGAGCAGTGCCGCATAGTCCGGCACATCGCGGCCGTGCACGTACTGCGCGAACCACTGCTCCGCGAACGCCGGACTCGCGACCTCGCCGAGGGTCGTCTCGAGATCCTCGAGCGAATATGGCCGCACCGGCGCGTAGTTCTGCTGGTAGCGGCCGTACTTCGTCCACATGGCGCGCATGAAGTCGTCGAGCGTGCGGTCGAACTCCGTGCGCAGCGCGAGGTCCAGGGCCAGGCCGAGCGCGGAGCCCCACGTATAGTAGGACAGGAACGTGTTGGCGCGGTTCTGCGGATCCACGCTGGTCGCGGCATCGACGAACGGCGCCTGCCGGCTCATCTCGACGGGTGAGTAGAAGCGGCGACCCGGGGCACGCACCGTCGCGTCGACCATGGCCGTGAGGCGCTGCGCGAACGTTGCGTCATCGATCAACCCCCCGCGCCGCAGCACGAGGTCGTCGTAGTAGCTGGTGAACCCTTCCGCGAACCACAGCTCGCCCGAGATGTTCGCGTTCTCGAAGTCGAACGGCTCGAGTGTCGCGGGACGGAGCCGCTCGACACTCCACGCGTGCACGAATTCGTGTGCCAGTGTGCCGAGATTGCGGACTGCACCGGTCGACAGCGGCGCGGTGGACGAGAGGATCGTCGAGTTGCGGTGCTCCATGCCGTCGCCGCTCGCGTACGGCAGGTAGTCGGCAATGAAGGTGTAGGTGCCGAAGTCGAAGTCGGGCAGCTCGCCGAAGACGCCGTGCAGCTCGGCCACGACCTTCTTCGCCATCTCCGTGTACGCGTCCGCGTCGGCATCCGTGCCCGCGTGGTGCAGCGCGAGCCGGAACGTGTACGTGTCGCTGCCGGAGGTCACCGTCCACTCGCGCAGCGTGAAGTCGCTCAGCTCCGTTGGACTGTCCAGGAAGTACTGGAGGTGCGGCGCCGTGAACGTCATGGGCGACGACGTGGGCGCGAGCTGCGTCGCCACTTTCCAGCTGCTGCCGGGCGGCGGGCGGAACGTGATCGAGATCGGCGTCTCCGGCATGCCGCGCGCCCACATGAAGGCAGCGGGCATGTTCAGGTGCCCGTGCGTGCGATCGATGGCCGCGTAGGTGCCGTCGGCGCGGTCGCCGAACAGCGTGTAGGTCACGCGCAGCGAGCCATCGGGCACGTGCACGTCCCACTGGTGCAGGTTCGGCTGCGTGTACGCCAGCTCACGGCCCGCGCCGTTCGCGATGCGCACGTCGTACACGTTCTTCGCGAACTCGTGCAGCGCATAGCGGCCCGGACTCGTGCGGCTCATCCGGAGCTGGATCGGGCCGGGCGGCAGGTTCGTGTACTCGACTGTGACCCGGGCCTCGTGATGGGCGGGATCGGGGAAGTCGATGGTGTAGCGGATGGTATCCTGACCGAGCGTGGTTATCGGCAGGGCGAGGAGCAGGGTGAGTCCTGTGAGTATTCGCATTTTGGGAGGGTAACATCGGGGGGCGTACTACGGGAGGCCTACTTCGGGAGGCCTACTACGTCAACTGCGGGGGGAGGCGGGTGACGGCGGGAGAGGCGGGTTGCCCGTTTGTTCGGCATGCGTGAATCTCAGTTCATGATCTGGCAGTGGGGGGCGCTGGAGACGGCGCGGCGGATACGGGACGGCGATGTTTCGCCTGTCCAAGTGGTGGAGGCGCACATCGGGCGCATCGGTGAAGTGAATCCGCTGTTGAATGCGCTGGTGGCGGACCGGTTCGATGCGGCGCTCCTGGAAGCGCGGGCGGCGGAGCGTGCGGTGATGAACGGAGAAGAGCTCGGTCCGCTGCACGGTGTGCCGTTCACGGCGAAGGAGCTGCTCGCGGCGGAGGGGATGCCGGCGACGTTCGGGTCGGTACCGCGGCGACGTCGCATACACCATGCGGACGGTACGGCGGTGGCGCGGCTGCGTGCGGCGGGTGCGATCCTGCTGGGCGTGACGAACGTACCGGAGTGGGGCTTCTGGTTCGAGACGGACAATCTCGTGTACGGGCGCACGAACAATCCGTGGGATCTGTCGCGCACGCCGGGCGGGAGTTCGGGCGGTGAGGGTGCGCTGCTCGCGGCGGGTGGCACGGCACTCGGCCTTGGTAGCGACATCGGCGGATCGATCCGGATGCCGGCCGCGTTCTGCGGTGTGTTCGGGCACAAGCCGACGCACGGCCTCGTGCCGCTGACGGGTCACTATCCCGTGTACGCGCAGGGGCCGGACGCGGCGCTCGAGAAGACGGCGCCGTTCGTAGTCGTCGGTCCGATGGCGCGCAACGTCGCGGATCTCACGGCCGCGCTGCGCATCATCGCGGGCCCGGACGGGGTGGATCCGAACGCCGAACCGATCATGTTCGGCGATCCGTCGCAGATCCAATGGCGCGGCCGGCGCGTGTTCGTGCTGGACGATCCGCGCATTCTGCTGGCGCGGCGTGCAGCACCGGATGTGCGCGCCGCGGTGCAGCGCGCCGCCGCCGCACTCCAGGCGTGCGGTGCAATCGTGGAGGAGTTTCCCGCGGCGCTGTTCCGCGATGCGATCCGCCTGTGGTTTGCATCGCTGCGAACGACGAGCCGCGCGAGTCTGGCGGAGGCGATGGATCCGGATGCACCGGTGTCGTGGTGGCGGGAGTGGGCACGTGCGGCGGCGGGGCGACGTCGCATAAGTCTGACGGGACTGCTGTTCCTCACGGGTGAAGCGATCGGCGCGGTGGGTACGCCGAGGCCGTCGAAGCTCGCGGAGCGCGCGCGTGCGCTCGCGCGCGAGGTCGAGACGCGCATCGGCGACGGCGTGCTGCTCATGCCGGTGCATCCGGTCGCGGCGCCGCGCCACGGCGAGCCGCTGCGGCATCCGTTCGACTACGGGTACACGGCCATCCTGAACGTGCTGCGCGTGCCGGTCACGGTGGCGCCGGTCGGATTCGACGCGCGCGGCCTGCCGCTCGCGGTGCAGATCGTGGCGCCGCGCGGGGCGGACGATCGCACGCTCGCGGCCGCATCCGTTCTGGAGAATGCTCTCTGGAGCGCAGTATTTCCTCTGACCGCCAGCGAAACTGCGCTTCGGCGCGTCGGATGATCGACGGCGCCTTGATCGGCGCTGCCGTCTCCGCGAACGTTGGTCATTCCTCAAACCCGTGGATTCATGAAGCGAACGACAGCGAGCCTGCTGGCAGTATTCGCGGCGGCGTCACCGCTGTCCGCACAGCAGCAGGGTCCGACGCGGCCGGACAGCGTATATCGCGTCGAGGGGATCTCGGCGCAGGCGACGCGGCCGATCATGACCACGGGCGGCGCGAGCGCGATCGAGGTAAAGCTCGACTCGATGCGCATGCTGCTGCCGACCGCGCCGACGCTGGGGCAGGTGCTGCGCGAACTGCCCATGCTGTACACGCGCACGAACTCGCGCGGCGAGCTCGAGATCACTGCGCGCGGTTCCGAATCGCGCCAGGTGGCCGTGCTGCTCGACGGCGTGCCGCTCACGCTCGCGTGGGACGCACGCATGGATGCATCGGTGATTCCCGCGACCGCGCCGCAGCAGATCACCTTCGTGCGCGGGCTCTCCTCGATTCTGTACGGCCCGAACACGCTCGGCGGCATCATCGAGGTGGATGTGGCGCAGGGCGTGGATCTGCCCGCGGAGTCCATCGAGCTGACCGCGGGTGCAGATCACGTCGGCGGCTACGGGACGACCGCTACGCTGACGTCGCCGTTCCGCTTCGATGGCGGCGGAACCTTCGTCGTGCGCGCGGGCGCGGGCTGGCGTAGCTCGCCGGGGATGCCGCTGGCCGCGGATGTCAGCGAGCCGGTGCCGACCGATGACGACCTGCGGCTGAATACCGACTTCGAGCAGTTCGATGGCTTTCTTGCCATGCGCTACAACGCGCCCGGCGGTGCGTGGCTGTCGTTCTCCGGGACCGGGTCCGACGGGGAACGCGGCATCGCCGCGGAGCTGGGCGTGGCGGAGCCCCGGCTGTGGCGCTATCCGACGAACCGGCGCGTGATCGGCGTGCTCTCGGGTGGCACCGGTTTTCGCGAGACGCCGTTCGGCGGTCTCGGTGACATCGAGGCGAGCATCGGCATCGACGTCGGGAAGACGGAGATCGACTCGTACACGTCGCGCGCGTACGACGCGATCGATGGCACGGAGATCGGCAACGCCCGCACGCTGACGCTGCGGCTGCTCGGGGACCACTCGCTCGGCGAACATGCAGAGCTGCGGAGTGCGTTCACGTTCGTGACCGTGAACCACGAGGAGATCATCGACGGCGAGGCCGCGGACTACAGACAGAGGCTGTGGAGTGCGGGACTCGAGACGGTCGTGCGGCCGGGCGGCCGCGTGCGACTGAGCGTGGGTGCGGTGGTCGACGGCTCCGACACACCCGAGGCCGGTGGGCGAGAGGAGCAGCCCGGACTCAGTGCGTGGGGCGGGCGGATCGGCGTGACTGCGCCGCTCGGCCGTGGGAACACGGTGGCGCATGCCGGACTCAGCCGGCGCGCACGGTTCCCCGCGTTGCGCGAGCTGTACTCCGGTGCGCTGGGGCGATTCGAGCCGAATCCGGACCTCGAGCCGGAACGTATGACTGCTGCGGAGGCGGGCATCACGACACGCGTCGGCAACGGCGAACTCCAGGTGGTCGGATTCCATCACCGCATGGATGACGCGGTGGTGCGCGCCGTCACCGTCGACGGGCAGTTCCGGCGGGAGAACCGCAACCGGCTCGAGAGCACGGGCCTCGAGGTGGCGCTGTCGGGCATGATCGGACCGGTGGGCCTCGCCGGTGATATGACGTGGCAGACCGTGGACCTCACCGACACCGAGGCGGGCACGGTCAACGAGCCGGAGAACATGCCGTCGGTTTACGGGGGGATCACCGCACGGGTGCCGCTCCCGGCCGAGCTCGCGGCCTCGCTGGCCGCGCGTTACACGGGCGAACAGTTCTGCATCGACCCGGACAGCGGCGCCGATCGTGAGCTGGAGGGAGCCGCGCTCGTGGATCTGAACCTCGGGCGCTCGTGGCGTGTCCGGTCCGCGGGGACGTTCTCGCAACTGGAAACGGGCATCGCGGTCGACAACATCTTCGATCGTGCCCTGTACGATTCCTGCGGGCTGCCGCAGCAGGGGAGACTGCTTCGGGTGCAGGTACGGCTTCGGTAACTGCGGGCGGGGGCGGGCGCGGGGGCGGAAGCGAGGTGGGAACGGCGTGGAACTGCGGGAACTGCGGGGGCCGGCGGGGATACGACCTCCGTCACCGCGGGTGTCACGGCGGGAATCGTTGAGGCGTTCCATATGACTCGGCGCGCTGGGCGTTGAGCGAACACGAGGAGACCGATGCGCACGCTGGACTTCATCACGACGATCGTCACGCTGCGGCCGTGCATTCGTGTGCGGGCGTTTGGCGGGATCGTGTACGGAGCGAGCGGAGCGCGTTAGGACATAGCCATCCCGAATCAACGGGTCGGCCCCCCGGCGCAACCGCTGCCGGGGGGCCGATTTCATTTTCGGGAGGAGTTGGACATGTCGTCCGTGGAGTTGGAAGTGAGGGGTGTGGCCGGGTGGGCGTCGCTGATCGGCGATGCGCTGCGCGGGCGCGAGGTGGATCCGGCGCGCGGTCCGATCGTCCGCGCGATCGTGCTGCTCGCGGTGCCGATGGTGCTCGAGATGGCGATGGAGTCCGTGTTCGCGCTCGTCGACATCTACTGGGTCTCGCGGCTGGGACCGGCGGCAGTGGCCGCGGTGGGGATTACGGAGTCGCTGCTCGCGCTCGTCTACACCATGGCGATCGGCTTCTCGATCGGCGTGACCGCGACCGTAGCGCGGCGCATCGGCGAGGGGGACCGCGAGGGCGCGGCGCGTGCGACCGTTCAGGCGGTCGTGTTGGGGATCGTCGTGGCGGCTGTCATTGCGCTGGTCGGCGGGCCCAATGCGCGTGCACTGCTCGGTCTCATGGGTGCGGACGAGGCCGTGCAGTCGGCCGGGGCCGGGTACGCGTCCATCATGCTGGCCTGCAACGCGTCCGTGCTGCTGCTGTTCATGCTCAATGCGGCGTTCCGCGGTGCAGGCGAGGCGGCGGTGGCGATGCGGGTCCTGTGCATCGCGAACGGGATCAACCTGGTGCTCGACCCGCTGCTCATCTTCGGGGTGGGGCCGTTCCCCGAGCTGGGGGTGACCGGTGCGGCCGTGGCCACCGTCACCGGGCGCAGCATCGGCGTGCTGCTGCAGCTCGTGATCCTGCTGCGGCTGGACGCGAAGCTGCGCATACGGCGCGAACACCTGCGTGTGCTGCCTGGCGTGATGCTGCGCATGGTCCGGCTGTCGGGCACCGGCATGCTCCAGGTGTTCATCGGCACCGCGAGCTGGATATTCATCATGCGGCTGCTCGCCGGCTTCGGGAGCGACGCGGTGGCGGGGTACACCGTCGCGATCCGCATCGTGCTGTTCGCACTGCTGCCGGCGTATGGCCTCGCGAACGCGGCCGCGACCATGGTGGGACAGTCGCTCGGTGCGGGCGACCCGCGGCGTGCCGAGCGGTCCGTGTGGATGGCGGCGCGCATGAACCTGTGGTTCCTGGGCTGCGTGGCCGTACTCCTGATCGTGTTCGCGGAGCCGGTCGTCGCACGGTTCGGCAGCGATCCCGATGTGGCCGCCGGTGCCGCGCGCGGGTTGCGCATTCTCGGCGCGGGCTTCGTGTTCTACGCGTTCGGGATGGTGGTCACACAGTCGTTCAACGGTGCGGGCGACGCGTGGACCCCCACGTTCCTGAACCTCGCCTGCTTCTGGGCGTGGGAGCTGCCGCTGGCGTGGGCCCTGTCGCAGTCGCTGGGCTGGGGTCCGACCGGTGTGTACGTGGCGATCACGATCGCCTTCTCGACCCTTGCCGTGGCCGGAACGGTGCTGTTCCGCCGCGGTTCGTGGAAGGAAACGACCGTGTGATCAGGCGGTGGCCGCCGGCTCGGCAACGGGCCGGCGGCGCTGCATCAGCAGTCCCTGGATGGTCGCGCCCAGATAGAACGCGACGAGGTACGCGCCGATGCCGCGGCCGAGCCAGATGGAAACCACGATCGGCAGAACCGCGGCGAGGGCCAGCATCGGCTTCGACTTCCCCTGACCCGCAAGCACGACCGAGAGCACCGACACGGCGGAAGCGACGACACCCATCAGCAGTCCGCCCGTGGCGAGCGAGGTGCCCTCAGAGAGGTGATAGACGGCCTGGAATAGCGCGATCAGCACCGGAAGCTGCACGAGTGCGCCGAGCAGTGCGGGCACATCGATGAGGCGGAGTCCGTTGCGCGCGTGCAGCGCCTCGATCTCCTTCTGGAGACGATCGGGCTCCTTGCGGAACTGCTCCTTGAGCGCACGCATCTCGGGACGCATGCGCTCCATGATGCGCATCCGCTCGCGCGCGCGGATCGCGAGTGGGAGCATCAACGGAATCAATGCGAGCCGGAGTCCGAACGTGACGGCGAAGATGCCTGCGAGCGGGTCGCCGAGGGTATCGCCGGCCGCGGCGATGAAGCGTTGCACGGCGTCCACGAGTGCCGACCAGCCCATCGGTGCTCCAGCGCGAGATTGTTGCAGGAAGGTCTCATCAACATCGCTGCGCGCGCGGCATTTTCGCAAGGCTGACGCGCGAAGCACACAGCGGGCACGGATATCTCCTGTCCCCGTGTCCTCCGTGTGCTCCGTGCGTCAATTCCCTTCCCGGCTCAGAACACTTCGCGGCCGAATTCGGGCGGCTGCAGTTCCGTCTCGGGGAACGGCTCGTGCGCCCTGCCGTCAGCGTCGGAGATGACTTCCTTCGCCTCACGCTTCACGTCATCCGCGACGCGACCGATGCGTTCGTCCTCGAAGCGCGTGGCCGGCGCCGCGAGTCCGGCCGCCAGCCCGATGCCGAATGTGACCGCGGCCGCGGCGAGCGGCTGATTCTCGAGGAACGACCGCGTGCTGTCCTTCACGTCACGCACGCGTTCGCGCGCGCCTTCCATCGCGGCGCCCGCATCCGGTGCCCTGTCCGCGACCGCGTGCGCCGCATCGGCGATGCGCTCCTTCGCGCGCGCGATCTTCGATTCACCATCATGGCCGATGGCGTCGCCGCGATAGGGACCCACACGACCCTCGGCGCGCTCGTACGTCCCCGTGCCCACGTGCGGATGGCCGCGGTCGGTGGCGCGCTCGATGGCGAGCCAGGCCAGGCCGAGACCCATCAGCGCAAGCGGGACGGGATGCTCGCGCACGACATCGCCCGCGCCGCGGCCCTCGCCCTTCACCATGCTCAAGGCTTCCTCGAACAGGTCGCCCGGGCTGAGACGCCCGCCGATGCGCTCGACCGTGCGATCCATGGAAGCACGCGTGTGTTCGATGTCGCGCCGGATCTCTTCGCTCGTGCGTTGGTTGTTCATGACTTCACCTTTCTTTCGACGCGGCGCTTCTCCTCGCGGAGCGTGTCCATGGTCATGCGTGGTGTCAGGCCCTCGCGACGGATCGCGCCGATGCCCTTCTGGAGCGCGCTCCAGCCGACGAGGCCGAGCACGGCGGCCATGATGAGCGGTGCGAGCCAGACGGCGGTTTCGACGCCGACCGCACCCTCGAGCAGCACCGTGACTGCGCGGTTCACGGCCATGACGAGCAGCATGAGCGTGCCGACGAGCAGCACGACGCCGATGCCGATCGCGGCGGCGTTGCGCTCGTACACACCCATCTTCTCGCGCATCTCCGTGCGAGCCAGCTCCGCCTCCTGACGGAAGAGCGTCGAACCTTCACGCGCGAGCTCGCGCACCAGTTCGCCCAGCGAGCGTTCCTCCGTGTGCGCGGCCGCGCCGCCGTTCCACGGAACGGAAGGCCCGTCCGTGAACGGCTCCGTGGTCGGTCTGTACTCAGCCACGATCCACCTCCTGCGTGGTGTTCGCGTCACGGTCATCGTGACTGCGCGAGCCGGAGGCGCGCAGGAACCGACCGACGGCGAGCCCGGCCGCGAGTGAGCCCGCGAGCAGCGCGCCCGGGTTGCGGCGGCCCGTGTCCTCGACGTCGTGAATGAGTCCGCGCAGGTCCTGCCGCTCCATGTAGCCCGCCGCACGCTCGACGGCGTCGGCGGCATCGTGACCGAACCGTGCGAGCTGGCGCTCGTCCTCGCGGTCGAGCGCATCGCCGGTGTCGCGCAGGGCGCGCGCAACCGAATGGATGCGTCCGGCCATCTCCTGCTTCCGTTCCTCGGCGCGCGACTCGAATTCGTCGCGCGCATCACGCGCGCGCTCCTTCACGCCGCGCGTCACCTCCTGTGCGTGTACCCGCACCTCACCCGCCGATCCGGGGGTACGGGAGATTCCGGGATCCAGCATGACCTTCCTCCTGCGTTTCTGCCGGGATGCAAGAGCGGCCGCGTGGCAGCGCCACACGGCCGCATCTGCCGTGGGAATCGTGCAAGTTGTCTGCCAGCAAGACGATCGGCTTGACAGCGGACGCAGTGCGGACGAAGATGCCGCCGGCCCTTCTTCATCCGGCCGATCTCCTCGAAAGGACACGAGAAATGCGACGCCTTTCCGTCACCCTCCTGGCGGTCCTCGCCGCGCTCCCGCTCCTCACATCCGCGGTCCACGGCCAGGCCCTCGCGGCCTCCGATGTCGACACCGCGTTCTTCCGCGGCCTGTCCTATCGCAACGTCGGCCCCGTGCGCGGCGGCCGCTCGATCGCGGTCGGCGGCAGCACATCGCGGCCGCTCGAGTACTGGTTCGGCGCCACGGGCGGCGGCGTGTGGAAGACCACGGACGCCGGCACGACGTGGCGGCCGATGAGCGACGGCCACTTCAGGAGCTCGTCGGTCGGCGCGATCGGCGTCTGCCAGCCCAACCCGGACATCGTGTACGTGGGTATGGGCGAGGTGCAGCTGCGCGGGAACGTGATGCAGGGCGACGGCATCTACCGCACGGATGATGGCGGCAGAACGTGGCGGCACATCGGACTGCCGGAGAGCCAGGCGATCGGGCGCGTGCGCGTGCATCCGGAGAACTGCGACATCGCGTATGCCGCGGTGCTCGGCCACACATTCGGGCCGCACCCCGAGCGCGGCGTGTACCGCACGACCGACGGCGGCGCCACGTGGGAGCTGGTGCTGCGTCGCAACGAGACGACCGGCGCGGTGGATCTCGTGATGGATCCGTCCAATCCCGACGTGCTGTTCGCAGGATTCTGGGACGTGCAGCGCAGCTCGTGGGGGCTGACCAGCGGCGGGCCGGGCAGCGGCATGTTCAAGAGCACGGATGGCGGCGACACGTGGACCGAGCTGACGGATCGGCCCGGCCTGCCCACGCGACCGTGGGGCAAGGTGGGCGTGTCCGTGTCGGGTGCCGACCCGAACCGCATCTACGCGATCATCGAGGCCCGCGACGGCGGCGTGTTCCGCTCCGATGATGGCGGCCAGACGTGGGAGCGCACGAACGAAGAGCGGAAGCTCCGTCAGCGCGCGTTCTACTACACGCGCATCTACGCCGATCCGGTCGAGAAGGACGTCGTCTACGTGCTGAACGTGGGCTTCTTCAGGAGCACGGATGGCGGCGTGACGTTCGACCAGCAGATCCGCGTGCCGCACGGCGACAACCACGACCTGTGGATCGATCCGGCCAACAACGAGCGCATGGTCGAGGCGAACGACGGCGGCGCGAACGTGACGTGGAACGGCGGCGAGACATGGACGGAACAGGACTATCCGACCGCACAGCTCTATCACATCACGGTCACCAACCACGACCCCTACTGGGTCTGCGGCGCACAGCAGGACAACAGCACCGCATGCGTCCCGAGCAGCGGCTGGCGGCAGATGGCGCCGCTCGTGGCGGTCGGTGGCGGTGAAAGCGGCTACATCGCGAGCGATCCGGAGAACCCCAACATCTTCTACGCCGGCAACTACGGCGGCACCCTGACGCGCTACGACTACACGACGGGCACGCAGGAGTCGGTCAACGTCTGGCCCGAGAACCCGATGGGCCACTCGTCCGAAGACATCACGGAGCGCTTCCAGTGGACGTTCCCGATCGTCTTCTCACGCACGGGACCGAAGCGGCTGTACGTCGGCTCGCAGCACCTGTGGGTGACGACGACGGACGGGAAGAGCTGGACGCGGATCAGCCCCGACCTCACACGTGCGGACGCGTCGACGATGGGTCCGTCCGGTGGGCCGATCACGCTCGACCAGACGGGTGTCGAGACGTACGCCACGATCTTCACGATCGCGCCGTCGCCGCACGATGCGAACACGATCTGGACCGGGAGCGACGACGGCTACGTCCAGCTCACGCGCGACCACGGCGCCAGCTGGAGCAACATCACGCCGCGCGACCTGCCGGAGCTCTCGCGCATCTCGCTCGTCGAGGTGTCACCGCACGTCGCCGGCAAGGCGTACGTGGCGGCGAAGCGCCACCAGTTCGATGATCGCGATCCGTACATCTACAGGACAACGGACTTCGGAAGGACGTGGACGAAGATCGTCAACGGCATCGAGCCCGGGCACTACGTGCACGCAGTGCGTGAGGATCCGGTCCGGCAGGGGCTGCTCTACGCCGGCACCGAGCACGGCGTCTACATCTCATTCGACGACGGCGAGAGCTGGCTGCCGTTCAGCAGGAACCTGCCCGACGTGCAGGTGCCCGACCTGATGATCAAGGGCAACGACCTCGTGATCGCGACGCACGGGCGGTCGGCGTACATCATGGAAGGGCTCGAGGTGGTGCGGGAGCTGTCGCCGAGTGTCATCGCAGCCGGCGTGCACCTCTTCGATCCGGGCGACGTACGCCGCAACATGGAGAACTCCGTCCCGGTCACGTACTACCTCGCGAAGGAACCGGACTCCCTCACGGTCGAGTTCGTGGCGCCCGATGGCGCGGTCGTGCGCAGCTTCGGCTCCGCGCAGGAGGCGGGCCCGCGTCCACCGGCCCGTACGGGCACCAACCGCTTCAACTGGGACATGCGGTACGACGGCTTCACGCGCTTCGACAACATGATCCTGTGGGCGGCCGGGTCCCAGGGCCCCCGCGTCCTGCCGGGCGATTGGCGCGTGCGCATGAAGGTCGACCCGGCCGATGCGGAGCCCCAGACGCTCGAGCAGTCGTTCACCATCCGCATGGACCCGCGCTTCCCCGAGGTCACGATGGAGGACCTGCAGGCGCAGCACGACCTTGCGATGCAGGTGCGCGACCGGACGTCTCAGGCGAACGAGGCCGTGATCGCGATCCGCGACCTCAAGCAGCAGATCGACGACCGCGCCACGCAGGATGAGACCGTCCGGCAGCCGGGTGACGAGTTGTCCGAAAAGCTCACGGGTGTGGAAGGCGAGATCTACCAGTATCGCAACCAGAGCAACCAGGATCCGCTCAACTACCCGATCAAGCTCAACAACAAGCTCGCGGCGCTGCTGCGCGCGGTGGAGGGTGTGCACGGCCGTCCCACCGAACAGTCGTACCGCGTGTTCGAGGTGCTCAGCGAGCAGCTCGATCAGGAGCTCGACCGGCTCAACGTCATCATCACCAACGACCTCGCCCGCTTCAACGAGCTGCTCCGTGCGAAGGGGCTCCAGCCGGTCGAGCTGAAGAGCGCCGGGCGCATCACGACCTGAGCGCGCGTGGCGGTGCGGGTGGAACAGCGCGGCGACGACGTGCGCCTCACGGTGCACGTCCAGCCGCGCGCCTCCCGCACCGAAGCCGCCGGTGAACACGGCGACGCACTGAAGGTCCGGCTCGCCGCACCGCCCGTGGAAGGCGAGGCGAATCGCGAACTGGTGCGGTGGCTGGCGAAGCAGGTCGGCGTGCCGCCGTCGCGCGTGCGCATCGTGACGGGCGAGTCCGCACGCAGGAAGGTCGTCGAGATCGAGGGCGCTGCCGCCGCCGACGTGCGCGCCGCGCTCGGCCTCGCGCCGTGACACCCGCCGCCGTTCTCCTGCTCTTCATCGATGGCGTGGGCCTCGGTGAGGACGACGCATCCACCAATCCGCTCGCCGCCGCGCGCCTGCCTGTCATGCGCGCACTGCTCGACGGGCGTGCGCCGTTGCTGTCTGCGGCGCCGTATCACGGCACGCGCGCTTCCCTCCTCGGACTCGATGCGACGCTGGGTACTCCAGGCACTCCCCAGAGTGGAACCGGCCAGACTGCGCTGCTCACGGGTGAGGACGCGGTGGCATTGCACGGGCGCCACTTCGGACCCTGGGTGCCCGCACGGCTCCGGTCCATGCTTCGCGAACAGAGCATCCTCGCCCGCGCGCAGCGTGTCGGACGGCGCGTCGCGTTCGCGAACGCGTATCCGCGTGAGCTCGCAGAAATTGCCGCATGGGCGGCAGAACACCCGCACGACACGCCCGCACACGTGCCCGCGTCGAAGTATCGCAGGCTGCCATTGCCACTCCGCACCGGTCCGCCGCTCGCTGCGATGGGGGCCAGGGTGATGACGCGACACGCGGAAGCGCTCGCCACCGGCGCTGCGATCGCGAGCGAGATCGTCAACGACGGCTGGCGCGAAAGCCTGGGCTACAAGTCACTCCCCGTGATCACAGCTGCCGAGGCCGGCGCGAACCTCGCGCGCGTCACCGCCGCGCACGACCTCACGCTTTTCGCACACTACGCGACCGACCTCGCCGGACATACCCAATCGCTCGAACAGGGCGTCGCCGCGATCGAGCGTGTGGATGCATTCCTCGGCGGTTTGCTCGAGGTATTGCCATCACATGCAGTCGTGTTCGTTGCAAGCGATCACGGCAACCTCGAGGACATCCGCGTCGGTCACACGCGGAATCCTGCCCTGGGGCTGTGCATCGGTGCGCCGGTCTCTGATGTGACGAAGCTCACGGATGTGGCGGCGTTCGTGCTCTCCGCCTGCGGAGTGGCTGCGTAGACACTCTTCATTCACCGCCGAGGCGCAGAGAACGCAGAGGAACGACGAAGTTGACGTTCGATCCGGGGACGTGAAGCTACCGGATCCAAATCAAGCATCCGTTTCTCTGCGTTCTCCGAGACTCTGTGGTGAATGAGTGTTCGTATGAGTCGCGGAGATGTCAGATGTCACGCCGGGATGCAGACCACGCAGCCAGCAGCAGAACAGCAAACCCCCACCCCACGACGTAGAGGAACGCATCCCACGGGATCGGCGCGATGTCGGCGAACGCGCTCTCGAGCAGGAACAGCGCACCGTGCGGCGGCAGGAGGATGGAGACGGCAGCGGCGATGTCGATGGGCGCGTCGGCGAAGGTGCCGGCCAGTCGCAGCGCGTGCCAGATGATGGATGCGGCGGCGAGGAATGCGGCGATCCACGCGTCGCCGCGGGTCCAAACGGACAGCAATGCAACGAGACTGCCGTACGCGATGATGTAGGCTGCGATGAGGACGAAGGTCGCGGGGCCGGCCCACGTGCCGAGGACGATGAGGTCGAACGTGGGCAGGAGGATCGCGCTGATCACGAACGCAAGCGCGCCGAAGATAAGGAGCCGCATCGCGTACGGACGCAGCGGTGAGCCGGGTCGCACCATCAGCAGTCGTGCGCGGCCGCTGGCGCGTTCGTCACTGTAGAGTCCGGCCAGCAGGACGAGTGCGGCGATCATGGGGAAGCGGCCGATGGCCCAGCCGAGGAGCAGGAGGGCGGACACGAGCGGGTAGCCGCCCACCTGGAAGAGTGTGTCCAGCTCGACGGCCTCGGCGCTCGGTCCTACGATGAGGCGTGCGGTGAGGCCCGCGAGCAGGAAGAGTGCGGCAAAGGCGAGCAGCGCCAGGATGCGGCGGCGGCGGGCACGCAGCGCTAGCGCGAGATCGGGGGACCGGCTCACGAATCGAGCGCCTCGCGCACGCGATGCTCCAGTGAAGCGCCCGCGGGCGTGAGGCCTGCGAGGATGGCTCCGCCTGCGAGCAGTGCGGCGATCCGGCGGCTGAGTTCGGCGTGATCCGGCGCGTGCACGAGCCACACGTGGCCGTCCTCGCCCGGAACGCGCGTCGCGTCCGGGAAGGCGGACATGAGATCGTCGCATGGAGCGGCGAGACGGAGCACCCACGCCTGCGCGGAGCCGGCGGGTGCAGGATCGAGCAGCTCGACGACGCGGCCTTCACGCAGCACGACCACCTTGTCGGCCATGCGTGCGACTTCGTTCATGTCATGACTGGCGAGCAGCACGGTGGCGCCGCGGTCGTGGAGCTCGCGCACGAGCTCGCGGAAGCGGATGCGCCAGAGCGGATCGAGTCCCTGCGTCGGCTCATCGAGCACGACGAGTTCCCGAGGCGCGAGCAGCGCCTGCGCGATGGCGAGGCGCTGGAGCATGCCGCGCGACAGCGTGGCGACGGAGCGGTCCGCCTGCTCCGCGAGCCCGAGCCGGTCGAGCACACGGTCGACCGCCGCGTCGGGGTCCCCGATGCGCTCCATGCGCGCGAAGCCCATGAGGGTAGCGCGCACCGGCCATGTGGACGGCAGACGGAAACGGTCGGGGAGGTAGGCGGCCCCGTTGCGCTTCAGCCAGTCGCGCGGGGGCAGCTCCTCGATCTTCGCGATGCCCTCGTTGGGCCTGAGGAAGCCGAGCGCCACACCGAAGAGGGTGCTCTTGCCCGCGCCGTTCGGACCCACGAACGCCCACGTGGCACCGCGCGGGATCTCGAGCGAGAGGTCGCGCAGGGCGGTCACCGTCTCGGGCGCGCGACCGAACGCGGGCCGGAGCGGAAACCGCTTCGTGATTTCGATGAGTTCGATCATGCCGGGCATCGGGCATGCATCCTGCGCCCGCGCGATCCACAATGGAGGAGCGGACGGGCGTGACGAGACCGATCGGTACCGACCGGCGGCGCAGCGAGCGCCGCCGGCTCCGCGTGTTCGCGGACCTGATCTATTCTATCCTCCGCTTCATCGCGCGTCACATCCGCGGCTTCTGGGGCGCGATCGCCGCGTTCCTGACCGTCGGCTTCCTCGTCGGCCTCAGTGCGGTGCTGCTCTTCGCCCTGTTCGCGTGGATCGTGCTCGGCGGCGCGACGCAGGCCGCCGACGAGCGCGTGCTCCAGTGGTTCGAAGCGAACCGCACGCCCGGCGTCGACACAATCATGCTCGAGATCACGACACTCGGCGACGGCATCGTGCTCTTCATGATCGTCGCCGTGGCATCCGTGTTCCTCTGGCTCACGCGACACCGCTGGTCCGTTTACCTGCTCCTCATCGGATACGTCGGCGGCTGGATCCTGAACCGCGTGCTCAAGGATGCGTTCGAGCGGCCGCGCCCCGCGGTCGTCGAAGGCATCGACATCGTGCACTCGCTCTCGTTCCCGTCGGGGCACGCCATGACGTCCGTCATCGCGTACGGTGCGGTTGCATATCTCGTCGCCCGGCTCGCGCCGAAGCCCACACTGCGCCGATTCACCTGGGGACTCGCCATCCTGATCATCCTCGCGATCGGCACATCGCGCATGTACCTCGGTGTCCACTATCCCTCCGATGTGCTCGGTGGATACCTCGCCGGGCTCGCATGGCTCGCGTTCGTGGCGTCCGGCGTCACCGCGGTCCGCTTCTTCGAGCCGCGCCGGCCCGAAGTGGTTGTCGAGGAGAAGGACCTTCACGCGGAGGAGGAGCGCGCCGTCGGCGTGCGTGAGTGACATGAGCACGAACGGCAGCCCACCCGAAGCATGGTGCGTGCGACCCGGCGCGCTGTCGGGCCGCGACGCGCTGAATGCGACCCCGTGGCTGTTGATCGCCGCCGGCTTGATCGTCGCGTACGGCGCGGGCGCGGGTCTCGCGCTCGTGGTTCAGAGCGTGGGCTGGTGGCCGGGTGCGCCGTGGGAGCACGACATGCTCGCCGCGGCGCAGAAAACCGTGAGCCCCGCGCTCGACGTGCTGATGCTCAGCCTGCCGTTCGTCGGCACCAACTACAGCCTCGCCCCCATCGTCGCGCTCTTCGCCGTGCTGCTCTGGCGACGCGGCTACCCGACCGCGGCGCTGCACATCGCGGTAGCGCAGGCGGGAAGCTGGATGCTGAATCCCGCTCTGAAGTTCACATTCCCGCGCGACCGGCCCGATATCTTCGAGGCACGCGGTCAGCACGCGTTCCCCGCATTCCCCAGCGGCCACGCGATCGCGGTCATGGGTGTGCTCTTCACCGCCGCGTACCTCATCCATCGCTGCGACCGCGGCACATGGGGCTACTGGATCGTCGGTGCGTTCCTGGTGCTCAACTCGTACTCGCGCATCTACCTCTCCGTGCACTGGCCGACCGATGTCATTGCCGGTGTGATCGTCGGAGGGATCTGGCTCGTGTGGCTCGTCTGGGCGTTCCGGCGCGTGCATCAGCGCGCCGCGTCCTAGGCGAACGAAAATATTTCACCGCAGAGCCGCAGAGGGCGCAGAGCCCCACCACCGCACCCCATTTTTTCTTTTTTTTTTTTCGGCGCGGGCTGGGGCTTTCCGTTCCTCTGTGTCCTCTGCGGCTCTGCGGTGAATAGTGTTTGTCCCTGGCACAACGTCTCAACCAGCCATTGGAGTGCCCCGCAGAAGCCATGACCTTGGAGCATGGACCTGCGATTGGGAGCACGGCCGCTGGGGCAGCGGCTGCTCGCGAAGGGCGCGGTGTCGCCCGACGATCTGGCGGCCGCGCTCGAGGAGCAGCGTCGCACGGGCGAGCGGATCGGCGAGGCACTCGTGCGGCGCGGGGCGGATGCGGAAGCGGTAGCGGAAGCGCTCGCGGAGGAACTGCGGCTCGCGTACATCGCGCCGCCATTGCTGCCGGATCCTGCCGCGGTCGAGCTCATCGACGGGTCTCTCGCCGCGAAGCTGCGCGCGCTCCCGGTGGCGACGGGCGAGGGATGGATACGTGTGGCGATGGCGGATCCGCTCGACGCGGCTGCCATCGACGCAATCCGATTCCGCACCGGACGTCGAGTGGAGCCGGTGGTGGCGTCGGCCGCGTCGCTCGATGCGGCGCTCGTGATCTACGATCCCGCCGCGGTGCGCGACATCCTCGGGCGTCTGCCCGCGAACGCGCGGCCGCGCGAGGAGGATGAGGTGGGTGCGCTGCGGCGCGCGTCGCAGGCACCGCCCATCATCACGCTCGTCCAGCACATCCTGGCCGTTGCGGTGAAGCGGCGCGCGAGCGACGTGCATGTCGAACCGGCAGGCGAGGGGTTGCGTGTGCGGGTGCGTGTGGACGGTGAGCTGCGCGAGCTGCTCGCACTCCCGCCGCACGCGGCCGGGCCGGTGGTGTCGCGCATCAAGGTGCTCGCCGATCTCGACATCGCGGTGCGTCGCAGGCCGCAGGACGGACGCGCCGCGTTCCAGGTCGAGGGACGCAACCTCGACCTGCGCATCTCCACGCTTCCCTGTCACGGCGGCGAGAAGGTCGTGATTCGCATCCTCGATGCGGCGGATGCGGGGCAGTCGCTCGACTCGCTGGGGCTCGACGGATTCCTGCTGCACCGTGTGCGCCGCATGCTCGAGCGGCCGCATGGCGTCGTGCTCGTCACAGGCCCGACCGGCAGCGGCAAGACGACGACGCTCTACGCAGCGCTCGCCTCCATCGACCGCGAGCACCGTCACGTCCTCACGCTCGAGGACCCGGTCGAATACAGGCTGCCGGGCCTCACACAGGTGCAGGTGCTGCGACGCGCAGGCCTCGGCTTCGCGACCGCACTGCGCGCCGCACTCCGTCAGGATCCGGACGTTCTCATGGTCGGCGAGCTGCGCGACCGCGAAACCGTTGAGACCGCGATGGCCGCCGCGCTCACCGGGCACCTCGTGCTGTCTACGTTGCACACCAACGATGCGCCATCGGCCATCACGCGTCTCGCCGAGATGGGCGCGCCCCACTACCTCATCGCGGCGGCGCTCGCGGGCGTCATCGCGCAACGGCTGGCCAGGCGACTGTGTCCGCACTGCCGCACGCGTGACGTCGCCGCACCCGCAGAGCTGCGCGACCTCGGCATCCGACCGCGCGAAGTCGCCGTGTATCGCGCCAAGGGCTGCGAACGTTGCGATCAGCAGGGTTACCGCGGACGCACCGGCCTCTTCGAAGTGCTCACACTCGACACACGCATCCGTGCGCTCCTTTTGAGACGCGCAGCCACCGATGCACTGCGCGAAGCCGCGCGGCGAGCCGGCATGCGCACGCTCGCACAGGAAGCGTGGCGCAAAGTCGTCGCAGGTGTGACGACGCTCGAGGAAGTCCGACCGCTCCTCGGTCTCCTCGCCGACGAAAACGCTGCCTGCCCGGCCTGCCGCGAGCCGGTTCGTCTCGGTTTCCTCTACTGCCCGATGTGCGCGCACACCCTGCGTCGCCGGTGCGGCTGCGGCCAGGCGTTGGAGGAGGGCTGGCGCGCCTGCCCGCGGTGCGGCGCCGGCAAGTGAACATATGGCGCAGCCGAGGCTGCCCCGGCCGGACCGCGAGGCCGGGAGCGGCGACGATCGTTCAGCGGGCGCGGGTGCGTCCCATCGATTCGTAACGGGTGTCAGGCCTTGTACCGCCGAAACGTTGTCTCAGAGCGGACATCCGCGCGCGATCGGATCGCGCGGTCTTCCCGAGCCAAGGAGGCGCTACATGGCAGCACCGTGGTTCCGACCGTTACGACTGGCCCTCGCGTTCGGCCTTACGGCCGGCGTTCTCGCCTGCGGTGGTGACAGCACGGGTCCGAGCGGCGGCGATGGTGGTGGTGGCGGCGGCGGAGGAGGTGGCGGAGGCGGTGGAGGTGGCGGCGGTGGCGCGCGCGTGGTGACCATCCAGAACCTGG
Organism: uncultured Gemmatimonadaceae bacterium; assembly: GCA_964444685.1. Lineage (GTDB taxonomy): Bacteria > Gemmatimonadota > Gemmatimonadetes > Longimicrobiales > RSA9 > CAYUIG01. The sequence goes on along the minus strand of CAYUIG010000007.1, from coordinate 59,834 downwards.
CCTTCTCGCCGAATCTGCTCAACATCGACGTCGGGCAGACGGTGACGTGGCGGAACCAGGACGGCGTCACGCACAACTCGACGGGGGCGAACGGCGCGTGGAGCAGCGGCAACATTGTGCCCGACGCCGAGTTCCAGCGCACATTCAGCCAGGCCGGCACGTTCCCGTACACGTGCACGCTCCACGCGGGGATGAGCGGCACGATCGTCGTGCAATGAGCTGATCCAGCTACCGCTCTGCGCAAGGAGCGGGAGGGGGAAGGAGCGGGCTCCGATCACGGAGGCCCGCTCCTTCTGCGTTCATGTCAGTGGAACGTGTCCCTGACCTGACGCAGCAGTCGTTCGATGCGATCGCCAGTGGCCGGGAACAGGTGCCGGTCGGCGATGCGATTGAGTGCGACGCGCAGCGCGGGGAATGTGTCGGCGCAGCGGATGTATAGGTCGTCGAGGCCGTGTCGCTCGGCGTAGGCGTAGCGTGCGGCCTGTCGGAATCCCGTGGCCCCGAGCTGCTCGTAGTAGTCGATGCCGGGTGCGCCGCGTCGCTGGACGCGGCGGGCGATGTAGTCGGGGAACATGCCGGACAGCCAGAGTGCGAACTCCCCGAGGTGCACGCGCAGCATGAAGGCGCGCTGTCCTTCGGCGCCGTCGCTCGCGGCGACGATGTCGACGAGATATTCGAGCTCGCTGCCGGCGTCGTCGACTGTGAACGCGCGTCGTTCCTTTCCGAACGCGAGCAGGAGTGCGGCGAGGTAGTCGGTGACGACGCGGTCGTCGAGTCCGTCCTCGAGCATGGCGTGACGGACGAGCAGGTAGAAGACGAGGGGCGCGGGCGCGCCGCTGAACGTGGACCCGGCCATGACCGCGTTGAAGGTGCGCGGGTCGTCGAGCAGCGGGTCGAGTCCTTCTTCGTTGAGCCGCTGTTCCTGGCGGTCGCGATCGGCTTCGGAGCCGCGGCTCAGGAGCCAGACCACGTAGGCGGCCTCGGCGCGGCCGAAAGAAGATCGGACGTTGGGCACGACCATCATATCCGTACCTCCGTGCACGGCGGAGTGGGCACGAGGCGCGCCATGGCGCGGGAAGGCGACTTGCCGGGGGAGATGCGCGCGGCGCGGCTCGGGCGAACGGCTCCGCCAACGACTACCTTGCCTGTACAACGACCGGCCGGGAAAGGATCCCGGCGGCGATCGCGCGCTTTTCCATTGAATGGCATCGGAGCAGGCTTCGAAGCAAGCATCTCGTAAGGGCGGCCGTGCGCGCCGGCTGGAGCGGCGGCTCTTCGGCTGGCTGCTGGCGTTCGCGCTGGTGCCCGGGCTGCTGATCGTGCTGGTCGCGCTGGGCCTTGCGGACCGCTCGCTGCACTGGTTCGGCACACTGGGGCCATGGGGCGAGGTCGGGGAGTCGGGGCGGCAGCTCTTCGAGGCCATCGACTCGGCGGGCGTCACGGACCCTGCGCTGCGGGAGGCTGTGGCCGGTCACAGAAACGCGCTCTCCGAATCGCTGACGCAGGCGAGCCGGTGGCAGTTCGTGGGGGAGCGCATTGCCGGTGCACTGCCGTACCTCGCGCTGGCGGGTGCGATCGCACTGGCGGTGCTCGCACTCGCCGCGGCGCGTCACCTCGCCCGCGGTCTCGCGCGCCCGATCCGGGAGCTGGTGGTGTGGTCCGGACTGCTCGCGCGCGGCGAGCCGCTGCCCGACCCGCGCGGACGGGAGCGACGGGAGGCATCGGAGTTCGCGTCGCTGCGCAGTGCGATGCGCGCGGCATCCTCGGAGCTGCGGGCCGCGCGGGAACGCGAGCTGGAGGCGGAGCGTACGCGGTCATGGGGCGAGATGGCGCGACGCGTCGCGCACGAGATGCGCAATCCGCTCACACCGATGCGACTCGCCACGCATCGCCTCGGACGGCTCGGCGGTTCGGACGCCGACGTGGAAGAGGCGCTGCAGGTGCTGGAGGAGGAAACGTCGCGCCTCGACGAGCTGGCGAAGCAGTTCGCGCTGCTCGGAAGCCCGGCACCGGTGCGGCCGAGTGAAGTGGACCTGACGGAGCTGGTGCGTGGGCTGATGGCGAGTGATGTCCCGCCCGGCATCGACACTGTGATCGATGCGTCTGCGCCCGCGCTCGTGGAAGGCGACTACGAAGCGCTCGTGCGCGTGTTCCGGAACCTCGTGCGCAACGCGGTGGATGCATTGCGTGCGCGGGGAGGACGGATCGAGGTGCGGGTCGTGGATGTCGGCGACGGCATTGAAGTGATCGTGAGTGATACGGGTCCGGGTCTTCCCGCAGGGGTGGCGGACCGGATCTTCGAGCCGGACTTTACGCTGAAGCCGGGCGGCACGGGGCTGGGCCTGGCAGTGGTGCGGCAGGTCGTGGCGGCGCACGGCGGTACCGTGTCCGCGCGCGACCGTGACGGCGGAGGCGCCGAGTTCGTGGTGCGGCTGCCGCGGATGCGGGAGCGAGGAGGCGAATGATGCGAAGCAGCTGGGCCGCCGTCGCGGCGGTTCTCGTGATGGGTGGCTGTGGTGTGCGGCTGGGCGGGCCGGGCCCGCAGCAGTACACCGCACTCGCGCTGCCGGCGATCGATGTGCCGGCGGCCCAGGCCGTGACGCAGATCACGGAGTCGGGCGCGAACGTGGTGCTGGTCGCGAACCGTGCAGAGGCGAGCTGGTTCGAGGCAGTGGCCGAAGGAACGGGGCTCGGGTTGAGCGGGCCGGGTCGCACGGGCTCGTACTCGCTCGCGTTCCTCACGAACCTCGAGCTCCTGGGTGACACCGCACTTGTGCTGGGCACACCGAGCGGCGGACGGCTGCATCTCCAGGATGCGTTGTACAAGGTGGACGAGAATCGTGTGCTCGATCTCATGCTGCTCGAGATCACGGACGGTGTCGACCTGCGCGAGTCCGTGCGCACGCTGTTGTCCTACATCGCGACCGACGTGGGTGCCGATGCCGCAGTGCTGCTCGGCGTCACCGCGCCTGCGCCCGCGGTGCGCGACAGCGTGGTGGTTCTGCTGCGCGCGGCGTTCGGCAACGCGTGGGAGTGCACGGACGCCGGCCGCGCTCGCTCGCCCGCGCCGCGCATGGATGTCCGTCTCTTCTACGGCCCTGAGGTACGGCTGGACTGCAACACGGCGCGCGTGCTGGACCGGCCGGGCGGGCCGATCGTGGCCGAGGTCGTGGTGCGCTGAGGAGCGCGCGACGTGCCGTCGGTGCTCATCGTCGATGACGAGCCGAACATCCGGCGGATGGTCGCGCGGCTGCTCGAATCGGAGGGATACGATACGGCGGCCGCGGCGGATGGTGCGGAAGGCATCGCCGCGATCGAGGCGTCACAGCCCGACGTCCTGCTGCTCGACCTCGCCCTCCCGGGTGCCGACGGTCATGCCATCCTCGAGCAGGTGCGCACGCGCTGGCCGGCACTGCCCGTGGTGATGATGAGCGGGCGTGCGTCACTCTCGGATGCAGTGCGCGCCACGAAGATGGGCGCATTCCACTTCATCGAGAAGCCACTCACACCCGAGGCCGTACTGCTGACGGTGTCGGGCGCACTCCAGCTCCGGCGCGCGCGCGAACTGACGCGTGTGCTGAGCGCCGATCTCACCGGCGGCGCGCGGCTGGTCGGATCCAGCGAAGCGATGCAGCGCGTGCGCGAGCTCATCGCGCGTGTGGCGCCGACCGATGCACGGGTGTTGATCACAGGCGAGAGCGGCACGGGCAAGGAGCTCGCGGCCGCGGCGATTCACGATCTTTCGGCGCGCGCCGCGGCTCCGTTCATACGTGTGAACAGTGCGGCCATCCCGCGCGAGCTCGTGGAGTCCGAGCTGTTCGGTCACGAGCGTGGCGCGTTCACGGGTGCGCACGACGCGCGGCGCGGCCGCTTCGAGCTGGCCGACGGCGGCACGCTCTTCCTCGACGAGGTCGCCGATCTGGGTGCGGAGGCACAGGCGAAGCTTCTGCGCGCGGTGGAGACCGGCACGATCGAGCGGCTGGGCAGCGAGAAGTCCGTCAGGGTGGATGTGCGCGTGATCGCAGCGACCAACCGTGATCTGCGCGCCGAGCGCGCGGCCGGCCGATTCCGCGACGATCTGTACTTCCGGCTGGAGGTCGTGCCGATGCATCTGCCGCCGCTGCGCGAGCGCAGGGAGGACATCCCTGAGCTGCTCGAGCATCTGCTGGCGCGCGTGCAGCGCGCGGGATCGCCGCCGATCGTCGGACGCGACGCAATCGCGGAACTCATGCGCTACGACTGGCCGGGCAACGTGCGCGAGCTGGCAAACGTGTGCGAACGGATGTCGATCCTGCACGCCGGACGCCACGTGGGGCCCGAGGAGGTGCACGCACTGATCGGCACCGCGCCCAGCGATGACGACGCGCCGCTCGCGCAGCGGCTGCGCGCGTACGAACGCGCTCTGATCCGCGACGCGCTGCGTGCGGAAGCGGGCAACATGTCCGCGACCGCCGAGCGCCTGGGCACCGATCGCGCCAATCTCTATCGTCGCATGCGCAAGCTGGGGCTGAAGCCGTGAAGCGCATCTTCGTCGTTGCGATGGCGTTGATGTGTGTGCGCGCTGCGGCGGCGCAGGAGCCGGATCCGCTTTCGCCGTTGCCCGACTCGGTCGCGGAGCGCGCGGTCGCGCTGTACAACGAAGCCGAAACGATCCGGCTGGCGGGTGACGCCACGCTGGCGGCGGGCGGGTCGATCACGGGGAACGTCGGTGTGCTGGGCGGGCCGGTCGTGCTCGCGGGCCGCATCGACGGGTCGCTCGTCGTCATCAACGGCGATCTCACCCTCGGCGCCGGCGCGCAGGTCACGGGAAACGTGATCGCGCTCGGCGGCACGCTGACGCTCGCGCCGGAAGCGCGTGTCGGCGGACGCCTCGTGCACTACCGCGAAGCGCTGCGCTACACCCGTTCGGGCGACATCATCGAACGCGAGCCACCGGACGCTGCGGCGGAGTTCGTCGCCGGCCGTGAGTTCGATTTCGGGCGCACGGACCTCGTCGTGGCGGTGCGCGGCGGCTACAACCGCACCGAAGGGCTGCCGGTCTCTGCGGGGCCGCGCGTCCGGCTCGGCCACAGCAATCCCACCGTGCTCGAGGCGCTCGCCATCTATCGCACGGTCGGTGGTCTCGACCCCGATGAGAACGACATCGGCTGGGCGCTGAAGGCGGAGCAGCACTTCGGTGGGCGCGGCACCATCCGCGCAGGCCTGAGCTGGTACTCCGAATTCGCGGCGGTCGAGGACTGGGGTCTGACGGATCGCGAGAACTCGCTCGCGACCGTGCTGCTCCACATCGATCATCGCGATCACTACGAGCGCGAAGGCTGGTCCGCGTACGTCACGGGCCGGCCGTGGTCGTCGGCGCGCATGACCGTGGGCTACCGCAACGAACTGCATCGCTCCGCCCCCGTCGAGGACCCGCCGGCCGTGTTCGGTGAAGGGCCGTGGCGTCCGCAGCCGCTGATCGATGAGGGACGGCTGCACTCGGCGTTCGCGGCGGGCGTGTACGACACGCGCAACGAATCGCGCGATCCGTCCGCCGGCTGGCTGATCCGCGGCGAGCTCGAGGTCGGGCTCGGCGGTTCGCTCGCGCGTCCGGTCGCGGCCGACTTCGAGCAGGAGGATGTGCTGCCGGCCCGGCCCGCGGAGGAATCGTTCTCGGCTGCGCTGCTCGACATCCGCCGCTATGCGCGCTTCACGCCGTACTCGTTCCTTGCCGTGCGTCTGCTCGCGGCGGGTTCACTCGATGGCGGTCGACTCCCGGCGCAGCGGCAGCACGCGCTGGGCGGCGAGGGCTCGCTGCCGGGATACGACCGTTTCGAGTTCGACTGCGGCGCGCGCCGCGAACAGATCATCGCGCGCGGCTCTGCGTACCATCCGTTCTATGGCTGCGATCGCATGGCGCTCGTGCAGCTCGAGTATCAGGCGGGGTTCCCGTTCGCACGCCGCCTCACCGAGCGACTCGGATTGCATACGGGACATGCGGTGCGCTGGGTCGCATTCTTCGATGCCGGCCGCGCGTGGACGGAACCGGAGTCGCGCGACGGACGGCGCGGCGGACAGAGCGACTTCGCGGCCGATGCAGGTGTCGGCGTCCGGCTCGGCGGCGTCGGCCTCTACTGGGCATTCCCCGTTTCCGCCGGCGCGGACGGCGTCAACTTCTTCGTCCGGCTGGGCCGCCGGTTTTGAACGTGGTGCGCGCGGGCCGGTGGCTCCTCGCGGTGGCCTTCGTGGCGCTCGCGCCGGGCGCCGTGAGTGGTCAGGCGCGTTCGCTCACGGTCGGTGTCAGCAGCGAGACAGGCGAACCGTGGCTGCGCATCGGTCCCGTGCTCGACGACCGAGAGCTCGAGGAAGCTGTGCGCGGCGGGCTGCCGCTGCGGCTGCGTGTGCGCGTCGAACTCTGGCGCGACGGCTGGATCGACGACCTGGTTGGGACCGAGTCGTGGAGCACCGTGGTCGTGTTCGATCCGCTTGACCGCCAGTACATCGTGCGGCCGCGTACGAACGCACGCGCGCGCTTCTTCTCGACGTGGTCCACGAGCCGCGCCGCGATCGAAGCGGAGTACCGGCTCCAGCTCAGGGCGTCGCGTCCCGGCCGCTACTACTACTCGGCCGTACTCGACATCGAGACGCTGTCGGTTTCCGATCTGGAAGAGCTCGAGCGCTGGCTCCAGGGCGAGCTCCAGCCGGCGGTCACGGGCGACCGCTCCATCACCGGTGCGATCGGTACCGGCGCGCGCCGGCTGCTCATCCGTCTGCTGGGACTGCCGTCGCGGCGGGAAGAGGCGCGCAGCCGGCCGTTCCGCATCAGCGAGGGCTGATGCGTACTGGCCCCGTTTCGTGACCGTGCCTATTCTCAGCCGGCCGATGTCCTCCGGGAGGTGAGCGAGTCCATGTCCGAACCGTTCCGGTTCTCGCCACGCCCGAACCGCGCCTCCGAGGTGCCATGGCGGGCCTGGGGAAGCGCCGTGTTCGATGAAGCGATCACGAAGGACCGGCCTATCCTGCTGCTGCTGACCGCCGTCTGGAGCCGCGCCTGCCAGGAGGCGGACGAGACCACCTTCTCCGACCCCCGCATCCTCGAGCTGTTGTCCGATGGCGTCATCCCGCTGCGCGTCGACGCGGACCGGCACCCGCACGTGCAGGAGCGCTACATCGCGGGCGGCTGGCCGACCACGGCGTTCCTCACGCCGACGGGCGAGGTGTTGTGGGCCGGTGTGTCCGTGAGCGCGGACGAGCTGGCCGGCCTGGGTGGGAGTGTGCTCGACGCGTGGTCGCAGCGGCGCACCGAACTGGGTGAGGAGATCGAGCGGCGTCGCAAGGCGGTCGAGGCGGCGCGCGGACGTCCGCCCGCGGGTGGACTCGTACGACGTGAAGCCGCGGACGACGTACTCACCGCGGCGCGCGCCACGTTCGACGCGCGCAACGGCGGCTTCGGCGAGGGGCCGAAGTTCCCATCGGCTTCCGCGATCGAGCTGCTGTATGCGGAGGGTGTCCGCGATCCTGATGCGATGGAGATGGCGGACCGCACGCTCGATGGCATGCTGGCGGGTGAGCTGCTCGATCGTTCCGATGGCGGATTCTTCCGGTACGCGCTTGCGGCCGACTGGACCGAGCCGCGGCGTGAAAAGCTGCTGGAGACGCAGGCGTCCGCTTTGCGCGCATATGCGTTGGGTGCACGCATCCGCGGCCGCTCGGACTGGCGGCTCGCTGCGGCCGGCGTTGTCGGGTGGGTGGATCGCACCCTCGCGCTCGACAACGGCCTCTGGTCCGCCGCCCTCATCCCTGGCGACGACGGGTCCTTCGTCGGCTCCGATCCGCGCACGTTCGTCGCGCCGAATGCGCGCTGGATCGCAGCGCTGGCCGACGCGGGCGGGCGGCTGCATGAAGAGGCGTGGGTGGAGCGTGCATTCTCTGCGCTCGACACGTTGCTGGATCGGTTCGGCCTCGACGGCCTCGTGCGTCATTCCGATGTCGATGATCCCGCGATGCCGCGCTTGCTCGCCGATGCCGTTGCGTGCGCGGTTGCTGCGTTGCGCGTGGCGTCGGTCACGGGTTCGGCATCGGCGCTGGCACACGCGCAACGACTCGCCGCGGCAATCGATCCCGCGTTCTGGGCGGACGATGGCGGCTTCTGGGATCGCACGCGCGGCCCGCATGACGTGGGACTGCTCCGCTACCGTGATCGTCTGTTCGAACCGAATGCCGAAGCTGCGCGGCTCTGCCTCGATCTCATTCTGGCAACGGGCCAGCGTTCGTTCCGGGTGCGCGCCGAGCGCACACTCGCGATCCTCTCGCCGCTTGCCGGGCGATACGGAGTGGAGGCGGCGGAGTTCGCGCTCGCCGTGCACGAATTCTTCGAGACGCCGCCCGCGATCGTCGTGACGGGTGGTGAGGCCGGCGCGTCGCTGCGGCGCGCGGCACTGGCGCTGCCTCGGGGCGATGTGCGCGTGATCTCCGCCACCAACGGGCAGCGCATCGGCCCGCTCGTGTTCCAGGCGGAGCACGAACCGGCTGCGTTCGCGCTCGGTCCGCGCGGGCGATCGTCCGCCGTTTTCGAACCCGAGGGCATTGCCGCGGGACTTCATTCCGTCCTCTGACATGTCTGCGTTGCGCGACGAGCTGCTCGAGCTGTTCCGGCGGCCCGTGGACGAACCGCTCGACGATGCGGCGTTCGACGCGTATGCGCGCCGCGTGTTCGCGTGGCAGTTCGAGATGATTGCTGCGTACGGCGCGTACTGCCGCCGGCGCGGGGTTGCGCCGGATTCGCTGGAGCACTGGACGCAGATTCCGGCCGTCCCGACGGCGGCGTTCCGCGCGGCCGCGCTCGTTGCGGGGGATCCCGCCGAGGCCGAGGTCGTGTTCCGAACGAGTGGAACGACGCGCGGCCGTGAACGGCGCGGCACGCACTACATCCGTGACGTGTCGCTGTACCACGCGTCGCTGCTGCCGAATTTCGCCGCGCATCTCCTGCCGGACGGTCTGTCTTTGCCGATGCTGTCGCTGCTGCCATCCGCCCTGCCCGATTCGTCGCTCGCGCACATGGTGCGGGTGGTGATGGATGCGTTCGGTGCGGATGGGTCCGGTTGGTTCGCCACCGTGGAGGGCGGGATCGATTCGGACCGGCTCGAAGCTGTCCTCGATGCGTTCGTTGCGGCTCAGCGGCCCGTATGTCTGCTCGGTACGTCGTTCTCGTTCGTGCACTGGCTCGATTCGCTCAGCGCGCGAGGTCGCAGATTCTTGCTGCCCGCGGGGTCGCGACTGATGGACACGGGCGGGTACAAGGGGCGGAGCCGCGAGGTGCCGCCCGACGAGCTGCGTGCACTCTACTCGAAGTGGCTAGGCATACCTGCGGAGCCGTGCATCAACGAATACGGCATGACCGAGCTGTGCTCACAGTTCTACGACTCGACGCTGCGCAGGCCCGGTGCGCCGCGGCAGAAGCTGGGTCCGCCCTGGGTGCGCGTGCGTGTCGTCGATCCGGATGCTTTGGAGCCCGTTCCGCCGAGTGAGCGTGGGCTCCTCCAGATCTTCGACCTGGCGAATCTCCATTCGGTCATGGCCGTGCAGACGGAGGACGTGGCCGTACTCGATGGCGACGGATTCCATGTGCTCGGTCGCGCCGCGGGTGCGATGCCGCGCGGCTGCTCGATCGCGATGGACGATCTCCTGGCTGCGGCGCGCGAACGATGAGGATCGGTCCCCGCGACCTGTCCGGGTTCCCCGAAGCGGACGCCATCGTGAAGTGGGAGACGCGCGAGGTGCGGCCCGACGTGACGATGTGGTGGCCGCGGTACGCGCCCGGCACGGCCCGCCGCATGTACGCGCGTCTCGTAGCAGCGGCCGAGACCGTCCGAATGTGGCCGACGGCACGTGTGGTCGAATGCATCGATGCGGCGGCTGCACGGCTCGTGTCCGGCCCGCTGCGCGCCAGCGCGGACGAGGACCTCCCCCTCATGACGGGCTATTCGCCGGCCATGGTCCGTGTCGTGCTCGACCGCATGATCGAGGACTGGCGCGCACCGGCGCTCGAACGGCTTCTCGCCGGTATCGGCGGTGCGGCAGCGCTGGACTCGTTCGTCCTGCGTTCGCACGGTTTGCGGTCGCGTGCCTTCGGACCTCGCTTCGCCGTGCACATCGCGGCCGGGAACGTACCGGGCGTGGCGGTTTCCTCGGTCATTCGCACGCTGCTGCTCCGCTCTCCGACTCTGGTCAAGCCGGCTTCCGGCGAACCGGTGCTGGCCGGTCTGTTCGGCATGGCGCTGAACGAAGTCTCGCCGGAGCTCGCCGCCCTGCTCGGCGTCGTCTACTGGTCGGGGGGAGAGGATCCATTCGAGGACGAGATCCTCTCGCTGGCGGACGTCGTGCTATTTCACGGTGGCGTTCAGGCGGCCGCCGCATTGCGCGCGAAGCTGTCACCGCACACGCGCTTCGTGCAGCACGGGCCGAAGGTTTCGTTCGGAATGATTGGTTCCGACGTGCTGCATGAGGCTGCGGGGGCAGTGAGGGTTGCGCGCGAGGCGGCGCTCGCGGTCGCGCTCTTCGATCAGCAGGGCTGCGTTTCGCCGCACGTGCTGTACGTGGAATCGGGCGGTGAGATCGGCCCAGACAGGTTCGCGGCACTGCTAGCCGCCGACCTCGAAGCGCTGCACGAAACACTCCCGCGAGGATTCATCACTGAGGCGGAGAGCGCCGCGATCCTGGAGGCGCGCGCCGCGGCCGAGTTCGCCTCGGACGCGGTGGTGCATGCGGGCCGCGGCACGCGCAGCACCGTGATCTTCGAGCGCGATCCTTCGTTCCGTGCTTCCTGCCTCAATCGCCTCGTGTACGTGAAGCCTGTTGGGCGGCTCGAGGATGTGCCGGGATTGGTCGAACCCTTCCACGACGTCCTCCAGACCGCAGCGCTTTCTGGCGCGTCCGATCGGTTGGACGCCCTCGCCGCAGCCCTCGGTCGCGCCGGTGTGACGCGCATCGCGTCGTTCGCCGAAGCGCCTTGGCCGCCGGTTCACGGCCACCACGACGGCATGCCGCCCCTCGGTGAACTCGTCCGCTGGGTCGACATCGAGGGGTGAGGATCGAGCGCCGCCCGCGCTCGGGTCGTTCCGGACGCCGCAAGGTCGTTGATCGCAGCGCCGACCGTAGACTGGTTGCGAGTTCGCGGTTGCGGGCGGCCGCAAACCCTTCAGCCCGCTGATCCTGGGTCGTGAATTGACGAGTCTGCGGCGATAGCGACGATGGGTCGAAACCCACGGGTCGCACTACTTTCGATTGACGGTTTCGCGGCGAATAGCGCCGCAAACGCGTCAACCCACGTATCCGCTTCTCTTCGATTGACGGCTTCGCGGCGAATAGCGCCGCAAACGCGTCAACCCACGTATCCGCTTCTCTTCGAT
>CAYUIG010000007.1:19657-48347 GCA_964444685.1 uncultured Gemmatimonadaceae bacterium | reverse complement strand
TTCGCGGCGAATAGCGCCGCAAACGCGTCAACCCACGTATCCGCTTCTCTTCGATTGACGGTTTCGCGGCGAATAGCGCCGCAAACGCGTCATCCCCCGATCTGGCGCTCCTTCGCTTGACGAGTTTGCGGCGAATGGCGCAAGCGACTGACCGTTTCGCGACATTACCGCCGCAGAGTCGTCAACCTACGCGTCAACTTCTCTTCGATTGGCGGTTTCGCGGCGAATAGCGCCGCAAACGCGTCAACCCCCGATCTGGCGCTCCTTCGCTTGACGAGTTTGCGGCGAATGGCGCAAGCGACTGACCGTTTCGTGCCAATACCGCCGCAAAGTCGTCAACCTACGCGTCAACTTCTCTTCGATGGACGGTTTCGCGGCGAACAGCGCCGCAAACTCGTCAATCCGCAGTTCGACGCGCCTATGCCTGACGAGTTTGCGGCAACAGCGCCGCAAGTCGTCAACCCACGCGTCGGCGCCCCTTCGAGTGACGTGCTTGCAGCGAATAAGCGCCGCAAGGGCCGCTCGCGAGTGGGCGAACTTCCAGATCCGCGATACTCGCATGGGACTCTGGGAAGTTGGGCGCTCCTGGAGCGGCAAACTTCCCGCGCACCGGCGCTGCTGAGCCGACCCGCAGGAAGTTGTGCCGCGCCACGGCGGTCAACTTCCAGGAGTCCCAACCGAGCAGCACAGTTTGGGAAGTTGGCCCGCCCGTTCGAACTGAGTGCCTGGGGCCCGCCCGCTCGCCCTGAGTGCCTGGCGACCGAGCTCCAACGAGCGCCAACCGAGCAGCACAGTTTGGGAAGTTGGCCCGCCCGTTCGAACTGAGTGCCTGGGGCCTGCCCGCTCGAACTGAATGCCTGGCGACCGATCTCCAACAAGCGCCAGCTCGGTTTGGGAAGTCGGCGGCCTGGCCGCACCGTTGCCGGCCCACACATCCGCCGCGCCCGTCCGACAGCGCCGTACCCGCCCCTCCAGCACGGCGGCCGTCCGACACCATCCAGGACCCCGCCCGACAACTCGACCCATCCAGCCATGTCATTGCCCCGCAACAAATTGCATGCTGGGGAACGGAGGTTGCACCCCGGCGAGGGACATGAGGGCCGACTATCGCTACCTGTTCGCGCTGCTGAGCGTCGTGGCTGCGCCTGTCCGGCGACCGCTGCGAGCCGCCGTGCCGGCCGCTGCGCTGGCGGTCCTGGCCGCGACCTGTTCGGTGCTCTCGCCGCCGGCGCCCGAGCCCGTTGGGGAGCGGACCGGCCCGGTGACGGCGCTTGGCGCACGGGCGCAGCTCGTGGCGCAGCACTGGTCGGCGGTCGAGGCGCTGTACGCGCGAGATGTCGCCCCGCTGGAGCGGACGCTGCTGAGCTATCGCGATGACCCCCGGCTCGCGCGGCAGGTAGCGGTATCGCTGGTACGGGAAGGACGGAAGACGGGCCTCGAGCCACGGCTGCTGCTCGCGCTCCTGCTGGTGGAGAATCCGTGGCTCGATCCGTCGGCGCGCAGTCCCGTGGGTGCAGTCGGTCTCATGCAGGTGATGCCGCTGCACGCGGGGCAGTGGCCGGGCTGCGAGCCGCGCCTCGAGGACATCGCGGCGAACATCTGTCACGGGGCCGCGATCTTTGCGGACTATCTGGAGCGCGCGGGCGGCGATGTGGAGCGCGCGCTGCTTCGCTACAACGGCTGTGTGAATGGAACGAACACGCCGAACTGCCACGCCTACCCGGAGTGGGTGTTCCAGCGGGCGGGGCGGGCATCGGTGCTGGCATGGCTGAAGGACGACGAGCCGCGCAAGCGGACGGAGGGGCCGATATGATCATGAAACCGGATGCGGTGACGCAACGCGGACCGCGATCGGTCGAATACGAAGTCGAGCCGTACCGCGGCGCCTGGGTGGTGCGTCGGCGCGGCAGCCGGCACGAGCTGCTTTGCACGTCGCGAGGCGAGGCGATGCAGCGCGCGGAAGAGCTGCGCGGCGGCGACGCGGACGCGGTCGTGGTGCTGCGCGATCCGGGACGCTGATGGCGCGCGCGATCTGGAAGGGCGTGATCCGCATGGCGGATGTGGAGCTGCCGGTGAAGCTCTACTCCGCCGTGGAGGATCGCGGCGTGCATTTCCGACTGCTGCACGCGAAGGACAAGGCGCCCGTGAAGCAGGAGATGGTGAATCCGAACACGGGCAAAGTCGTGCCGAGCGACAAGGTGCGGCGGGGGTTCGAAGCGGAGCGCGGCGTGTTCGTGCAGTTGAGCGACCCAGAACTCGCCGAACTCGAGCCGGAACCGTCGCGCGACATCACGATCACCCGTTTCGTCGACGCGTCGCTGATCAGCCATCCGTGGTACGAGCGGCCGTACTGGCTCGGGCCGGATGGTGACGACGCGGCCGAATATTTCGCGCTCGCTCGTGCCCTGGCTGACACCGGCATGGAGGGCGTGGCGCGCTGGGTAATGCGCAAGAAGCCCTATGTGGGCGCGCTGCGCGCCGAGGGCGACTACCTGCTGCTCGCGTCGCTCCGCCACGCCGACGAAGTCGTGCCCGCGTCCGCGCTCGAGCCGCCGGGCGGCCGCAAGCCGGACGAGCGCGAGGTACGCATGGCGCGCCAGCTCGTCGATGCACTCTCGGATGACTTCGACCCGGCCGCGTTCCGCGACGAGTACCGCGAGCGCGTACTGGAGTTCGTGCAGACGAAGGCGGAGGGGAAGACCATCAAGCTCGAGAAGTACAAGCCGAAGGGACCGTCGGACGAATCGCTCGCGAAGGTGCTCGAGAAGAGCATCGCGAGCGCGAAGAAGGGGAAGCGCAGTGCCGCCTGAGAAGAACGGGGCGCGACCCGAGGAAGACGGCGCAGTCCGCGCGTTCTGGTCCGGAACGGTCACGTTCGGGCTCGTTTCCGTCCCGGTGAACCTGTTCCCGGCCGTACGCAGCAGCTCCGTGTCGCTGCGCATGCTCGATGAAGACGGGACGCCGCTCTCGCGACGCTACTTCTGCAGCAAGGACGGCAAGGAGCTGGACTGGGACGACATCGTGCGCGGCTACGAGCTGGACGACGGCTCCGTGGTCGTCGTGACGGATGAGGAGCTCGAGGCACTCGAACCGCGCAAGTCGCGCGACATCGACCTGCGCATGTTCGTCCCCGAGGACCAGATCGACCCGCTCCTCTTTGTGCGTGCCTACTTCCTGACGCCCGCCGGCGGATCCACGAAGGCGTACCGCCTCCTCGCGGAGACGATGGAGAACGAGAAGCGTGCCGGCATCGCCACCTTCGTGATGCGCGACAAGGAATACCTCGTGGCCATCATTGCCGAGGACGGGATCCTGCGTGCGGAAACGCTCCGCTTCCCCGACGAGGTGCGCGTCCCCGGCACCATCGGACTGCCGGAACCCGAGCGGGTCCGGTCCGCTACCGTGAAGAAGATGGAGAAGGTGATTCGCCAGCTCAGCGAGGACGAGCTGGATCTGGATGAGATGCAGGATCCGTACGGCGACCGACTGCTGGCTCTGGTCCAGGAGAAGCTCGCCGCCGGCCAGGACGTAACGGAGGTCGAGGTCGAGGAAGAGGCCGACCTCGAGGAGGGCGTCATCGACCTCATGGAGGTGCTGAAGCGCAGCATGGCCGCCGCCGGCGGCAGTGGCCGGCGACCGGCGAAGCGGGCACCCTCCAGGGACGGCGACCTCGACGACCTCAGCCGCGACGAGCTCTACGAGCGCGCGAAGGAGCTCGACATTCCGGGTCGCAGCCGGATGAGCAAGGAAGAGCTCATGCGGGCCATCCGCCGGAGCGCCTGAGCCGCCGTACCAGTTATCCGCCCGCCGCGGTCGCGGTGGGGCGGACTGCCACAAGGCCGCGTCCCAACGCGTTCAAAAGGGCGGTGCGGTCCCGCTACATTGTAGACTCGAAGCCACAGCGGGGGCGCCACGCGGCGCGCGGAAAACGCCTGTAGTCCATTGCGCGGCCTGTACGTAGGCTTGGGCTGACCGGTGTCGGGGTGCGGAGCACTCCTTGCATCGGGCGCTCCCTCCACGTACGGTCGGGAAACCGGCAAAGATCGGCCGTCAGACCACCATCGGGTCCCAACGAACAGCGAACGAATGCGGCGCGCGCATCAGCGGAGCAGGGCAGGCAGGGTCCTCCGGCCCGGGCAGGGCCTCGTGGAGTTCGCCCTGCTCGTTCCCGTGCTGTTCATGCTCCTGTTCGGCATCATCGAGTTTGGCCGACTGTACATGACGAAGATCAGCCTGCGCCACACGGTGCAGGAGGCGGCGCGGTTCGCGGTGACGGGGAACGTGCTGCCGGATTCGACGGGCGCCCCGATGTCGCGGACTGTGTCGATCCAGCAGATGATCGTCAGGGGTGCGCCGCACCTGGACATCGATCCGTCGCTCATTTACCTGAACCCGGCGAACGGGGGTGCGCCGGGCGCGCTTGTGCAGGTCGGCGTGGAATATGACTTCAAGTTCATCATGCCGCTGCTCGGCAATCGCGGGTCGCTGCGCATCCAGACCTCGAGCACGATGAAGAATGAGCCGTTCTAGGATGCGGCTGCGGGCGCGCAGAGGGCAGGCGCTGGCGGAGTTTGCGGTGGCCGCGCCGATCGTGCTGATCCTCGCGATGGCGGTGATCGAGTTCGGTCGCGTCATCGATGCGACGCATGCAGTCACGGGGCTGAGCCGCGAGGGTGCGAACATCGCCGCGCGCGGCACACCGCTGGACACGGTGCTCACGGTGGTCACGGGCAACGGTGCGGACATCCGACTGTCGTCGCTCGGTGGTGTGATCGCATCCCAGGTTACGGTGACGGGGGGTGTACCGCAGGTGACGATGCAGACTGCGACGTCGGGGTACATGGGGCATAGCAGGATCGGCAATGTGGGACAGCGGGCGGCACCGCTCGACAGTCTGGGTCTGATCGACAACCGGTCGCACTACGTGGTGGAAGTGTTCTACCGATACCAGGCCATCACGCCCCTCAAGACACTGATCGGCGTGGCGTTCCCCGATACGCTGTACAACCGAGCGGTGTTCTGAGGTGACCATGCGTGGTACGCTGCGACGTCTGCTGCGCCGGTTCGCGGCCGAGGAGAAGGCCGGCGTGCTGGCGCTCATCGCGGTTTCGCTGGTGCCCCTGCTGGGCGCTACGGGGCTCGCGATCGACACGGGGCGTGCGATGATCGCCCGACTCCAGCTGTCACGTGCCGTCGACGCGGCCACGCTGGCGGGTGCGCGCGCGCTGCGTCAGGGGCAGGTGCTCGCGGAGCAGGAGGCCTACGCAGTCGCTGCGGCGAACGGCGTCGCCCCCGGGTTCCAGGGGATTTCGATGTCGATCGCCTTCGGCACCTCGCCGGATGGCGAGCAGACCCTGACCATGTCGGCGCAGCGGACGATTCCGACCCTGTTCATGCGAGTGTTCGGCCGCACCGACGTCATGGTGCGCTCGAATGCGCAGGCGTCCGTTCCGCCGCTGGATCTGGTGCTGGTGCTGGACCGCTCCGGTTCGCTCGCGCAGCAGGGCGCGTGGGTGCCGCTCCAGCAGGCCGCGGGTTCGTTCGTCCAGTTCTTCGATGACAACCTGGACAAGATGGGCCTGGTGTCGTTCCAGATCCGGGCCAACCACGACTTCTTCCTGAACCATTTCTTCCGCGTCCCCGTCACGCAGCAGATCAACACCATGAACTCGGTGGGGGACACGAACACGGGGGAGGGCCTGCGGCTAGCGCTGGACCAGCTCCAGAGCGGTGCGGCGCGCGCGGCCGCGTCGAAGGTCGTCGTCTTCTTCACGGACGGGCGGCCGACCGCGTTCCGCGGCAACATCAACAATAGCGACCGCGTCCTGGCGGTATTCGTGACGGGCAACAACCTGCACGGCTACTTCAACAATCCCGACTTCCTGCCGATGACGTCGTCGGCGAACCCGAGCGGCTGCTCCGGCGTCGTCGTGTGCACGCCGCCGGGCGGGTCGACGAGCTACACCGAGGCACAGGTTCGCGCCCTTTCCCGGCAGTACGGCCTGACGATCGCGAACCAGATCCGTTCGGCCGGCATCTATGTCTACACGATCGCGCTGGGCAATCCGTCCGCGGGCAACCCGCTGCTCACGCCCGACCTTGGCTATCTGCGGCAGATCGCCAATGAGAACGGCGTGGTCGATCCGAACCAGCCGCAGGGCAAGCTCTACGTCGCGTCGACGCCGGGCGCCCTGCAGGCGGTCTTCCAGGCCGTCGCCCAGGACCTGCTCGTCCGCCTGTCCATCTAGACCAGCGGGGAGGATCCCTTCCCGTTGAACGACAGGCGCGCCGCCCACGCTCGGACCTGTTCGGTCAGGAGCTCGCGGCGCTCGCTGTCGCGCTCGAAGATGAGGCGCGCGCCGTCACGCACGAGCAGCGCGGCGGCCTTCACACGCATGAGGAACTGCCAGAAGAGATAGCCCGGGAATGACGAGTGCCTGCGGTAGTAAAGCAGTGTGCTCTGGAAGTGGCGCACGAGCATGGGGAAACGAAGCTGCGATGTGCTCGCGCCGCCGACGTGCCGGACCGTGGTCACGGGCGCAAAGTGGATTTCCCAGTCCATCCGCTCGAGCCGGCGCGCAAGGTCGACCTCCTCGAAGTACATGAAGAAGCCCCCGTCGAAGCCGCCGACGGCATCGAACGCCTGTCTCCGGATCATGAGCGCAGCACCGAGCACCCATGGTACGCGGCGCGGCCCAGCTTCAGCGCGAAAGCCCACGCTGTTACGGCGCGCCGCGGGCGTGCGGCGGTAGATCGGCAGCAGCGGCTCGTTCTCGAGCAGCCAGCCGATGGTGCCGG
The DNA here is from genome assembly GCA_964444685.1 of uncultured Gemmatimonadaceae bacterium. GTDB lineage: Bacteria > Gemmatimonadota > Gemmatimonadetes > Longimicrobiales > RSA9 > CAYUIG01. The sequence goes on along the minus strand of CAYUIG010000007.1, from coordinate 41,549 downwards.
GGAAGGGATACGCCGATACCTGCGCCGTGCCATCGGGATATGTGAGGCGCGGGCCCGCGAGTCCAGCGCGCGGGTTCGCACCCATGTAGGTCGCGAGTGCGGACACGGTGTCCGGCTGCAACTCGGTATCGCCGTTCAGCAGCAGGACGTAACGCGAGCGCGTTGCCGCGATCGCGCGGTTCGCCGCAGCGCCGTAGCCCACGTTCTGGGAGTTCGCGATGAGTTGGACCTCGGGGAACTCTTCGCGGACCATGGCCGCGCTGCCATCATCCGATGCGTTGTCGACTACGATGACGTGCGTATCCGCAGCGTGCGTGCGGATGGACTCGAGACACGTGCGCAGAAGATCACGAGTGCGATAGTTCACGACGACTACCGCGACGGTCGATTCCGGCTCCATGCCCTCCAGATCCTCGACGAATCGTTCGCTACGCCGTCGAATCCGCGCCGTGCATGAGACGGGCCGCAGCCGCTAAGTATGCCGGGCGTCGGCCGTTACGAGCGCGCAGCGTCGGTGGTGGAGTACGTGGATCATGCCCCCCGCATCGGCCCGAAAACGGGGAAATATGCAACATTTCTAGACTTTGCGCTCCTGTGGCAGCAGTGAGCGATGAATCGACATCGCCGCACGAATTCCTTCCGACGCCGCGATGACCGCGAGATGTGGGTGCCCTGTGATGTCGCCGGCCGCGTGCACGCCTTTCACCGATGTCTGCTGGCCTGCATCGACACGCGCGTATCCCTGCCGGTCCGTGCGGCAGCCGAGCTGGCGCGCGAGGTTGCAGCGCGGCTCGGAGCCGAGATGGAAGAACACCGCATCGACTTCGACCTCTCCGCTGCGCGTGACGAGGCCGGATAGTCGCGGGCCGGATCCCGCGACGCGCGTGATCTCGTCGCTGACGATGTCGATGCCGTGCCGCTCGAGTACTTCGCGGCCGTTGCGCGGCAGGCGCAGGGGCCGGCCGCGCGTCAGCAGGGTGATGCGATCGGTCCATGTGAGCAGGTAGAGCGCGAGCCGTGCCGCGTGGCGATCGGCGCCGATCACACCGATGCGCAGTCCCGTAGCGGATGGACCATCGCAGTCGGGACAGTGGAAGACGGACAGGCCGTAGTGCTCGCGCAGGCCGGGCACGTCGGGCAGGTAGTCGCGGATGCCGTAGGCGAGGACGAGACGGCGCGCGCGTGCGGTGGCGCCGTCGCCGGTGGTGAGTGTGAAGGAATCCAGTTCACCGGAGGCGTGCACCACCTCGGCCTCGACGAGTTCGGCGCCGGCCTCGAGTGCCTGGGTGCGCAGCGTACCGAGCAGTTCGGCGGGTGCGGGATCGCGCAGGCCGGGGTAGCCGTGCACGGCCCATGCGGATTCGTTGCGCGCGGGTCCCGCATCGTAGACGCGCACGCGCCGGTTGTAGCGCGCGAGCCAGAGTGCTGCCGCGAGCCCTGCCATGCCGCCGCCGGCGATGGCCACATCCAGCGGCGCGGGTTCCACTCAGGTCTGGTCGACGGTCGCGGGCTGGTCGAACGGACGCGGAAGCGATGGGGGCAGCGAAGGCTCCGCCGGGAGTGTGATGCGGAACGTGGTGCCGCGGCCGGGCACGCTCTCGACGGTGATCGTGCCGCCGTGTGCTTCGATGACTTCGTGCGCGATGGCGAGGCCGAGGCCGGATCCCTTGCTGCGGGCCTGTCCGCCGACCTGGTAGTACTTGTCGAACACGAACGGCAGCTGATCGGCGGGAATGCCCGGGCCGGTATCGGCCACTTCGATCTGCACGCCGTCCTCGTCCATCCACGCGCGCACATCGATGCGCCCGCCCGACGGCGTGAACTTGAATGCATTGGACAGCAGGTTGCCGAGCACCTGGTCGCGCAGCCGGTCGCCGTCGGCGGCGATCGTGGGCGGCAGCGAAGGATCGACCTCGACCGAGAACTCGATCTGCTTCTTCTGCGCGAGCGCCTCGAACGCGCGCCGCACACGGTCGATCAGGTCCGAGACGACGACGGTGTGGATCTCGAGGCGCATGCCACCCGCCTCGAGCCGGCTGATGTCGAGCAGCTGATTCACCAGCTGCGTGAGCACGCGCGCCTGTTCGCGGATCGACACCAGTGCTTCTTCCTGCCGCTCCGAGATCTGGCCGTACATCCCTTCCTGGAGCAGTTCGGCGTATCCGCTGATCACGTTGATCGGCGTCTTCAGCTCGTGCGTCGAGATGCTCATGAACTCCGCCTTCAGCTTGTCGAGGTCGGCGAGGCGGTGCGTCATGGAGCGGAAGGAACGGGAGACCGATCCTATCTCATCGCGCCGGTCGTACGGGAGTCCTTCGGGGACGCGGAACTCGCCGTCAGCCACGAGGGCCATGGCGCGGCGCAGTTTGAGAATGGGTGAGGTGACGGCGCGCGTGGCCCAGTAGCCGAGCACGACGGCCGCAACGAGACAGACGAGCAGTGCGATGAGTGTCGTCGTCGCCGCGGCGGCCGCGATGGCCTGCGCTTCGCGCACCTGCATACTCGCGGTGGTATCGATGGCGGCTGCGAGTGCTTCGAGCGTGGCCTGCGTGCCGCCGAACACGCCGAGCAGCGGTTCGAGGCGCACGAACGCCGCCTGCTGGTCGCCGGCCGCGATCATCGCTTCGACGGTCCGCCACACCTGCGTGATGGTGTCGAGCCGCTGCTGCGCACGTGCGGCCACCGCGGGATGTCCGGCTTCTTCGATACGCGCGATCTGCGTTTCCGCGTTGCGCAGCGCCGCCTCGGTCTCCGCGCGCAGTCCCGGGTCGGGGTCGATCGTGTAGCTGCGTACGAGGCGATCCAGTTCGGCGACGCGCACCTGGAAGAGGCCCGTCGCCTGAATGGCCTGGCCGTGCGTCATGCGCTGCGAGCGTGCGATGTCCGCCACGTTGCGCAGCTGCACGACCGCCACCACTGCAGGCACGACCAGCAGCAGGGCGATGGCTGCAATGGTCAGGATGAGACGGCGTCGCAGCGTCATCGCGTCCCGGTCCGCTCAACCACCCTTGATGATCTTGCGGATCCGCTCGAGTTCCGCGTCCTTCTCGCGGATCGCGCGGTCGCGCTGCGCCAGCGCTTCCTGGAGCTGGCCGATGCGCGCGGCAAGGCTGTCCCGCTCCGTCCGCACCGCCGCGAGCTGCTGCGGGAACGACGGCGCATCGAGCGTGGGCAGCAGCATCGCGCGTGCGGCCGATGACGCCGTGTCGCCGACAAGGGGCATCGGTGGTGCCGAATCAGCCGCGAGTGAATCGGCCGCCAGCGAATCCGGAGGCGGATCGTGCGCGCCCATCTGGAGCGCGAGCAGGTACAACGATTCGGCGAGCGGTTCGGCCCATTCGGGCGCATCGGGGTTGACGATCAGCCGCGCGGCGAGATCGGCGGCGTCGCCCAGCCGGCGGTCGGGATTGCGGGGGTCGAGGTCCGCTGCGATCAGCGCGAGCAGCGCCTGCTGTCCCGCGGGCTCGGCCCAGTGTGTCGTGTAGACCCAGCTGAGGTGGCGGCGCGCGCGGTCGTATTCACCGAGCTCGAGTGCGGCAAGGCCGGCTTCGAGCTGCGCCTCGGGCTGGGGCGCCCGGTCCGTAGAACCGAGGGCAGCGCAGCCCGCGGCCGCGCCCAGGGCGGCCACGAAGCAGATCCGGCGCATGGTCCCGCTCCTGCAAGGGGTTCTTTCTTCGGTCGGGCGAACGAAATCCACAGGCGGTCGATTCATGCAATCCATGGGCCCGGTGAGGATGAGGTCGGGAAACGTACGGGGCGCGCACCGGGTCCGCACCCGCCCGCGCGGATAGAATGCGGGCGCGCCTCTCTTTCGCGCTGGCCGCACTCACCCTGCTCTTTCTGCTGCAGGGATTGGCCGTTCTCCTGTCGGCCTCGTTCCCGCTGGTATACGACGCGGTCTTCCCCCAGTTCCGGGCGACCCGGCTCGTCGGCCTCGCCCTGCCCCTCGCCGCGCTCCTCGCACCCGCACTTCCGTTCTCGCTCTGGCTGGAGCGCCGCACGGTCCTGCTGGGCGCCGCCGCGGCCGCGGCCATCTTCCGGATCCCCCTCGCCTTCGGCGACCCGCTGGTCCGCCTGACGCTTGCGGCCATCGTCGTGGCCGCGGGTGGGCTGTTCCTCAGCAAGGCGGTCGGCTACCTCGAGCGGCGGAGCGTAGCAGCGGGTGCGGCCGCGGCCGTTCTGCTCGAGCAGGTCCTGCGTTCCGCGGGCTGGACGTGGGACGTGACGCTGCGCACGGACTGGATGCCCGCGCAGGCGCTGCTCTCGGCAGCTGCGCTGTGGATCGCCTGGCGCTGGGCACGCACGGGTGTGGACGAAGAGAACGAGACCGGCGAAACGCTCGAGCGGCGTGCAGGTGGTTTGCGGCTGCGCGGCGCCATCGCCCTCGGCGGCCTGCTCTTCATGGAGACCGCGGTTCTCGCCCGCCCTTCCGTGGCGGCAAGGTGGAGCGGCGCATCGTTCGAGGTTCTGTCGATCGGTCTCGCGGCGGTCGGCGCGGCGGCCGTGCTTGCGATCATCGCGCGCGGACCGATCCCGCGTGGCCGCGGCGGGGTGTCGCTGCTGGTTGCGGTCATGGCGCTGGCCACGATCGGGCCCCATCCGCTCTCGCTTCCAGGGTGGGCGGTCATCGCGCTCATCGCTGCCGGCCACGGCGCGGCGCTGCTGCTGCTGGGCCGCGCGCTCGTGCCGGCTGGCGGACGGCGGCGCGGCTGGACCACGGCAACCACGCTCGGCCTCTTCTTCGTGCTGCACGCGCTGCTGTCGATGACCGCCTTCCACGGCTACACGCTGTCGGTGCTCGCCGGTGCGGAGCCGTGGCTGCTGGGCATGGCCGCACTGCTCGTGTTCGGTGCGATCCTCCTCATGCCGCGCCCGGCCGCGCCGATGGCGCGCAGGGTGGGCCGGCTGGGTACCGCCGGGGCCATCGCCGCGGCCGCGGCCGGCACCGCGCTCATGACGCTGCCGCGAGGGGAGACTCCGACGCCTCGCACGGGCGGCGTCGTCGTCGCCACGTACAACGTCCATTACGGCTTCGATGAAGGCTGGCGACACGATCCCGAGGCGATTGCACGTGCACTCGCAGCGACCGGTGCCGATCTGATTGCGCTGCAGGAGGTGACGGCGGGGCTGCCCGCTGTGTACGGCGTGGACCTGGCGCTGTGGCTCGGGCGGCGGCTGGGGATGGTGGCGCTGTATGCGCCGACGGCCGGGCGCATGGTGGGTGATGCAGTGCTCACGCGTCTGCCGCACGCCGCATTCACGAGCACGCGTCTGCCGGACGATGGCGATCCGAAGCAGCTCGCGCACGTCCGCATCGATACACTCGGCGGCTTCGACTTCTTCGCCACACATCTCGGCCTCGAAGCGGACGAGCGGACCGCGCAGATGGCCGCCATCGTCGCGGCCATCGGTACGGATCCGGCCGTGCTGGCCGGCGACCTGAATGCGGAGCCCGGAGACTCCGCATTCGTCACGCTGCGCGCGGCGGGCTTCCGCGACGGGTTCGAGCTCGCGGGCGCAGAATCGTCGCCGACGGCGCCGGCCATCCGGCCCGTTCGTCGCATCGACTGGTTGTGGCTGCGGGGACTGGACGCAACCGCGGCCCGCGTCGTGGATGCGGCTGCGTCCGATCACCGTCCGGTGGTGGTGGAGATCACGCGCCGCCGCTGAATCTCGCCCTTGCGGCGTCCCCCCAGCGACCCCAACATACCCGCCCTTCGCCGCCGATTCGCGGCGAGGCCGAAGTGTGAGTGACCGAATCTCCAGGTGCACGATGGTGAGAGCCAGGTGGGCGATCTACGGACTCGCAGGCGTACTCGCGCTTGGCGGGACCGGTATGATCGCGTCGGCGATCCAGACCGGTGAAGAATCCGGCCAGCCGATCGCCTTCCCCCACGATCTCCACGCCGGCACCAACCAGATCCCGTGCATGTACTGCCATTCCTCGGCGGACCGTTCGGTCGATGCCGGGATCCCCAGCGTTCAGGTGTGCGCGGGCTGCCACATCGCCGCCGGCAACCCGCTCTTCCGCGGCGACAGCGCGGGCATCCGCCAGCTCGTCCGCTACTGGAACGAGGGTGTGCCGATTCCGTGGGTCCGGATCTACGACCTTCCGGACCATGCCCGATTCCCGCACATGCGGCACGTGAACGCCGGACTCGAATGCCAGGAGTGTCACGGTCCCGTAGAAACGATGCGAGTAGTCGAGCAGGTGCCGAGTCTCCAAATGGGCTGGTGCATCCAGTGCCATCAGGAGCGGCGCGTGCGCACCGACTGCTTCGTCTGCCACTACTGAGGCGAGGATGGGCAAGGGTCTGGAGCGGCGCGAGTTCCTGAAGGTCCTCGGAGTCGGCGGCGCCGGTGCTACGCTCGCCGGCTGCGGTGGCTCCCAGGTCGAGCGCCTCATCCCCTACGTCGTTCAGCCGGAGGAGATCATCCCCGGCGTGGCGACGTGGTACCGCACCACCTGCCGCGAATGTCCGGCCGGCTGCGGCATGAGCATTCGCAACCGCGAAGGACGTGCGGTCAAGGCGGAAGGGAATCCGCTGTCGCCGATATCGCACGGGCGCCTGTGCGCGCGCGGGCAGGCATCGCTGCACGGCCTGTACAATCCGGATCGCGTGCGCGCGCCGCTGGTGCGCAGCGGCGAGACGTGGGAGCGCACGACATGGGATGACGGCGAGCAGCGCCTCGTCGCCGCCCTCCAGCAGAACCGCGGCCGCAGCGTCTTCCTCACGGAAGGGCTGACTGGCACGATGGACCGCCTGATCGACGAGTTCTGCGCCGCGTTCGGGATCGAGCGCGTGCGCTGGCAGTCGTTCGCGATGGAGGCGGTGCGTGCCGGCTACCGCTCCGCGCTCGGCATCGACGGCGTGCCCGTCCACGACTTCTCGCGTGCCGATGTCGTCATCTCGTTCGGCGCCGACTTCATGGAGACGTGGGGCTCGCCGATCGACTACTCCCACGGATTCGTACGCGCGCACGCGTACGATGCCGCGGGCCGGCGCGGCCGCTTCATCTCCGTCACGCCGCACCAGTCGCTCACCGACCTGAACGCGGACGAATGGCTCGCGATCCGCCCGGGAACCGAGCACATCGTCGCGCTCGCGATGGCGCGCGTGATCGCCGATGCGGGTGCCGATACCGGCGCCGCTGCGGGCGTGCTCCAGGGTGTGGACGTCACGCAGGCCGCGACCACCGCCGAGATCTCGGAGGATCGGCTGCGCGCGCTCGCGGCCGCGTTCGCCAACGGCGGCCGCTCGATCGCAGTCGGCCCCGGCGTGGGTTCTTCGCACGCCGCAGCCACGGCCGTCGGCGCGGCGGTCGCCGTGCTGAACAGCGTTGCGGGCAACATCGGCCGCACGGTGCACATCGATCGCCGCGAAGAGCCGTATACGAACGCGGGCTCGTACGCGGAGATGCAGAACCTCGTGCAGCGGATGCGTGCCGGCGAGATCGGCGCGCTGCTCGTGCACGGTCCGAACCCGCTGTACGGCATGCCCGCGGCCGATGGCGTCGACGAGGCGCTCGGCCAGGTTCCGTTCGTTGCTTCGTTCTCGACGTATCCCGACGAGACCTCGCAGCGCGCGCACCTGCTGCTGCCGGACCACCATTTCCTCGAGAGCTGGGACGACTTCGTTCCGCGCACGGGCGTGTTCAAGCTCGTGCAGCCGGTCATGATGCCCGTGTTCGACACGAAGCAGACCGGCGATGTGCTGCTCTCGGCCGCCGCGCGCGCGGGCGTCACCCTCCCGAACGCGGCGACGACGTACTACGACTACCTGCGCGCGCGCTGGTCCGCCGAAGTGCGGCCGCTCACCGGTGACGCGGAGCCCGACTTTGACGCGTGGTGGCGGCGCACGCTGCAGATCGGTTTCGTCGCGGTGGATCAGACCGCGGCCGCGCCGGATCCGGCCGTGTCGGGCATCGCGCTCGACCAGTTGAACTGGGGCCCCGCCGAGTTCGCGGGTGACGGTGAGTACACGCTGGTCGTGTATCCGTCGCTCAAGTACTGGGACGGCCGGATGGCCAACCGCCCGTGGCTCCAGGAGCTGCCGGATCCGCTCTCGAAGTTTACGTGGTCGTCGTGGATCGAGGTGAACCGCGAGACCGCGGCCGCGCTCGGCGTCGATACCGGTCACATCGCACAGGTGGAGACGCCCGCGGGCACGATCGAGGCGCCGGTCTGGATCCATCCGGGCATGCGCCGCGACGTGATCGCGATCCAGCTCGGCCAGGGCCACACCGCGCTCGGCACGTACGCAGTGGGCCGCGGCGTGAACGCGGTGTCGCTGCTGGGCAACGTGGCGGACGCGGCGTCCGGGTCGCTGGTGTGGCAGCAGACGCGCGCCGCGATCCGCTCGACCGGTGACTGGGAGCGGCCGATCAAGCAGGGTCTCACCGACGAACAGCACGGCCGCGAGGTCGCGCATGCGATGTCGCTCTCCGAAGCGCGCGAGAAGGATCGCGCGCGCGGATTCATGGTCGCGGCCGCAGCGCCCGCGGCGGAGCCGCAGGAGGAGCACGCGGCGGAGGCGGGAGGACACGGCGTGCCGGACACGCACCCGTTCGACTCCGAGGTCACGACGCTCCAGGGCACCGGCGGCTTCGCACCGCTCACCGAGTCGGCCGCACCGCAGGCGTACCCGCCGCCGGAGACGCACTACGGCGAGTACTCCGAGGATGTGCCGCGCTGGGGCATGGCGATCGATCTCGAGCGCTGCATCGGCTGCAGCGCCTGCATGACCGCCTGCTACGCCGAGAACAACATCGGCATCGTCGGGCCCGAGCAGGTCACGAAGGGGCGCATCCTCCACTGGATCCGCATCGAGCGGTACTTCGAGGGTGACGGCGAGGATCTGCACACGCGCTTCCTGCCGATGCTCTGCCAGCACTGCGGCAACGCGCCGTGCGAGCCGGTGTGCCCGGTGTTCGCGGCGTACCACACGCCGGACGGGCTCAACGCGCAGGTCTACAACCGCTGCGTCGGCACGCGCTACTGCGCGAACAACTGCCCGTACAAGGTCCGCTACTTCAACTACTTCTCCTACGAGTGGCCGGAGCCGCTGAACTGGCAGCTCAACCCGGACGTGACGGTGCGGGAGAAGGGCGTCATGGAGAAGTGCACGTTCTGCGTGCAGCGCATCCGTGATGCGGAGAACACGGCGCGGCTCGATGGGCGCGGCGTACGCGACGGCGAGATCCAGCCGGCGTGCGCGCAGACCTGCCCGGGCAACGCGATCACGTTCGGCAACCTGAAGGACCCCAACGCCCGGGTCACACAGATCGCCAACTCGGGCCGCGGCTACCGCGTGCTCGACATGCTGAACACGCAGTCGGCGATCGTCTACCTGGCGAAGGTCGTGACCGAGGCTTCGGAGGCCTGATCCCGCATGTCGACTGTGATTCGCTCCGAGACGCACCCGTACGTCGAGTCGTACGCCGACGTCAACCGGGACGTCCTGAAGCTCCTCGGCAAACCCGGCCGATCCTATTTCCTTCTGCTGAGCGCCGTCCTTGCCGTACTCGGGCTCGGCGTCTTCGCCTGGTTCGCCCAGATCTACCTCGGCATCGGGATGTCCGGCCTTATCAATCCGGTGAGCTGGGGCGCCTACATCACTACGTTCGTCTTCTGGGTCGGCATCGCCCACTCGGGGACGCTGATCTCCGCGATCCTCTACCTCTTCCGCGCGCGCTGGCGTCAGTCGATCTATCGCGCGGCCGAGGCGATGACCGTATTCGCGGTGCTCACGGCCGGCCTCTTCCCGATCATTCACCTCGGGCGGCCCTGGGTCTTCTACTACCTTATTCCGTACCCGAACCAGCGCGGACTCTGGCCCAACTTCCGCGGGCCCCTGCTCTGGGACGTGTTCGCCGTTTCGACGTACCTCACGGTCTCGGCCACGTTCTTCCTGATCGGGATGATCCCCGACATCGCGGCCGCGCGCGACGCGACCACGGTGCCGTGGCGGAAGAAGCTGTACACGATCCTGTCGTTCGGCTGGCGCGGGACCGACAACGAGTGGCGCCACTTCACGCGCGCGTACCTGTACCTCGCCGCGCTCGCCACGCCGCTCGTGCTGTCCGTGCACTCCGTCGTGTCATGGGACTTCGCCGTCTCGATCGTGCCCGGCTGGCACTCCACGATCTTCGCACCCTACTTCGTGGCGGGCGCAATCTTCAGCGGATTGGCGATGGTGATCACGATCGTGATCCCCATACGCAAGATCTTCAACCTCGAGGCGTACTTCACACCGCGTCACTTCGACGCGATGGCGAAGCTCATCCTGCTCACTGCACTGGTGGTGAGCTACGCGTACGCGGCCGAGGCGTTCCTGACGTGGTACAGCCAGGAGCAGCCGCACCTCGAGGGACAGTACATATACGGCACCATCCAGACGGATTACTGGTGGGCCACGGCCATCATGCTGGTCTGCAACGCCGCGGTGCCGCAGCTGCTGTGGTTCAAGCGCGTGCGCACGAGTATTCCGGCGCTGTTCACGATCACGATCTTCATCAACATCGGCATGTGGTTCGAGCGCTTCGTGATCATCGTCACGAGCCTCGCGAAGGAGTACGAGCCGTGGCAGTGGCGGCCCTACATGCCGTCCTGGGTGGAGATGGCGATCCTTGCCGGCAGCTTCGCATGGTTCTTCATGTGGTTCCTGCTGTTCCTGCGCGTGCTGCCCGGCGTGTCCGTGGCCGAGCTGAAGGAAGTGCTGCCCGCACCGCTCCGTAAGAAGAAGCAGCCGCCGGGCGGATTCTCGCACGGCCGCATCGGACCGGAGGAAACGGGAGCATGAACGCGCACTCCGGCATCCTCGGCATCTTCGACGCGCGCGATCTCACGGTCGCGGCACTCGAGCGTCTGCGTTCGGCGGGTTACAAGGGCGACGCGGTCACCGTGTTCTCGCCGGCGCCCGACCACGAACTCGAGCACGCACTGCACCCGCCCGAGAGCCCGGTCCGCATCTTCACGCTGGTCGGCGGGCTGACCGGTGCAGCGACGGGCTTCGCGCTGCCTACCTGGACGTCGCTGGACTGGGCGCTGGTCACGGGCGGGAAGCCGATCATTTCGATGCCGGCATGGGTGATCATCGCGTTCGAGCTCACGATCCTGTTCGGCGCGCTGTCCACCGTGCTCGGGCTGTTCATCAACGCGCGGCTGCCGCAGACGCAGCCACAGTTCGTATACGACCCGTCGTTCTCGTTGGACCGGTTCGGCGTGTACGTGTTGCCGAAGGCGGGCGGCGAGGCGAAGGTGCGCGACATTCTCCGTGATGCCGGCGCGCTCGATGTGCGCGAGCGTCACGAGGAGGTTCGTCTCAATGCGTAAGCGTCGTCTTGCGCTGGCCGGGCTGGCGATGCTGCTGACGTCGGGCTGTACGCCGCTCGACAACATGCTGGCGTCCGTGCCCTTTTTCGCATTCCTGCGCGAGTCGCCCTCCCTCGATCCGTACGAGGCGCCGCGGGCGATGCCGCCGAACTCCGTGCCGTTCAGCTCGCCGAACGGCGATGAGGCGCTGCCGCCGCTGGGCCCGAGCGAGGCCGAGCTGCAGGCGTATGCGGCCGGACCGTACGGCGTGAATCCGCTGCCGCACGATTCGGCTGTTGTCGCGCTCGGTGCGGTGATGTACGAGCGGTACTGCTTCGTGTGTCACGGCATGGAAGGGACGGGCGGTGGTCCGATCGTCGGGCCGGACAAGTACCCGAATCTCGCGCCGAACCTCACGCTCCCGCTCACGGTGGGGCGGTCGGACGGCTACATCTACGCGGTCATTCGCGCGGGACGCGGTCTCATGCCCGCGTACGGGCCGCGCCTGTCGAACGAAGAACGCTGGGCGGTCGTGCACTACGTTCGCGAGCTCCAGCGCAGGGCCGGGTCCGCACCCGCCGCCGCACCGGCAGCGCAGGACACGGCGCAGGGGAATCCGTAATGGCGCACGCAACGGGATACGAGCCGCCGGTCCAGCGGCTGGAGCGGATGCCGCGTGGCGCGATGGCCGCCAGCCTGGTGCTCGTCGTGGCCGGGATCGCCGTGCTGATCGCGGCGCTCGCGAGCGACGCGGAGCGCGCATGGCGCGCGTACATGGTCAACTGGCTGTACTTCGTCAGCATCGCGCAGGGCGCGGTCATGCTCGCGGTGGTGGTCACCATCACGAAGGGACTCTGGTCCCGGCCCGTGCGACGCTTCGCCCTCTCGTTCGTCGCTTTCCTGCCGCTCGCGTGGCTGCTCATGCTGCCGATCCTCTTCGGCGCGGAGCACATCTTCCCGTGGATCGAGCACCCGGTGGCCGGGAAGGAAGCGTACCTGAACGTGCCGTTCCTGACCGTGCGCAACCTGGTGGCGTTCGCGCTGCTGGTCGTGCTGTCCCTCGTGTTCGCGTACTGGGCGCTGCGGCCGGACCTCGGTGCGCTGCGCGACCGTCAGGACGGCCGGCTGCGCGCGCTGTACGAGCGCTTCACGGGGAACTGGCGCGGCCAGGAGGCGGAGGAGCTGCTCGCGCACAAGCGCATCGCCGTGCTCGCGCCGATCGTGTGCCTCGCCTACGCGCTCGCCATGACATTCTTTGCGTTCGACATGGTGATGTCGCTCGAACCGCACTGGTTCAGCACGCTCATCGGGCCCTACTTCTTCATGGCCGCGTTCCTCGGCGGCATCGCGGCCACCACGCTGCTGACGATCTGGTACAGCCGCACACTGGGCGAGGGGCCGATCCTGCCGCAGCAGTTCCACGACCTCGGCAAGCTCGTGTTCGCCTTCTGCGTGTTCTGGGCGTACCTGTTCTTCTCGCAGTTCATCGTGATCTGGTACGGCAACCTGCCGCACGAGCAGGCGTTCGTCGTGCACCGGCTGGGCACGCCGTACAAGACGATCGCGCAGATCGTGTTCGCCTGCCTGTTCGTGCTGCCGTTCTTTGGCCTGCTCGGCGTGGCGCCGAAGCGGCGGCCCGCGATCCTCGGCATCTTCGCCGGCATTGTGCTCGTCGGACTGTGGCTCGAGCGCTACCTGCTCGTTTATCCGTCACTGTATACGGATGTGGAACGCGTGCCGCTCGGCTGGATGGAGATCGGACTCGCGCTGCCGTTCGCGGGGATCCTGCTCGCGAGCCTCATGTGGTTCGGCACGCGGTTCCCCATGTATCAGCTCTGGCAGCCCGCGGGCGAGCTGGAGCTCGAGGGTGTGCCGGTCACCGTCTCGAACTGACGCTGTTGTCGGGCCTGATTGTCGCGCGCGAGTCGCGCGTCAGCGGGATCCGGACAGAGTGATCGCTTCCAGCTCGTAGAAGCCGCCGTTGCGGGCGAGGTCGTCCGTTGGCAGCGCTGCCTCGAGGCCCGAGATCGGCAGGCCGAGATCGAGGATGAGGAAGCGCGCGAGAAGGTTCCCGGGCGCGCCGAGTCTCTGCAGCGCAGCGTCGCTCAGTGGTACGGCGTGGAGCACGCCGTCGCGAACCACCTGGGTGAGATGGATCATCTCGTGCGCGAGGATGCGGCGGCTCGTGTCACGACCGCGCGTGCCCGTCGTATACCACGTGACCCCGGCGCGGTGCATTCCCGCCGCCGCGCCATCGCAGTAGCTGCCGTTCGCGCACGCTACCGCATCGTACCGGCCGAGCGGGTACACCCACGACTCCTCCGAGCGGAACACGGGTGCACCGGTCAGCAGCGTCTCCTTCCAGTCGATTCCCCCGGTGAACTCGTTCGTTTCCGTGACCGCGCGGACGAGACTGAACGTCGCGAGCGCCGACAGCCGCACCGGTGATGTTCCCGGCTCCGGGTCCAGGTCGAGGTAGAACGGGTAGAGCGGCAGCGTGAGGTCGGAGAGCAGGGGCTTCTCATCCCCCGCGTTGCGGGCGATGTTCGCGCCCAGCGCCACCGCCTGCACCCCCGCGAGCCGCAGCTCCGTGCGACCCGTGCCCACCATGCGCTGCCCGCCGTACATGACCGCGCCGCCGAGCGCGCCCTTCACGAAGGCGGCGCCGGGATCAGGATCCGGAGTGGCAAGGGAGCGCAGAAACGCAGAAACACCGCCCACGACGGCGTTGAGGCCGAAGTAGAAGGCGGAGTGCTCCGTCAGGGCCTGGGCGGATGCCTGGGCGGTGAGCGCGAGGCTCAGGAGCGCCGCCGTGGCGCACGTGCGGATCCGCGACATCGCGGGTCTCCGGTGTGGCGAATCGTTGCTGCGAAGGGGAGGGGATCGCCATAATTTGTGACGATCCCGGCCTCGGAACAAGGAAATTCTGTCACGGCGAAGGCGCCGCGCAGCGAAGGCGCCCCTGCCGTCGTGACTCGTCGATGCGCAGCCACGAGGAGGATGCATGTCCCCGCCAAAGGAGGGCCGCCCCACAGGTACGCGCGAATGGCCCGAGCTGTGGATCGCCCTGGCGGAGGCGAGTGCCGGACTGGTGATCGGCCTCGTCGGCTCGATTCTGACGAACTCCCCGATCTACGGTCTGGCGCTCGGTATCCTCGTGGTGGCGGCCAGCGCGTCGCTGGTGGGCATGCACCGCACGTCGCAGCGACTCAAGGATCTGGAGGAGGCGCACGGCGGGCGGATCGGCGCGATGGACGCGCGGCTCGACGGGCGGATCGGTGCGCTGGACGCACGGCTCGGCGACCTCGTGCGCGAGATCGCCCGCAGTGAGGAGCGACAGGCCCAGCCCAGTCGGCTCATGCGCATCGGCCAGCTCCACTTCGGCCCGAACGAGATCCCCGACGTCTGGGGACAGCTCCTCTGGACGTTCCGGGACTCGTACCACGCCACCAACCACATCCGCTCGTTCGGCGCGAAAGCAGCTCCCGGGACGTCGCATTTCTACCTGGAAGGTTTCGCGCGCACGGCGCACGAGCTCCAGCGATTCCGGATCGAGCACCACGGAGTGAAGGTCCGGAAGGTGATGATCGTCAACGATGCATGCGAGCTGGCCGAGTTGGCGTCGGTGCGTTCCGGTTCGTGGCGTGGGGTGCTGTGCGAGCAGCTCGACTCGCGCATGGACGTGCGGTACGTCTTCTGGCGCGACGTGCTCGACCGGCAGCAGCTGCGCTCCGCACTGGAACGGCTGCAGACCGAAGACTTCGGGGTCTTCGACAGCCGGACGGTCCTGCTCTGGCACCTCGACCCGAACACGCGCCATGTCGTCGAATGCACCGTGCTCGACGGCGAGGATGAGGCCGCCCCCTACGCTGCGTTCTACGAGCGCTTGTCCGAATGCGCGCACCGTCTGCGTCCCGTCCGCTTCAAGCCGCAACCGGCCGATGGGCTCCGCGCCGCCATCCGCGACTGGGGGTCCTACGGCGGCGACTACGCAGCGTACGACTACGCGCTCGGCGCGAACGGGTGGCTGGATCCCGCCGTCATCGGCGAGAACGCACGCTACTACTCCGCGTCCCACAACGAACGGATCGTCGGATTCTCCGCACTCGTCCCCGACGCCGGGGACACCCGCAGTGCCGAGTTCTTCGTTGCCGTTCATCCCGATCACGTGGGCAGCGGTTTCGGGCCGGCCCTCGCGCTCGCCACCCTGCAGCACGGCTTCGCACACCTGGAGCTCGGGCGGATCCACCTCAAGGTGCGCAACTGGAACCGCCGCGCGGCCGACCTCTATACCCGGCTCGGCTTCCGGCTGACGGCGACGAAGACGGAATGGGTGCACGACCGCGACGAGGTCTTCGAACTCATGGACATGGACCTCGCCGCCTGGGATTCGCGCCGCGCGCAGGAGCTGGCACCGGCGGGCGGGTAGGTGTTACCGGCGCGAAAATGCGCGCCGGCGGCCTAGACCCGGCCGACCGCGGCGCGGCGCTGCCCGCCCACGAGCCGGAAGAACAGCGACGTCACCAGCGCCCCGACCACCGCCATCAGCGTCAGCACGCCCACCAGCGCCAGCGGCGCGATCGGCCGCACCTGCGCCGTGTCGATCGCAAGGTCGTCCGAGAGCCCCAGGAAGACCGCGACCGCACCGAGCACCAGCCCACTCACCGCTCCCGCCGCCGTCCACGCGCCCCACGACAGCTCGGCCAGACTGCGCCCGCGTGCGCTCAGGCCGAGCAGCACGGCCATGACGATGCCCGCAACCAAGCCCGCGAACCCCATCAACGCGGGCCAGATGTCGACCAGCTCGCCGTGCGGGTCCACGAACGCCTCCATCACGCCGCCGAATCCCACGAACCAGCCGCCGACCCACAGCACGACCAGCAGGATCAGGCCGCGCCCGCCTCTCATCCAATCGGACATCGTGTCCTCCCTCGTCCGCCAAGTACTTGACACCATAAAGTAGGCGCAGGCGGAGCGGGAGTCAACGAAGTTCCAGACCCCAGAAGGCTACGTGAGCTTCCGCCGCATCTCCTCCCGGAGTCCGCGATCCTGGCCGTAGATGTCGTGATGGAATCGGACGGAGCCGTCCTCGCCGACCCATGCGGTGAAGTAGAGGATGTACACAGGCACGCCGGTGTCGAGCTTCACCCACTTCTCGCTGTCGGCCGCGAGCAGTTCATCGAGCTGACCGGAACCGTCCCGCGTGACGCGGTCGAGCAGTGCGCGTGCGAACTCCTCCGGCTTCTCGAGGCGGATGCAGCCGTGACTGAAGGCGCGTTCGGTGCGCGAGAACAGATGCCCTGCCGGCGTGTCGTGCAGGTAGATGTTGTGATCGTTCGGGAACATGAACTTCAGATCACCGAGTGCGTTGCCGGGTCCGGGCCGCTGGCGGACGAGGTAGGGGAACGAGCCGGCGGAGACGTCGCTCCAGTCGATACTGGACGCGGAAACAACGTTCGAACCGGAGCGGTCGACGACTTCGTAGTCATTGCGGTCGAGGTATCCGGGATCCGCGCGCACGGCCGGCAGAATCTCGTCCTCGAGGATGCTCTGCGGCACGTTCCAGTACGGATTCGCGACGATGTACTCCATGGTGTCGGCGAACACGGGTGTTTCCCAGCCTTCCTGGCCGACGACGACGTTCATCGTGAGAACCGGCTTGTCGTTTTCGACGAGCTCGAGTTCGTAGCCCGCGATGTTGACGAGGATGAAACGGTCGCCGAGCTCGCGCGGCAGCCAGCGCCAGCGGTCGAGGTTGAGCCGCAGGTCCGCAATGCGCTCGGACACGGGCGTGTTCAGCTCCTTCAGCGTAGCCGGTCCGATGCTTCCGTCGGCATCGAGGTCGTGCCTCATCTGGAAGTGCGAGAGCGCCTCCGCGAGTCCTTCGTCGAATACGTCGGGCTGCGCGGCGCCGCGTTCGGCGAGTGGCTTCTCGGTCGCGTCGCCCTCGGCGATCAACCGCTGGCGAAGAGCGGCCACGCCCGGGTCACGGTCGCCGATGTCGACATCGAGTTCGGGCACTTCAGGCCAGCCGCCGGCGCTCTCGATTTCGCGGTAGCGCGCGAGCGCCTCCATCATCCGGCTGTAGTACGGTGAAGCCGGACGCAGCTCGCGCAGGACCGCCGCGGGATCCTCACCGTTCAGGACGCGCAGGATGAACGTTTCGTCGGGCGGATCGCCGCGTGGAATGCGCCAGGGCAGCCCGCCGCTCTCGGGATCGATCGTGCCCGCCACAAGGTCGGACGCGTAGCGAGCAAACGCCTCGGTCAGAATGAGGTCGAGGTCCCCGAGGACCACGACTTCCTGTTCGCCATCCACTTCACCCTCGGCCAGGATCTCGACGAGGCGGTTCATCACCGTGTAGCGATAGCGCTCGGGATGCAGCCCGTCCTCCTCGGCCTGACGCAGCGACGACAGCACCGTCTGCCCGCGTTCGAGGATCTCGTCATCGCCGGTCCACGCCGGTTCGTATGCGCGCTGCTCGTAGAACGCGCGCACCGACTCGTGCACGTGGAGCGTGTCGCCGGTGACAAGGCGGATCGCTTCATCGTCGGCCGAAAGCGCCTCGCGTATGCGTGCCTGGCCGGTCGGTTCGGGGTTGGTGCACGCAGCGAGTGCCGCGACGATCGCAAGCGCGGACGGTCCGGCGAGGGACCTCCGCATCCGGGACGCTTTGGGCTTAATCATGCGTTTCCCAAGTGCAACGGCCGTGCCCCATGCGTGCATGAAGTGTTGCGCGGTTGCCGCATCCCGGCCCTGCCCCGCCGCCCCGGTGCGGGGCGCCGAACGCCTCGCCGGACGGCAGAAGTCGTTGCGAGCCAATGGGATCAGATGGTTAGGCCGGGGTGGTCCGAAGCGGTATGCGGATTGCCCCCACCAAGCCCGGCAACACCCTCTCTCCCCGGTGTCGGCCCGCACATCAGGCACGGACACCATGATTGGACCCGAAGGACCCGGATCCCCGCCGCCGGCGCGGGAAGCGGAAGCGCAGGTGGCGTTCGCCATCATGCGCCAGCGCATCGCGGAGACGCACCTGGCGGCCGCCATCGAGATGATCGAGCGGGCGGCGGGCGAGGTGGAGCCGCCGCGAACGCTCGACATCTACGGCCGGCTGCAGCATCTCGGTGAAGACGACTTCCAGCACCTGAAGAACGCGGTGCTCGCCCACTATGGCCGCGCCGCGGAAGGGCTGGGCGAGAAGCCGCCGACCACGTTCGTGGCCATCACGGGCGACGTGGAGTGGGACGTCACCGCGTCGCTGTTCCGGCGCATGAAGAAGCGGCTGGGCGGCCGCCGCAACGTGGAGCTCCGTCGCTGGATGGAGCTGCACACCGGGCGGACGCAGATGAAGCTGTTCCGGCTGCACGTGGACGGCGCGCTCCAGGTGGCGCAGCTGCTCGAGGCGAGTTCGCTGCTCGAGGCCGTCCACCACTACAACGAGGCGATGCACGTCCGTGACGAGCTCGCCGAGGCGATCTATATCGCGGTGGCCGACCGCCTCTTCGAACTCGAAGCCATGAAGCCCGCGCCGGCCGAGGAAGCCGAAGACGATGACGACGGTTTCACTCTCAGGCTGATCCAGGGCGCCTGACGTCGCCGCGGGCGGCGGCGTCCTCTAGATTGGCGGGCCTCTGCCGACCGGAGGCGCCCGTGAGATCCGCAATCGCCCGCATCCCATTCGTTCTGCTCTTTGCAGCCACGGCCGCGCGCGCTCAGGAGCCCGCGCGCGCGATCGTCGGTGCCACGCTCATCGACGGCACCGGCGCCGCGCCGGTGGTCGACGCGGTCGTTGTGATTCGCGATGGGCGCATCGCGTGCGCCGGATCGCGCGTGCAGTGTCCGGTGCCGAACGGTACCGAGATTGTGGACGCTGCGGGGCAGTGGCTTCTGCCCGGATTGATCGACGCGCACGTGCACTACTCGCAGACCGGGTGGGCCGACGGCCGACCCGACGCGTACGACGCGCGCGGCCGATTCCCATACGATGAAACCGTCGCGCGACTGAAGGACCCGACACCCTTCTTCCGGTCGTACCTGTGCTCCGGCGTGACCGCCACCTTCGATGTCGGCGGATACCCGTGGACGTGGGGGCTTCGACACGAGGGCACGGGCGACGCGTCGCAACCGCACGTTGCCGCCGCGGGTCCACTCCTCTCCACGCGCGATCACTGGCTGAACGTTCCCGCGGAACGGCAGTTCATCCACACGGCGAGCGATTCCGCGACGCGCGCAGGTGCACACTACCTGATCGCGAACGGCACCGATGCGATCAAGGTGTGGTTCCTCGTATCACCGCGCATGGGTGCGGACACGGTGCATGCACTCCGGCAGATCGCGATCGCGGGGGAGGCGGCGCGCGCCGCGGGCATTCCACTCATCGTGCACGCGACAAACCTGTGGGCGGCGAAGCATGCGCTGCGCGCGGGTGCGAAGCTGCTCGTGCACAGCGTCGAGGACATGCCGGTCGACGACGAGTTCCTCCGCCTGCTGCGCGAGCAGGGAACGATCTACACACCGACGCTCACCGTCTACGAAGGGTACGCGGAGCTGCGTGCGCGCGATTTCAGGGAAGAGGACTACGATCTCGGATGTGTGGATGAGGCGACGCTCGCAAAGGCGTTCCTCACCGACTCGCTTCCCGGCAAGCCTTCGGCAGAAGTCCTCGCGCGCATGCAGGAGCAGTCTGCACGGGCGCTCGCGATGACCGCGGCGAATCTGCGTGCCGTGCACGGCGCCGGCGTGCCGGTCGCCATGGGTACCGACGCGGGCAACCCGCTGACGCTCCACGGACCGTCGGTCTATCCCGAGATGGAGGCCATGGCCGCGGCCGGGCTCTCGCCGATGGAGGTCATCGTGGCCTCGACCCGGAACGGGGCCATTGCGATGCGGCGGCTGGACGAGTTCGGGACGGTCGAGGCCGGGAAGGTAGCCGACCTGCTGGTCGTTTCGGCCGATCCGCTGGCCGACATCCGCAACGTGCGACGCACCTCCATGGTGTTCCGGGCCGGCCAGCGAGTGCGCTAGCGCCACGCACTCTTTTCCGGCTGCCGGGCACGCCGTACTCGCGGCGGCACGGGCTCGACCGGCGGGTCACGAGGGCGGTGCCGCGCCACGCCTTGCACTTCCGTGGCAAGGCGGTGAAAAACCGTTGCGGTATGCGGATTGCCCCCGTCCTCCGGGTCTCGAATGGACCCGGAATGAGCGACCCCAACGCACCCCAGGATCCGAAACTCCGGCTGGAGCTCGCCCTGGCGATGGCGCGCGAGCGTCTCGCCGAGGCCCACCTCGCCCAGGCGCTGGAATTCGTGCGGCACTGCGCCGGCCAGGTCACGGGCGCCCGTGCCCTGTCGATGTACTCCCGTCTCCACCACCTGACCGACGAGCAGCACCGGCAACTCGTGAACGGCGTGCTCGCCGCGTACGGTCGCGAGAACCGGGAAGACGACAGGAACCCAGGCGACGGTGAGATCCCCTGGTCCGATACATCGACCGTCCTCGACCGCGTGCTTCGCCGCCTGCGCGGCCGGCGTAACCGCGAGCTGCGGCAGTGGGTCGAGCTGCACACGGGGCACGCGGAGCGCATGCTCCTGGAGGTGCACGTGCAGAACGCACTGCGCTGCCTGGAGGCGCGCGGGGAAGGGGCCGACGTGGCGGTTGCCGTGTACGCGTACATGGACGCCGTGTCGCTCCGGGAGTCGCTGTTCGAGGCGCTGCACATCATGGTCCTCGACCGCCTGTACCACCGCCGGCTTGCCGGTCCCGCCGCGGTCACGAGCGACGCGTGGCGCTCCGGACTGCGCGTCGTGGGGAGCCAGAGCTGATCGCGCTGGCACGCGCGTTGCCCTCCAGAGTGCATACCGAGGCCGGCAATCACGCCGGCCTCTTTTTTTTCGTTGTTGCAGCGCTGGAGGAGACGATGCCGCTGACTTCCCTGTCCCGCGTGTCGGACCGCGATTTCCCTCCGAATGCATTCGACGTGCGCGGCTGGAAGGTGCGCACGGCGATCGATGATGAAGGCGTGGGCCGGGTCGACGACATGCTGATCGACGAAACGGGCGAGCTGCGCTACCTCGATGTCGATCTCGGCATGTTCAAGAAGCGCGTGCTGGTCCCCATCCGTCACGCGCGCGTCGACCGCTCCGACGACGTCGTCTGGGTGGATGGGATGGTGAAGGAGCAGTTCGAATCGATTCCCCCGTACGATGGCAACCCGGACTCGGTCGCGCCGTCGTACGTAAGCGGAGTCGAGAGCGGCTACCGCACCGCCGTCCGCCAGGATTACGTGGCCGACGACGCGCATGAGCCGCGACTCCAGCGGCTCCACGACCTCGAGGACTTTCGCGTGGCGAAGGGCGATCCCGATCCGCGCGGCTGGAAGGTCGTGGCCGCAGACGGCGTCGCCATCGGCGAGGTGACGGAGCTGATCGTGGACACGGGATCGATGGAGGCAAGGTACCTCGATTGCGACGTCGAGGAGCGCAAGCTCGAGCTCGAGCCGATCGACCGGCACGTCCTGATCCCGGTGGAGCACGCACGCATCGATCGCGATCACAAGAGCGTGATCGTCGACGGGCTGCC
>CAYUIG010000007.1:0-19557 GCA_964444685.1 uncultured Gemmatimonadaceae bacterium | reverse complement strand
ATGACGCAGATCGACATCGAGCGGAAACCCGCTCGCAGCATCTGGCCCTGGCTCGCCGCCCTGCTGCTCGTCGTCATCGCGGCATGGGGCATCTTCACCTACGTCCAGGACCAGAACGAGCCCGATACCGCCGAACTGCCCGCGCAGACCGCGCCGGCGCCCGCGGAGCGGATGGACACGACGAGCCAGTTCCCGCAGCCGTAGCCACGGCCGCGCTGATCGGCGGCGCGGCCTCCGGATTGCCGCCTCCCTCGCCGGGCCCCATCATCTCCGTCGATGGGGACGCGAAAACGGGGGAGGCGGCAACTGTTCCGTGATCGGCCCCGGCGCTGGGTCGATCCCTGGACCCCGGCCGGCGCCGCGCCCCGCGTGTCGCTCTGGCGCAGCCTCCAACCGCCGCAGCTTCTGGTCGGTTCGTTCCTCCTGCTGATCGCGTTCGGTACCGCCGGCCTGCTCCTCCTGCCCGGCCTCTACACCGGCGCGCGGCTCGGCTTCGTCGATGCGCTGTTCACGGCAACGAGTGCCGTCTGCGTCACCGGTCTCATCGTCGTCGACACGGCCACGTACTTCACGCCGCTCGGACAGGCGTTCCTGCTGCTGCTCATCCAGCTCGGCGGGTTGGGCATCATCACGCTCACCACGCTCATCATCCTCTCGCTCGGGCAGCGGCTGTCGCTCCGCCATGAAGCGCTGACCGCGCCGCCGATCGAGACCGGCGCGCCCATCGACCACCGCCGACTCACGCGCGACCTCATCCGCTTTACCCTCGCCTTCGAGGCCGCTGGCGCGCTCCTCCTCTTCGTACTCTGGGTGCCCGACCTCGGTCGGGACGCCGGGTGGCACGCCATCTTCCACGCGATCAGCGCGTTCTGCAACGCCGGCTTCTCGACGTTCTCGGACAGCCTGATGCCGTTCCAGCAGTCGCCGCTGACCCTGATCGTCGTGATGTCGCTCATCATCCTCGGCGGGATCGGATTCCTGACAATGGAGGAGCTTTACCTCCTGCGCCGCGGCCATCGCCGCCTGTCCATCCATTCACGGCTGGTGCTCGCCACCACGGCGATCCTGATCGCCGGCGGCTGGCTGCTGTTCAGCCTCTTCGAATGGGGCGTCACGTTGCGCGATCTTCCGGCCGGCCACCGGTTGGTCAACGGCCTGTTCATGAGCGTGACGCCGAGGACGGCCGGCTTCAACTCGGTCGACTACTCGCAGATATCGGAGGGCACGGCGTTCCTCACGATCATCCTGATGACCGCGGGCGGCTCGCCGGGTTCGACGGCAGGCGGATTGAAGACGACCACCGTCGCGCTCATCGGCCTGCTCGCGTGGGCGCGGCTGCGCGGCCGCCAGCACGTGAGCATCGCCGGTCGCTCCATCCCCGGCGATACGATCCAGCGCGCCATGGGCCTCTTCGCGCTGGCGTTCGGCGTGGTCACCGCCGCGATCTTCCTGTACACTCTGCTCGAGGCGGGGATGGTGCCTCACCGCGCGACGGGCGGCAGCTTCCTGATGCACATGTTCGAGGCCACCAGCGCGCTCAATACGGTGGGGCTGTCGATGGGCGCGACGCCGGAGCTGAGCGTCGCCGGGCGTTGGCTGACCATCGTGCTCATGTACATCGGCCGGGTCGGACCGCTGGTCTTCGCGGCCGCCATCGCGCTGCCGCGCCGGCCTGCGCTCTACCGCTACGCAGACGAGGACGTCATCGTCGGCTGACGAGGAGGACCATGAAACGCTTCGTCGTTATCGGGCTGGGAAATTTCGGATCCGCCGTGGCCGAGTCTCTGCATCGCGCCGGCCACGACGTGGCGACGGTGGATGTCAGTCAGGAAGCGGTCGACCGGATCGCACCGTACGTGGGGCGCGCGGCCGTGGGCGACGGCCGGAACGCGAAGGTGCTCGACGGCATCGGCGCGGACGGAGCCGACGCGGCCGTGGTCAGCACGGGTGACGACATCACCGCCAGCATCCTCGCCGCGCTGGCGCTGCGCGACCTCGGCGTGAAGGAGATCTACGTGAAGGTGATCTCGTCCGACCACGCGCGCGTGCTCGAGCGGATGGGGGTTACCGAGACGATCTTTCCCGAGCGCGAGTCCGGCATCCGACTGGCCACCCGCATCGGGAGCCGCGGCATCCTCAACTACATCCGCCTCGGCCCCGACTACTCGATCCAGGAGATGGCCGTCCCCGATTCGTGGATCGGGAAATCGCTACGCGCCCTCGAGCTCCCGCGACGGTACCGGATCAGCGTCGTCGCCGTCCACGACGTCCTGCTCGACCGCATGCTGCCGATCCCCGATCCCAATGCGCCGTTGAAGGAGTCGGACACGCTGCTCGTCGCCGGCCGCGACGAGGACCTCGAGGCCGCGGCGGCCGTCCGTTGACGCGCGGGGCACAGGCCATCCGGGTCACGGATAAACGAGATCTTCGTGGATCCCTGTGACGCCTCAGGGTCGCCGGGGACCGTTCGCGTGGAGCCTCGCGCCGATCTCCGCAGCCACGTCGAGCAGTCGCTCGAGGTCTTCCGCCTCGGTACGGAAATTCACGATGCATGCGCGGATGGCGAAGCGGCCGCCGACTACGGCGTTCGACGGATACACGCGACCGTCGAGCTGGAGTTCGAGCATGAGCTGTTCGTTGAGCTTGTTCAGGTATTCCTCATCATCGCGCGCGTCGGGCGGGACGTAGCGGAAACACGCGATCGACAGCTCGGGCGGCGGGCCGATAGGCTCGAACTCTGGCCGCTCGGCGGCGCGCTCGTAGAGCCAGCGCGCCAGCTCGACGTCGTGCGCGATCCTGCGCGAGTACGCGGCCCAGCCGTGCGCGAGTAGTGAGATCCACACCTTCAACGCCTGGAATCCGCGCGAGAACTGCGGTCCGAAGTTCAGGTAGTCGGGGCCGCGGCGCGTGATCTCCGGGTCGTCGTAGATGTAGCTCGGGTTGACGGAGAAGCTGTCGGCGAGGTGTCGCATGTCGCGGACGACGACGCCGCCACCGGAGTGCGGCGTGTACAGCCACTTGTGCGGGTCGAATGCGATCGAGTCCGCGCGCTCAATGCCTTTGAACGCCGGCTTGAGCAAGTCCACCATGGCTGCGATGCCGCCGTACGCGCCGTCCACGTGCAGCCAGAGTCCGTGCTTCTGCGCGATGTCCGCGATCGCGTCGAGCGGGTCGATCGCGCCGGTGCCGACCGTCCCCGCCGTCGCAACGACCGCGATCGGGCGGACACCGGTGGCGAGATCACGCAGGATGGCATCCTGGAGCGCATCGGTTCGCATGCGCTGCGCTTCATCGGTGGGAATGCGACGGACGGCCTCACGGCCGAGGCCGAGCATGTCCGCGGCGCGGTCGTTCACGACGTGCACTTCGTCGGAGACGTAGATCGCGAGTGGCGGGCCCGCACGCACGCCGTGCGCGCGGATGTCGAAACCGCACCGCGCATCCCGCGCGGCCTTCAGGCCGATGAAGTTGGCCATCGCGCCGCCTGACGTGAGCAGTCCGCCAGCAGTTGGGGGCAGGCCGAGCCGTCCCGCGAACCACTTCATCAGGTGCTGCTCGATCTCGGTCGCACCGGGAGAGAGGCGCGCGCCGCCGACGTTCTGGTTGATCGCCGCAGCGATCAGGTCGGCCGCTGCGCCGGGAATCGTGCCCGAGCCGCTGATATAGGCGACGAACGCCGGGTGTCCCGTCCGCGTGGTGGCGTCGAAGATGAGCGTGCGCAGGTGATCGACGAGCTCGTCGATGTCCGTGGGTTCGTCCGGAATGTCACGCGTGACGAGCGCACGCACTTCCTCTGCGCTCGTGCGCAGGCCGATCGGTAGCGCGCGCAAACGATCCAGCAGCTCGCCCCACAGATCGATCGCGGCGGCGCCCAGCGCGCGTGCCCGCTCCCCGTCCCAGTCGAGGTCGGCAACCGGTGCCGGCCCTTGCTTCGTCATGCTCCTCCCGTTCGGTGAAGGGCTTCACGATGCGTATGCGCCAAACCGCCGGCAAGACGGTCTTGCTTCCGCCGACCCGGACGGATACGGTGGCTCACGATCACTTTCGAGGAGTGTCATGAGCGGGAAGATCCGGTTCTTCGAGCAGGTCGACCAGCACTTCGATCGGGCCGCGCCGCTGACGGGGTTGAAGGCGGGTCTGCTCGAGCAGATCCGTGCGTGCAACAGCGTGTACCGCGTCAGCTTTCCGCTCCGGCGTGACGACGGCCGGATCGAGGTGATCCATGCGTGGCGCGCCCAGCACAGCGTGCACAAGCTGCCGTCCAAGGGCGGCATCCGATACGCGATGATGGTGAACGAGGATGAGGTCGCCGCGCTGGCGGCGCTCATGACCTACAAGTGTGCGCTCGTGGACGTACCGTTCGGCGGCGCGAAGGGCGGCGTGCGCATCGACACGTCGCAGTATTCCGAAGCCGAGCTCGAGCGGGTCACGCGCCGCTATGTCTTCGAGCTGTTCAGCCGCAACCTGATCGGACCGGCCTCCGACGTGCCCGCCCCGGACTACGGCACGGGCGCGCGCGAAATGGCATGGATCGTCGACACCTTCACCGCGCTCGCACCCGCGCAGATCGATGCCGCCGGCTGCGTGACGGGCAAACCGATCCCGCTCGGCGGCATCCGCGGCCGCGCCGAGGCGACGGGCCGCGGCGTCTACTTCGGGATTCGCGAGGCGTGCTCGAGCGATGAGGACATGAAACAGCTCGGGCTGTCGCCGGGACTCGAAGGGAAGCGCGTGGTCGTGCAGGGACTCGGCAACGTGGGATACCACGCCGCGATGTACCTCCAGCAGGGCGGTGCACTACTTACGGGCCTCGCCGAGATCGAGGGCGCCATCCATTCGGAGAAGGGGCTCGATCTCGAGGCCGTGATGGCGCATCGCCGGGAGACCGGCTCCATCCTCGGTTTCCCCGGCGCCACCGACATCCCCAACACGGCCGAAGCCCTCGAACTCGAGTGTGACATCCTCGTCCCGGCGGCACTCGAGAACCAGATCACGGACGAGAACGTCGACCGCATCCGCGCGCGCATCGTGGCCGAGGGCGCCAACGGCCCCACCACGGCGAGCGCATCGGAAAAGCTGGTCGCGCGCGGCGTGCTCGTACTGCCCGACATCTATCTCAACGCGGGCGGCGTGACGGTCTCCTACTTCGAATGGGTGAAGAACCTGTCGCACGTGCGGTTCGGGAGGATGGCCCGCCGCTTCGAGCAGGGCAGCAACCTGCGCATCCTGCGCGCCGTCGAGGATCTCACGGGGCGACGCTTCCCCGCCGACACCCTGCGCGAGGCGTCCGCCGGCGCGGACGAGCGCGCACTCGTGGACTCCGGACTCGAGGACACGATGATCACCGCGTACCACGAGATCCGGGAGCTGGCGCGGTCGCGCTCCGTGGATCTCCGGACCGCGGCGTTCGCGTCGGCCATCGCGAAGGTGGGACGGATGTACCTCGAGCGGGGCATCTTTCCGTAGGCCGGAGATCGCGGAGGGCGCGGAGGAGGAGACGAGCGATGCAGCACATGGAGATCGAAACGGGCGAACGGACGGATGCAGCGGATCTCATCGCGCGTTGCATCGAACGCGACGTCGATGCGGTCCTGGTGGCGGAGAGCGCCCTGCCGGCGGGGTTCTTCGAGCTGCGCAGCGGCGTGGCCGGCGACTTCGTGCAGAAGCTCGTGAACTACGGCATCCGGATGGCCATCGTCGTGCCTGACCTCGGTACGCGCTCGGAGCGGTTCCGGGAGTTCGCGCGCGAGGCCAACGCGGGCGCTTCGTTCCGGTTCTTCCCGGACCGTGAGGCGGCCGTCGCCTGGCTGGCGGCCGGTCGATCGGCGTAGCGAGGTTCCGTGCATCGAGGCGCTCTCCGACGCCGGACCCCCGCAGCGCAGGAAGGAAGACGGACATGGCCGAACACGTTACCGTCGAGGTGCTGAAGGACTTCCTCGATGCCTTCAACCGCCACGACCTGGACGCCATCATGGAGTTCTTCGCGGAGGACTGCGTCTTCTACATGCCGCGAGGGGCACCGCCCCGCGGCGATCGTCACGTCGGCCGCGAGGAGGTGAGAGCGGGCCTTGCCAGGCGGTTCGAGGGAATCCCCGACGTGCACTACGGAGACGATCGCCACTGGGCATGCGGCGACTTCGGCGTCTCCGAGTGGACACTGACCGGCACGTCCACGGCGGGCCGGCGAATCGAGGTGCGCGGGGTCGATCTGCTCGAGTTCCAGAACGGCCGGATCACGCGGAAAGATTCGTTCTGGAAGATCCTCGATTGACCCTCCGGGCCCGTGCCGAACCAGCGATGCGGACGAAAGACGGCGGCGTCGGGGGTTAGCGCAACGGCCTCAGCCTCGCGTGTAGACCGATCGCGACACGGTCGGCCGGCCGCCGGGCTCGCCGTCGATCCTGGTTTCCACGACCAGCGACGTCGGCGATTCGAGCGACAGGATCCGCGTCACCGTGGTCGTCGCGCGGTGGGCGTCGGCCGGGTGGTCGAAGCCGTGAACCGTCGTGATGACGAGCGCATTTCCATCCCATGATGCGCGCGAGACCAGCTCCTGCATGCCGCGTCCCATTTGGATCGTTGTCGTGACCGCCGAGCCGTCGAGCGCGTAGCGGTAGCGAAGCGGCGGCTGGAGATCCCCGGGCGAATAGAAGGGCCACAGCACCGTGAGCGTGTCGGCGTCCTGTGCGATCTCGATCGTCGGGCCCCAGCCGCTCCCGAACTCGCCGGGCCCCCGCCGGCTCTCCGTTGCGACCGTCCACTCGCCGGAGAAGTCCGGCCGCTCCTGCGCTCCTGCGTCGGAACCGAGGACGGCGGCGGCCACGCCCACTGCGATCACGAGCGGTCTCATGCGTTCGCTCCCGCTCACTGGCCGCGCGGCGGCGTGTACGGATCCGCTGCACCCGGCGGCACGTGCGGGTGCTGCACCGTCGTGGCCTCGAACGCGGCGACGATGCTGTCGGCCACGCTCTTCAGCCACGGATTGAATGCCAGCACGTCGGTTTCCTCGCGTGGGTCCGTACGCAGGTGGAAGAGTCGCATCCTCGCGTTCGGATTCGGGTCTCCGGGCTCGATGCGGAACTGGTACCAGAACTTCCAGTCCTTCCATTTCACCGCGTGTACCTCGCCGTTCTGCGTGCGGAAGATGATGCTCTCGCGGTTCGAATGCGGCTGGCGGCCTTCGAGGAACGGAAGCTGGTTCACGCCATCGATCGCGCGATCCGTCGGGACGATGTCCGCGCCGACCGCTGCGGCGAGCGTCGGGAAGAGGTCGACCTCGTGCACGATCTCGTCGGACACCTGACCTGCCGGGATGCGTGCGGGCCAGCGAATCATGCACGGCGTGCGGATGCCGCCTTCCATGAACGAGTTGTAGAAGCCGTTCCACGGGCCCGGCGAACCGCGCCACGGCCGGCGCTGCTCCGCGCCGTTGTCCGTGCACCAGATGACGATGGTGTTGTCCGCGATCCCGAGCCTGTCGATCGCGTCGAGGACGAGACCGGTGTTGTAGTCGACGTCCGCCATCGAATCGCCGATGTCGCCCGCGCCGGTCGTGCCGTCGAAGTCCGGATGTGGCAGCGTCGGGAAGTGGATCTGGGTGATCGGATAGTAAAGGAAGAACGGCCGGTTGCTGGCGACGTTTCGCTCCATGAAGGCAATGCCGCGCGTCACTGCCTGCCGGTCGATCGTGCGGCGCGAGTCGAGGTCGAATTCCTCCAGCTTGCGCGCAGGCTCGCCGGCCCGGCCTTCCCATATGTACGGCGCCTCGTTCCCGTATCGAACCACGGCGGGGAAGTCCTCGGCGTCCCAGCTCCTGAGGCTCGTGTACTGCGCGACGTGGCTCGTGCCCGGGATGCCGTACCACTCGTCGAATCCCTGGTGCGACGGCTCGCGCCGGCCGATCCAGTCGTCGCCGCCGACATGCCACTTGCCGAACAGCCCCGTCGCGTAGCCGATGGACCCGAGTGCCTCGGGGATCGTGATCTCCCACAGCGTCATGCCCGTAGCCTGCGAACCGCCCGTCCGCACCGCGTAGCGCCCCGTCAGCAGCGCGATGCGCGACACGGTGCACGAGTACTCGACGTTGAAGTTCGTCAGGCGAATTCCTTCCGCGCCGATCCTGTCGATGTTCGGCGTCGGTACGCCGCGCACGCCGCCGTACGCCCCGACCTCGCCCCAGCCGAGGTTGTCCGGGAAGAACAGGACGATGTTGGGAGGATCCGTCTGGGCGTGGGCCGTCCGGGGCGCCACGGCAAGCAGGAGGACGCAGGGCACAACGGCGAAACGGAAGTCGAAGCCACGCATGGGCGCCTCTCGAAGATGTGGAGTTACCACTGCGTGCCAGCCGGGAGCCAACCTTGCCCGGCAGCTCAGGCGGCGCAAGCCTCCTGGCTATCCGTGGCCAACCAGCACCTCGGCCAGGTGCACCGCTCGGCGACCCGTTCCCTGACGGATCTGCTCGCGGCAGCTGAAGCCGTCCGTCACGATCACCATGTCATCCGCAGCCGCGCGAACCGCGGGTAGCAGCACGCGCTCGCCGATCGCCATCGACACGTCGTACTTCTCCTTGTCGAAGCCGAACGCGCCGGCCATGCCGCAGCAGCCGGAATCGAGCACCGTGCAGGTCGCGCCCGCGCGGGCGAGGAGGTGTTCCTCGTTCGCGGTGCCACCGAGCGCGCGCTGATGGCAGTGTGCGTGCAGCAGCACGCCATGTTCGACGCGCGGAATTTCGGCGCCCTGTGACTCGAGGAACTCGGCGAGCAGATGCGTCTGCTTCATCAGACGCTGCGCAGACTCATCGTCGGGGAAGAGATTGACAAGTTCATCGCGGAAGACGGCGGCGCAGCTCGGCTCGAGCACGACGATCGGCGTCCCGGCTTCAATGTCGGTGCGCAGCGCGTCGAGGATCTGCCGGAGCTGCCGCTTCGCGCGGTCCAGCATGCCCCAGTCGTAGAGCGGCCGGCCGCAGCACAATCCCTTCGGCGGCAGCGCCACCTCGAATCCCGCAGTCTCGAGAACGGCCGCGCCCGCGTGCAGCACGTTCGGCTCGAAATGATTGTTGAACGTGTCGGTCCACAGCAGTACGCGGCGACGCTTCGCGCCTCCGGGTTCCGGCGACGGGCCGGGTCGCCAGGAACGGCGGAAGGTGCGAGGTGCAAATCGTGGAAGTGTACGCTCGGCTGCAACGCCGGCTGCGAACTTCACGCCCGGCACGCGCGCGAGGACGTTCGCGAGACGCGGCGCGAGCGACGCGAGGCCGGCCCACCGGTGGATCAACCCCATGGTGTACGCGCCGCGCGGTCGCATGCGTCCTTCGTAGTAGTGCGCGAGGAACTCGGCCTTGTACGTGGCCATGTCGACGCTCACGGGGCATTCGTGCTTGCAGCCCTTGCAGGCGAGGCAGAGGTCGAGGGCTTCGCGTACGTGGTCGTCGCGCCAGCCGCCGGCGACGGTTTCGCCGCGCAGCATCTCGAACAGCAGCCGCGCGCGACCGCGCGTCGAATGCTTTTCCTCGCCTGTCACCATGTAGCTGGGACACATGACGCCGTAGTCGCGCTTGCGGCACTCGCCGACGCCGACGCAGCGGAGCGACGCGTGCGCGAAGCTGCCGCCGTCCTGCGGAAACGCGAAGTGGGTTCTCGGGTTCGGCGGCGAGTAGGTCGGCCCGAGCCGCAGATCGCTGTCGAGCGGGTTGGGATCGACGAGCTTGCCCGGGTTCATGCGGCCCGTCGGGTCCCAGATCGCCTTGAAATCGCGGAACGCCTGGATCAGCTCGGGGCCGTACATCTTCTCGAGCAGCTCGCCGCGCGCCTGGCCGTCACCGTGTTCGCCCGACAGCGAGCCGCCGAAGCGCACGCACAGATCGGCGGCATCCTCCAGGAAGGAGCGGAACTTCGCGATGCCGTCGGCCGTGACGAGATCGAAGGTGATGCGGTTGTGCACGAGCGCGTGACCGAAATGGCCGTACAGCGCCGCGCGGTAGCCGTATCGGTCGAGCAGCTTCCGGAGTTCACGGAGGTAGTCGGCCAGCTTCTCCGGTGCGACCGCGGAGTCCTCCCAGCCTTCCCACGTCGGCGGTTCACCCGGTGTGAATGCGGTAGCGCCGAGCCCCGATTCGCGCACGATCCACACCTGACGGGCTTCGCGCGGATCGGTTACGAGCTTCATGCTCGGCGGCTCGTTCAATTTCGCGAATGCGGTCATCAGGTCGCGTGCGCGATCCTGCGCTTCGTCGAGCGTGTCGCCGCCGAACTCGACGAGCAGCCAGCCTCTGCCGTCGGGCAGGAGATGCGGATCGGTCGGTCCGAGGCCCTTGCGACGGAGCGCGATCAGGACCGCGTCGTCCATGCCCTCGATCGCGATCGGCCTGTGCTCGCGCACCGCGGGCACGTGCTCGGCCGCGATGTAGACATCGGGGAAGCCGAGCACGAGCAGCGTGCGTTCCCGCGGGAACGGCACGAGCGCGACGGTGGCTTCGAGGATCGTGACGCAGGTGCCTTCGGAGCCCGCGAGTGCGCGTGCGATGTGGAAGCCGTTCTCCTCGAGCAGCTCGTCGAGCGCGTAGCCGGAAACGCGCCGCGGGATCTGCGGAAAGCGGGTGCGGATCAGATCCTTGTATTGGTCTCCGAGTTTCTTGAGTCCGGCGTAGATCTCGCCGCGTCGGCCGCCTTCCTCGATGATGCTCTGGAGTTCGGCGGCGGACGTCGGGCCCACGCGCATGCGCAGACCGTCGTACGTGAGGATGTCGAGCTCGTGCAGGTTGTCCGACGTGCGCGGACCGGGCCCGTAGAACTCGGTCAGGATCGAGTGAGCGCCACACGCGTTGTTGCCGATCATCCCGCCGAACGTGCAGCGGTTATGTGTGGACGGGTCCGGTCCGAAGGTCAGGCCGTGGTCGCGCTCGGTGGGGCGTCGCAGATCGTCGAGCACGGTGCCCGGCTGAACGCGTGCGATTCGTCGTGCCGGATCGACCTCCAGGGTCCCGGCCATGTGCCGGCTGAAGTCGAGCACGACCGCCGCGTTGCAGCCCTGGCCCGCGAGGCTGGTGCCGGCGCCGCGGGGAAGCACGGGCACATCGTGCTCGCGGCACACTGCGATCGCCGCCTCGACGTCCGCCGCGTCGACGGGAGCGACGACGCCGATCGGAACCTGGCGGTAGTTCGACGCGTCCGTCGAATAGAGTGCGCGTTCCCCGTCGTCGAATCGGACCTCGCCGCGCACGGCCTGGCGCAGCGCGCGCTCGAGATCCGGGCCGCCTGGAAGGACGGGCAGGTCACGCCGATTCGGCTTCCGCTGGGTGCCCACGCGCGCAGAATGCCGGATGCGCGCCGGACCCACAAGGAATCGCCGCCTGGTCGACTGCCGGGACCTTCGGGCGAGGCGCCGAGGCAGGCGCGGGCTGACCTCAGACCACGCGCCGTCTTCCGGTCACGAGGTGCAGGATGAGCAGCAGCACGACGGCCCCGATGAAGGCAGTGAAGATCGTGCCCGCGAGTCCGGCGAACGGGGTGCTCACTCCGAGCTGCGCGAAAATCCAGCCGCCGACGAACGCACCGACGATTCCGACCACGATGTTGCCGATGAGTCCGACACCGCCGACGAGCAGAGCGGCCAGCACGCCGGCGATCAGCCCGACGATGAGCCAGGTGACGAGGTCCACGGGCACCTCCAGTTCGGGTACGGTTCGACTGGGACGAGGGGCAACAACGGGGCCAGTACCGGCAGACGAACAGGGCCTTGCCGCGATTTGGTTCGCGGTGCAGGCTCAGTCCGTACCGCGCACAGGGAGAACGCGATGTCCATCTTCACGAACCCGGCGTCCCGCTCGGCCGAGGAGGCGGCGGACTACACCGCGGCGATTCTGGGCCTGCTCGGCGAGCGCGACCCGGTGGAGGTCCTCGAGACGACAGCCAGTGCCCTCGAGCGCGTTGTCGACGGTCTGTCCGAGCAGCAGCTCGGCGCACGGGAAGCGTCGGGGAAGTGGTCGATCCGCCATGTGCTGCGACACCTCGCGGACTCGGACATCGTGTGGGCCTGGCGACTGCGCATGGTGCTGGCGCACGAGCGACCGCCGATTACCGGCTACGATCAGGACCTGTGGGCGGACCGCCTGCACTACGACCGTTCGGATGCGCGCGAGTCGCTACGCGAGTTCGACGTCCTGCGGGCCGGCAACCTGCGGCTGCTGCGCGAAACCTCGCCAGCCGAGCGGGAGCGCGTGGGAATCCACGCCGAGCGCGGCGAGGAGAGCGTCGCGCACATGATGCGCATGTACGCCGGCCATGACCTGCTGCACCTCCGGCAGATCGAGCGGATCCGCGGCGCGGTCATGGGCGCGGCCGAAGTCGGCTCGTAGCCGCGTGTGTGATTCGGCCCGCCGGGCGCCGGTGGTTGGCCGCCTGGCCGGACGCTAGCCCCGGGAACGACTGTGCTCTACATGGTGATCGAGCGGTTCAGGAGTCCCGACGGGGAGGCGGTGTACCGCCGCTTCCACGAGCGCGGCCGCATGGCCCCGCCCGGGCTGGAGTACCTCGGCAGCTGGGTCCACGTCGAGACCGGGCGCTGCTTTCAGCTGATGGAAACGACGGATTCCGCGTTACTCGAGGAATGGGCCGCGAACTGGCGCGACCTCGTCGACTTCGAGTTCGTGCCGGTAATCACCGGCCAGGAAATGGCCGAACGCGTCCGCGCGGGCTCGAAACCGTAGGCGACGACGCCGGCCGCTCGATCTGGCCGCGCGACCGGATTTCGGCGTACTCCGCGCTTCTCCGCTGGAGTCGAGGCAGCCTTCGAGCCGCCCAGCCCGTGGAGGTACGCCGTCAGTGCGACGACCGGCAGGCCCAGCACGAGCAACGCCAGTGTCAGGGGGAACAGCCACCCCGGCAGCGCGATGTTCTGGCCCAGCACGTCGATGACCTGGAGGCAGAGCCAGGACCCGGCCAGGAACAGGCCGAGCACCTGCCAGAGCGAGCGCTGGTTGGTTTCGTGAGGGGGCATGCCGCCAGTATCCGGCGTCCCGGCGCTTGACGCCGGCCGATGCGCCCTCCAGCTTGGCGATGCGCTTCAGGGCGCACCCCGTCCGCGGGCAGGGCCGAGC
Organism: uncultured Gemmatimonadaceae bacterium; assembly: GCA_964444685.1. Taxonomy (GTDB): domain Bacteria; phylum Gemmatimonadota; class Gemmatimonadetes; order Longimicrobiales; family RSA9; genus CAYUIG01. Next base: position 6,461 of record CAYUIG010000007.1, on the reverse strand, counting down.
CCACCTGACTGCAGTCGCGCAGGAAAACGACCCGATCTTCTTTCAGCCCGAGCTGCGGACACGGGCGCCATGAAAGGAGATCGCATGTCCTCCTCCCACGGCCTTCCCGCGCGCCCCTCGGTCGAACAGATCCGCAAACAGGCGAAGGACCTGCTGCGCGATGCGCGCGCGGGCGATGGCGATGCGGCCGCGCGCATCGCGGCGGTCCGGCCCGGCGACCCGCACAACCGGCCGCTGCTCGCGCACGCGCAGCTCGCCATCGCGCGCGAGCACGGGTTCCCGAGCTGGCCGAAGCTGCTCCGCCACGTCGAATCGGCCACGGGCAGCTTCGTGCTGCGGCCGCTGATCCGGCCGGTCGAGCTGGCGCCGGGCCGGCGCTGGAAGCTGGCGGACGGGACCCTCGCGTCCACCGACGATGTGTACGCGATGTTTGTCGCCGCACGCGATGGCGACCTGCGCGACGTCCGACGACTCGTCGGCCGCGTGCCCGGGCTCGCGACGGTCGAGTACAACTACACGCCGCCGATCCACTTCGCGGTGCGCGAGGGGCATCGCGACATCGCCGCGTTCCTGCTCGAGCAGGGCGCGGATCCGGCGTATCGCAGCTATCCGTTCCAGGAGTCGCTGCTGGAGTATGCGACGGACCGCGGCCACGACGACGTCGCGGAGCTGTTGCGTACGCATCTGTCGCGGCGGTTCCGGATGGCGAGCGGGACGGCGGCGCTGATCGCGGCGGCGCGGCGAGGGGACCTGGCGGCGGTGGAGGCGGAGCTGGCGCGCGACCCGGGCGCGGCGCGCGGCGGCAACGAGTCCGGCGACACCGCGCTCCACCAGGCCGCGCAGCACGCGCACATGGACGTGGTCCGCGCGCTGCTGGCCGCCGGCGCGGACCCGGACGCCGTGCGCGGCGACGGCTACCGGCCCGTGCACTGCGCGCTCATGCCGAACTGGTTCACGCCCGTGCAGTCGCAGGCACGCGATGCGATCGCGGACCTGCTGCTGGCCAGCGGCGCGCGCTACACGATCTTCCTGGCCGCACTGCGCGGCGATGGCGATTACGTGGCCCGCGAGCTGGCGCGCGACCCGTCGCGGGCGAACTTCGCGGACACCTGCCACCATCGCGTGCTGTCGGCGGCCGTCCGTCGCGGCGACCTGGCGATAACGCGGCTGCTGCTCGAGCACGGCGCGAACCCGAACCTGTCGGAGGAGGGCGCGCCGCGCGGCGCGTCGCTGCTGATCGCCGTGGCCGACCGCCGGCGCGACATCGCCGAGCTGCTGCTCGCGCACGGCGCCGACCCGCACGCCGAGGTCGACTCCTCGGGCACGCCCGTGTCTCGTGCCGCGGGCGATACCGAGCTGGTCGCGCTGCTCGGCGCGCACGGTGGCCGCACCGAGCCGTCGGAGCGCGACCGCGCCGGCGCGCTGATCGCCGCGGGCCGGCTGGACGCGGCGGAGGCGCTGCTGCGCCGGCACCCCGAGTGGATCCACGACGACGAGGCCGGCTGGGGCGACGGCATCCTCGCCGGTCCCGCCCGCGAGGGTCGCCACGACGTCCTCGCCATGCTGCTGCGCCTCGGCGCGCGGGTGCCGCCCGTGTCGAAGTGGGCGCCATATTACTACTTCAAGCACGAGGCGACGGCCGCGTTCCTGCTCGAGCACGGCATGGACCCGGACCACATGAACTGGCACCGGTTCACGCTGCTGCACCACATGGCCGCCGAAGGCGAGGTCGCCAAGGCGCGGCTGCTGCTGGACCACGGCGCCGGCATCGACCTGATTGACGACGAGTACCGCTCGACGCCGCTCGGCGTCGCCGCCCGGCGCGGGCAGGTGGAGATGGTCCGGCTGCTGCTGGAGCGCGGGGCGGATCCGGAGGCCGCGGGGGCGCCATGGGCGAGGCCGCTGGCTTGGGCTCAGGTCCGCGGAAATGGTGAGGGGGCGGAGATGTTGAGGGCGGGGGGCGCGAGAAGGATCACTGTCTAAGCAGTCGACATCCTCCATGAAACGATGAGTTGGCGTTCACGACGGTGCGGTCGTGAACTCCTGACGGCGGGGCAAGGAGCGCAGCAGTCCTGAGCGCAGCAGCGCCTACGGACTCGTAGGATGTTGTCCGTCGACCGACCTGCAGCATTCGAGGCCCCCTACCCCGTCCCCGTGGTCAGCATTGGTCGGATGTTAGGGCACCTTGATTCTCGGCGACTTGCCGAGCGCATCATGCGGCCAGCCTGGTAGTCGCCGGCCAACGTCACACAGAGCTTGCCGTCGGCGCGGAGTATCCAGCGCAGCTGTGGGCGAGTTCGGTTGTTGGGCTGCAAGTAGGCGTTGCATCATCACGGTTCGGAACGTCTCGCGCGACACGGACGCTACGATCATGACGACGTGCGGCGGTTGCGGCGTAGCTCTTACCTTTCGGTACATCGACGGACGCTGTGTGCCGCTTGGTTGCCGGTGCTATTCCGGTGGAGGCCGTTCATCGGGCTGGCAGCGCAGGGTAGATGTTGGCCGCCCATGGTCGGCCGGCCTGGGTATTGTCCCTTGGCCCGTCACATATCCGACCCGCTGCTTCTGGTGTGGCGAAGAGGTGTTCTACCACACGAATGGTTACGGCGATTGTGTACTCTTCGATGAACTCGGCCCACCATGGCCCATTCATGAATGCTGGCTCAGCCACCGGGAGGAGAGAAAGCGGGCGATCGTCACAAGCACGGGTGTACTGGTGAACTTCGGTGTGCGCAATATCCATTACGTTGAATGGGATCGGAGCATCGCTGCGTCGGTACCGCCCGATGCATGGTGGCGTCCCAGCGAAAAGGACAGCCTATCGCAGTGGACACGGGAACTGCCCGAGCAGCTCGTCTACTTGCTCGACAAACCTCCCAATCCACCCGACCTTGATTGCCCCGGACCGTTTCTTCTGCTTTCGTGGGTTGCGTCCCACTCGGACAGTCTCCTTGCTTCGCCGCTGCTACCTCAGAAGGACTCGCCTTGGGTCGGTGTTGTTAGCGGGGTGAGGGGACTTGAGATTTTCGTGCCGGTGAAGTTGAGGAAACTCTTGAGAGTCGGCGACCCGCTCGTAGCCGAGATAGTAGCGCTTGGGGGACAACCCGCTCCCCGGTACGTCGTAAGTCGGCTGAGAACGGCGTCTGGAGGCTTCGTGGAAACCGAAGCGGCAGCCCGGATCGCGGCATTGCGCAGCGTGCGCCCGACGAATCCCGATGAGGGTTGAGGAGGGCATGCAGATTGCTCTTCCGGCGAAGCCGTCGAGAGATTGCGTAACGGGACAGAGCAGCAGAAGCGGTAGCACAATGCGTTGCGGATCGGGACGCCACCTAGCGTTGGTAGCCCTGTCCTGTCGGCTGCGCCGAAGAAACCGCGCTATCGCAACTCGCGCCGCAGTATCTTCCCCACATTCGATTTCGGCAACTCCTCCCGAAACTCGATGATCTTCGGCACCTTGTAGGCGGTCAGCTCCCCGCGAAGCCAGTCCCGCAGCGCATCGGCCGTCAAGGAAGGGTCCTTCCGCACGACGACCAGCTTCACGACCTCGCCCGACGACTCGGACTCGACGCCGACAGCCCCGGCCTCCAGCACGCCCGGGTGCGACGCGGCCACATCCTCAATCTCGTTCGGGTAGACGTTGAAGCCGGAGACGAGGATCATGTCCTTCTTGCGGTCGACGATGTAGAAGAAACCGTTGTCGTCCATGCGACCCATGTCGCCGGTGCGGAGCCAGCCGTCATCGCTTAAGACCTTCTGCGTCTCGTCGGGGCGGTTCCAGTAGCCACGCATCACCTGCGGCCCCCGCACGCACAGCTCGCCCACCTCGCCCGTCGCCAGCTCGCGCGTGCCGGCATCCTCATCGCGGATCGAGCAATCGGTTGAGGGAATGGGCAGACCGATCGAGCCGTTGTACTCGGCCAGGTCGATCGGGTTGATGCACACGGCCGGCGACGCCTCGGTTAGTCCGTACGCCTCGACCAGCGTGTGCCCCGTGACCTGCTTCCACCGCTCGGCGACCGGTCGCTGCACGGCCATTCCCCCGCCCAGGGCCAGCCTCAAGCCGGAGAAATCCAAAGCGCGGAACCGCTCCTGGTTGAGCAGGGCGTTGAACAGCGTGTTCACGCCGGTGATCGCGGTGAACGGCGTCTTCTCGAGGTCCTTGAGGAAGGCCTTCATGTCGCGCGGGTTGGTGATCAGGACGTTGTGGCCGCCGATCGACATGAAGACGAGGCAGTTGGCGGTGAGCGCGAAGATGTGGTAGAGCGGCAGGGCGGTGATGATGACCTCCTGGCCCTGGCGCAGGTCGCGCGAGATCCAGGCGGAGGCCTGAAGCATGTTGGCGACGAGGTTGCCGTGCGTGAGCATCGCACCCTTCGCGATGCCGGTCGTGCCGCCCGTGTACTGGAGGAAGGCGAGGTCGTCGTGGGCGATGGGCGGCGCATCGAGCGGCATGCGGGCGCCGTCGCTCAACCCATCGAGGAAATCCAGAGCACCGGAAAGCGAGTACGCCGGCACCATCCGCTTCACGCGCTTCACCACGAAGTTCACGATGGGCCGCTTCGGAAAGCCGAGCAGGTCACCGACCTCGGTAATGACGATGTGGCGGAGGTGGTGCAGCTTCTCGCGGCACGCGGCCAGCGTGTGCGCGAAGTTGGCCAGCACGATGATCGCCGCGGCGCCGGAGTCCTCGAGCTGGTGGCTCAGCTCGCGCGGCGTGTACAGCGGATTGACGTTGACGACGACCAGCCCGGCGCGCAGCGCGCCGAACAGCGCGACCGGGTACTGGAGGACGTTCGGCATCATGAGGGCGACGCGGTCGCCCTTCTTCAGTCCAAGGCCGTTCTGGAGCCAGGCGCCGCAGTCGCGGCTAAGCCGATCGAGCTCGGAGAACGACAGCCGGACGCCGAGGTTGGAGAACGCCGGCAGGTCGGAGTAATCGCGGCAGCTCTGCTCGAACAGGTCGTTGATCGAGGCGTAGCGGCCCATGTCGATCTCGGCCGGCACGCCCTCGGGGTAGCTCTTCAGCCACGGCCGCTCGTGGTCGCTCACGCCTTGCCTCCGTCGGGGACACGCCGTCCGATGAACTTGTAGACTTCGATCGCCATCGCGCGCAGGAGCCTCAGCTCCCGCTCGGTCGGTTCCGCGCGCCGCGTCAGCGCGCGGACGGTCCGCATGATGGACTCGGGCTCGCGGGACTTGAAGAACTCGATCGACTCGAGCGCGCGGCGCGCGTCCGCGAAGTACGCGCGCAACTGCTCCGGCGACGCGGATCCGGAGCGTCGCTTGGGCTCGGGCAGCGGCGCGCCCGCGTACGCACCCATCCACAGCTCGTAGCCCACCAGCAGCACCGCCTGCGCCAGGTTGAGCGACGCGTGTCCCGGATTGATCGGGATGGTGAACACGAGGTCGCACAGGTCCAGCTCCTCGTTGGTCAGCCCGGCGTCCTCGCGCCCGAACACGAGCGCCGTCGGCTGCTCGGCGGTGGATCGGGCCAGCAGGTCCGGCGCCGCGTCGCGTGGATGCCCCCACACGAACAGCGACGTGCGGCGTCGCGCGCTCGTGCCCACCACGTACCCCGCCCCGGCGAGCGCATCCTCCAGAGTATCGAAGAAACGAACCCGCTGGAGAAGCGACTCGCTGCCGTGCGCGATCCCCGTGATCCGGTATTCGTCGTAGAGGTCAGGCTGCACGAGGTGCAGCCGGGAAAGACCGCAGTTCATCATCGCGCGCACGGCGCCCGCGATGTTGACGAGGTCCTGCGTGCGGTTCAGCACGACGACGAACCGCTCGGCGATGGGCGACTCCGCGAACCTGTCCGAACTCATCGGCGGAAGGTGAATCCTCGCCGGCCGGGCAGTCAACCTCCCGTCAGGGTGCAGTCGATGCGCAATCAGCGAAGCGGTGGAGAGGGCAGCTATGCGGTCATCGCCAATGAGCTGACGACCTGGTTCGGTCCGCCCGCATGAGACAGGGTCACGGCTCGCGGATCCAGCGGCGGACCTCGGCCCAGCTCGGCTCCTTGCCGTAGAGCAGCATGCCGATCGATACGACCTTGCCGGCGGCTCGCCGCATCAGCGCCACGCCCGCAACGAGCAGGATCAGAGATGCGATCACCTCGAGCAGAGGAACATCGGTGAGCGCCAGCCGCGCGGGCATGACGCCGGGGGCCGTGGGCGGAAACAGCGAGAGCCCTCGCGCCAGCAGGGAATCGGGGTTGCCGAAAATCAAGAAGGCGCTGGCGGTGACCATGGCAGGCACGAACATGAGCGGCCCGCGCGTCGAGGTCTGCGGGTCGTCGACGGTGGCGGCCACGACGCCGAGGAACGCGAGCCAGAAGACGAAGCCGAGGAGCGCGAACAGTAGCACGAGCAGCATGGCGCCGATGTCGCCGCCGAGCGATGGCAGCGCGAACGTGCCGCGGGCGAGTGCCATGCCGCCCATGAAGAGCAGCACGCCGATGC
>CAYUIG010000006.1:0-96396 GCA_964444685.1 uncultured Gemmatimonadaceae bacterium | reverse complement strand
CGCTGGAGGTGCCGGAGCCTGTGGCGAACTGGCTCGAAGAGGAGCGGCGTCCGGAGACGTACGACGTGATCCTTGCTTTGGAGGCCCGCGACCGATGAGTCCGATCTTCGGAAGTGGGGAGCGTCTGCGCCTCGCCGGCGTGGTGCTGCTCGCGGTGACGTTCGCCGTGGGCGGCCTCGCGGGTGCCGCGCTGAACAACGTGATCGCGAAGGACACTGCGGCGCAGGAAGGCGAGCCGCGCGAGCGGCGCGATGACGAGAACGACAGCGACCGCCGCCGGCGCGGGTTCCCGCACGACATTCTCGGCACCACGCCGGAGCAGCGTGCCGCCATCGATGGGGCACTGGAGAACGGGCGCGAACGCATGAATGCGCTCTGGGCGGAGTACGAGCCGCGCTTCGACGCGGAAGTCGACTCCACACGTGCGGCGGTGCGCGCGATTCTGACGGATGTGCAGGAAGCGAAGTTCGACAGTCTGCGCGCAGCGCGGAAACGGGAGCGGGAAGAGCGCGAACGATCGGGGGATTCGAGATGAGGCAGTTCTTCGTGACGGCCGTTGCGGCGGCCGCACTTGCGTGGGCGCCGCCGGTGGCGGCGCAGGATACGAGTGAGCCACAGGTCACGCTGGACGAGGCGATCACGCTGGCGCTGCGCAACAGCCCGGTGATCGCGCAGCGGCAGGGCGCGATCCTCACGGCCGAGTCGGCGGAGCGCACGGCGTTCGGTGCGTATCTACCGTCGCTCTCCGCGAGCGCGGGCGGTTCGTTGTCGAGCACGGAGCGGTTCAATCCGCAGACGAACACGACGGTGAGCGGTTCTGCGGACAGCTACAGCGCGGGCCTTTCGGCGTCGATGGACCTGTTCACGGCGGGCCGTCGCGGCGCGCAGACGCGCCAGGCGCGTGCGGCCACCGCCGAAGCGGAGGCACTCTTCGTGGAGCAGCAGTTCGGGGTCACGCTCCAGGCGAAGCAGGCGTTCTTCGCGGTGCTGCGCGCGGACGAAGTGATCCGCGTTTCCGAGCAGCGCATCCAGCGCGCACAGCAGGGGCTCACGGCGGCCGAGGAGCGGCTGCGCGTGGGCAGCGCGACGCGTTCGGACTCGCTGCGCTCGCAGCTCGAATTGACGCAGGCACGGCAGGCGCTGCTGCAGGCGCAGACCGACCGCGAGGCCGCGGCATTCGCGCTCGGCGCACTGATCGGCCATGACGGTCCGGTCGGCGCGCGTCTCGAAACCGAGCTCGAGCCCACGCCGCTCGCACTCTCGCGTGCGGAGCTCATCGATGTGGTGATGGACCGGTCGCCGACGGTCCTCTCGGCCGAAGCGGCCGTACAGGCGAACTCGGCCGCGCTGCGCGTCGCGCGCACGCAGTACTTCCCGTCGCTGCGCGCGTCCGCGGGTTACGACTGGTTCAACCAGGACGCCGCGTTCACGGGCGGACGTACCAGCTGGAGTACGCGCGTCTCGCTGTCGTACAACCTGTTCAACGGCTTCTCGCGCGAGGAGGCGAACGAGCGCGCGGAGGTGAACCTGAACGTGGCGCGGCTGCAGGTCGAGGATGCACGCCGTCAGGTTCGTACGGAGCTCGAGCGCGCGCTGGGTGCGCTGGAGCTCGCGGAGCAGCAGGTCGTGCTGTCGCGCGAGGCGCTGAGCATGGCTGCGGAAGACCTGCGTGTGCAGGAAGCGCGCTACTCGCTGGGCGCGTCCACGATCCTCGATCAGATCACGTCGCAGGTGGCGGTGGCCGAGGCGGAGCTCGCGCTGATCAACGCGCGCTACGACTACCAGGTTGCACGCGCACAGCTCGAGGCGCTGGTCGGGAGGGCGCTGTAATGGCTGCGACTGCGACCATGGCCGAACAGCGCGCCGTCGGCACGGCGGTCATCCTCACGAAGGGGCTGGAGAAGAAGTACGTGCTCGGTTCGGAGATCGTGCACGCGCTGCGCGGCGTCGACCTGCGCATCGATCCGAACGAGTACGTGGCGATCATGGGACCGTCCGGCTCGGGCAAGTCGACGCTGATGAATCTGATCGGCTGCCTCGATACGCCGACTGCGGGCGAGTACTGGCTGAATGGCACGGCCGTGTCCGGCCTGTCGGATGACGAGCTCGCTCGCATCCGCAACCGCGAGATCGGCTTCGTATTCCAGACGTTCAACCTGCTGCCGCGCGCGAGCGCGCTGCACAACGTCGAGCTGCCGCTGATCTATTCGGGCGAGAAGCCGAAGGCGCGGCGTGACCGTGCCGCGGCGATGCTCGAGCGGGTTGGGCTGGGCGATCGCATGAGTCACAGGCCGGCCGAGCTGTCGGGCGGCCAGCGCCAGCGCGTGGCGATCGCACGCGCGCTGATCTGCGAGCCGGCACTGCTGCTCGCGGACGAGCCGACGGGAAACCTCGACAGCAAGACGGGCGAGGAAATCATGGCGCTCTTCGAGGAGCTCCATGCGGAAGGGCAGACGATCGTGCTGGTAACGCACGAGCACGACATCTCGGAGCATGCGCGCCGGCGCATCATCCTGAAGGACGGACTGATCGAGAACGATGAAGCCGTGCGGGCAGCCGCCGGCCACGGAGGGAAAGCGTGATGTTCAGCATTCGCAGGGGGGTCAGGGGGCTGCTCGTCATCGGAGCCGGCGTCGCCATGGCGGCGTGCGGCGGCGCGGACGGCACACAGGTGAGCAGCGGCCCGCAGGTGGCGGCGGCGGCGCGGCGCTCGTTCGACGTCGTGGCAGAGGCGGCCGGCCAGCTCGAGCCGATCCTGCTCGTCGAAGTGAAGTCGAAGGCGTCGGGGGAGGTGCTGCGGCTCGAGGTGGAGACGGGCGACCGCGTGGAGCGGGGTGACCTGCTGGCGACCATCGATCCGCGCGACGTGCGCAATTCGTACGAGCAGGCCAGGGCGGACCTCGCGGTCGCGGAGGCGCGCCTCGAGACATCGAAGGCGCAGCTCGAGCGCATCCGCCAGCTGCGGGAAGCCAACGTGGCCACGGACCAGGAGTACGAGACGGCCCGGCTCGACGAGGCGAACAGCTCGGCGCAGCTGATCAAGGCGCAGACCGCGCTCCAGCTTGCCGAGGAACGGCTGACGGACGTGACGATCAGCGCACCGCTCACGGGCACGATCATCTCCAAGACGGTCGAGGTCGGGACGATCATCGCGTCCGCGAGCCAGAACGTCTCGGGCGGCACGACGCTCTTCACGATGGCGGACCTGAGCGAGATGCAGGTGCGCTCGCTGATCGATGAGACGGACCTCGGACGCATCGGCGCCGGAATGCCGGCGGAGGTGAGCGTCGAGGCATTCCCGGACCGCCGCTTCCGCGGCACCGTGCTGAAGATCGAGCCGCAGGCGATCGTCGACCAGAACGTAACGATGTTCCCCGTGCTCATCCGGCTCGACAACCGCGAGGGACTGCTGCGGCCGGGGATGAACGCGGACGTCCAGATCCAGATCGCCCGCCGCGAGAATGTGCTGACCGTCCCCAACGCGGCGGTCGTCAGCGTGCAGAGCGCACCCGCCGCCGGTGCCGTGCTGGGTCTCGATGAGAGCGAGGTCCGGCAGGCCCTGATGGGTGGCCCGGCGCGCGAGGAGGGGCCGATCATCGCCATGGCCGACTCGACCGACCGAGCCGCCGCCGGCGCCGAAGCGGCCGCGCCCGCGCAGGATGGCGCCGTCGACTGCCGCGCGCTCTTTGCGCGCGTCCGCAGCGCGGGTGGGTCCGCGAACCTGTCGCAGGCGGACCGCGACGCACTCGAGGGGTGCCGCGCCCAGGCCGGGCGTCAGTCCGGCGGGGAGCAGCGCGCCAACGGCGACACCCGGCCCGGCGTGGTCTTCGTGTCCACCGCATCGGGCATCGAGCCGCGCAGCGTGGTGCTCGGCCTGAACGACTGGGACAATACCGAAGTGATCTCCGGCCTCGAAGAGGGCGAGCAGGTCGTGATCGTGTCCGTCGCGCAGCTCCAGCAGCAGCAGGAGGAGTTCATGAACCGGATGCGCGAGCGGATGGGCGGTCCCGTTCCGGGCTCCGGGGGACGGTAGGCGAATGGTCATCGGCGAAACCATCAACGTCGCGCTCGGCGCGATCCGGGCGAACAAGCTCCGCTCGTTCCTGACCATGCTGGGGATCATCATCGGCATCGCCGCGGTGATCGCCATGGTCGCGCTGGGCGAGGGCGCACAGCGCCAGGTCGAGGCGCGCCTCGCCTCCATGGGCACCAACGTCCTGACGGTTCGCCCCGGCCAGGAGATCTTCGGCCGCGTAGACCGCGGCGCCAACCGGCTCACGACGGACGATGCCGAGGCCATCCGTTCCCTCGCCGGGCCCGCCGTGAAGGCGGTGTCCCCGGAAATGGAAGGACGCCACCAGATCGAGTCCGGCACCGCCAACGCGAACCTGCGCGTCATCGGCGGATGGCCCGACTACTTCGAAATCCAGAACCACGAGCTCATCGCGGGCAGGCTGTACACGGACACGGAGGACCGCGGCCGCCGCCGCGTGGCCATCCTCGGCGCCACGGTCGGTGAGCGGCTCGGGAACCAGATCACGCGTGCACTGATCGGGCAGACCATCCGCATCCGCGGCATCCCGTTCGAGGTCATCGGCGTGCTGAAGGAGAAGGGCGAGCAGGGGTGGAGCAACCCGGACGAAAACGTCTACATCCCGCTCGGCACCGCGCAGTTCCGCGTGCAGGGCACCGAGCGCGTGAACTCCATCCTCGTCCAGGCCGCGAGCCCCACTTCCATGGATGCCGCGATCGCCGACATCGATCAGGCCGTCCGCCGCGAGCACCGGCTGCGCCCGGGCGAGCCCAGTGACTTCAACGTCCGCAACCAGACGTCGCTGCTCGAAACCGTGCAGGAAACCGCGCAGACGTTCACGTTCCTGCTCGCCGGCATCGCGCTCGTTTCGCTCATCGTCGGCGGCATCGGCATCATGAACATCATGCTGGTCTCCGTGACCGAGCGGACCCGCGAGATCGGCGTCCGCAAGGCGCTCGGCGCACGGCGCCACGACATCCTGCTCCAGTTCATGGTGGAGGCGCTCGTCCTCTGCCTCGCCGGCGGCCTCCTCGGCATCGGCCTCGGCTGGGTCAGCGCCGAGGTCCTCCGCAACAGCGCCGGCTGGGAAACCGCCGTGGCCGCCAACGCGGTCATCGTGGCCGTGGGCTTCGCCCTGGTCATCGGCCTCTTCTTCGGGATCTGGCCCGCCCGCCGCGCAGCCAGCCTCGATCCCATCATCGCGCTCCGATACGAGTAGCGATTCTCGCCCGGCAGGCCGGCAGTTTCCCGCCGGCCTGCCGGGTGATCCCGAACCACAATCGTTGCGCCTTTACCACACCCGCTGCACCCTGAAGGGGTGGCGCGGTCGTGCGCATCACGGGCGGAACAGGGAACGACGATTGCCTTGGTTCGGTTCTCCGCCCGTGCGGTTCCCGGGCGGCGAGCTCATCCAGAGGCGGAATTCATGTCGGGAGTGGTCGCATCCAGGGGTGGCCGAAGTGTGGCCGCGGATCGGGCCGCACCGCCCACGGCCTGGTGGTGGCCGTTGGCCGCGGCGGTGTCGTTCGCGCTGGTCATCGGGGCGGTGGAGTTCGGGGGCTGGTTGTGGGACCGGCACGTCGAGGGGCGACTGACCGGCCTCGGCCCGCATGTCTCGATCGCCGCGCCGGTGGCCTACCTGCTCCTGTTCCTGCCCGCGGCATCGGCGCTGTCGGTCATGGCCGCGGTGCGGCCGAACTGGCCGGTGCGCCGGCTGGCGGTGTTCGGCTTCGGCACCGTGCTGGTGGTGTCACTGCTGCTGATGTTCATCGGCCGGCTGCATCCGGTGGCGATCCTCGTACTGGCGATGGGCGTGGGGTGGCAGCTGGGCGCGCACGCGCACAAACGGCCCGCGTCCTGGGTGCGCGCGCTGCGCGCGTCCGCCGTGGTCGCTCTGCTCTTCCTGATCGCGGGCGGCGCATGGGCGAACCGGGGTGCGCACTGGGGACGCGGCGAAACCGCCGCCGCGGGCAGCGGGCCGAACGTGCTGCTGATCATTCTCGACACGGTGCGCGCCGCGAGTCTCAGCCTGTACGGCTACGAGCGTCCGACAACGCCGGGGCTCGAGCGACTGGCGGAGCGCGCGATCGTGTTCGACCGCGCAATGTCGACAGCACCCTGGACGCTGCCGTCACACGCGAGCGTGTTCACAGGCCTGTACCCGCACCAGATGCGCGCGGACTGGCAGGCGCCGCTCGAGCGCGAGCCGCGCACGCTGGCGGAGATCTTCTCGGCGGCCGGGTACCGCACCGCCGGGTTTACGGCGAATCTCGGATTCACCAGCCGGGAGACGGGAATCGCCCGCGGCTTTCAGCACTATGAGGATCACGGCCTGAAATTCGGCGAGATCGTGGCCGCGTCGGCGATCGGACGTTTCGTCGGCGAGAACATGAAACTGCGCCAGATCCTCGGCACCGACGAATTGCTCGAGAGGAAGTCCGCGGGTCACGTCATCGGCGGCTTCACGGACTGGCTGGACAATGGAGACACACAGCGTCCGTTCTTCGCGTTCCTGAACCTGTACGACGCACACGGGCCGTACCTCCCGCCGGCGCCGTACGACACCGCGTTCGGAGCGGGTCGCGCCGATCGCTCGATCAGTCCGCTGCACCGCCTTCTCTGGGATCCGTCACGCGGCCACGCACCGCTATCGGAGGCCGAACACCGTGAAGAAGTCGACGCGTACGACGGCGCGATCCTCTACCTGGACGCGCAGCTCGATTCGCTGTTCGCTGCGCTCCGGCGCCAGGGGCTCATGGACAACACGATCGTCGTGATCACGGCCGACCACGGCGAGGAGTTCGGCGAGCACCGCGTGTACGACCACGGCAACAGCCTGTATCTCGCGGGTGTGCACGTGCCGCTGCTGATCGTCCCGCCTGGTGGAGCGCCGGGCGTGCGTGTCGGCGAGGCGGTTTCATTGCGTGATCTGCCCGCCACGCTGCTCGAACTCGCGGGGATCGATGACGCATTGCCGGGAGTGTCGCTCGCTCCGCTGTGGAACGGACAGCAGGTTGTGACATCCCCCGTGTACAGCCGCGTGAGCCATGCATCCGGCCACCCGGACTGGTATCCGGTGAGCCGCGGTCCACTCGAATCGCTGATCGAAGGGCGGTACCGCATGATCCGGGATTCAGCACACGCGGAAGAGTTGTACGACATCGTATCGGATGTCTGGGAACAGACGCCACGGACGGACTCACCGGCAGCGCAGCCGCTGCGCGCGGGACTCGAACGCATGGCTTCGGAACCGAAGTGAACCGCTGGACTCGCTGGACTCTGCTGTGGGTCGGCCTGATCGTGGCCGGGAGCGTCGCAGGTATCGTACTGCCTGCCGGCATCGGCTGGGACTTCGGCAACTTCTACGACGCGGGCCGGAAGGTGCTGGCGGGTGAGCTCGCCAACCTCTACGTGCCCGGCGTGCCGATCGGTGGCGAACCGCCCACGGTCCCGATCCGCTTCTGGGGCACGCCGCTCTCCGCGTTCGCGTACGCGCCGTTCGCGGCGCTGCCGCCGTACGCGGCCCTGGTCGCGTTCAAGCTCGCCACGGCCGCGGCCCTCTTCGCTTCCCTGCTGCTCATTCACGGCGACGCTTCCCGCTTCCTGCCGCCGGACTTCCCGCGCGCGCGCTTCACGGCATGGTTCGCGTTCGCTGCACTCGTTTTCCAGCCGCTCTGGACCGTGTACCGCGTCGGCGGGCAGACCACGCCATGGGTCCTGCTGCTCGTCGCACTCGCGCTCCGATTCATGACGCGCGAACAGTACGGCCGCGCGGCCGCAGCGCTCGTCATCGGCGTAGCCATCAAGCCCGCGTTCGCACCCGCGCTCGCACTGCTCTTCCTCATCTCGGGTCGTCGCTTCGCCCTGGCCACGCTCGGCGCAGGCGTAGCCGCGGCGGGGCTGTCGGTGCTGATTGCGGGCTGGCCGCTGCACGCCGAGTTCATCGATCTGATGCGCCGCGGTGCAACGACGCAGTTCTCGCCCTGGTACTACAACAGCGCGCCCGCCATTCTCGTGAACGACTATCCGCTGCTCGCGGACCCGCCGGCCGAATCGCTGTATCGAGCCGCCGGGATGTTGCTGCGTGTCGCGCTGCTCGCCGGTTTCGGGTGGGTACTGTACCGGATCCATGCGACCCGGCTGCCGGCACCCTCGCGCCGTCATCTGCAGCTGCTCGTCGCGTTCTGCTTCTCGCTGCTGATTGCACGCGTGTCGTGGGAGCACTACCTCATGCTTCTCTTCCCGCTGCTCGCCGTTCTCATTGCCGCTGCGCCCTCCCTTCCGCGCGGAGCGGTCCGGCTGGTCACGGGCATCGTCGCATTCGGCGCGTTTCAGAACATCGTGCTGATCAACTTCGTGCGATCTTCGTGGAGTCCGGGAAGCGCACTCGAGCTGCTCGCCATCGGGCTGATCAAGTCCGCGCCGCTGCTGCTCACCTTCGTGCTGCTGGTCCGGTACGCCGACACGCTCGCGGCGTTGTGGCGGCCCGTTGCGGCGCCCGCATCGCGGCGCGAGCCGGGGCGGATCGGACTCGAACCCGTCGCACGCGCATGAGTGCAGCGCGCGTCCGCGTCGTCGTGTTCACGGGCGGCCGCGGGTCGGTCGTCTTGTCATCGCAGCTGCTCGCGGACCCGCGCATCGAGCTGACGCTCGCCATCAACGGCTACGACGATGGCGCTTCGACCGGCGAGGTGCGCCGTTTCCTCGGAGACTGTCTCGGACCTTCCGACTACCGGAAGAACGCATCGCGGCTCGCCGGTCAGCTCGGCACGTGCAGCCCCGAGCTGATCGCCCTGCTCGATCATCGGCTCCCTGTAGACTGCGACGCGGAGCAGGGTATGACCGCCGTTCGCGCTGCGGCCGGACTGGACGCGTCGGGATCGGCACTCGTGCCCGGACTGGAACAGCTCCGCGCCGTGGAGCGGCGCGGGCTCGCGGATCGGCTCGCATCGTTCCTGGATGAGCTGGAACGCTCCGACCGCACGTTCGACTTCCGCGACTGCGCGGTCGGCAATCTCGTGTTCGCCGGAAGCTTCCTGCGCGCGGGGCGCCGCTTCAACGACGGGGTCGCCGATTACTGCGATCTGCTGTCGCTGCCGCGGGACGTCATCATCAACGTGACCGACGGCCGGGACCTGCACCTCGTCGCGGTCACACGCGAGGGAAAGCTGCTCGCGACGGAGGCGGAGATCGTGGGCGCTGCGGGCAACACGCGCATCCATGACATCCACCTCCTGCCGCAGCCGCTGGACGATGCCACGCGCGACAGGCTGAACGGCATGAGCGCGACAGCGCGCGACGCGTGGCTGGCGGATCACGAGGTGGAGCCGGTTGCGAATCCGCTGCTGCTCGAGCGGATCGAGCGGGCGGATGTGATCGTCTATTCGCCGGGCACGCAGCACTCCAGCCTCTTCCCGACGTACCTGACACCGGGAGTCGGCGAGGCGATCGCGTGCAACCTGGACGCGATCAAGCTGCTCATCACGAACATCCACGTGGACGCCGAGATCATGGACGCGAGTGCCGTGGACCTCGTCCATCGCGCGGTGTTCTATCTGCGGCGGAAGGATCGTCTCGCGCTGCCCACGCCCGCGCTGATCACGCACTTCCTGCTGAACGATCCGGCGTCGACCGCATCGGCGCGGCCCTATGTGCCGCTCGGGGCCGTCGACTCGTTCGAGGATCCCAGGCTCGTGCGCATCGGGAACTACGAGGCGGCGGAGGGCGGGCGCCACAATGCGCGGCGCGTGCTCGTGCCCTTCCTGACGTCGTACCTCGACAGGCCGCCACCGCCGTCCATTGCCGTCGTGCTGCTCGGTACGGAGTCCGCCGACAAGGTGCTGCAGACGATGCTCGAGATGACGCGCGGCGGCGTGGCGCGCCTCGAGACCACACCCACCGTCTTCCACTTCGCGGCCTCGCCGCTGAACGAGGATGTGGTGCGCCGGCTGCCGTTCCCGATCGTCGGGCTGCACGACGCGCACGATGGACTTGCGGCGCGCGTGCTCGACGGCTCGTTCGAGTACGTGCTCCTCTTCGAGTCGTCGGGGATGTATCGCGGCGAGGAGATCGTGCAGGTGGCGGCGCAGCTCGCATCCGGCCGGCTCGACGCGGTGTGGGGAAGCCGCCGCCTGTCCGTGCGCGACATCCAGGAGTCGTACAAGCTGCGCTACGAGCGGCGTCCGCTGATCGGCGCGGTCAGCTACGTCGGCAGCCATCTGCTGAGCCTGCTGTATCTGCTCTTTTACGGGCGCTACATCTCTGACACACTCTCCGGCGCCCGGGCCGTGCGCGCGCGACTGATCCCGGCCGACCTGGACCTCGATAGTGCCGCCACCAACCACCGCCTGCTTGCCGCCGTGCTCGGCCGGCGCGGTGAGCTCATCGAGATCCCGGTGCAATTCTTCCCGATCACGCCGGAGAAGGTGCGGCGTACGACCGTGCTCGACGGGCTGAAGAGTCTCGCGTGGATCGTGCGCGCGCGCATCCACAACGGACCCGCGCCGCGCCGTCCCGCACCGCCGGGCGAGGTCGCGGAGCGCGAGCCCGAGGTGGCAGCCGGCCGCGCATGAACGTCACGCCCGAGCTCATCCTGTTCGACCTGGATGGCGTCCTGGTGGACACCACGCCCTGTCACGCGGCAGCGTGGGCGGAGCTGTGGTCGGAGCTGGGTCTGCCGGATCCGGGATACGACACGCTCGCGGGAAGATCCACGCTTGATGTCGTGCGCAACCGCACGGCGTCCCTGCAGCCGACGCCCGAACAGATCGAGCACTGGGTGAAGCGCAAGCAGGAGCTCGCGCGCGACCACCTTGCCTCTCGCGACATCGCGTTTCCCGATACCGCGCACGCGGTGCGTGCACTGAGTGCGCGCGGGTTTCGCATGGCGGTCGGCACCAGCGCGTCGCGTGAAGCATGTTCGCTCGCGCTGACGCGCGCGGGGATCGCGGACTGCTTCGAAGTCGTGGTGACGTCGGATGAAGTCCCGGTTGCGAAGCCGGCACCCGACATCTTCGTGGCCGCCATGGAGCGTGCACGCACGGAGCCGGATGCCACGCTCATCGTGGAAGACAGCGATGCCGGCCTTGACGCCGCGCGCGCGGCGGGCGCATGGCACGTCTCCGTGCGCACCGGCGCGCGCTCGGATGGTGAGCGGTTCCTCGGTGCGCTCGAGGACCTCGACGCACTCGTCGCCGCACTCGGAGCCGCATGAAGCGCATGCTCGTCGTTCCCGCCGCGGGGCTCGGGACGCGCCTGGGAGGACGTCTGCCCAAGGCGCTCACGCCCGTTGCGGGCAGGCCCATGATCGATCACCTGCTCGACCTCTACGACGCGTACGTCGATGCGTGCGTGATCGTCGCCGCGCCTTCGTTTGCCGATGATGTTGCACGGCACTGCGAGGACGCGCGACTGCCGGTCACGGTCGCGGTGCAGCCGAGGCCCACGGGAATGCTGGATGCCATCCTGATCGCAGCCGAACCGGTGCGTGCGAGCGGGGCGGAGCGCGTGTGGATCACGTGGTGCGACCAGATCGCGGTGTCGCGGGTCACGCTGGACGCGATCGCCGCTGTTGAGGAAGCGGAGCCATCGGTGGCCGTCGTGCTGCCGACCATCCAGCGCGTCGATCCCTACATCCACTTCGAGCGCTCGGACGGCGTGCTGACGCGTGTGCTGCAGCGACGCGAGGGGGATCGGATGCCCGCGGAGGGTGAGGCGGACATCGGCGTGTTCTCACTGTCGCGTCGCAGCTATATCGAGGAGCTACCCGATGTCGCCGGATCGGCGGAACGGGGAAGTGCAACGGGAGAGCGCAACTTCCTCCCGCTCATTCCGGCGCTCGCGCGGCGCGGCGGTGCGCACACGGTTTCGGCAACGGATCCTATCGAATCGGTCGGGATCAACACACCGGAGGAGCTGGCATACGTGGAAGCCTGGCTGAGTGCGGGGAAGGCGCGAACGGAATGAGTGCGACGCTGTCGGTCGTCATCCCGGCGTACAACGAGGAGCGCTTCATCGGCACGCTGCTCGAGCGGCTGCGTGCGGTGGATCTGTCGGAATTCGATACGACGTGCGAGCTGATCGTGGTCGACGACTGCTCGAAGGACCGGACGGCCGCGATCGTGGCGGAGTTCCCGGACGTCGTACTGCACCGCATGCCGCGCAACGGCGGCAAAGGTGCCGCAGTGCGGGCGGGGCTCGGACTGGCGCGCGGCGAATACATCATCATCCAGGACGCCGACCTCGAGTACGACCCGCAGGACTACGTGCCGATGATGCGCGCGCTGATCGAGACGGGCGCGGACGCGGTGTACGGCAACCGCTACGCAGGGGATCACCGGCGCGGTGCGCTGCATCGATTCCTGTCGGCCCGCCATCCGAACCAGTCGTGGGCTGCGTATCTGGGCGGGCGGAGTCTCAGCCTGGCCGCGCTCGCGTTCACGCGCCGCTGGATCGCGGATACGGTCACCGCACTGAAGCTGTTCCGGCGCGATGTGATCGTCGGGCTCGACCTGCGGACGAGCGGTTTCGAGCTGGATCACGAGATCACCAGCCGTGTGCTCGCGCGTGGTGCGCGCATCATCGAAGTGCCGATCCGCTACGATCCGCGCAGCCGCGAAGAGGGCAAGAAGATCGGCGCGCGCGACTGGTTCCGCGGCGTCGCCACTTTCTACCGCTTTCGGAACGGCTGAGATGGCGGCGCGGACGCGTGTGCTCACGGCCGCCGCGGGGGTGTTCGCGGCCTTCGCGGTCCCGCTGCTGGTCGTGCAATGGCTGAATCCGCGCCTGCTCACGTCGTGGCACGGTTTCCTGCACGCGGGCATCGCGGAGCGCTTTCCGGCCGCGTCGCTGCCACCCGGGAATCCGTTCTTCGCCGGCGAGCCGCTTCCCTACTACTGGTTCTACCACGCGCTCGGTGCGGCACTCTCGGGAGTCGCGGGCATCGATCTCCTCCAGGCGTTCCGCTTCATCGTGCTGCTCAGCCTCGCGGCCATCGTCGCGGCCTGCATGCGCTTCGGTGCCGCACATCTGCGCGCGCCGGCCGCAGGCGTACTGGCGGTCGTGCTGGTGCTGATCGGCGTCAATCCACTCGGTCCCGCGATCGCGGCCGCGAAGGCAGCCGGCGGCGAACCCGCATTCGTTGCGATCGACGCACCGATCGAAACCGAAGTCGTTACCAACGACATCGCGGATGCATACATGGCGCATCCGCTGCTCGGCCTGATGTACTTCGGCGAGGACTGGCGCGCGGGTCAGAACCTGTCGTGGCTGCTCGACGTTTCGGCGCGTACGCCATCCCTCGCGCTGCTCGTCGTGCTCGCCGCATTGCTGGGCGGATCGCTGGGCGTTGCGGCCGTGTGGCGCGTCGCCGCGATCATACTGGTCATGGGGCTTTCCACCGCGCTCAACCCACTCGCGGGCATCGCGGTCGGCGGTGCGCTCCTCGCCGCTGCCGTCGTGCTGCGCGTTTTCGGCCGCAGGGGCATGCTGGCCATGGCGCTGGCTGCGCTCGCGGGCGCGCTGCTCGCATGGCCGACGTATTCCCATCTGTTCGGCGTAGGCGGCGCCGGCTTCGCGCCGAGCACGCCTACGTTCGCACTGCGCAAACTCATCGCGGCCGGCGTGAACTTCGTGGTCCTGCTGCCGCTCGCCGCATTGGGTGCCGCGCGCGCACGCGCAGAGGTCCGGCCGGCCATGCAGCTGCTCGCGGGCGCCGGTGCGATCCTGGTCGGCGGCTTCGTGTTCGTGTACCTGCCGGAGGGGAACGAGCACAACCTGGCCAATGCGGCGCAGTGCCTGCTCGCCATCCCCGCCGTCGCGTGGATTCCCGAGCTCGGTGCGACGCGTCGCACCGCATGGATCGGTGCGCTCCTCTTCCCCGCCGGCTTGGCCACGCTCCTGGCTTTCTCGGGCCGGCCGGGCCTCCCGCTCGGGAGCGAGGACGGTCGCATCGTTCGAACGGATTCGATCGGTGCCGATTACGCCTGGATCCGCACCCACGTCCCCGGCGATGCGGTGCTCGTCACCGACCCCGACCAGCCAATCCGGATGGCCGGGAACGTGACCGAGGTCCCGGCGTTCACGGGGCGGCCCGTATTCGTGGATCACCCCAGCTACCTGACCGAGCCATACGAGGCCTTCGGGCCCCGGCTCGAGGCCGCCCGGCGCCTCCAGCGCGGCGAGGCTCTGACCGCCGAGCAGGCCGCTGAGCTGGCTTCGATCGGGCGGCCGCTCTGGCTGGTGATCCGGAGGCCGGACCCCGAGCGGCTGGAGCGGCTGCGCGCCCGACACGGGCCCGAGGCGCACGCCGGCGCCCTGGTCCTGTTCAGGATCGAACCGGGATGGCAGCCGAGCACGCCGATTGCTCCGTCGGGTGCGGGGCCCGGCTGACGGATCTCCCCCGTCCCGCAGCAATCGAAGGACATGGACTGGCGCGGCGAGTGGGTTTTTCCCTTCCTCGCGCCCCGGTTCGTGTGATGACGGGCGCCGATGGTGTTGCGGCGGCGCCACAGGTGACACGAGGAGGTAGATGCTGCGCAGGTGGATGACAGGGCTGCGCGTGGTGGCGGGAGCGGGGCTGCTGTGGTACGTCCTGACGAGGGCGGGGATCGGCGGCGTCGCGGGCCGGCTCACGGGTACGCCCTGGATCCTGCCCGGGCTGGTGGGGCTGACGCTGGTGGGTGCCGCAATCGAGGCGCGCCGGCTGTCGCTGCTGTATGCGGCGCAGTCGATCGAGGTGCGGTTCGGGCTGGCCTACCGGCTGGTCGCGGTGGCCACGTTCTTCAACTTCTGGGTACCGGGCGGGACGGGTGGTGACGTGGCGAAGCTGTACTACCTGGGGATGGGGAACCGCGGGCGCGGGGTGGAGGTGGCCACGGTGCTGCTTGTGGATCGCGTGATCGCGGCGTTCGCGCTGCTCGCGCTCGTCCTCGGTCTTTCTCTGCTGCAGCCGGCGTCGACGTGGGGCGTACCGGCGCTGCGTGTGCTGCTCCTCGTGGTGCTGGCGGTGGTCGTGGGCGTGATCGCGGCCACGGCGCTGGCGTGGTCGGCGTCGCTCCGGCGGAGCCGGTTCTACGGTTGGATGATGGCGCGCATGCCGCTGCGCGCACATGTCACGCGCGCGCTGGATGCGCTGTACGCGTTTCGCGAGCGGCGCGGCGCGGTGCTCGCTGCCGCGTTGCTGTCGCTGGTTGGGCATGGCGGGCTGATGGTGATGTTCGCGGCCATCGGCCACGAGGTGCTGCCGAACGTGACGCCGGTGCTGACGGGCGTGCTGGCGATGATGGGCATGGTGGCGAACGCGCTGCCGATCACGCCCGGTGGCCTGGGCGTGGGTGAGGCCGCATTCGCACAGCTGTTCGGCCTCGCGGGTCAGGCGGGCGGCGCGGTGCTTCTGCTGGGGTGGCGGCTCGGGATGCTGCCGCTCGGGATCGTGGGCGGATTGCTGTACATGGCGGGCGCGGCTTCGTACCGGCGGGTGCCGGAGCTTGCGGAGGTGCGGACACCGAGTGGAGCAGGGCGATGAACGCAACGCAGGACAAGGCATCCGAGCGGGGCTACTACGATGAGCTGTTCAGCCGGCGCAAGCGGTTCGACCAGTTCTCGGCGGCCATCTACGACCGGCTCTCATCCGCGGCGAAATCGGTCGTGGGTGGCGGCCGCGTGCTCGACATCGGCTGCGGCAGCGGTACGCAGGCGCTCTCGCTCACGCGTCACGGCTTCTCGGTCGTCGCGCTCGACCTGTCGATCGAAGCCGTGCGTGTGGCGCGGCAGACGACATCCGAGAACGGCGCATCGGTGCCGGTCGTCAACGCGGATGCCGAGCATCTGCCGATTGCGGACCAGTCCGTGGACGCGTGTGTGTGCAGCCTGCTGCTGCATCACTTCAGCGAACTCGGCCCGATCGCGGACGAGCTGAAACGCGTGCTGCGTCCGGGCGGCGTAGTCGTGAGCATGGATGCGAACGCACACAATCCGTTCGCGTGGCTGTTCTTCAATGCGTATCACCGGATCCGCAAGCTGGAGCGGCTGACGCCGAACCAGCGGGCGCTCTGGAGCGGCGAGATCCGGCGTGTGTTCGGTGAGCGCGGCTTCACCGGCTTCCAGTTCGATTCCTTCTCGAGCGATCTGCGCCGCGACTGGCTGGGCGCATCGCTCGGTGCGCGCCTCAACTATGAGACCAGGCGCGCCGTGCTCGGCATGTCGCGCCTGGTGCTGCCGCGCGTCGCACAGGGGAACATGCTCATGGCCGTATTCCAGCTCGATGGTGATCGCGCCGCCGGCCGGTGAGCCGCGCAGTTCGACCGCACCCCCGCACGTGTCGGGCGATGCGGTTTCGGACTTCGAGCGCGCATTCGCGCGCCTCGTCGGTGCGGAGTACGCCGTCGCGTTCGGGTACGGCCGCACTGCGATCGGTGTTGCGGTCCGCGAGCTGATCGGCAACGGCCGGCTCGCGCTGTCGCCGCTCACCTGCCGCGTAGTGCCGGCCGCGGTGCTGTGGAGCGGCGCACGGCCGCGCTACGGCGACACGGCCGAGGGCGGGCTGAACATGGACCCGCGCTCCGCGCCGCAGGCCGACGCGGTGCTGTTCCAGCACACGTACGGCAGCCGCGCGGGACTGGAATCGTTCCTCCAGCGCGATGTGCCGGTGCTCGAGGACCGCGCGCAGTGCGCACCCGTGCGCGACGACTGGGGTGGCGCGCCGCACGGCATCGCGGGCGTGTACAGCATGGGACGGATGAAGCCGCTGTCCGCGGGTGCGGGTGGTGTGCTCGTGACCGACGATCCGGCGCTCGCGGCGGATGTGCGCCGCGCGCGCGATGGGCTGAAGGAGTCGAGCGCGACGCGGAGGTTCGCGTCGGCGGTATTCGGCTGGGCGGAGCGCCGCGTGCTGACGCCGCGCCGCTACTGGAAGCTGCTGGCGGTGTCTCGCCTGTTGTCCCGCCCATCGGCCGACCCCGTGGCGGATGCGGAGGCCGACGCGGTCCGCCTCTCGGACGGGCAGGCGCGTCGTGCGCTAGCGGCGCTCGCAACCGCGGATGCCGCAGCGCAGCGGCGCGCCGAGTGCGCGGCGCGCGTCCGTGACGATGCAGCGGCGCTGGGCATCGACGTCGTGGCATACGAGACCGACGCGCCGCTCTACGTGCCGGTCCGCGTCAAGGAGAAGCGGGCACTGCTCGAGCGCGCCGCGCGCCGCGCCGTGGAGATCGTGCCCTGGCCGGATCGCACGATGATGTACGGCGTCGAGACGCAGGAAGAGCTCGCGGCGTTCGGCTGCATACCGGAGAGGTATCCGCGCGCCGATGCCATGGCGCGCACGCTCGTGGGACTGCCCGTCCACGAACGGATCGATGCACGTGAGCGCGAGCGGATCCGCTCGCTGCTGGACGAACACGGAAGGAGCGCGTGATCGCGAACGCGGTTTCCGCAACGGGGACGGACGTCCGGGTACGCGTCACCGGTCCGGCGCACGACGCCGACTGGGACGCGTATGTCGGCGCACACCCGCGCGGGCTGCTGTACCACACCGCGGCGTGGCGCGACTTCATCGCCGACCTCTTCGGCCACCGCCCGGCGTACCTCGCCGCGGAACGCAACGGCGCGATCGCGGGTGTGCTGCCGCTCTTCCACGTGCGCGTACCGCTCATCGGGTCGAAGCTGATCTCGCTGCCGTACGACATCGGCGCGGGGGGACCAATGGCCGATGACGTTGGTGTCGAGCGCACACTCGCGGAGGCCGCGCTGTCGCTCGCGAAGGAATTGCGCGTCGACTTCCTCGAGCTGCGCGGCCCCGCCGCAGCGGCTCCGCTGCTCCCGCACATGAGCACGGCCGAGCCGGTCATGCTGAGCGAGATGGACCTGAGTGCGGGCGAGGATGCGGTGCTCGGGGCGATCGCGCCGGACCACCTGAAATCCGTGCGCAAGGCGGAGCGCCGCGGGATCCGCGTGCGCGCCACCAGCGACCCCGCGGACTACGACGCCTTCTACCGCGTCTACCTCGAATGCTTCCGCGCGTTCGGCACACCGCCGTACGCGCGCCGCTATTTCATGGAGGTGCAGCGCCGGTTCGCGGCCGATGGCCGCGCGCGTCTGCTGGTGGCCGAGCTGGATGGTGCCGTCGTCGGCGGACTGCTGATGTTCTGTCTCGAGAACCGCTGGATCAGCAAGTTCGCCGCGGTACACGAGTCGGCCGTACCGCTGCGCGCGTATGCCGCGCTGTATCACGACGCGATCCGGCTCGCGCTGCGCGAACGCGTGACCCGGCTGAGCTGGGGCACGTCATCCCACGATCAGACGGGGCTCATCGACTTCAAGGAACGCTGGGGCTCGACGTCGTCCCGACCGCTCTTCTGCCGGCACACGCTGCGCGGGGAGCCGACCGATGTCGCTTCGTACTTCGCGGAGTCGCGGGCGCGCCGCATGTGGCGCCGGCTGCCGCTCCCTCTGACGCGCGTGCTCGGCCCGCCGCTCAACCGATGGTACTGCTGAGCGACGCGCGCGCGGTCGTGCACCTCGACCTCGATGGTTCGCGCGCGATCTTCGGCGCACACGGCTGGCGCCACGACGCGCGCGGGCCGGACCCGCTCTTCATCAGCGGACTGCGCGGCGCGCTGGACGTGTTCGCGGCCGCGGACATCCGGGCCACGCTGTTCGTCATCGCGCAGGACCTGGACGAGCCCGCGCACCGCGCGCTGATCGACGAGGCCGTCGCCGCGGGGCACGAAATCGCATCACACACGGCCACGCACGCGCACCTGCCGGCACTGGATGACGCGCGTCTCGCACAAGAGATCGCCGGCAGCCGCGAACGATTGATGGAGGAGCTGCGGGTGCTGGTCCACGGCTTCCGCGCGCCCGCGTTCTCGATGGATGCGCGCGTACTGCCCGCCGTCGCGGCCGCGGGGTACCGCTACGACAGCTCGCTGTTCGCCGGCGCACGATCGCCCGACGGCTCGCACCGGCTGGGCTCCGGCCCGTGCCCCGTGCTGCGCGACGACGCGCTGCTCGAGCTGCCGCTGCCGCCGCACCGGCCGCTGCCGCTGCCATGGCACGCGTCGTACGCGCTCGTACTGGGCGAGTGGTACTTCCGTGCCGGGCTCGCGATCGCGCGCTCGGCCGAGCTGCTGGTGGTGCTGCTGCACCTGACGGACTTCGCGGAACCGCTGCGCAACGGCATCGCGCGCGGCCCGGCCCGCCGGCTGTACACGCTGTCGCACCGATCGGCGGCCGCGAAGCAGCGCGCATGCGCGCGCATGCTGGAGCGCGTCGCACGGACGCGCAGCATCACGACCACGACGCAGGCCCTGGCGCTCCATCAGGCGGCCGGGGCGGAGACGCACGCATGAAGGCGGTCACGCTCAACGTGGATGGCGGCAGAACCGAAGTAGCCGATGTGCCGGCCCCGCAGCTCCAGCCGGGCGGCGTACTGGTGCGGGTGCACCGGTCGCTCGTGAGCATCGGGACGGAGCGCGCGGCCATCAAGATGTCGAAGGGCGGACCGCTTGCGATGGCGCGCGCGCGTCCGGACCTCGCCCGCAAGGTCCTGAACAAGGCAAAGCAGGAAGGCTACTGGGGCACGTACAAGGTCGTCCGCAACCTCATCAAGTCGCCCATGCCGCTCGGCTACTCGTGCGCGGGCGTGATCGAGGAGGTCGGAGGCGAGGCCGGCGATCTGCGCGTCGGTGAACGTGTGGCGTGCGCGGGGCTCGGCTTCGCCAATCACGCCGAGATCGACTACATCCCGCGCAACCTCGTCGCGCGCGTGCCGGAGAACGTCAGCTTCGATGACGCCAGCTTCGTCACGATCGGCGCGATCGTGATGCAGGGCGTGCGCCTCGCGCGCCTCGAGCTGGGCGAGACCGTCGTGGTGCTGGGTCTCGGACTCCTCGGCCAGACCGCGACACAGATCGCGCGCGCCTCCGGCGCTGTCGTCGTCGCATCCGACCCGGATCCCGCACGCGTGCAGCTCGCGCTGGAGCTGGGCGCACACCACGGGGATCACGACACGTCGCGGCTGCGCGAGATCGTACAGTCGCTCACGGGCGGCCACGGCGCGGATGCCGTACTCATCTGTGCGGCCACGAAGAGCGACGGCCCGATCCGCCAGGCGGCCGAGCTGTCGCGGCTGAAGGGGCGCGTCGTCGTGGTCGGTGACGTCGGCCTCGGCATCGAGCGGCGCCCGTACTTCGAGAAGGAGCTCGACCTCGTGATCTCCCGTTCGTACGGGCCGGGCCGCTACGACCCGCAGTACGAGGTGCACGGCGTCGACTACCCGCTGCCGTACGTGCGCTGGACCGAGCAGCGCAACATGCAGAGCTTCCTCGACCTCGTTGCACGCGGCGCGGTCCGCCCGGGTCCGCTGGTCACGCACCGGTTCCCGATCGATCGCGCCGAAGAGGCGTACCGCATCGTGGGCGGGGAGGATCAGCAGCCCGCGATCGCGATCGTGCTCGAGTATCCGGAGCGCGAGCTGCCCAGGCGCATCGATCTCGGCACCGCGAAGCGCAAGCCGCGCGAGGGCGCGGTACGGCTCGGCGTCATCGGCGCGGGCCAGTTCGCGAAGGGTGTGCTGCTGCCCGCGTTCCGCGCGCAGAGCGGTGTCGCGTTCCGCGGCTTCTGCACCGCGTCGGGTGTGACCAGCCGCAACGTGGCCGAGAACTTCGGCGCCGACTACTGCACGAGTGATGCGCAGGAGCTGATCGCGGATCCGGATGTCGATGCGGTCGTGATCGCGACGCGCCACGACGAGCACGCGCGCCTCGCCGCCGCCGCACTGCGCGCGGGCAAGGCCGTGTTCGTCGAGAAGCCGCTCGCGCTGACGCCTGCCGAGCTCGACGATATTCTCGCCGCTGCCTTGGAATCGGGCTCACCGCTGATGGTCGGCTTCAACCGCCGCTTCGCGCCGCTCATGGTCGAGTGCCGCGACTTCTTCCACGGCCGCGCAGGCCCGCTCTTCGCCACGTATCGGGTCAACGCCGGACAGTTCCCGGCCGAGCACTGGGTGCACGACCCGCGGCTGGGCGGCGGGCGCATCATCGGGGAGGGCTGCCATTTCGTGGATGCGCTGTGTTTCCTCACGGACTCGCTGCCCGTGCGCGTCCACGCGGAGACGTTCGGCGCCGCCGGCGCGGTCCCGCGCGACTCGGCCACGATCACACTGCGCATGAGCGACGGCTCCGTCGGCACGATCCACTACCTGGCTGAGGGCGATGCCAGTGTGTCGAAGGAATACCTCGAGGTGTACGGCGGCGGCCGGACCGCGATCCTCGACAACTACCGCACGCTGGCGCTGCATCGCGGCAACAAGCGCCGCATGCGCCGGCTGATGAACCAGGCGAAGGGCCACACCGAAGAGGTGGCCGCATTCGTGCGCGCTGTGCGTGATGGCACGCCGATGCCGATCGGGCTCGACACGTTGGTCGCGGTCACACGCGCCACGTTCGCGGTGCACCGCAGCCTTGATACGGGTGCACCCGCGGAGGTCGAGGGGGCATGACCGCCACCGCCGTCGCCCGTCGTCTCTACGCGGACGAGATCCTCGAGCAGATTCCGCGCACACTCGGTCTCATGGACCGGGAGCGGGAGAGCCCGACGGCCGGCTGCATGGATCGTACGTACTGGGCGTGGAAGTTCGTCGACTTCCCGGGCGCGCGCTTCCAGGAAGGCGTATGCGTGCTGTCGTACGCGTATACGGCGGACCTCGGCGACGCGCGGCTGCGCGGCAACCCGCGGCTGCTCGAGTGGATCGGCCTCGGCCTCGAGGCATGGGCACGCATGCAGTACCGCGATGGCAGCTTCGACGAGGCGTATCCCTTCGAGCGGTCGCTCGCCGCAACGGCGTTCACCAGCTTCTACGTCTCCGAGGCGCTGCTCATGGCAGGCGATTCGCTGCCGCCCGATGTCGTGGCGCACACGCGCGAGGCGCTCGGTCGTGCGGGCGACTGGCTCTGCCGCAACGATGAGTCGCACGGATTCCTGTCGAACCATCTCGCCGCAGCCGCAGCCGCACTCGAGCACATCGGCCGCATCACCGGTGAGCCTTCACACGCGCAGCGCAGTCGCCATTTCCTCGACCGCATCCTTTCCCACCAGTCCGCGGAGGGATGGTACGAGGAGTACGGCGGCGCGGACCCGGGCTACCAGACGCACGGGTCGTTCTATCTCGCGCGCATCTGGCAGCTCACGGGTGACGACGACCTGCTCGCGTCACTGAAACGCTCGACACGCTTTCTCGCGCACTTCGTCCACCCGGACCGGAGTCTGGGCGGGGAGTACGCGAGCCGGAACACGCAGACGTACTATCCGGCCGCGTTCGAGATGCTCGCACCCGTCGATGACGCGGCCGCGTTCATTGCCGACCACATGCGGTCGGCCGTGCGATCCGTATCGGCCGCGGGACTGCGGGGCATCGATGCCTACAACTTCTTCCCGCTGCTCAACAACCTGGTGTTCGCGGATCGGGCGCTCGTGGCTTCCGACGAACGTGCGCACACCGCGGATCCCACGCCGGAGCGCGGGATGTCGTGGTTCCCGGCCGCAGGACTCGCACGCGTGCGGACGGCGGCGTACGACGCGTTCATCGGTGTGGCGAAGGGCGGCGTGGTAAAGATGTTCGATCGGGAGACCGGCCGGCTCGCACTTTCGGACTGCGGGTACGTCGGCCGCCTCGCGGGCGGGCGGCTGATCACGTCGCAGTACCAGGACGACGGGCGTCCGATGGAGGTGCGTGCGGACGCGATCGAGGTCGAAAGCCGTTTCCAGACGGTGAGCCGCCCCACGATGCGACCCTGGCGGTTCCTCGCCTTCCGCGCGTTCCTGCTCACGCTCGGCCGCGTCCCGGCCGCCGCGCAGTGGCTGAAGCGCAAGCTCGTGCGCGTGCTCGTGTACCGCCGCTCCGCCGTCCCGCTCGAGCTGCGGCGCGTCGTGCGCTTCGAGGACGCGCGCGTCACCATCGAGGATACGCTGCGCAGCACGGGCACGCTGCAGGCGGAGCGGCTCGCACCGAGCGACCGCTTCGCGACGATCCACATGGGGTCGTCGCGCTATTTCGTCTTCCATGAGCTGGGTGCTGCCGACGCGCCGGCCGAGCCCGTGCCGCTCCACGAACTCGGGCGGGGCGTGACGCGTTCGCGCTCGGTGGACGTGAACTGACCATGTGCGGCATCTGCGGCTACACCGGCCCGCGCCGCGACGGCGTGCTCGAGGCGATGACGGACTCGCTCCGTCACCGCGGCCCCGACGATGAAGGCTTCCATTACGGCGACGGCGTCGCACTCGGGCATCGCCGGCTCAGCATCATCGACCTTGCGGGCGGGCATCAGCCGCTGGCGAACGAGGACGGTTCGATCGTCCTGATCTGCAACGGCGAGATCTACAACCACCGCGAGCTGCGCGAGCGGCTGCTCGCAGCCGGCCACCGCTTCCGCACGCAGTCCGATTGCGAAGTGATTCTCCACCTGTACGAGGATCGCGGTGACCGCTGCGTGCACGACCTGATCGGCATGTTCGCGTTCGCGCTCTGGGACGCGCGCCAGCGCCGGCTGCTGCTGGTACGCGACCGCCTCGGCATCAAGCCGCTCTACTACGCGCGCACGCCGCAGGGCGTGTTCTTCGGGTCGGAGATGAAGGCGCTGCTGCGCGCCGATGCGGTGCCGCGCGAACTCGAGCCCGCGGCCGTGCAGGAGTACCTTGCGCTGCGCCACGTGCCCGGGCCGGGCACACTGCTGCGCGGTGTCTCGAAGCTGCCCGCGGCGCATTACGCCGTTATCGATGCACAGGGCTTCGACCTCCAGCGCTACTGGCAGCCGAAGCTGCACGAGGGGCCGTTCGACCTCTCCGACGACGAGTACCTCGAGGGATTCGCCGAGCACTTCGAGCGCAGCGTCAAGCGCCGGCTCATGGCGGACGTACCGGTCGGTGCATTCCTGAGCGGTGGCCTCGACTCGTCCGTGATCGTGTCCGCGTTCGCGCGCATGAGCAGCGAACCCGTGCGGACTTTCACGGTCGGGTTCGACTTCGAGCACGACGAGGTGGACGCGGCGCGGCGCGCGGCCGAGGCGCTCGGGTGCATACACACCGAGATCACCTGCCGCGCCAGCGACATGGCGGAGCTGCTGCCCGACGTGGTGTGGCATCTCGATGAGCCCATCGGCGACCCGATCGTCATCCCGATGTACATGCTGTCGCGCGAGGCCGCACGCCACGTGAAGGTCGTGCTGTCAGGCGAGGGTGCGGACGAAACGCTGGGCGGATACCTGTTCCACCGCGCGCTCCTCTACGGCGGCCGGCTCCGCCGCGTCGTGCCGCCGCGCCTGGTCGCAGGGGCGCTGCGTGCCATGCCGTCCGCACTGCTCGACATCGCGTTCGACTACCCGGCCGATCTCGGCCGGCGCGGCAAGCAGAAGGTGATCGACTTCCTCGGACTGCTCGGGGACCGGGACCTGCTGCAGGCGTATCGCCACCTGATCTCGCTCTTCGACGCGCGTGACACTGCGGAGCTGTATCAGCCCGAGTTCCGTGCGCAGCTGAACGGCGGCTCGGCGGCGGCGGAAGAAGCGCGCCTCGCACTCGCGAGCGCGGCCCCGCTGCTCGGCCGGATCCTCCACCTCCAGTTCGACTGGTGGCTGGCGGACAACATCCTGACGAAGCAGGACAAGACATCGATGGCGCACGCGCTCGAGGCGCGTGTGCCGTTCCTCGATCACGAGCTGGTGGAGTTCGCGCTGCGCGTTCCGCCGCGGCTCAAGATCCATCGCGGCCGCTCGAAGGAGCTGCTGCGCCGCTATGCGGCTCGCTCACTGCCGGCCGAGATCACGCGCCGGCCGAAGCGGCCGTTCTACGCGCCGCTGGAGCGCGATGCCGGCGCGCGCGAGTTCCGTGACCTCGTAGAGGACACGCTGAACGAGCAGGCCGTGCGCGAGCGCGGACTGTTCCGCCCCGAGCGCATCGCGCGGCTGCGCGACTCGCTGGCCGGCGGCGAATTCATGCACGTGAAGCAGGTATTCAGTCTCGTGGCCCTTGAGCTCTGGTTCCGCCAGACGATGGACCGCGCGGGCGTTCGATGAGGGAGGGCGCAATGGATGTGACCGTGGTGTGCCCGTTCTACAACGAGGCGAAGATCCTCGAGTGGGCGATACGCCAGCTGCTGGCGCGGCTCGAAACGCTCGATGCCGAATGGGAGCTCATCGTCGTCAACGACGGCTCCGTCGATGGCTCGTGGGACGTCGCCCGCTCCATCCAGCACCCGCGGCTGCGTGTGCTCGGCTACGAGCGCAACCGCGGCCGCGGCCACGCGCTCCGCACCGGCATTGCCGCTGCGCGCGGCGACATCATCGTCACCACGGAGATCGACCTGTCGTGGGGCGAGGACATCGTGCACGAGCTGCTCGCGGCCATGCGCCGCTGGCCTGACGCCGACATCGTCGTCGCCAGCCCGCACCTGCCCGGCGGCGGCTACAGGAACGTCCCGTTCAAGCGCGTGATGTTCAGCCGGCTCGGCAACCGCGTGATCCGTGCATGCGTCGGCGACAGCGCCACGATGAACACGGGCATGACGCGCGCGTACCGCCGCGAGGCCATCCGCTCGCTGCCACTGCACGAGGACCGGAAGGAGTTCCACCTCGAGGTGATCCTCAAGGCCACGGCGTTTGGCCTGCGCATCCGCGAGATCCCCGCCATCCTCGAGTGGCACGAGTACAAGCACCAGGGGCAGCGGGTGAAGCGGAAGAGCTCGTCCAAGGTCGGAGCGCTCGTGGTATCGCACAGCCTGTTCAGCCTGTCGGCGAATCCCGTGCGCTACATCTGGGCGATGAGCTTCGCATCCGCAGCGCTGGCCATGCTCTTCCTCGTGGGGGCCGCCGTGCTGCTGGTGCTCCACGAGACCTCCGTCTACATGGCCCTCATGAGCGTATCGCTGCTCGTGCTCGCGCTCGTGCTCTTCATCTTCGGCGTGGTCGTGAAGCAGGGATACATGGTCCAGCGCGAGCTGTGGCTGCTCCAGCAGCAGCACATGCGCATGCAGCGGCGCCGGCGCCGCCGGGACTCCGTCGCGTCCTCGATCCCCGGCGCGAGGTAGCTGCTTGAGCGGGACGGCCGTGGCGGCCGAAACCGACCGTCCCGCAACCGGCGTCTCACGCCGCATGTGGGACCGCGACCTGCGCCTCGTCCTCGTCCTCGCGTTCCTCGTCTACGCGCCCGCATTCTGGTGGGGCGCGCCGCACGCGAACCGCGAGGACGCGGTCGACGCGTGGGCGGTCGATGACGAAACACCGCTCGGCCCGCTCGCCGAAGTACACAACATCCTCGAGCCCAAGCCCGACCGGAACCTCGGATACCCGCTCTTCTATTCGTTCGTCAGCGCGGCGGCGTACGCGCCGTACCTCGCATTCCAGATGTTGACGGGCGGGCTCGATGCACCGACCGGCGAGTACCCGTACGGATTCCGCGATCCCGTGAAGTCACTGCGCACGCTGTCGTGGATCGCGCACATGGTTACCGTGCTGATGGCCGCGGCGATGGCGGGTGCGTTGTTCGTTGCAGCGCGCGCGCGCTGGGATCGTGCTACGGGATTCGTCGCCGCGGCACTGGGCGGGATGGCGTACCCGATGCTGTACTACGCGCGCACCGGCAACGTCGACGGGCCCATGCTTGCGCTCACGGTCATGGCCGTGGCTGCGTGGGTGTTGTGCATGGTGCATGGCTTCACCATGCGACGCGCCGTGTGGCTCGGCATCTTCGCCGGCCTCGCGCTCGCCACCAAGGAAGCCGCGCTCGGTGTGTTCCTCGTCATGCCGTTCGCGCTGCTCGTCGCGCCGCGGGAAGGCGGTTTGCTGCGGCCCGCGCTGGCCGGACTCGCGGCGTCGCTGATCGCACTCGGTGCGGGCAGCGGCTTCTTCGTCGACCCCGGCCGCTACATCGCACACCTCCAGTTCCTGACCGGACGGCTGGAGGTGCTGTCCACCGGCGCGGCCATTCCCGACACGTTCGACCGCTCCCTCGCCGGCAGCCTCGCCATGGCACGCGGCATGTTCATGCGCCTCGCGGACGGACTCACGTGGCCGGGCCTGATCCTGGCCGGGGGTGGCGCCGCATGGCTCGCGCTGCGGCGCGCGCGGGGCGGTGCGCTCGTGCTGCCCGCGCTCTCCTACGCGCTCTACATGTTCGCCGTGCTGCGCTCCGTGCAGCTGCGGTACCTGCTGCCGCTGGCCGTGCTGCTCGCGTTCGCGGCCGCGCCGCTCATCACCGCTGCATGGCGGAACCGCCGCGCGGCCTGGGCTTTACCCGTCCTCGTCCTTGCGGGCGCGACGCTCGCGATCCAGCTCGCCCGCTCCGCCGACCTGACCTGGGCCATGCTCCGCGACTCCCGGCACGAGGCGGCCCGGTGGCTGGCGCCCCGGCTCCAGCCCGGCGACGTGGTGGCCTATTTCGGCCCGTCCCAGAAGCTGCCGCGGCTGCCGGATGGCGTTGGGGCCGTACGGGTGGCGGAGTATGGCGGCATGTACGTTGCACCGGCCGACCAGCCGCCCGAGATCCTGGCGCGGCTGGATTCGCTCGGGCCGCGGTTCATCCTCGTGGTTCCGGACCACACGAGCCACGGCCGCGATCACAGCCATACGCTGCCGGTCGAGCTGTTCGACCGGCTCATGGCCGGCGAAGCCGGGTATCGGCTCGAGGAGAGTTTCCGGACCCCGCCGCTCGCGGGCTGGATCCGGAGGCCGCCCCTGGACTATCCAACGGTGAATCCGCCGATCCGGGTTTTTGCGGCCGCGCAGTGAATGGGGGCAGCGATGATGGAGAAGTCCGGCAACCTGAACGCGTTGGTCGCGGGCGTGTTCGCGCTCGCGGGTCTTACGTGCTCGTCCGACGCGGCGGGCCCGATCGATCCGGCCGTCGTGGCCGCGGTCGAGATCAGCGAAATGCAGGGCGTCCTCGAGGTCGGTGAGAGCGCCCGCTTCCACGCCGTGGCGCGCGATGCCGATGGCGACCCGATCTCCGGCGTCGATCTGATCTGGAGCTCATCGAGTCCGAACGTGGCCGACGTGGACGACGACGGAACCGTGACCGGCGCTTCACCGGGTCACGCCACGATCCGCGTTCGCGTGGGCAACCGTCAGGACGAGGCCGAAGTCGAGGTGCAGGCGGCAGGTTCGACGGAGTTCGACTTCGCGCTCGCCTCCCACATCGGCGGATCGAAGCACGACCAGGTGCGCGGCGTGGCGGTCGGCCCCGACGGTTCGATCTACGTCGTCGGCGGCACCGACTCGCCCGACTTTCCCGTAACCGGCGGAGCGTTCCAGACCAATCACAACCCCGGCCAGCCGGAGTCCGGCGCGGTGGAGCGGCTCGATGTCTTCGTCACGCGCATCGGCCCCGGCGGCAACGTCCTCTGGTCGACGTTCATCGGCGGGCCGAACTACGACCGCGCGTACGGCGTCGCCGTGGACGCGCAAGGCTTCGTGTACGTCGGCGGGCGCGCGGGCGCCGGGTTCCCGGTGACGAACGGCGCGTTTCAGACGCAGTTTCGCGGCGGGCAGGAGGCCGCCTTCTACGGTAACCAGGACGGCTTCGTCTGCAAGCTGACGCCCGACGGCGGATCCGTCGTGTTCTGCAGCTACTTCGGCACGAACGACCCGCGCATCGTGCGCGACATCGCCGTCGATGCCGGAGGCGACATCTACATCGCTTCCGGCTACACCTCCGGATCGTACTCGGCGCCGGTCGCGTCCGCGTTCCTGAACTCGCCGCGCGGCGGCGACGACGCGGTGGTCGCGAAGATCCGCGGAGACGGTTCGGCCGTTCTGTGGGCGCGCTACATCGGCGGATCGGGCGAAGAGCCCGGTGAGACGTCCGTGCGCGTGCACGGCTCCAGCGTCTACTTCCTGACCACGACCAGCTCGGCGAACGCGCCCGCGACCGCCGGCGCGTACGATCGCACGTACGGCGGCAACGGCGACCTGTTCATCACGCGACTCCAGGCGTCGAACGGCGCGATCGACTGGGCCACGTACCTCGGCGGATCGGAGAACGAATCCACCGAGACGCACGAACTCGCCGTCGACTTCGCCGGCAACGTCATCCTCGCCGCGCCCACACAGAGCTCGAACTTCCCCACGACCAGTGGTGCGCTGCAGCGGACGTACGGCGGCGGCAACAACGACATGTTCGTGTCGAAGATCTCCGCCGACGGCTCGACGCTGCTGGCCAGCACGTTCCTCGGCGGCAGCAGCTCGGACCGGCCGGAGGGCGTGGCCACCGATGGCTTCGGCAACATCCTGCTCACCGGCACCACGGCGTCGGGCAACTTCCCGACGACCAGCGGCGCGCTCGACAGGAGCCTGTCGGGCGGGCGCGATGCCGTCGCCGTGATCCTGTCGCCGGACCTCGGGACGCTCCTGTACTCCTCGTACCTGGGCGGCAGCACGGACTCCGAGTTCGGGCGCACCGCGGCCTTCGGTGCGGGCGTCTACGCGATCGCCGGGATGACGCCGGCCAGCGACTTCACCCGCATCTCGCCGATACAGGGCGGGTACGGCGGCGGGAACGCCGACGGCTTCGTGGCGCGGATCGTACGCCGCTGACGCCGCTCAACTCTTCAGGGCGACGCTTCGCACCGTGAGGTCGTCGATGCGGTCCACGTCCACGCGCACGCCAGGTCCCGGGGCGGCGCGTGGTACGTGGACCATACCGTCCGCCGTCATCGTCCATTCCGGCGTCACGATGTCCCGCTCCCAGTAGCGCGCACTCGGTGACAGGTCGCCGGGCAGCGTGAAGTTCGGCAGTGAGGCCAGCGCAACGTTGTGTGCACGGCCGATCCCGCTCTCCAGCATCCCGCCGCACCACACCGGCACGCCCGCTTTCGCGCACACATCGTGGATCGCTTTCGAAGCCGCAAAGCCGCCCACGCGGCCCGGCTTGATGTTGACGATGCGGCCCGCACCGAGCGCGATCATGTCCTCCGCGCGCGCGGCGGAAGTGATCGATTCGTCCAGGCAGAGCGACGTGCGCAGCTGCTTCTGGAGCGTGGCGTGACGGACCAGGTCGCCGCCCTCGAGTGGCTGCTCGATCATGGCGAGGTCGTACGCATCCAGCCGCTTCAGGTGATCCGCATCCTCGATCGTGTACGCTGCGTTCGCGTCCACGCTCAGGACCGCTTCATCACCGAGCGCGGCGCGCACGGCAGCGACGTACTCGACGTCGGCACCGGGCCGGATCTTCAGCTTGATGCGGCGGTACCCCGCGCTGCGCGCGGCACGCGCACGCTCGACGAGCGCATCGGGTGTGTCCTGAATGCCGAGCGAGATGCCGACCTCGATCTCCGCGCGCGTTCCGCCCAGCAGCTCTGCCAGCGAGAGTCCGCGGCGCTCCGCGGCGAGCGCCCACACGGCCATCTCGACCGCCGCCTTCGCCATGCGATGTCCGCGGAAGTCGTGCTCGAGCGCACGCGCCGCGTCGGCTGGCTCCTCGAACGAATGGCCGAGGATGCGCGGCACGGCCCACTCGGAGATCGCGAGCCACGCGGTGTCGATCGTTTCGGACGAGTAGTTCGGCGCCTCGCCCGCCACACACTCCGACCATGCGACCGTGTCGTCGGCGTCGGCCATTTCGAGCAGCAGGATGCGACGCTCCTGCACCACACCGGAAGAAATGCGGAAGGGCTCGCGCAGCGGGAGGCGGATCTCGCGCAGCGCGATCGAGGCGGGCCGGATGTCGTCGTCCGAACTCACCGCAGTGATGCGACCGCCGTGCGCACCCGCGCGGGCGCCGTCGCATCCGTCCACGCGAACAGCACGGCATCACCCGCACGTGCGATGCGCGGGAATCCGCTCGCGCGCTCCGCGCTCGCGGACGATACCGTCACAGGATTGCTCGCCGCACCATCGGCCGAGACGATGCGCACACGCACGGCCGCATCGCCACCCGGTACACGCTCGAGCCAGGAGACCAGTACGCCACGTTCGTCCAGATCCAGGAGGTCGACGCGGCCGACCGGCGCGCCATCATCGATGCGGGTCGGTGCGCCGAACGTGGCGCCACCGTCGTTCGAGAACGCGAGCTTCACGACAGGGATGTCGCCGGCCGCAGAGAACCATGCGACCGCGACGCGATCTCCCTGCGCGGCTACCGCGGGTCCGTTGACCGGACATGCGTCGATTTCCCAGCCGTCCGCATGCACCGTCACCGGCTCGCTCCAGCGCTCGCCATCGAAGCGCAGGATCGAGATGTCGCGAATCTCATCATCGGTGCGGTCGCGATACACGAGGACGTGGCCACCCGCCGTGCGCGCCGCATCGGTCTGGCAGCAGTCGCAGGTGCGCGCATCGAGCAGCGCGCCGTCGCGCACTGTGCCATCCGCGCCGATCCGCGCGAAGCGGAGCGTCATCACGCCCGCACCTTCCGCTGCACCGAAGTACTCGCGGCCGTCGAGCCACACCGCGCCCGCATCGCCACCCATCGGCAGCAGCGAGACGAAGCCGTGCTCGGTCGGTGTGCCATCGTCGTGTGGCGTCACCGGCTCACTCCATGTGACACCACCATCGCTCGAACGAACGATGCGCACGCCATACGCGTAGCGTTCGCCACCCGACCGCTCGAGCCAGTGCGCCGCGAGTGCGCCGTCGCCCAGTTCGATCACCGACGGGAAGTCCGCCCAGTTCACGAAGAACGGCCGGCCCGCCGCGATGGTGCCCGGCGCGGACCACGCCGAGTCCTGCCAGATCGCGAAACGGAAGGCGTGCGCCGTCTCTCCCTGCGCTTCGATCCAGCTCAGCAGCACCCGTCCGTCCGAGAGCGTGGTCAGGTTCGGCTCGCCGCTCCGATCAACCGCCGGCGATGGCACTTCCCGTGCGTTCTCCGGCAGCGGCGCGGCCTCGGTGCAGGCCACGACAGCAAGGATCCCGAGGGTGAGGAAAGATCTCATGCCCAACGCTACGCAGGTCCGCGCCGCCGCACAACGGAACTCCGGACTCCCCGGCGCCTGTAGGAGAACGGCGAGGACGCAAGAACGGAATTCACCGCAGAGCCGCAGCGAGAACGGAGAACAAACTTGTTCTTGACCTGTTGGGGTGGCTCCGCGATCTCCGCGTTCTCCGTGGTGAATGCAGTTTCCTTCAACAGCGAGAGAGGCTTCATGAAACCTGTTACGTGGGTATTTCTGCTTGCACTCCTTGCCCCTGCCGCAGCGGCGGGCCAGGCGAGCTTCGGCCTGACCGCCGGCGCGGTACACCCCGGCAGCGATCTGTACGACCTGCGCGACGCGGCCGGTGGGGGCCGGATCGCGAAGGGGAACGCGCTCGGGCTCGGCGCGTTCGTCGAGTTCTCCTTCCTCCGTGTCGGCCTGGCCTATGCCACCGGCGCAACGATCGAGGAGCACGGCGTCGCGAATCCGGACGAGATCGGTGAGGGTACGCTCCTCGCCGTCTCCGGCGACCTCGTGCTGCGGCCGATCCCGCGCATCATAGGCATTCAGCCCTACGGCATCGCCGGGCTCGCATTGAAGCACGAGGGCTACTCGTGGGATGACGACGGCTTCTCCGATGCATTGCCGAGCGATGAAACCGATGGTGCCCTGCACATCGGCATCGGTGCCGACTTCATGTTCGGGAAGTTCGGCATCATGGCCGAAGTGTCCGACTACATCACCCGCGACGATGATGTCTTCGGCCGACACGATTCCTTCTTCATGATCGGCCTGCGCTTCGGTGGGCGTTAGATGTCCTGAGGTTGAATTCACCACAGAGGCGCAGAGGACGCGGAGAACAACTACTGTATTGAATTCCGGGTAACGCACGTTCACGATGAAGGTCGAGAACATGCGCCGCACCGCCGACCAAACGGAACAAAAGAATTACTCTGTGCCCTTTGCGCCTCTGCGGTGAATATGTCGTGAAAAGGAACCGGCCCGCTCGCAAAGCAACGCGAGCGGGCCGGCTCTCTTGTACTCGGCAGAGCCTATCGATCGATGCGGTACTTCCACCCCGCGAACGGCACCGCACCGGACATCGGCACCTCCGCCTGGAACGGAGCGGGCTGATCCTTCGCAGCGAGCGTCACCGGGATCTGCTGTTCGCCAATGGTCGAGCCATCGCGGCCGAGCAGCGTGAACACCACCGTGACGTTCGAACCGGCCGCCGCTTCCTTGCGGTTGATGACCGAGCCCTGCACGCGGAAGCCGGTCTCGAGCGGCTCCACGAGGAGCTCATCGACGTCGAGGCCGCGCTCCTCGTAGCGCTGGAGTACAGCCTGCGTGCCCTGTCCGTGCGCCGCGTCGTTCGTCAGCGCGCCGAGCCGCTCGTGCGCACGCGCCTGGATCATCGTGAGCGATGCGCTGGCCGGGTCGCTCTTCTCGGCTTCATCGACGGCCGGGATCAGCGCCGTGTAGATCTCCTGGAGCGATGTCGTCACGTTCGCCGGCGCACCGCCCTCGCCTGCGGCCGCAACCTGCTTCTCCAGCTCCGTGGCCTGCGCGTACAGCGACTGCACGATGTTGAACGCGTAGTCGCGCGAGTACGGGTTCATCTCGTAGGCGCGCGTGAACGTTTCGTGCGCCGCCACGAACTCGCCGTTGCCGTACTGCTCGACGCCCAGCATGCCGAGCACCTCGGGCAGCGTGCCCTTCGCCAACTCGCCGTAGCTGGTCCAGGTGGCCTGCTCCTCGGCTTCGAGCTTCTGGAACTCAGGACCCGCGACGATTGCGATCACGGAGTCGAGGGCCATCAGCGCGCCGTCGTACTGTCCGAGCGCCGTGTACAGGTTGCTCGCGTTGAGCAGCGCTTCCGGCCGCATCGGATAGACGTCGTGGGTGGCGTTGAACATCGCCAGCGCCGCTTCGTAATTCTCCGCCTCCATGGCGGCCACGCCGAGATCGAAGCCCAGCAGCCACGCCGAGATCCGCTCCGCCTCGATCTCGTCCGCATAGTCCGGATAGAGGGAGAGTGCGCGGTCGAACGCGCTGTCGGCTGCCGCGATGTGGCCGAGGCCCGCGTGCGCCTGTCCGGCCAGGTACCAGACCTTGGGATTCTGCGCGTCGGCAGCCATTCCGGTAGACAGGGCCTGGAGCGCCTGCTCGTACATCTGGCGCTGCTCTGCCGTGTCCTGCCGCGCCAGCGCGAGTCCCACGTACTTCGAGGCTTCGCGCGTGTAGTCGTTGTCCTTGGGGCCCTGTGCGGCCACCGCGGCCGGCAGTAGCAGGGCGAGCATGGCCGGGAACAGGCCGCGCTGAGGGGTCATGGTACAGCCTCCGTTGGAGCGGATCGTATGCGGCCGCGCCTTGCGCTTGCGACGGCCACTGGATTCATACACGGGCCGGGAGGCACCGGTTCAGGGAACCGCGATTATAGCGGAAACAGCCGTCTCTGAAAACCCGGGCTCAGTCCCGCAGGATCTCCTCGACCCGCGCGGCGAGTTCGCTTGGCGTAAAGGGTTTTCCGAGGAACGCCGCGCCCGCGGGGAACGCGCCCTCGCGCACGATCGCGTCGTGGCTGTAGCCGGAAATCAGGAGCACGGGGAGCCCGGGCCGTGTTTCGCCCAGCCGGCGCGCGAGCTCGGGGCCGTCCATCTCGGGCATCACGATGTCGGAGATCAGCAGGTCCACCGGCCGCAGCGACTCGCCTGCCCGCTCGAGTGCCTCGCGTCCGTTCGCCGCCTCGATCACCACGTAGCCGCGCTTCGACAGAACGCGGCCGATCAGCGACCGGACGGCCGGTTCATCCTCCACGACGAGCACGAGCCGGTCCGTCGACGGCTCCGCATCGGAGCGGGGCTCGTGCGCCGGCCGCTCCGCACGCGTCCCCTGCCGCGGCAGGTACACGTGGAAGGTCGTGCCGCGGTCGGGCGCACTCTCCGCAATGATGTAGCCGTCGCTCTGCTTGACGATGCCGTACGCCGTGGACAGTCCGAGTCCCGCCGTTCGGCCCTTGTTGCGCGTGGTGTAGAAGGGCTCGAACACGCGCGCCGCAGTGGCCGCATCCATGCCGTGCCCCGTGTCCGCCACGTACAGCACGACGTACTCGCCCGCCTGCACGTACGCGTGGCGCCAGCGCAGCTCCGCATCCTCATCCACGTGCTCGTCGCGCGCGCCGATCGTGAGCTCACCGCCGTCGCTCATCGCTTCGAGGGCGTTGGATATGAGAATGATCAGCACCTGCTCGAGCTGCGCACGGTCCACGTGCGCCGGTTGCGACGCCGCGGTTACCGTCCGCACCCGCACTCGACCGTCCGCCATCCGCTCGGCCACCGGCCGCAGCGACTCGACGAACCCGTTCAGATCCACGGACTCCGGCGTGAAGATCTGGCGGCGGCTGAACGCGAGCAGCTGACGCGTAAGTTCCGCCGCGCGGTCCGCCGCCTTCGCGATTGCCTCGAGATCGCTGCGCACGACGTGGCCGGGGCCCGTCTCCTGGAGCAGCAGCTCGATGTGACCCTTGATCGCCGTGAGCAGATTGTTGAAGTCGTGCGCCACGCCGCCCGCGAGCTGGCCGACAGCCTCCATCTTCTGCGACATGCGGAGCTGCTGCTCGAGGCGGTTGCGCTCGCTCATGTCGCGCGCGATCGCCACCATCATCGGCCGGCCATCCCACTGCACCCGGCCCGCCCGCACCTCGACGGGGAACGTCGTGCCATCGCGCCGC
This sequence comes from uncultured Gemmatimonadaceae bacterium, assembly GCA_964444685.1. Taxonomy (GTDB): domain Bacteria; phylum Gemmatimonadota; class Gemmatimonadetes; order Longimicrobiales; family RSA9; genus CAYUIG01. The sequence goes on along the minus strand of CAYUIG010000006.1, from coordinate 60,741 downwards.
CGGTACGTGGCGCTGTGCGTGACCACGTCGCCATCCCCATCCGGTGTACCCGGCCGCCGGTCCACCTCGATGTCGGCGACGCGCAGCGAGAGCAGTTCGTCGCGTGTGTATCCGAGTACTTCACACGCGCGGCGGTTAACCTCGACGAAGCGGCCGTCCTGGTCGTGCACGAGCAGGGGGTCGGCCGCCTGATCGATGATGCGCCGCAGCCGCTCCTGCGTCTCGCGCAGTGCCGCCTCGCCGCGCTGACGGGATGTGATGTCCACCATCACACCGAACAGTCGCGCCGGCCGGCCCTCCGCGTCGGTCTCGACGCGCACCTGGTCGTGTACCCAGCGCAGCTCGCCGCTCGCGGTCACCACGCGATACTCGAGCGTATGATCCTCTCCGCGCCGCGCCGCTTCGGCACAGTGCTGGAGTACCGCGTCGAAGTCGTCGGGATGGATGAAACGACGCCAGAACCCGGGCCCGGCGAGCCAAGCGGACACCGGATAGCCGAACGCTCGTTCGGCGCCGCTGTTCACGAAGCTCACGCGGTACGTTTCCGGATCGCCTTCCCACACGACGGCATCGACATTGTCGACAAGCTGCTGGAACCGCCGCTGCGCGGCGAGCGCCGCTTCGCGAGCGGCCACCTCCTCTGCGAGACCGCGCCGGAACCGCGCGACGAGGAGAACGGCAACGATGAGCACACCGGCCAGTACGAGGCCGACGATCCAGGTGGACTCAGGCATTGCGATCCCGTGGTCCGATCTGATGCGTGACCACCTGAATCCCGCGCGCCACTTCGGGGATGATGCCGAGCCGGACGTAGATCGGGCGCACTTCCGCACGCAGTGCAGGGATCCGGCTGGCGAAGACGATGCTCGCCAGAATACAGCACGCGCCCCCGACGGAGATCGTGGCGGGCGCACCGATGCGTGCGGCCACCACGCCCGCGAAGAGCGCGCCGAGCGGCGCCATGCCGACGTACGCCATGCTGTAGAGGCTCATGATGCGGCCGCGCTTGTCGTCGTCCACCAGCGTCTGAAGCACGGTGTTGCTCGACGCCATCTGCGTCATCATTCCGAACCCGGCGAGAACCAGCAGCGGAATGGAGAGCAACAGCTCACGCGAAAACCCGACCGCTACGAGCGCTGACCCGAACAGCAGCGCGGCGAACCCTATGATCCGGCCCAACCCGCGGACGGTGCGGCGCGATGCAAGGAAAAGTGCGCCGCAGAGCGCTCCGAGTCCAGTCGCAGCCGTCAGAAAGCCCAGCGTCCGGGCGCCACCTCCCAGCACATCCTCGGCGATGATCGGCAGCAGAACCGTGAACGGCACCCCCACGAGACTCACGACGGCCACCATCGCGAGGATGGCACGGATCGGACCGAAGCCGAAGGCGTAGCGAAAACCTTCCGTCATCCGCCGCAGCATCGGATCCTCGGTCTCCGGCAGTGTACGCGGCGGCACGTCCATGGCCAGCAGTGCCGCCAGCACGGCGATGTAGCTGATGCCGTTGATCAGCAGCACCATCCCTTCGCCGATGGCCGCGATCGCGAAGCCGGCGAGCGCAGGACCGACGAGACGCGCCCCGTTGAAGATCGATGAGTTGAGCGCGATCGCGTTCGCGAGGTCGTCGCGGCCGCCCACCATCTCGACGAGGAACGACTGGCGCGCCGGGATGTCGAAGCCGTTGATGGCGCCGAGCAGCGCCATCAGCGCGATGATGTGCCACATCTCGACGCCCCCGGTCAGAACGAGCACGGCGAGCACCAGCGCCTGGACCATTGCGGCCGCCTGCGTGGCGATCACGATACGCCGGCGGTCCGTGCGGTCCGCCAGCTCGCCGGCGAACGGCGCCAGCAGGAAGACCGGCGCCTGGGCCACGAAGCCGACGATGCCGAGGAGGAGGGCGGAGCCGGTGAGGCGGTAGACGAGCCATGCCACGGCCACCTGCTGCATCCAGGTGCCGATCAGCGAGATCGTCTGGCCGAGCGTGAAAAGCCGGAAGTTGCGGTGGCGCAGGGCGCGCAGGGCCAGGCCCAGCGTCCCGTTGGCCGGCGATGTGGCGTCTTCCCGGGTTTCTTCCAAGGGGTCCCGTGTCTCTGCCGGGCGGGCCCGGAACGGCCCGTCCGCCCTGCAACCTAGCCGATCTTCCGCCACTCCGCGCCATGAGTCTGGACAGGAGCGTCATCCGCGTGCTATACATGGGGTTCCGGCTCGTGGGCCCCGCGCGCGTTCCCCGCGCTCGCGGAACCCCGGGACGACGGCCGTCGTAGGATTCCGTGCGGACGTCGACCGGAGCGAGGCGTGTCCCCGCGCCGCGCGGAATCGCGGCCGCCCACGGGCGGCCATGGGTGTGGCCTCGGCAGACTCGAAGGATGACGCACAGAATCGCGACCGTCGCAGGTCTTTTTTTTCTGGCGCTGGCAGCAGCAGCGCCCGCACGGGCCCAGTCGCTCGTCGGTTCGCAGGCCGCAATGAACCGGCAGAACAACGTGGCCCGCGCGCACGACTACACCTTCCTCGCGTCCACGTCCGACGTACGCCGCTTCGTCCGGCTCGGGCTCCTCGAGCCCGTGAAGGGCAACAGCCACTACGAGCTGGCCAACGTCTCGTTCCCCTACGCGCGACCCGCCGTCCGCACGTTCGTGGAGCGCCTGGCTTCACAGTACCACGCCGGCTGCGGCGAGAAGCTCGTCGTCACCAGCCTCACCCGCCCCGAATCGCGTCAGCCGCGCAACGCATCCACGCTCTCCGTGCATCCCGCCGGAATGGCCGTGGACCTGCGCCGCAGCAACAAGACCTCGTGCCGCCGCTGGCTCGAGCGCGTCCTGCTTTCGCTCGAATCGCGGGGGGTGCTCGACGCTACCCGCGAGCGGTACCCGGCCCACTACCACATCGCCGTCTTCCCCGCGCAGTACCTCGCCTACGTCGACGCGGTCGAAGGCCGCACCGGCCGCCCGGCCGAGCCGAAGGTCGCCGCTTCGCTCGACGGCGAGAAGATCGAGGTGCGCGTCGGCCGCGGCGACTCGCTCTGGTCCATTGCCCGCGAGCATGGCACCACTGTCGACGCCCTCAAGGAGGCCAACGGCCTCACCTCCTCTCGCATCGTCGCCGGCCAGACCCTCTCCGTTCCGGTAACCGGCTCGAACTAGCTGCCTCTCAGCCGGACGGGATCCGCCCGTCCGCCTTGGCGTGTCGTTCCCGCAGTTCCCGCAGTTCCCGCATTCCCCGCAGTTCCCATCTCGCTCCGCCCAACGCCCCCGCCCCCGCATTCCAGAGGCATCCTCCTTGCACATTGCCACCGAACATGTGAACCCGCACGCAGGAGGTCGGTCATGGCGATGGAGACGCTGAGGGACCTGTACGTCGAGGAGCTGAAGGATCTGTACAGCGCGGAGAACCAGTTGCTGAAGGCACTGCCGAAGATGGCGAAGAAGGCGGCCGACGAAGAGCTGCGCACGGCCTTCGAGGAGCATCTGGAGGTCACGAAGGAGCAGGTGCGCCGTCTCGAGTCGATCTTCGATGAACTCGAGCGCAGCCCGCGCGGCAAGAAGTGCGTCGGGATGGCCGGGCTGATCGAGGAAGGCTCGGACATGATGAAGGAGGACGCGCAGCCGGATGTGATGGACGCGGCGCTCATCGCCGCAGCGCAGCGTGTCGAGCACTACGAGATCGCGGCGTACGGCACGGTGCGGTCGTATGCGGAGCGGCTCGGCTTCGGGCATCACGCGGAACTCCTCCAGCAGACGCTGGACGAGGAAGGCGAGACGGACAAGAAGCTGTCGGCGCTGGCCGAGGCGCAGGTGAACCCGGAAGCCGACCAGGCCGGAATGAGGTAGCGGCGGCTCGTGGTCGTGCGTAGGCTCAGGCATGGTCCCCACGCCCGTGCCTGAGCCCGCACCGCGGGTCGTGATCGTGGGCGGCGGTTTCGCCGGACTGCGCTGCGCACGCTCGCTGCGCCGCGCCAACGTGCGCATCACGGTCGTCGACGTCCGCAACTTCCATCTCTTCCAGCCGCTGCTCTATCAGGTCGCGACCGCGTCGCTCTCCCCGGCCGACATTGCCAGTCCGATCCGCACCGTGCTGCGCCGGCAGCGCAACGCCGAAGTGTGGCTCGGTGATGTCGTGTCCGTGGACACCGATGCGCGCAAGGTGCAGCTCGCGGACGGCAGCACGCTCGACTACGACTTCCTCGTACTCGCCACGGGCGCCACGCACGCGTACTTCGGACACGAGGAGTGGGCCGAACACGCGCCCGGCCTCAAGACCATCGAGGACGCCACCGAGATACGGCGCCGCTTCCTGCTCGCGTTCGAGGCGGCGGAACGCGAGGCCGATCCCGCCGCGCGCAGGGCCGAGCTCACCTTCGTGATCGTGGGTGGCGGCCCGACCGGCGTGGAGCTGGCCGGTGCGATGATCGAGATCGCGCGCAGTTCGATGCCGTCCGACTTCCGCGCCATCGATACCGCAGCCGCGCGCGTGATTCTGCTCGAGGGTGGACCGCGCGTGCTGCCGACCTATCCCGAGGATCTTTCCGCATCCGCGCAGCGGCAGCTCGAGAAGCTCGGTGTCGACGTGCGCACCAACGCGCTCGTCACGCACATCGAAAAGGGCCGCGTGCACGTCGGTGACGTGATCATCGAAGCGCGCAACATCTTCTGGGCCGCCGGCGTCGCCGCGTCACCGCTGGGCGGCTGTCTCGGTGCGGAGCTCGACCGTGCCGGACGCGTCATCGTGGCGCCCGATCTCTCCGTGCCGGGTCGCCCAGAGATCTTCGTGCTGGGCGACCTCGCGCACGTGACGAATCCGGACGGCAGCATGGTGCCCGGCGTTGCACCCGCCGCGCTGCAGATGGGCACGCACGCCGCGCGCTGCATCCGCGCCGACCTGGAGGGGAAGGAACGGACGCCGTTCCGCTACTTCGACAAGGGCTCGCTCGCGACGATCGGCCGCGCGGCCGCGGTCGCCGACATCGGGCCGTTCCACCTATCGGGATTCATCGCGTGGTTTACATGGGTGTTCGTGCACATCCTGTATCTCATCGGATTCCGCAATCGCTTGCTCGTGCTGCTGCAGTGGGCATGGGCGTGGCTCACCCATCAGCGCGGCATCCGCCTCATCACGGGGGGTGAACACGTGATCGACCTGAAGCGCGCGCGCACTGCGGGTGAGGTCATGTGACCCTCGACCTGTGGTCGCTCATCGCGGCGTTCGTGCTCTTCCTCGCGCTGCTCGCCACACCGATCGGACTGCCCGGCAACTGGATCATGGTCGCCGTGCTTGCGGTATCCGCGGTCGCGGGACGTGTCGGCGCGTTCACCGTCATTGCTGCGGTCGCGCTCGCCGGTCTCGCCGAGCTCGCGGAGTTCTTCGTCGTGCAGAAGCTGAACGTGCGCTACGGCGGATCGCGCCGCGCCTTCTGGGGCGCGATCCTCGGCGGAATCGCAGGTGTGATGATGGGAATGCCGGTGCCGATCATCGGCTCGGTGATCGCGGGCTTCATCGGCTCGTTCGTCGGCGCCGCGATCGTCACACTGTTCGAAACGCGCGCGTACAACACGGCCGCACGCGTCGGCTGGGGCGTGCTGCTCGGCCGCATGCTCGCCGCCGCCGCGAAGACCGGCGCGGGTGTCGTGATCCTCGTACTCGGTGTCGCCGCGCTCGTGCTGCGCTAGCCGCCCGCAGGCGGGTCGCAGTTCTCGCGGCGCGCGGTATCCGCGAGATGCACCATCTTCCAGCTATCATCGAAGCGGATCATCTGGATCGCGTCGACGCCGCAGTGACTGAAGCGGTCGCCCGCGTGGAACGTGTAGAACGTCCACACCGTGGCCAGGTTGCCGTCGATGCGGACTTCGGGCGCGTAGAGCTTCTCGTCCAGCAGCAGGCCCGGCGGCGCGCCCGCGATGTTCTCGATGAAGTCGCTCATCGCCGTCACCTCGAGCGTGGTCTTCCCGTCGGCCACACGGCCGCGGATGAGACGCGCGTCGGGCGTGAACAGCGAGCGCATGGTGGCCGTATCGCGCGCACGCATGGCGTCGAAGAGCCTGTCGACGACGGCCATCACCTCCGCTTCGGCCGACTGCGCCCGCGCGGCGGCGGGGAGCACGAGCAGCATCGCGATCGCGAGCAGGGTCCGCTTCATCGGTTTCCTCCGTGGCTGGACGATCCGCAGCGAGGATAGCGCGCGCGCAGCGCGCGGGAAAGCCGCGGCGGGACGAGCGGAAGTTTCGCAGGGATGCAACGTTCCGGACGCGGGCTTGACAGGGCGTTCCGGCACGGCTTCTCTATCTCCGGCCCCGACGCTGCAGCCGGGGCACCGCAGGAGGTGTCATGAACGTTCTGACGCGCATTGCACGAAGGGTGATCCTCGGTCGCCCGCCTCGACGGATAGCTCGCCGGCGCAACGCCGATGTTCGCAGGATCGATGAGAGCGCGGACGCGCGCCGCGCCGCATTCGCGTTCGCCCGCCGCGGCGCCCTGCTGCCGTCGCTCGCCACGCGCTTCATGCACGAGCTGCTCGCACTCCGCACCCCCGCGCTCTACCTGCAGGTGATCGCGCCTGACGATGCCGATGGCGTGGTGATCGAGCCATGGGATCAGCGCAAGATCTCGCTGTGCGGCGGCGGCTGGACGCTGGATCTCGGAACGCCTGCGACGAACGGCGTGCACGCGTGGGCGCTGCCCTCCGATGCGCGCCGCTTCGATGTCTACGAGACCGCGCCGGACCATCCCGTGCTGGCCGTATCGGTCGACGCCGGCGATCAGGGACTCGTGCGCTGTTTCGTGCCCGAGTACCTCACGCACGTCACCGTCGTGCTGAACCACAAAGTGCTCGCGGCCGCACTCCGCATAGAGCACGGCCGCGGCACCCGCGTCCTCAGGTTCGGCCGGGCCGCGTAGCTACTGCACGGTCAGCGAAGCGCCGCTGGACGTGACCGCCACGCTCTGACCGCCGGGCGTGGAGACGACCGCGTTCGACGGCGTGAGTGGATTCGCGCCGAGCGTCGCGTTTCCGGATACGGTCACGAACAGCCGCACCACCACGCTCTCTCCCGGCACGATCGACGAGCCGAGCGCATCGAAGAGCGCGAGGCGCAGGCGTCCGGGCGCCACGAAGGCCCAGCCGCCCGCGTTCACCAGGGTCGCGCGATCGAGGACGTAGGCGCTGTCCACGCTCGCAATCGCGTTGCCGACGTTGATGTCGAGCTGCGCGCCCGCCACCGCATCGGGATTGCGCAGCCCGATGTCGAGCGCGACGCCGCGCTCGCCGCGCGAGCCGGCCGCATCGATGAGCACGATGCCCGCCGGTGACGGCGCCACCGTGAAGTTCTGCGTGGCGACCGTCTGATTGCCTGCGACATCGCGCACGCGCACGGTCATCGTGACCTGCCCGGGCTGCACGCCCAGCGAGTCGGGGATCGTGAGCGACGCGCCGCTCGCGCTCGCGTTGCCGATCACCGGAACCAGCTCGGTGTTCGCCGCGCGCACCGAGGACATGCCGCGCCGCGTGAGCACGCCGCCCACACTCCGCGACAGCGTCACCGACAGCGAGGACGGGTCCACACCCGAGCCGTTCGCGTCACTGAACTGCAGCTGAATGTTGAAGCTGCGACCCGTGGTGGTCGCGTTCGCGGCCGGCGACACGATCGTGACGACCGGCGGCGTGTTGTCGTTCCCGGGGCCGCTCGGGCCCCCGCTGCCACCCCCGCCGCAGGCGGCGAGAGCCATGATCATCGGGAGCGTCAGGTAACCGGTTTTCATCGTCCGTACTCCAGCGATATGTGGATCTCGTCGCCGAGATGGTTGAGTCCTGTCTCACGTGCGAAGTCGACCGCGAAGCGGCCGAGCCGCACACCGAGGCCGAAGCTGTAGCCGTCGCTCGTTTCCACGAGCGTTTCGCGCAGCCAGCCGCCGCGCACCGTCACGACATCGCGCCACGACACGCCCGCACCCGCGCGCTGTCCGCCCGCGTGCGAGTCATGCGGTGACGCGTCCGCATCCGCGGCGAGCAGCACGCTCCACTCACCCGCCGGGATGCGCGCGGCAAGGCCGGCACGCAGGCGCGTCGGCAGGGGCGCGGGCTGTCCGTCGATGCGCAGATCCGCGCCGACATCGAGCGCAGCCACGCCGACGCTGATCGGCAGTCCAGGCACCTGGAACGCGAGTCCGGCATCCGTCGCGAAGCCGCGGTCGTCGCCATCGGGGGACACACTCGACTGCACCCACTTCACGCGCGCACCCGCGGCAATCGGACCGAAGCTGCGGCCGAGTGCGACCGAGCCGATCACGTTCTGCGGATCGAACGTACCGATCGAGCCGACCGCATCCGAGATCTCGAACTCGCCGAACGTCTGCACCTGGAGCCCGACCTGCACCGTGCCCAGTGCACCCGCATCGAACCCAGCAGTGGCGTGGTGCACGAGGAATCCGATCGGACCGTCGTACCTGTGCACTGCGATGCGCGCAGGTGCGAGCGCGAGCAGCGCGGGGTTGTAGAACGACGCCTGCGCATCGGCCACCGCGACACCCGCGCGGCCGAGGCCGACTACGCGTGCACCCGTGGGAATCGTCAGGAACGCCGCCTCCGACTCGATCCCCTGCGCCGCAGCGCCGCAGGGGAGTGCGAGTGCGAGGAGGAGAGCGGCACGCGTGCGCATCAGCGGCCCACCATGATCATGCGCAGCGTCTCGCGGGCGCTGCCCGCCACGACCTCGCCGAAGTAGAGTCCCGGTCCGAGCATCTCGCCGCTCGCACCCGAGCCATCCCAGTCGACGGCGTACTGACCACCTGGGAGTGCGCCGTCGAAGATGTCGCGCACGAGCTGGCCGCGGACGTTATAGATCCGGATGCGCACCCGCGTCGTGCTCGCGCCCGCCGCCACCGATGCGGCGCCGCCCTGCGGCAGCGGCAGAACGTCGAACGACGGTTCCGCGCCCGGAATCTCCAGCAGGAAGCGCGTCCCCTCGCCTGCGCGGAACGGGTTCGGCCGGTTGGCCGTCACGGCCATGCGCGTGCCCGCAGCCGCGCGGTCGACCGCCGCATCATCCAGGATGCGCGCGTACCGGTCGACGAGGAGCGCGCGACGGATGCGGATCGGATCCGTCGCGGACGGTGTGCCGCCGACGACCGGCAGGTGCATGACCGTCGTGCCACCCGGACCATCGGCCGCGGGTGAAGTGGCGTACGCGACGACCGTGAGCACGCCGTCCCGCAGCTCGTGGTCGAGCGTGAGACTGCTCGCGCCCTCGAGATACGGATCGCCGATCTGGAGACCGTCGCCGATGTCCAGCTCGAGCTGGATGCCGGCGAGCGGCACCGGTGCCTTGATCTCGATCGGGATCGACACGCCCGTGCCCGTTGCCCGGCTCACGCCGCCGACCGTCACGGATGCGGCCTCGCGCGCAGCGATGCTCGTCGGCGGTGGGGGACCCTGGAAGAAGATCTCGTTCGTCGTGCCGACGACGTCGGCCGCGTTGATCTCGCCGTCGATGTTCGTCTCCGCGGCGAGCAGTCCGGCCAGCACCATCTCGCTCCGCCGCAGAATGTGATTCACGACGGTGACGGGGTCGGCGACATCGACGCGATCGTCGAAGTTCGCATCACCCACGAGCAGGCCGGAGCGCATGGCTTCGAGCACGCTCATCTTGCCGTAGCCCCAGTCGTTGCTGGGCGTGGCCCCCGTGAAGTTGTCGGTGCGCGCGCTGGCCGTCAGGATGTCCTTGAGGTCGAACGAGTCGAGCGTGGGGTCGACGGAGAGCAGGACGGCCACGCCGCCGGTGACGTGCGGCGTCGCCATGCTCGTGCCGTCGAGCACGGCAAAGCTGTTCCCCGGGAGCCGCATATTGTTCGGGTAGCTGCTGGACTTCGACAGTGCGGCCACGATGCCCTGCCCCGGCGCCGTGATCTCCGGCTTGAGCCGGCCATCGCGCGTCGGGCCGCGCGACGAGAAGTCCGCGAGCTGCCCGACCGTGCCGCTGTTGCTCTGCGGTCCTGCGATGCTCGTCCACGACTTGCGCGTCGTGTAGGCGCCGACCGTGATCGCGTTGCGAGCCACGCCCGGAGACGCCACGCTGCCGGCCGGGATCGCATCCGCGCCGTTGAACTGCGCCGGCACCGAGCCCGCCATCCACATGTGCAGCACGCCGCTCGTGCCCGTCACCTCGATGCGCCAGAGACCTGCGAAGATCGGCCACGTGCCGAACGGACCGCCGGAGCAGCCATCCCAGATCTGGATGCTGATTTCGTTGTCCAGGTTGATCGGGTTCACACCGTTCGGCGCATTGTCGATGTAGACGGCGGGGCCGCCGGCCGCGCACAGCCCGAAGCCCGGCTGCGCAGGCAGGATGTAGTTGCCGGTCGTGACCGGGCCGAACGTCTGGCCGTTCGGTGCCGTGATCGTGATGGCCAGATTCGTCCCGCCCGGATACCAGCCGGTCATGAAGATCACTTCGTCGGACGGCGTCGGACTCTGGAAGTAGTTGCCGACGATGAAGTGCCGCGTCGTCTGCGTGCCGAGCTGGAACTGCGTGTGCGTTCCTCTGGCGCCGTCGTTGCCCGCCGCGATGACCACCGCGCGGCCGGAAACGCCCGCCGCGGTGAGGCGGTCGACCTCGCGCTCCACCGCACTCGTGCCGTCGTGCGGGTCGATGCCGCCGCCCAGGCTCATGTTCGTCACCCACGGACGACCCACGAGCGCGGCGTAGTCGTTGATGAAGTTGAGCGCGTCGACCTGGTCCGCGGTCTGGAAGCCGCCCGGATCCTGACGAACGCCCTTCACGAAGATGATGTCCGCGCCCGGCGCTATGCCGACGTATTTCCCGTTCGATCCGCGCCCGTTGCCGGCCGCCGTGCTGGACACGTGCGTGCCGTGGCCGTCACGGTCGAGCTGGCGTACGCCGAAGCCCGACACCAGCGCCGTGTTGATCTGCTCCTGCGTGTAGAACGAGCCGCCGCTCGCTTCGTATCCCGGCGGCGGCGGGCCCTGCGCATCGCTCATGTCCCAGAGGTACAGGATGCGGCTCGTGCCGTTGGGATTGATGAAGTCCGGATGTCCCCAGTCGATGCCGCTGTCGATCACACCCACGATCACACCGGAGCCGTCCATGCCCGTGAGCTTGCGCAGCGCGGTCGCGTGCGTCTCCGGTGCTGACAGGTCCAGCCGGAACACGTGACCGGACGGGCCCGTGGACGGCATTGGTACCGACGCGTGCACGTAGTCGAGCGACGCCGCCGTCGCGAGCGCCCCGAGCGAAGCCACCGGCACCCACGCCGCAACCACATCGTCACCGCGCGATGTCATGATCACGCCCAGACGGTCCAGCTCCGCCTGGCTCGGGTTGCCGCGCAGGATCGCGCGCACTTCCTGTCCGCCCGGCCCCTGCCGGAAGGTGAGCATCGAGCGCGGCACCGCCGCCACCGCCTCGCCTGGACGCGCACCGATGGGCGGCTGAAGCGCGACACTCGGGTCTGCAGCCAGACCCCGCAGAAGCGGATCCAGCCGCTCCTGCGCGTTCACGGGGATTGCGCTCAGCGCGAGCGCGAGGAGTGCGACGACGCAGCGTGGGACGTTCATGGATGGCTCCTTCAGCGGGCCGCGGGCTGCGGCCGGGAAAGCTCGATGTAGACGATGCGGTCGGACTCGATCAGGTCCATCAGTGCCGCCGGGCTCGCCATCGCCGTGGCCACGTCACCCCGCGCCGAGCGCACGTTCAGCAGCGCATCCGTCAGCGCGCCGAGCTCCTCCGCGTTCAGCGGCGGACGCGACGTGATGAGCACGAGCAGCGAGTCGGGTGCAGGCTGTGCCGCCATCGCTGCGCGCAGCGCCGCCGCCAGCTTCGGCGACTCCGGCACCACGGTCCCGCCCGGCGTCACCGGCACCGCGACCGGCTCCGACGCAGGCGCGGATGCGATGGTGTCGGATGCACCCGTGGCGGTGTCCGGCGCAGTCGCCTGAACCGTGTCCGCAACCGTGGCATCGGTCTCGGACTCCGCTTCAGGCGCCGGTGCCGGACTGCAGGCCAGCGCGATTGTGCACAGCAGCCCACCGGCCATGCGGACGTAGTCCGCCAGCGCGGTCGGGCCGTTCTCGACCCGGGACATGATGGTTCCTCCGAAAGGGAAAGCGGAAAAGAGGTGAGGCGAGGATCATTATACCGGGGCCGGTGAGATGGCGGGAAGGGCTCGCGCCATCGCCGGCCCCGGAATCTCAGCTTACGGTGCCGATGAATCGGTAGCGCCTGTCGGCATGGTCCTCCTGCGCCACACCCGGTCTCCGTTGGCCAGCACGGTCAACGGCTCGTAGCGCGCGAGGAAGGCTTAGAAGCTCTCGACGTCCTCGTACGTCTTCTGGACTTCGTTCCGACCGTTGTCGGGAACCACCACCGGTACCGGCGGAATGGCCGTGACGTAGTCGATGCGCAGATACCGATCGTCGATCTCGAAGAGTTCGGCCGGATCCGCAGGCATGCGCACAGCGCGACGGTTTGCGAGCAGCGGCATGGGGTAGCGGTTCAGGTTGGGCCACGCACCGTCCAGGAACCCGCGCTCGGCGAGGTACGGAATGTGACGCGGGAACAGCTGCTTCGTCGTCGCGTCGCGCGCAATACCGCGACACGGGGCTTTCGTGGTACCGCGCCGAGGGGTCTCACCGGAAGGATCTTGTTGGATGCGGTCTGTCCCGCGAGCAGAATGGCCGTGTCGTGCAGTATCGTGCTTCAGGCCTTGATGCGCCGCCACTCCTCCGTGCGCTGGCCCGGCCGATAGCGCGAGTCCGGCCGTCGCGACAGTACGGCTCCGCCATCCTTGCTCGCGCGCCGGAGCAGCGTCTCGCCGCGGCCCGACGCGGCCAGCTTCACGCCCGCTACGCGCTTCCCGCGCAGGAGCGTATGCAGCCGGGTCAGCCGATCCTCGAGCGGGAGGTCGAGGAGCGCGTCGTCGCCCAGCAACAGCAGATCGAAGACCTGATACGTCCGTCCATCGGGCGACAATTCCCCGTCCACCACGAATGAGCGATCCGCGCGCGCGGCGAACGAACGCAGCGCGTCCGCGATCGCTTCGTACTTTTCGGTGCGGTCCTTCCCGCCGCGCGCGACCAGCCGCGCGGCCGCGGGCGTGACGTACGCGATCGCGCGCTCGCCATCCGGAACAAGGTGGTGGATCCAGTCGTCGTCCTCGGGCAGATCGCGCTTTGTCTTCGGCATCATCGGCGCGATCGCTACGTCCTCGAGCGCGCCCGCCTCTTCCTCACCCGCGATCTCCTCCATCGTGCGGCCCGTCACCACCGACGTGTCGTAGTCCGCCACGATGTCGTAGCCGCGTTGCGCATCCGCATCGCGGTGCTTGATCAGCAGCCACTTCGGCTTCGCACCCCCGCTCGTGCGTACCAGCGCGAACGAACCCTTCAGCCGCTCGCCCTCGAACGTCACGCTCAGCTTCCCCTTCTCGTACTCGCGCCGGATGACGTCTTCGTCCGCGCCATCGTCCGCTTCATCGGCGAAGTAGGTGCCGCGGTCCCAGATCATGACCGTACCGCCGCCGTACTCACCCTTCGGAATCGTGCCCTCGAAGTCGTTGTACTCGATCGGATGATCCTCGACTTCCATCGCCAGACGCTTGTCCGCTGGGTCCGTGCTCGGACCCTTCGGCACCGCCCAGCTCTTCATCACACCGTCCAGCTCGAGGCGCAGATCGAAGTGCAGGCTCGTCGCCGCGTGCTTCTGGATCACGAAGCGCAGCGGCTTCTTCCGGCTGCGCTTCCGCGGACGGCCGGAAGGCTCGGCGGTGCGCGTGAAATCGCGCTTCTTGCGGTACTCCTTCAGGTCGGGCATGGCTTGATCATTGCAGCAAGGACCGTGCAGTAAACCAGTCTCCCGACTCCCGACTCTCGACTCGGGGAATCATGGAACGAGAAAAGACGCCCGGCGGTAATGACCACTCGCTGACCGAAGATCAGCGCCGCGCCCTCGATGAGGAACGGGACACGAACGAAGTGGACCGCGACATCGATCAGCCGCGCAAACGTTCGCGGCAGGAAGGGCGGCGGCGCAGCCGGGGCGACCGCGTAGCGGAAACGTCGCACCCGGAGCAGTACGAGGAGTTCCTCGGTCCCGACACCGAACCGTCCGAGCGGAAGGACGGACCGCGGTTTCAGGATCGATCGGCAGGATAGCGGCCTCGCCGACCACCGACTCCTCGAGCGAAAAGGGCGCCTTGATGCAGAGGCGCCCATTCGCTTGTGCGCTTCCTACTCCTCGGGCAATCCCGCACTCACGCGGAACGTGTGGCCGTCCGGATGGCGAAGGTGGCACTCGCGCACGTTCCACGGGCAGTCCACCGGCGGCTGCGTGACCGTGATCCCCGCATCCAGCGCGACCCGGTACATCTCGTCCACGCCCGCCAGCGAATCGACCCACCATGTCATCCAGACCGCACCGGTGTCGTCATCGCCTTCGAAGCGCGGGGCCCTGCCGCCGCGCGCACCCTGGCCATCGACACACATGAAGATCTCGCACGGCCCGCTGATGACGGCACCGAAGTCCGGCGGATCGCCCCACTCCCAGTGCTTCTGCCATCCCAGCTTCGCAAACCACTCGAAGCTCGCCTGCAGGTCCGAGACATTCAGGATCGGCGTGAGTCCCGCGACCTTCGCCATTGCTGCCTCCAGGGTTCATTCAATGGCCGAGTCATGACGGTCGGCGCGTTCGACTCGCTTCACGGGAGCGGCGGCCGGTCAAACTTCCCGAGGTGTGATAGCGATCCGTGACGGCTGGATGTTCGGCCCTCCAGGCGGGCTCAACTTCCAACGCTCGATCGCCTACGGTCGGACCGCTGGAAGTTCGGCCGTCCAGGACGGCTCAACTTCCGCACGTCGCATCAAGACATGCCAGCGCTGGAAGTTCGACCGCTGAAATCCACGTTCACTGGATCACAGAGCGCGTGCGTCAACCCGGCGCTGAAATCCACGTTCACCGGATCACAGAGCGCGTGCGCCAACCCGGCGCTGAAATCCACGTTCACCGGATCACAGAGCGCGTGCGCCAACCCGGCGCTGAAATCCACGTTCACCGGATCAGCAGAGGGCGGGCGACAACCTGCCGATGACAATCCACTGCCGGCGCGATCTTGCAGAGCGCAGAAGCCAACCTACCGGTGCGGTTCCATCTTCCAGAACGCGATCCCACCCGCCTGCTGACCCACCTCGACACTGGCGACGCGCTGCAGAGACTCCAGGTCGATCACGTCCACCTTGCCGGGCTCCGCACCGATCCCTTCGATCGACGCGAACGCGTAACGCGAGTCGGGCGTGATCACGACGCCGTGCGCGACCTTCGTGGTCGTGGGAATCGTAGCGAGCGCGGCGCCGCTGGACAGGTCGAACACCTGCACACCGGCGCCCTGCTTCAAAGTCGAAACCAGCAGCCGCCCGTCCGGAGCAACGGCGAGGTTGTACGGCCCCCGACCCGCAGCAAAGCGCCGCAGCAGCTTCCAACCTGCGACGTCGATCTCGAGGATCTCGTCGCCGGCATTGCAGGCCACGTACAGGCGCGCGCCATCGTGGGACGGCTGCGCCCACGTAGGCGAACAGCTGACCGCGTGCAGTGCCTCGTGCGCGACGTGCTGCGGGTCGAGCGGCCCCAGGTTGTCCGACCCGACGCCGAACATTCGCTGCACGGCGAACGTGCGTGTATCGATCTCGACGATCGCGTCGTTCATCATGCAGGCGGAATAATGTCTCGTTCCCGACGGGTCGATGCGGCTGCCGTGCGGCATCACGCAGGTCTCGATGCGCGCGACCTCCACGTTGTCGGGCGTATAGACCACGGAAACGGAAGACGGAACGTGCTCGCCGTGCAGGTTGAAGTTGACGGCGAAGGCGTACAGTCCGTCGGGCGTGACGTCGATGGTGGCGGGGAAGTGCCCGAGCGCGATCGGCTCGCCGACCATCGTGTCCGGCCCGATCTCGAACTTCCAGTACATGCCGTCGGGCACGCCGTGGCCGGTGGTCATGTGCAGGAACCGGCCGTCGGCGGAGATGGCCAGGCCGTGCGGCCCCTCCATCTCCGTGGGCCAGAACCCGACCGGCACCGCCTTCTCGATCGTGATGCCGTCGGGCCCGAAGCGGATGCGGTCGAGCCGATCCGCGGACTCGGCGCCGACGTAAACCCAGTAGTCCGCGGCGGGCGGTGCCGGCGCCGGCTGCTGGCCGGCGGCGCTCGCCGGAACGAGTAGAAGTGCCAGCGCGGCGGCTCGCGCGCGCACGCGCGCGTGCTTGCGGTCATTCGGGGCGTTGGACATCTTGCCGATCCCTCTTCGCTGATCCACTCAGGAGTCGACCATGAAGCTAGTCCTTCGCGCGGCGCTCGTCACCGCCGCACTGGGGGCGCCGGGAACGTTCGTCACGGCGCAGGAACGTCCCGACGCCGGGGCCGGCGCCCGCGTCCAGCGGATCACGGTCGATCCGGCCGAGCTCGTGCTCGAGGTCGGACGCGCCGCACCGTTCACAGTCAAGGCGCTGGATGCCGAGGGCAACGAAGTGAACGCGATGCTTCGCTTCGCGGCCCCCTTCCGCGCGCTGCGCGTGGACCAGGAGGCGCGAACGATCACCGCGGCGCAGCCCGGCGACTACGAGCTTGTCGTCTCGGTCGTCCTGCCGCCGGGCACACAGGGCAATCCCGCGGAAGCGCGTGTGCCCGTGCGCGTGAGCTGGCCGGCGGTCGCCCGCGTCGATGTGTCCGCCGAGCCCGGCCGTCTCTACGTGGGCACCGTGCTCGGCCACTCCGCCGCCGCGTTCCACGCGGACGGCTCGGAGCGGCCCGACCCCGTATTCCGCTGGAACAGCTCCGATCCGAACGTCGCGACGGTCGACCGCTTCGGCCACGTGACCGCGCACGCGCCCGGCAACGTGACGATCACCGCGAGCTTCGAGGGTGCCGCCGGCGAGGTGCGGTACAGCGTCGCACCGTTCCCGGCTACGAGCCTCGAACTCGGCGTGAGCGTGGATCGCGCGCGCACTGGTGATGTGATCGCGCTGACCGGCCGCGCGCTCGCCGCCAACGGCAACGCCATCGCGGACGTGCCGATCACCTACAGCTACACCTTCATGCCCGATGACTCGATCGCCGCGCCGGGCGCTGCCGGCCTCATCGTCGGCGACCGCTTCGTCGCCGAGGTGCCGGGCGTCTACACCCTCATCGCGGCCGCCGGACCCTTCGCCGCGCGCAAGGTCGTCGACGTCCGGCCGCGCGAGGTCGTGCGCCCGATCGAGTTCGTCGGACAGGGCACGGTCCACAACTACCACACCTCCGACCTCTGGATCTTCGAGGGAATGGACGGCCGCGACTACGCGGTCACCGGCACGTGGGGTGCGGACGGCTACGCCTACTTCTGGGATGTGACGGATCCCGCGAACATCGTGAAGACCGACTCGATCAAGGTCGACGCACGCACCGTCAACGACGTGAAGGTCTCGCCCGACGGCCGCTACGCCGCTCTCGGCCGCGAGGGCGCATCCAACCGCCGCAACGGTGTCGTCATCCTCGACCTGAAGGATCCCGCGCATCCGGTCATCGCGTCGGTGTACGACGAAGGGCTGACGGGCGGCGTGCACAACATGTTCGCCACCGAGGACTACCTCTTCGCGCTGTCGGCCGGTGACAAGTACGTCATCCTCGACGTGCGCGACCTGGCCAACCCGAAGTTCGTGAGCGAGTACAACCATCCCGACAGCCGCATCCACGACGTGTGGGTGCACGACGGCATCGCGTACTCGAGCGAGTGGGGCACGGGCGTGGTCGTGGTGGACGTCGGCAACGGGAAGTGGGGCGGCACGATCGAGAACCCGAAGTTCGTCACCGCCGTTCCGTACCCGGTGGGCGCGACGCACGCGGCCTTCCCGTACTATCAGGAGAGCACGGGCAAGTTCTACCTGTTCCTCGGCGACGAGATCATGAGCCGCCGCGGTGCAGCGTGGGCCGGCAACAGCTACAGCCTGAACGAGCGGGGCGGCGTCCCGCAGACGATGTCCGGCTACATCCACATCATCGACTTCACCGACCCGGAGAACCCGAAGGACGTCGCGCGCTACGAGGTCCCCGAGTTCGGCACGCACAACATCTGGGTCGAGGATGATGTCCTCTACCAGGGCTACTACGACGGCGGCATGCGCGTCGTCGACGTCTCCGGGGAGCTGCTCGGGAACCTCGCCAACCAGGGCCGCGAGATCGCGGTGTTCAAGCCCTTCGACCCGCAGGGCTACACGCCCAACGCGCCGATGGTGTGGGGCGCGCAGCCGTACAAGGGCCACGTGTTCTTCTCCGACTTCAACAGCGGCCTGTGGGCGGCGAAGCTGCAGCCGCCGCGTCGGGAAGCCACGTGAACGTGTCTGGAATCTGGGGTCTGGGGTCTGGGGTCTCGACCATTATTGCCGGGACCCTGCTCATCGCCTGCGCCGCCGGAGAACAGGAGCCGGCGGCGCAGGACGCGGACCTGGATCCGAGTCAGGCGGTCTCGCTGTTCGGCGAGCCGCTGATCCCGCCGGAGCCGTCGCCCGAGGCGCGGGCGCAGATGGAGGCGGAGCTCGCGGCGGCCGCGGCGGCGTACGAGCGCGCGCCCGAGGACCCGGACAGCATCATCTGGCTGGGTCGTCGCCAGGCGTATCTCGGCAGGTATCTCGATGCGATCGTCACGTTCGGGCGCGGCGTGCACCTCCATCCGGAGGACGCGCGCATGTACCGGCACCGCGGCCATCGCTATATCACGACCCGCCAGTTCGACCTCGCCATCCGCGACCTCGAGCGCGCGGCCGAGCTCATCCAGGGCACCGTCGATGAGATCGAACCGGACGGCCAGCCGAACGCCGCGGGCATCCCGACCAGCACGCTGCACGGCAACATCCACTACCACCTCGCGCTCGCTCGCTACCTGAAGCACGACTTCGAGGGCGCACTCGTCGCATGGCGGGATGCGCTCGATGCGGCGACGAACGATGACATGTTCGTCGCCGTGAGCGACTGGTTGTACATGACGCTCCGCCGGCTGGGACGTGACGGGGAAGCGGCCGCCGTTCTCGAGCCGATCCACGCGGACATGCGCATCCTCGAGAACCACGCGTACCATCGCCGGCTGCTGATGTACAAGGGTGAGCTGGACGCGGACGCGCTCATGCCCGCGGACGAAGCCGATGCCGTGCAGCTCGCCACGTACGGCTACGGCATCGCGAACTGGCATCTCGTGAACGGACGCGAAGAGGAAGCGATGGATCTCTTCCGCCGCATCCTCGAGCTGCCGAACTGGGCGGCGTTCGGCTACATCGCCGCGGAATCGGAGCTGGCCGCCCGGGAGGGGGTGACGCCGTGATCCTGCGCCGCATCTACGACGAGAAGCTGGCTCAGGCCGCGTGGCTGATCGGCTGCGCCGCCGCAGGCGAGGCGATCGTCATCGACCCCAATCGCGACATCGAGCCGCTGCTCGACGTGGCGAAGCGCGAACGCGTGCGCATCCGCCACGTCACGGAAACGCACATCCACGCCGACTTCCTGTCGGGCTCGCGCGAGCTCGCCGCTGCCACGGGCGCACAGCTCTATCTGTCCGGCGAGGGCGGCGAGGAGTGGAGCTACCGCTACGCGCAGGAGGACGGCGCCATCCTCCTCCACGACGGCGACCGCATCCGCGTCGGCAACATCACGCTCGACGCCGTGCACACGCCCGGCCACACGCCCGAGCACATCGCGTTCGTGGTCACGGACACGGCAGCCACCGAGGCGCCGATCGGCATCATCAGCGGCGACTTCGTGTTCGTCGGTGATGTCGGCCGGCCGGACCTGCTCGAGAAGGCGGCCGGCCATGCCGGCACGATGGAAGACGCTGCGCGCACGCTCTTCAACTCGCTGTCGAAGTTCCGGGAGCTCCCCGAATGGGCGCAGGTATGGCCCGGCCACGGTGCGGGCTCGGCGTGCGGCAAGGCGCTGGGTGCGATTCCCTCGACCACGGTCGGCTACGAGCTCCGCTTCAACTGGGCGTTCGGCATCCGCGACGAGGATGCATTCGTCGAGGCGGTGCTCGAAGGTCAGCCGGAGCCGCCGCGCTACTTCGCCGAGATGAAGCGGATGAATCGCGATGGCCCGCGCGTCCTGAACGGCCTGCCGAAACCCGTACGACTCGATGATGCGCAGCTCGATGACTGGCTCGCGCGTGGCGCCGTCGTCGTGGACACGCGCCGGGCGGCCGAATACGCAAGCGGATACGTGCCCGGCACGCTGTCCATCCCGTTGAACCGAGCGTTCCCGAACTGGGCGGGCGCGCTGCTCCCGTACGATGAGGACATCGCGCTCATCACGATCGATGAAGGCGCCGCGCACGAGGCCGCGCGCGATCTCGCGCTGATCGGACTCGACCGGGTGGCCGGCTGGTTCGCGACGAGCGCGATCGAGACGCGTCGCAAGGAAACCGTGCCGTCGGTCGATGCCGCCGGACTCGCGCAGCAGATCGGCACCGGCGCCATCCAGCTCATCGATGTCCGCAATCGCTCGGAGTGGGATGCGGGCCACGTCCCGGGTGCCACGCACATCCCGCTCGCGCGGCTCGCCGGCCGGCTGGCCGAGGTTCGGCGCGATACGGGCGTCGTGGTGTCGTGTGAGAGCGGCAGCCGCTCCGCGATCGCGGCCGCGCTGCTGCGCGCGCACGGCATCCCCGCGACCAACCACGGCGGCGGCTTCAACGAATGGCAGGCAGCAGGGCTCCCCATCGAGTCCGGCCGCACCGCCCCCGTCTGAACCCTGGAGGCTCCGATGCTCGCGGCGCTGCAGATGCCGCAGGTGCTCCCGGTCGACCTGAACGGTCTGATCGCGATCGCCGGCGGAATGTTGATGATTCTCATTCCAGTCACCGGCTTCACGGTCCGATTCGCGATCAAGCCGATATCCGAAGCGATCGCCCGGCTGCGCGAGTCCAACGTGGACCGCGAGACGATAAAGCTGCTCGAGCGGCGCGTGGTGCTCCTCGAGCAGGAGCTACAGGCACTCGGCAACATGCGCGAGGACGTGGACCGCATCGCCGATGCCGTGGCGTTCGACAAGCAGCTCGAAAAGGGCCGTTCCACTGGAGAAGGATGATGAAACTGGTTCGACACGCATGGCTCGCCGCCGCACTCATCACCGCGGCTCCCGCATACGCGCAGGACGTTCCGCCGGAGAGCGAGCGCGACCCCGACACCTACACCTTCCGGCCCGAACGACATGGACCGAGCTACACCCCGCGCATACGCCATCCGCAGGTGGAGTATGAAGCCGGCGACGTGCTCACGTTCGACCGCTACCACACGGTGGACGTGATGTACACGTGGCTGCGTCGCTGGGCGGAGCGGCATCCGGAGATCGTGGAGCTGTACGAGGTCGGGAAGAGCTTCGAGGGCCGTCCGATCCTGCAGATCACGCTCAGCAACAAGTCGACGGGTGAGGCGAACGACAAGCCGGCCGCGTTCTTCGAGGGCGGGCGCCACAGCGGTGAGGTGAGCGGCAGCGAGTCGGTGCTCTGGCTCGCGCAGCACCTGATCGAGAACTACGGCAAGGACCCGGCGATCACGCGGCTGCTCGACACGAAGGCCATTCATCTGCGGCCGCAGAACAACCCGGACGGCTCGAACCTGTACCTGCACACCGCGCTGGCCAACCGCAGCAGCGTGCACCCGGTCGACAACGACCGGGACGGGCTGCTCGATGAGGACGACGCCGACGACCTGGATGGCGACGGCGTCATCCGCCAGTTCCGGTGGCGCCCGACGATGCAGGGCGCCGACACCGTCGCGCCGACAATGGTGCCCGACGAGCGCGACCCGCGTCTCATGCGGCGCGCGCGCGAGGGTGAAACGCCGATCTATCGCGTGATCACGGAAGGCATCGACAACGACGGCGATGGCCGGATCAACGAGGACGGCATCGGCGGGCTCGACCTCCATCGGAACTATCTCGAGAACTGGCGTCCCGATGTCGGCGGCGATGAGACCGGTCGCGGCTACACGCAGTTCGGCGCAGGCGCGCATCCGTTGAGCGAGCCGGAGACGCGCGCCGTCGTGCTCTGGCTACTCGCGCATCCGAACATCACGGTCGTCAACTCGATGGACACGCGTGTGCCGATGCACCTGCGTCCGCCCTCGACGTCGAAGAGCGAGGAGCGGATGTACCCGGAGGACCTGCGGTACTACCTCCACTTCGACACGGTCGGCCAGAACATCACCGGCTATCCCTGGGCCGGCGACGTGTACTGGAACTACGCCACCCGCGGCGACGACCCGGACGAGGCCGAGGGCAATCCGCTGTTCGGCCACGGACCGGACTTCGGCTACTGGTACTACGGCGCCATCTGGTACGGCGACGAGCTGTGGAACGGCGGCATCTTCGCGGACGAAAACGGCGACGGCGAGCGCGACCAGCTCGACGCGCTGATCTGGGATGACCGCGAGAATGACGGCGAGGGCTTCATGGAGTGGACGCCGAAGACCGTGCCGCACTGGGGCGATGTGGAGGTGGGCGGCTTCCATCCGAAGTTCTTTTCGCAGAACGGGCCGCCGCGCATGCTGGAGCAGGTGGCAGGCAACCAGGCACGCTTCAACCTGCGCATGGCGATGTCGCTCCCCGAGCTGGAGTGGACGGACGTGCGCGTGCGGCGCACGAACGCGCGCGGCGACAGCGCCACGTACGAGGTGACGGTCGGCTGGCGGAACGCGGGCAGGCTGCCGACGGCGCTCCGGCAGGCGCAGCTGGTAAAGATCGTGCGTCCGGACCGCGTTACGCTCGACCTGGAGCCGCCGGAGGGCACGACCGCGACGATCATCGACCCGGACGACGGCCCGGTCGATTCCGGCTGGACGGAGCCGGGCGAGACGAAGACGGTACGGTTCAGGGTGCGTGTCCGCGGTGGCGGGGCCATCCCTGCCACCGTGCGGCTGAGCTCCACGCGCGGGGGCGTGCTGGAGCGTGAGATTACCATTGGTGAAACGGGGAATTGAGGGGACCATGCTCGTGACGACGACCAACACGCTCGAGAATCACAGGATCACGGAATACCTCGGGCTGGTGACGGGTGAGGCGATTCTCGGCGCGAACATATTCAAGGACTTCTTCGCCGGAATTCGCGATATCGTGGGCGGCCGCTCCGCGGCGTACGAGCAGGAGCTGCGCAAGGCGAAGCAGATCGCGCTCGACGAGATGATCGCCGCGGCGCAGTCGCTGGGTGCGAACGCGGTCGTCGCGGTGGACCTCGACTACGAAACGCTGAGTGCCGGGCAGACGGGCGGGATGCTCATGGTGAGTGCCAGCGGCACGGCGGTGAAGTACCAGTAGTCCGATGCGTACGGTCGAGGTCGGCCCGGTCGCGAGTCTGGCCGATCTCGAGGCGGTCGCCCACCTCGTGGGCGCCGTGCACGAACTCCGCGCCGAAGCGGAACGGCTCGCGCCGCGCTTCGAGCGGCGGACCGTGTGGATGGTGAACTCGACGGAACGGGGCGGCGGCGTCGCGGAGATGCTGCCGCCCATCGTTTGCATCCTGCGCGAGCTCGGCGTCGCCACCGAATGGCTGGTCCTCGAGAGTGACGATCCCGCCTTCTTCCGGCTCACGAAGCGCCTGCACAACATGATTCACGGCGAGGACGCGGGCCGGCTGCACGCGTCGGACCGGCGCCTCTTCGAGCGCGTGAACCGCGAGAACGCGGCCGCGCTGCTGGAGCGCATCCAGCCCGGCGACATCCTGGTCGTCCACGACCCGCAGCCCCTCCCGCTCGGCCGCATCATCGCAGAGAAGGTCGACGTGCTGGCCATCTGGAGGAGCCACATCGGACTCGATGCGCGCAACGCCTGCACGCGTATGGCGTGGCGGTTCCTGCGCCCGTATTTCGAGGGGTACCGTCATGCCGTGTTCTCCGCGCCCGAGTACATCCCGGACTACCTGGCCGGCCGCAGCTCGATCATCTATCCCGGCATCGATCCGCTCACGCCGAAGAACCGCGCCCTCGGCATCCCGGCCGTGGTCGGTACGCTGGTGAACGCGGGACTCGCGCACCTGGACACGCCCGTGCCCACGCCCGCGTTCGAGCCGGGTGCGCGCGTGCTGCACGACGGCGGGTTCGTGCCGGCCGCGGAAAAGACGGACATCCGGCTGCTCGGCCGGCCCATCATCACGCAGGTCTCCCGCTGGGACCGGCTGAAGGGCTGGCGCCCGCTGATGGAAGGATTCGTCCTGCTCAAGCAGCGCCTCGTCAGGGGCGAACTCGGAGAGCTGGACGAAGGTCACCGGCGCGCACTCGAGTTGAGCCGCCTGGTGCTGGCCGGACCGGAGCCCGACTCGATCGCGGACGACCCCGAGGGCGTGGAAGTGCTGGAGGCGATCATCGACCTCCACCGTTCGCTCGAACCCGACATCCGCGCGGACGTTTTCCTCGTCGCGCTGCCGATGGCGTCGGTCGATGAGAACGCGCGCATCGTGAACGCGCTCCAGCGGGCCTCGACCATCGTCGTGCAGAACTCCCTGCGCGAGGGGTTCGGCCTGACCGTGACCGAGGCGATGTGGAAGCGCGTGCCCGTGCTGACGAACTCACGCGCGTGCGGTCCGAAGCAGCAGGTGCGGGACCGGCTGGACGGGCGGCTCATAGCGGACCCATCTTCGCCTGCGCAGATCGCGGATGCACTCGTCGAGATGCTGGGGGACCCCGACGCCCTGGACCGCTGGGGCCGCAACGCGCAGCGACGGGTGCACGAACATTTCCTGATCTTCAGTCAGCTGCGCGCGTGGGCGCGGCTGCTCGAGGGACTGCTGCCGGCATGATCGAATGGTCCGATTTCGAGAACGTGGACATGCGCGTGGGACGCATCCAGCGCGCCGAGACGTTTCCCGAAGCACGCAAGCCTGCGCTGCGCCTCTGGATCGACTTCGGCCCGCTGGGCGTGAAGCGGTCCAGCGCGCAGATCACGAAACACTACGCGCCCGAGACGCTCGCCGGCCGGCTCGTCATCGCGGTCGTGAACTTCCCGCCCAAACGCATCGCCGGCTTCGAGTCGGAAGTCCTCGTGCTCGGCGTGCCCGACGAGGAGGGTGCGGTCGTCCTGCTCTCGCCGGATCAGGACGTCCCGATCGGAGGGAGGGTCTTCTGATGCGCGCACTCCTCGTTCTGCTCCTGCTCGCCGCGTGCACCTCCGAGCCGCAGGGCGCGGGCGTCGCGACGCGCGACAGCGCGAGTGTGCGCATCGTCGAGACCGATGGCCCGCTCGAGACGTGGCGGCTCGGTGATGCGCGCGTGGAGATCCCGGCATCCGCACCCGGCGCACCGCCGCCCGGCCAGGCGACGGCTGGAACGGCGCTGGCCGATGGCTCGATCGTGCTGCGCGCCGGCCCCGCCATCGTCCGGTTCTACGATCCGGATGGCAGCTCCGTGCGAACGCTGGACGGATCGGTTGGTGACCCGCCGGCGTTCCGCTCGATCACCGGGATCGAAAGGCTGCGCGGGGACACGGTCGCGATCTACGACTCGGGCACGAACCAGGTCTCGATCGTGAGACCCGGCGGCCTGCGCGTGCGCGTGATCGAGATGCCCGCCATCGGACGCGGCGTACCGCCGCACCGGCCGCACCCGCTCCCGGATGGGAGCTGGATCGGTTCCACGCGCTTTGGGCCCGAGCCGATCGCGACCTTCGAGCCGCAGGCACTGCTCCGCGACTCCGCGCTCGTCTACCGCTTCCACCCCGCCACGCTCGCGATCGATACGCTGGTGCGGACCGCGCACGACGAGATCTTCGTGCGCGTCGAGGGCAACACGCGCGGCACCGTCCCGCGTCCGTTCGGCCGGGCCAGTGTCATCGGTGTGAGCGACGGCCGCGTCGTGGTCGGCAACGGCGACGCACCCGAGGTCCGCGTGTTCGCACCGACCGGCGACCTGCTGCGCATCTACCGCTGGTCGGCCGGGTCCCGGCCGGTGACGGACGCCGACATGAACGCGTACGAACAGGCCGTGCGCGCTGCGCTCGCGAGCTCGCCCCAGGACCTGCGCGAACGCATGGTCGCCCGCGTACTCGCCGCGCCGCGACCCGACACGCACGCACCCTACGCCACCCTGCTCGTCGACGCGGACGACAACCTCTGGCTCGGGGAGCCGCCGCTCTTCGGGCAGCCGCCGCGCGCGTGGAACGTCATCGCGCCCGACGGACGGTGGCTCGCACGCGTCGAGCTGCCCGCGGGCGTCCGCATCCTGGACATCGGCAGCGACTTCATCCTCGCGCACTGGCGCTCCGGTGATGACCCCGAGGTCGTGCGCGTGCACGAGCTCGTGAAGCCGGGCGCGTGAGCACGCCCGACGTATCGCCGCCGACCGTTCGCTGGCGCGTCCTGCTCGCACTCGTCGCACGGCTGCCGCAGCCCGCACTCAGCCGCGCGTTCGGCCGCATCGCCGACGTGCCCATCCCGCGTCCGCTGCGCCGCCCCATCCTCGGCGCGTTCGCCCGCTCCACCGGCATCGACATCGCCGAGGCCGAGCTGCCGCTCGATGCGTATCCCTCCCTCGATGCCTTTTTCGTGCGACGTCTCCGCCCCGGCTCCCGGCGCTGGCCCGACCATCCCGGCACCGCCGGTTCGCCGGTCGATGGCATCGTCGGCGAGTCCGGTATCGTGCACGACGGTACCGCGCTCCAGGCCAAGGGTCGTCGCTACCGGATCGCTGCACTGCTCGACAGCGAGCACGATGCCGCACCCTTCCACGGCGGTACGTTCGTCACCCTCTACCTCAGCCCGCGCCACTACCATCGCATCCACGCACCCTGCGATGGTGGCATCACACACGCGCGTCACGTACCCGGCCGGCTGCTCCCCGTGAACGCCGCGGCGGTCGCGCACATCGACGAGCTCTTCCCCCGGAACGAGCGCGTCATCACCCACTTCGACACCCCGATCGGACGCCTGTGTCTCGTCGCCGTCGGCGCGTACAACGTCGGCCGCATCGCCACGGCGTTCGACCTCGAATGGGGTCGCGACGGCCGCGTCGGAAACGTCCGATCCGTCCGCGAACACCTGCGCACGTACGACCCGACCGTCCCCGTTCGCGCGGGTGATGAGGTCATGTCCTTCCATCTCGGCTCGACCGTCATCGCCCTCTTCGAACGGGGTCGTGTACGTCTGTCCGACGACCTGCGCGCGGGTCGCGAGCTGCGTCTCGGCGAGGTCATCGCACGCGTGTGATGACTACCATGTACGCGACCTCGACAACCCGACATCGAACCCCCGTTCGACATCCCTAGGGGGCTCCCTAGGGGACTCCCTAGGGGCGCATCTGGGGGGATTCCAAAATTTTTTTATTGCGCCCCCGAAGAAACGCATTCATTTTTGTTCTCGCACCGCGAACGGTGCTTCGCTCACCGCGTTCTTCTCAACGACTCAGGGAGAGAGGCTATGGCACCGACCAGGAAGTCCGGAAGGAAGAAGGCCGCTGCGGCGAAGAGGCCCGCGGCGCGCAAGACCGCTGCGAAGAAGTCGGCACGCAAGGGCGCGAAGAAGACGGCCCGTCGTCCGGCGAAGCGCGCAGCGGCGAAGAAGTCGACCGCACGTAAGGCCGCGAAGAAGACGGCCCGTCGTCCCGCGAAGCGGGCGGCGAAGCGCGGCGGGATGAAGAAGGCGACGCGCAAGCGCGCGGGCGCCAAGAAGACCGCCAAGCGCGGCGCGGCGAAGAAGCGCGCGGGCGCTCGTAAGGGCGCGCGTAAGGGCGCACGCAAGGGCGCACGCAAGACGGCGCGGAAGTCCGCCCGGAAGTCCGCCCGGAAGGCCGCGAAGAAGTCCAGCCCTAAGAAGGCCGCCCGCAGGTCCGGCGCCAAGAAGGCGGCCACGAAGTCAGCTCGGAAGGCCGGCGCCAAGAAGGCGGCGAAGAAGACCGCCAGGAAGAAGCGGGCTCCAAATCCCGCCTTCATGAAGGCCCTTACCCCATCGCCTGCTCTGGCCGAGATCGTTGGTTCCGGCTCGCTGCCGCGGACCGAGGCCACCAAGCGGGTGTGGGATTACATCAAGAAGAACGGTCTCCAGGATCCGAAAGAGCGTCGACAGATCAACGCGGATGCGAAGCTGCAGCGCGTGACGGGCAAGGCCCGGCTCTCGATGTTCGAGCTCACGAAGTACGTGAGCAACAATCTCAAGTAGGGTTCAGGTTCCGTTCAGAACGCGGTGGGGAGGGGCGCGCTCGAGGGCGCGCCCCTCTTCTTTTTCAGGATGACCATGCAGGATCGGATCGCGCAGCTCGAGGCGAGACTCGGTCAGCGGCTGGAACGAAACGTTCCACTCGCACCCATGACCACGTTCCGCATCGGCGGCCCAGCCGACTACCTCTTCCGCGCACGCGACCCCGCGTCCCTCGCCGCCGCCGTGCAGGCGGCGCGCGAGCTCGAGCTGCCCTGGTTCCTGCTCGGACTGGGTGCAAACATCCTCATCGGCGACCGCGGCTATCGCGGCCTCGTCATCCGCTGCGAAGCCGGCGGCATCGAGTTCCTCGACGACGGCCGCGTACGTGCGGGTGCCGGGGTGCAGGTGTTTCCCGACCTCATCGTCGCAACCACGAGCCGCGGTCTCGGCGGGCTGCACCACTACGTCGGCATCCCCAGCACGGTGGGTGGTGCGATGTGGCAGAACCTCCACTTCCTCTCGCCCGCTCCCGAGCGCGAGCGCACCTGCTTCATCGAGGAAGTGACCGAGTCGGCCGAGGTGCTGATGGAGGACGGCGAGGTGAGGCCGGTGGATCGCGACTGGTTCGAGTTCGGGTACGACACCAGCGTGCTGCACGCGCACCGTCACGTGGTGCTGTCCGTCACGTTCGCGCTCGAGCAGGCGCCGGTCGACGACCTGCGACGCATCATGCGCGAGAACCTCGCCTGGCGCGACGATCGCCACCCCGACCTGTGGCTGTATCCATGCGCCGGCTCGATCTTCCAGAAGATCGAGGGCGTCGGCGCCGGCCGGCTCATCGATCAGTGCGGCCTCAAGGGGCACGTCATCGGCAATGCCGGCATCTTCCACAAGCATGCCAACATCATCGTGAACTACGGGGGCGCTACCGCTGCCGAGGTGATGGCGTTGATCGATCTGGCCCGGGAGACGGTGCTGCGCGAGACGGGCTACGAGCTCGTGCCGGAGATCGGGTTCATCGGTTCCTTCTGACGAACCTCATTCACCACAGAGCCGCCGAGGACGCAGAGAAACGGAAAAAAATTGTAGTTGGTTTCCGGTGCCTTCGATTCGCGGCGGAGCTTCAGCACTCACCCGAATCCAGCATCACCCGAAACCAACTACAACTCTGTTCTCCGCGTCCTCCGCGAACTCCGCGGTGGAAAACTCCGTTCTCAGTGTTCTCTGCGGCTCTGCGGTGAGAATTTCCGTTCTAGCTTCGCTCGCCGATGAATCGACGATAGAGCCACAGAAGCAGGACCGCACCGAAGATCGCGCCGATGAACCCGAACAGTCCGCCGCGGCCGAGGAGCATGCCGCCGACGAAGGAGCCGCTGATGCCGAGCAGGATCGTGGTGATGATGCCGCCATCGTCATCGCTCGGCAGGATGACCTTCGCGATGGATCCTATCACGAATCCGATGACCAGCGTCCAGATGAGTCCCATGTGTGCCTCCCGTTAGGTCCGCGGGACCGCCGCGGCCGTGTCAGTCGTAGGCGGCGGTCTTGTTCCTGCGCGAACGCAGCAGCCGCGAAACGATCCAGACGACCAGGACGATCGGCAGGACCGTAAAGAACAGGAATCCGAGCAGGCCGGCGACGGCGCCGAACAGGGCCATCACGACCTTCACGGTGATGAGGCCGATCACGGCAAGGACACCGCCGGTCAGCAGCTTCGAGCTCATGGGACGTCTCCGTCGTTCGAGTGCGCCTGCGCCTGTCCCTACGAGCAGGGGCGGGCGGGGTTTCAGCCGAGGGCCGCCAGCCGCCGGGTGAGCGCCGGAATGTGGCCGCAGGCCCGCACGCACAGGGCGATCTGGCCCCGGTGGTAGAACTCGTGGTTGATGGCGAACACCACGATCGAGCTCTTGGTGGCCGTCTGGCCCATCATGCCCCGCATCGACTGGGTCAACAGCTCCGGGCCGGCGTCCCGCAGCGCGGATTCCGCCTTCTCCCAGGTCGAGCGCAGCAGCGCGGCCAGGTCGGCCACCGTGCGCGCCGGCGGCAGGCCGCGCGCGTACTCCGCGTAGAACGCCGAGAGCGGCTGGCGCGCGAAGTCGCCGTCGGGACGCGTGAGTTCGGTCGAGAACAGCAGCGTGGACTGCGCCATGTGCTCGGCCAGTTCGCGCACGCTGCGCGCGTCGGGCGCGATGCGATAGTCCAGGTCGGCGTCCCGCAGCGACTCCACTTCCTCGATGCTGCCCGCGCGACCCGCTCCCCACTGCCCAAGCAGCTCCTCGAACAGCTGTGTCTCCGTCACGGTACCTCCGGATTGTTCGGGTACGCGACGAAGGTCGTCCGGCGGACCCGGCGGGGCAAGCCGCGACTTCCCCATGGCCGCGGGTCCGGGCCATCTTCCGTGACCCGGTCCCCGTTGTGGAGGTTCGATTGCATCGCCTTGCCGCACTCGTCCTGCTGATCCTCGTCGCCGGCTGCGCCCAGGCGACCCGCCTCGTCCGCCTCGTGCACGACCCCGATGCGCGCATGGCCGGCCGCGTCGAGATCCTGCGCGACGAGTGGGGCATAGCGCACGTGCGGGCAGAGACCGATGCAGCTGCCGCATTCGGCATCGGCTACACCCAGGCGGAGGATGACTTCCGCGCACTCGACGCGGCGTACACGCGCGCCATCGCACGTCCGGATGTGGATGCCGCGCGCGCAGAGTACCGCGCGGAGCCGGCGGAGCGCCGCGCACTCTGGGATGCATACGTCGCGGGCATCCGTTACTGGCTGCGCCTGCATCCCGAGGTGCAGCCGCAGGGATTCGAAGCGGTCGAGCCGTGGTTCGTGTTTGCACGTGCACGCGACATCGAGCCCCGTACGCGGACCTGGATGTCACGTGATGCCTCGGGAGCCGCTCGGCTCGCCGCGAGCGTGCACGCGAACTTCACCGGCTCCGATCGCCCGTGGGAAATGCACGTCGACAGCAACGAGGGTTGGCACGTGAGCGGCGCCGCATGGTTCGGCATACCCGTTCCGAGCGTCGGCCGTAACGAAGCCATCGCATTCGCTGCCGTGAACGATGCCGACGCTGCGGGACGACTCCAGCAGTGGTACGCGTTGGGCCGGGCAAGAACGCTCGAGGAGTTCCAGACTGCACTCGCCGCGGGTCCTGACAGCGCGGCGTTCGCGGATGCCGCCGGAAACATCGTCTCACCTGACGGCGACGATGCGAACCCGGCCGATTCACTCGCAGCCATTCCGTTCGACACGCGTCTGCCCGATACCGAGGCATGGGTGCAGCGCGTGATCCTCGGATGGGAGCGGTTGGGCGGTGAGGAGCCCGATCGCGCAACGCAGCTGGACCGCGCCATCGATGCGTTGCGCGAGTGGGACGGCCGCGCGGACGCCGCATCTACCGCAGCGACGCTCTTCATCCGCGGACGCGCGCTGCAGCGCGACAGCATGTTGGACGACATCGCGGCGCTCGAACGCGTCGTCGCATCCCTGCGCGCGGAGTGGGACACGGTCGAGGTCGCATGGGGTGATGCGCACAGGCTCCGGCGATCCGCGGAGGATACCACGGACATCCCGGTCGGCGGCGCGCCCGCATGGACCGGCATCGTCTTCGCGATCGAGGCGGAAGCGTCAGGACGGGTCGAGTACGCGGTGGCGGGCCCGGCATGGATCGGCGTGTTCCAGCCGGGCGGCGAGGCGCTGGCGGTGGCGGTCTTCGGGCAGAGCGGCGATCCTGCCTCGGAGCACTGGTTCGATCAGGCGCCGCTGTTCGCGGCCGGCCGGCTGCGCGCGGCCCGTTTTTCGCGCGACGACGTGGCCGCGGCCGCGGCGCGGCGCTACCGTCCGGGGGAGGAGATCGGGACGGGTCGCTGAAACGGCGGCGCCGCCGCTGCGTACGGAAAGGTGGGCGCGAGGCGCGCCCCGCAACCGAGGAGGTCGTGGTGGAAAATCCGAACGACAGGTCGGGCGAAGCCCGGCGTGACCCGCTGCGCGATCTGCAGTCGCGGCTCGAGGCCGCCATCGAGGAGGCGCGTCCCAGGATCCGGCGCGTGCTCGACGAGCTGGATCAGAAGATGGACGCGGCCGTGGCCGAGATAAAGCCGCGCGCGCAGTCCGCGATGCGCGACGTGCAGCCGAAGGTGGATCAGTTCGTCGCCGACGTGCAGCCGCGTCTCGACACGCTGCTCGAGCGCCTCGCCGCGAAGATCGATGAGCTGCGCAAGGACCTGAGCACGCGTGCGGCCAAGCACTCCCAGACCGATCTGCCGATCGGCGAGCTGCCCGAACACGGTACTCCCGACGCAGGCACTCCGCCGGGTCAGGGCGCCGAAGGTCGCGACCCGAATGCGGGCGGCACCTGATCTCCTTTGCGGTGCCGCTGCGCACATCCGCGCGCAGCGGCACCGCAGGCGTATCTCCTTCTTCTCCTTGACAGCTTAGGAAACGCGCGCCAGCTTCTCTCCTAATGAGCATAGGAGATTGGCCGGACCGCGTGCTCGCGCGGCTGCGCTCGCTCTGGCATGGCGCGCGACACCGCGACGCAGTGGAAGCGGAGATGGTGGCGGAGTTCCGCCACCACATCGAGCTGCGAGCGGCGGATCTGGTGCGCGCGGGTCTCACGCGGGAACAGGCCGAGCGGCGGGCGCGGCTCGAGTTCGGCCACATCGAGAGTCACCGGCTGGACGCTCGCAAGGCTCGAGGCTTGAGGCGATTCGATCAGCTCCGATTCTCGGCGCTGGATGTCCGCCTGGGCGTGCGGATGCTGGGCCGGTACCCGGGCCTGTCGCTGATCGCGGTGCTCGGCATGGCGCTGGCAGTCGCGATCGGCAGCGTCGTGTTCAGCATCATGACCGCGATGACGTCGACGTCGCTCCCGCTGCCGGGCGGCGAACGGATCGTGGCGCTGCGGAACACGATGCTGGCGGATCCGAGCCGGCACACGGCGTCGCTGCGGGACCTCGGTGCGTGGGAAGCGCTGGAGTCGGTCGAGGACGTGGCGGCGTTCTCGACGGTCGGCCGGAACCTGCTGGCGCCCGGCGTGCCGATCGACGTGGTGCCGGTGGTCCGCATGACGGCGTCGGGTTTCGATCTTGCCGGTACGCGTGCGCTGCGGGGTCGGACGCTGACGGAGGAGGATGCGCGCCGCGATGCGCGCGTGGTCGTGATCGCGTTCGACGAGTGGCAGACCCGCTACGCCGCGGATCCGAACATCGTCGGCCGGCGCATCCGGCTTGGAAGGGACGAGTACACGATCGTCGGCGTGATGCCGGAGGGCTTCCACTTTCCGGTCGACGACCGCTACTGGATCCCGCTCGTGTTCGCGCCCGCGGAGCGAGCGCACGAGGATGCCGTGTCCCTCGCGATCGCCGGTCGTCTTGCGACGGGCGCCACGCTCGAGGGCGCGAGGGCGGAGCTCGCTGCGATCGGCGCGCGCATGGCTGCCCTGTATCCGGACACGCACGAGGGCCTGCGCCCGCAGGTCCTCCCCTGGGCGCGGGCGTTCTTCGACATGGACGGCCCGGAGGCGGTGCGTACCGCCCGGCTCTTCCAGTTCATGATCAGTCTGCTGCTGGTGGTGGTGGCGGCGAACGTCGCGATCCTCATCTATGCGCGCACGGCCACGCGCATGGGTGAGATCGCGGTGCGGAGCGCACTGGGCGCGAGCCGCACGCGCGTGGTGACGCAGCTGTTCGCGGAAGCGTTGGTGCTCTCCGGAGCGGCTGCGCTCATGGGTCTGGCGATCGCGGGCTTCGCGCTGTCGCAGCTCGAGACGGCGGCTTCGCAAAGGCTCGGCGCGATTCCCTTCTGGGTGGATCTGGGGCTCTCCCCCGGCGTTGTCCTCTATGCCGTCGCACTCGCCGTCGTGGGCGCGGCCATCACGGGTGTGCTCCCCGCGCTGAAGGCGACGGGCCGCCGCATACACACGAGCCTGCAGCAACTCGCCGGTCGCGGCATTCGGCTGCAGCTCGGGCGCGCGTGGACCGCGCTGATCGTCGCGCAGGTCGCGGTCGCGGTGGCGGTGCTGCCGTTCGCCGTGCACTTGACGGAAGAGTTGATCGGCGCAGCCGAGGCCGAGCATCCGGGGTACCCGATCGAGCATCTCCTGAGAGCGTCGCTGGCCTTCGAACCGACGGACGCGATGCCGCAGGACACCGGCTTCGCAGGGACGCGCTTCCGGGCTCGGGCCGCCGAGCTGCTTCGCCGGGTCGAGGGCCATGCGGCCGTCGCCGGCGTTGCGGTCCGCGGCCCGGGTAGCCGCGAGCGCGTGCAGGTCGAGGGCGCCGGCATCCCGGGCGCAGGGCCGGCGCCGATGCGGTCGGGCACGGAACGGATCGAGCGCGTCGATCCGAACTACTTCGCAGTCCTCGGGATCCCGCTCCTCGCGGGGCGGGGGTTCGCGTCTGCGGATGCCCGTGACGGATCCGTTTCCATCATCGCCAACCAGGTCTTCGCGGAAGAGGCGGGCGGCAACCGGCCGATCGTGGGCCGCCGCGTCCGCTTCGTGCAGGAATCCGAAGACGGCGGAGTCGAGCCGGGCCCCTGGCTCGTCATCGTCGGCGTCGTGCGCGACTTCGATTCGTACGCGTACGAGCCCCACGGCCGACTCTATCTCGCGACCGACGTCTCGCTGCTGTCGCCGCCGGTCGACGTCACCATCCGAGTGAAAGCAAGCCCGGCGGTCAGCTTCGGGCCGGAGCTCCGTCGGCTCGCGGCCGCCGCGGATCCCGCGCTTCAGCTCACCGCTGTCATGGGCGCAGCCGAAGCGAAACGGGAATCCCAGCGATTCGCGCGGTACTTCGCCGGAGGAGCCACGGCCGTGATGCTGAGCGTGCTGCTGCTCTCCGCGGCCGGGATCTATGCGCTGATGTCGTTCACGGTGACGCGGCGCCGGCGCGAGATCGGCATCCGCTCCGCGCTCGGCGCGCAGCCGCAGCGTCTGCTCGCGAGCATCTTCGCGCGCGCCAGTGCGCAGGTCGGCGCAGGCATGGTGCTGGGTTTGATCGGTACCATGATGCTGGAGCAGATGGCGAACAAGGGACCGATCCGCGACGGGAACGCGCTGGTGCTCGCTGTGGTCGCAGCCTCGATGGCTATCGTCGGCCTGCTCGCGGCGATCGGCCCCGCCCGCCGCGGCCTCGCCGTGCAGCCTACCGAGGCGCTCCGCGAGGAGTAGCCGCTCTCGCGCTGTCCGCACGCTGCGCCGCGCGCGAGCTGTCGGCCGGCGCCCGTCGTCCCGCGAGCGGCGGCATGGTCGAATCCATGGCCAGGCTCGGCGGCGGCGTGTAGGTCAGCCGCAATGAATCCGGAACGAATCGCAACTCTTCGGAGACATCACCGAGCTGTCCGCCCGGCGTGAGCGTGTCGACCGGCTGGAACTCCGAGTCGTCGCGGCACGCCGGGAACACGAGGCTCGCGAGCAGCGGAACGAATACGCGTCGCATCATGCAGACTCCATTCGGTCTTCCGATGGCGCTCCCTGCGCGAGCCACTCGTGGAAGTCCTCCTCAGCACCGGCCAGCCTCCATTCGTCGTAAACGCTGCGCGCCATCGCGTGCACCGGTCCAGCCGCGTGGCCTGCGGATTGAATGCGCGCGAGCAGCCATGCCTCGAACTCGGACGCAGCGGGATCCTCGGTCACGACCGCTTCGAGCAGCGCGCGCTTGATGCCGAGCCCGATCGCGTCGGGACGCTGATCGCGCTTCCGCCGGCGGCTGCGTCCTTCCGCCGCGTCGAGTGCATCGAGCAGCCTGCGGCACACGACGGCGGGGCGCTCCATCACCACCTCGCGCGCTGGCCGGTCAGCTCGACTTCGAGCAGCCAGCCGTCGCCGTCGGGGCGATGGTAGTCGTGCTCCGCGGCGGCGATGTCCAACTCCACCGTGCGCAGGTCCTCGAGCGGCACCGCCCATGGCTCGGCAGGGGCGAGCGTCGGCAGCGCCTTGATGTACGCGCGGCAGGTCTCGCACTTCTCGATGCGACGCGCATCGTCCTCGCGCTCCGGCACCAGTGATCCGAGCTGGTCGTGGCGGTGTTCGTCGCAGAAGGCGCAGCGCAGCCACTGGAAGGGCCAGCCGCCACCGCAGCGGCCGCAGCGCAGCGCACGGCTGCGATCCAGGCCCACCACTTCCGCGAACACCGGCCACGCGCCGCACCACGGGCAGTAGCCGTGCGTCCACGGCTCGGGCATCGCAGCCGAGAGACGCGCACGCTGCAGCAGTGGCATCGTGGCGACGTGTGCGAGTACGCCGAACGCGGCGCCATCGATGTGATGCGCAGACGCGATCGCCTCGATGTGCGCGTGCCGGCGT
The DNA here is from genome assembly GCA_964444685.1 of uncultured Gemmatimonadaceae bacterium. Lineage (GTDB taxonomy): Bacteria > Gemmatimonadota > Gemmatimonadetes > Longimicrobiales > RSA9 > CAYUIG01. The sequence goes on along the minus strand of CAYUIG010000006.1, from coordinate 24,308 downwards.
GCCACGGCGGCCGAGAGCAGTTCGATGGCATCGAGACGTCGCAGGCGCGCGCCTCGCAGCGACGGCACGGCGGTGGATGTGTCGAGGAGGAACGCGCGCAGCCAGCGGCCTGCCGCGCGCGCAGGGACCGAAAGCGTCGCACCGTGCAGCAGCGGCGCACCGGCGGGCCGATGCGCGGCGAGTTGTACCTCAAGCGCGTTCCACGGCGCATCGTCGCAGGCCGCGAGCGCGTGCCCGACGATCTCCAGCCATGCACCCCACTCGGGGTGCTCGCCGGTCAGCTTCTCGAGTCGAGGCCGGAGTACGGCAGCGGTCCCGTGCATGGCTCGTGCGCCCGGCAGGGCGTCCGGAAATAGGGTTCCGATCCTTCGTGCATCTCGACACGCACATCGCGGTTGCCCCTGTCCGCACCCGGCCCACCGCCGCGCACGCGCGAAGCTTCGGGGCTCGCACACGCGGCGAGCGCAACCATCGACAACAGCACCAGCAAGCGCATCGTCAACTCTGCGAGAACGGGAACGGGTCGACCGTGTGCGATGCGAGCAGCACCGCGACACGCAGGAAGAGCCCGCCGATCAGCACCAGCCATGCGGCCGTGCGCAGCCCGTCGGCCGAAAGCCAGCCGGGCAGCAGCGCGGGCCGGTAGTGGAGCGCCAGCGGTACCAGGATCCCGATCAGCACGACACCGACCAGCAGGAACACGCCCCAGAGGTTCAGCCATGCGCGGATGGCGGGCCCGAGCGAGACCAGGAACAGCGCGAGCACGATGAGCTCGAGGATGAGCAGCCACGCATCGAAGCGGCGCAGCCGCTCGATCACGCTCGCCGTTGCACCACGGTTCCGGCCGAGCAGGATCAGTGCGGCTGCACCCGTCGACGCGGCGGAAACGAGGAACAGCATCCCGACGAACGCACTGTCCGCCCACACCGGTCGGTTCGTGACGGCCAGCAGTACGCCCGTGTAGCCGGCAATGAAGAATCCGAAGAACGCACCGAAGAGCGCGACGACCTTCCGGGCCGTGTCCGAGACCCCACGCAAGAGCCCGATCCGGCCGTCTTCCGAGAGCGCGATGAGCGCGGACAGCGCCGCGAAGAAGCCGAACACCAGCAGCGCCCACGACCCGATCGACATCGGCGACCAGTACTTCAGCATCGGACGCGGGAACTGCTCCGACATGATCAGCATGTGCCAGAAGCGTAGCGGCCGCCCGAGGTCGAGAATGAGCAGTACGGCACTGATCATCACACCGACCACTGCGATGTAGTAGCCGATCCGCGCCGTCGGCCGGTCCTCCGGCCGGCCTATCCAGTCCAGCATCGCCGCGATCACGTACGCGCCGCCCGCGATCCCGCCGATGTAGAAGTACGGGACGATCCACCACGTCCAGTCGGGCGTCGCCGTGAACCAGGTGTCGGGCATCTCAGTGCTCCGCGTTCTCGTCCATGCGCCGCTTCCGCAGCCCCAGCAGCCCGAGCACACCGACGATGAATCCGCCCACCACCGAGAACGCGGTCGAGCCGGCCAGCCGCGTGCTCGGCAGCACCGGCTCGCGCGGCAGCCCGTAAACCTCCGGCTCATCCACCAGCAGGAAGAACGCGTTCAGTCCGCCCAGCGCGCCATCCGGGTCCGCGCCGTACAGGTATGCACGCGTCTCGCCCTGCGCGTGCAGCTGCTGGACGCGTCCCTGCGCGCGCTGGCGCAGCTCCGCAATCGTGCCGAACTGGATCGAATCGGTCGGGCACGCCTTCGAGCACGCCGGCTCCATCCCGGCCACCAGCCGGTCGTAGCAGAGCGTGCACTTCTGCGCCGTGCCCGAAACCGGACTCATGTCGATCACGCCGAACGGACACGCCGCGATGCACGCGCGGCAGCCGTTGCACACGTCCGACTGGATGACGACGGTGTCGAACTCCGTGCGGATGATCGCGCCCGTCGGACACACCTCGAGGCAGCCCGCCTGCACGCAGTGCTTGCACACGTCGCTCATCATCAGCCAGCGACCGTCGTACTCGCGCTCGAACTGCTCGATGAACGCCACGTGCCGCCAGTGCAGCCCGTCCAGCTTCACGGTGTTGTCGTAGCTGGCCCCGCTCATCTCGATCACGCCGCCCTCGCGCGCCGGGAGCTGGTTCCAGTTCTTGCACGCCACCTCGCAGGCCTTGCAGCCGATGCAAATCGTGGTGTCGGTGAAGAAGCCCATGGGTTCAGGCATCAGAGCCTCTCGTCCCCGTTTCTGGGGTCTGGGGTCTGGTGTCTCGTGTCTGGTTTACCACGGGCATGGTGGTGTTCATCCCGTCCCCAGACCCCAGACCCCAGACTCCAGACTCATGCTTTCTCGACATTGCACACGAACGCCTTCCCCTCGTGGATCGACACGTTCGGGTCGCCGACGAGCGCGGTGAGCGTGTTCACCACGTCGCCGGTGGCGAGGCCTTCCCAGCCCCAGTGCCACGGCATGCCGACGTGATGGATGCGACGGCCGCCGATCGTCATCACTCCGATCCGGTCGGTGACCAGCGCCTTCGCGCGGATCACGCCGCGCGGACTGCTCACGCGGCACATGTCGAGGTTGCGGATTCCCTTCTCTTCGGCGAGCGCGCGGCCGATCTCGATGAACAGCTCCGGCATCAGCTCCGAGAGCCACGGCAGCCATCGGCTCATCGCGCCGGCCAGGTAGTGCTCCGTAAGCCGGTACGTCGTGATGACGTGCGGGAACTCCGGGTCGCCCACCGCAGCGAGACGGTTGTCATCGCGGCGCCAGTACTTGTGAACCGGACTGTTCTGCTGCGTCGGATACAGCAGGTTCTCCACGGGCGACTCGGCGGGCTCGTAGTGCGTCGGCAGCGGACCGTCCACGAGCCCAGTCGGTGCGAAGATCCAGCCGCGGCCGTCCGCTTTCATGATGAACGCGTCCGTACCTGACAGCGCATCGAGACCGATGCCGTCCGGATTTCCCGGCGCGTTCGGCGCCTTCGTGATCGCGAAGTCGGGGTTGTCGTAACCGACCCAGCGCTGGCCGTCCCACCACACCCAGCGCTTCCGCTCGCTCCACGGATTGCCGTTCAGGTCGGCGGACGCGCGGTTGTACAGCACCCGCCGGTTCGCCGGCCACGCCCAACCCCAGTGCAGATGCGCGCCGGGCACACCGGGCGGATCCGGTTCCTTCGCCGCCGTGAGATTCCTGTCGGGTGCGGGGAAGCAGCCGCAGTAGATCCACGACGCGCACGTCGTCGAGCCGTCGTCGCGCAGCTCGCCGAACCCCGCGAGATGTCGCGATGGCTGGCCCGTGACGTAGCCGTTGATCTCGCGCAGGATCTTCTCCGCCGACGGTTCACCCGGCGGCGTGATCGGCACATCGGGATCGAAGTCCCACGTCATGTTCAGGAAGCCCTGATCGCGCGCGAGCGTGCTGTCCGCGTACATGCGCTTCAGCCGCAACGCGAGCTGATGGTAGAACCAGGTGTCGGTGCGGCAGTCGCCCGGCGGGTCGGTGGCCTTGAAGTGCCACTGCAGCATCCGCTGCGTGTTCGTGAAACTGCCGTCGTACTCCGCGATCTGTGTCGACGGGAAGAAGAACACCTCCGTCCCGATGTCTCCGATGCTCACCTCGCCGTTGCGCACCTCGGGCGCGTTGTACCAGTGCGTCGCGCTCTCCGTCAGCCAGTTGTCCTTCACCACCAGCCAGCGCAGCCGTCGCATGCCCGCGCGCTCCAGCTTCGCATTCAGCGATGTCGCGGGGTTCTGCCCGATGCAGATCATCCCCTCGACCTTGCCGTCGGCCATCGCGGCGAACATCGCCATGTGCGAGTGGTCGCCCAGGATCTTCGGGTGCCAGTCGTAGCCGAAGTCGTTCTCCGGCGTCGCCGCGTCGCCGTACATCGACTTCAGGTAGGAGACCATGAACTTCGGTGTGTTCGCCCAGTAGCCGGTGGCCATCGTCTCCGTCTCCAGCCACCGCCGCAGCGACTCGTGATTCTTCAGCGCCGACGGATGCGCCATGTAGCCGTGGATGCTGTGATAGAGCGTGGGCACGTCCGTCGAGCCCTGGATGGCTGCGTGCCCGCGCAGCGCCATGATGCCGCCGCCCGGACGGCCGAAGTTGCCGAGCAGGAGCTGGAGCAGCGCGCAGCACGAGATGATCTGCACGCCGTACGTGTGCTGCGTCCACGCGACCGCGTACGCGAACGCCGACGTGCGGTCCGGTCCGGAATTCTCGAGCAGCAGCTCCGCGAGCTGGAGGAACTTCTCCTGCGGACAGCCCGTGATCTGCGACACCATCTCGGGCGTGTAGCGCGCGAAGTGGCGGCGCAGGATCTGGAACGCGGTGCGCGGATCCTGGAGCGTTTCATCCCGACGTGCGGGCGGTGCGCGCAGTCCGCGCACGATGTCGTCGAAGCCGCGGAACGGTCCGCCGCCCGCTCCCGCCTGCGACTGCGTACCTCCCGCCTCGCCCGACTCCGCCGTGTCCGCGGGACGTCCGGTCTCCGGTATCGGTCCCGCATCGTACTGCCACGTGGCGTTGTCGTAGCGGCCGACGAACGCGTCGTACAGCCACGGCTCGGTCTCCTGGAACGACTCCAGCCCGGAGAAGACGCCGTTCAGGTCCTCGGTGTCGCGATACTCCTCACGGATGAGCGTGGCCGCGTTCGTGTAGTGGACGACGTAGTCGCGGAAGAACGGCTCGCTGTTCCAGCGCTCGCTGTTGATCACGTAGTTGATCAGCCCGCCGAGGAACGCGATGTCTGAGCCCGCGCGGATGGGCACGTGCAGATCGCACATCGCGCTCGTGCGCGTGAAGCGCGGATCGACGTGCACCAGCTTCGCGCCGCGCAGCTTCGCACGCATGGGCCAGCGGAACGCCACGGGATGGCACTCCGCCATGTTCGAGCCCATGACGACGAAGCAGTCGGTGTGCTCCAGATTGCGCGGATACGTCGTCGCCGCGCCCCGCCCCAACCGTGTCCCCAGACCGGGGACGCTGGAGCTGTGTCATATCCTGGCCTGGTTCTCGATCGGTACCACTCCGAGCCCGCGCAGCAGCTTCTGCGCAACGTGATTGAACTCGTTGTCCAGCGTGGCACCGCCGAGATGGAAGATGGACGTGGTCGAGTTCACAAGCTTCCCGTCCGGAAGGCGCTCGACGAACGTCGCGTCCCGCGTCTCCTTCACCAGCTCGGCGACTCGGTCCATCGCACGCTCCAGCTCCCACTCCTCCCATTCGGTGGCGCCGGGATCGCGGTGCAGCACCTTCGTCGGACGGTTGGGATTCACGTGCAGCTGATAGATCGCCGCACCCTTCGGACACAGCGTTCCCTCGTTGTGCGGACTGCGTGGGTCCCCTTCGATGTTGATGATCCGGCCCTGCTTCACGTGGATCAGCGTGGCGCAGCCCACCGAGCAGAACGGACAGATGCTGGGCACCGCCACGCTGTCGCGGATGCGCAGCTCCTGCGCACGTGCGCGTGCACGGGTGAGATCGAGACCGAGTCCGGCAAGGCCACCCAGTGCAGTACCGCTGGCGGACAGCCTGAGGAAGTCGCGGCGAGTGACGGTCACGGCACGCCTCCTTGCTACTGGGCGTCCCGGCGTCAGGGCGGGAATCGACGCAGGAGCCGGCGGCACTTTGCGTGCCACCGCCCACACGCCTCACAGCTAGAAATCGAAGCGCACGCTGAACAGCAGCTGGTTGCCCAGCCGATCTTCGTCCTCATCCGGAAGCGTGCGGTAGGTCGTGCGCGCGTGCAGCCATTCGATGCCGAGCGCGTACGGTCCACTCCGCCACCGCAGCATCGGCACGATCAGCCAGCTCCGCAGACGTTCGTTCCCGGATTCATCGACATCTTCGTCCTCGGGGTCATCCATCCCCGCGAACCCCCAGAGACTCCACCGTCGCGAGAGTGACAACCCGGCCTGCGCCCACGCGCCCCAGCCGCGGATCTCACCGAACTGCACCACGTGCGCGAAGTGATGCCCCATGGCCTCGCCCGTATACACGTTCCCGTGCAGGAAGAGTGGGCCCGCGGTAGCCGCTGCGCCGCCGACGAGCGCCCAGCTGTCGAGCTCCGCATCCTCCAGCTCCGGCTCGTCCTCGCCGCGCACGCCGTTCAGATCCTTCCGGTCCCAGTGACCGGCCACGTATGCAGACCACTCGTCACCGCCGGGCCCCAGCTCCAGCCGCGCCTCGATCTGCGGCGTGCCCGCATGCCCTGCATTCGGCAGCTCGGGGTTCACGGCATCGCTCCATGAGTTAGCGAGCACGGCCAGCTCGAGGCGCGGCCGCAGCTCGGAGCGACGGCCCGCGAGCTCGCGGCTCAGCCAGATGCCGGGGAATCGCCAGCCGATGAAGCCGCCCGAGCCCCAGCCGAGCGGGAAGCCGATGTGGGATGTCGATACGGGGATGTTGCCGAGCGTGAGCGACCAGTCCTGTCCCACGCGCAATGCGGTGGGACCATCGCTCAGCTCGACCCACGCACTGCGCAGCCGCGGGTTCGGCTGCTCGTCGCCGAATGCGCCGGCGCCCGCGAAGCCGCCGAAGAAGTCCATCTCGACGTGCGCGGTCGCGCGCCAGGCCTCATGGATGCGCGGCCCGCTCACGGCGAGGATGAGGCGCGTGCTGCGCACGTCGCCGCCATGCCACCACCCGTCCACCTCGCGGTCGACGAACTGTGCCTTCTGGCCGTTGCCGAGCCCGAACTCGGCGTCCTGGAGGTAGAGCGTGCCGCTCGCGATGCCGTGCAGTTCGACGGAGAAACCGCGGTCCTGGGCGAGCAGCGGAGCGGGGAGCAGCAGAAGCAGGATCGGCAGGCGCGTGCGCATGTGGCCCTCCGGCGGATCTGGGGTTCCGCCGGCGTGCACGCACAGCCCGTTCCGTCAGAGTTCTGTCTGGATGATGCGGGGGCCCGGCTCCACGACCTCTTCTTCACCGTCGACGCCGTGCGTCAGGTCGGCCGCGCCCAGCCGGAGCGGCTGCCTTTCGACCGCATCGATGCTGCCCAGCTCGTCGCCCGAGCCTGCACCCAGTTCGCGGAATTTGCGCGCCGCCGGGAGCACGCGGGCCTCGAGGGAGCGGACCGCCTTGTTGTACGCGCCGACCGTACGATCCAGCGCGCGTCGCAGCTGGTCGAAATGCTCCGCCAGCGTGCGCACGCGCTGATAGAGCTGCCGGCCGAGCTCGGACACCTGCTGTGCGTTGGCGGCGATCGCTTCCTGCTGCCAGTTGTACGCGAGCGCCTTCAACAGACCGATGAGCGTGATCGGCGTGGCGATCAGGATGCGCTGCTGCACCGCCATGTCGATCAGCTCCGGGTCCCGCTCGAGCGCAGCGCCGTAGAACGATTCCCCGGGAAGGAACAGCACGACCATCTCGGGCGTGGTCGGGAACTGCTCCCAGTACGCCTTCTCACTGAGCTTGCGCACGTGCGCGCGCACCTGCACCGCATGGCGCCGCAGCGACTCGACCCGCTCCGTCTCGGTCTCCGCCTCGACCGCATCGAGGTACGCCTCGAGCGGTGTCTTCGAGTCCACGACGATCGTGCGGCCCGCCGGCAGACGGATGATCAGGTCGGGTCGCAGTCGCCCATCGGGCGTGGACACGTTCGGCTGCTCGACGAAGTCGCAGTACGCAACCATGCCCGCCATCTCGACGACGCGCCGCAGCTGGATCTCACCCCAGCGGCCGCGTGTGGCGGGCGCACGGAGCGCCTTCACGAGGTTGGCCGTCTCCTGCTGCAGCTGCATATGCGCCCTGCTGAGCGACTGCAGCTGCTCGTAGAGCTGCCCCTGCGCCTCTGCCCGCGCCTTCTCGAGCTCGCTCATCCGCTGGTCTACGCGCGTCAGCGACTCGTGCAGCGGCGTGACCAGCGAGTCCAGCGTATGCGCGCGGGTCTCGAAATCGGTGCGCGTCGCCTCCTGGTGTCGCTCGAGGACCGTGCGTGCCAGCTCGAGGAAACGTTCGGTGTTCTTGTGCAGTGCTTCAGAAGAGAGCGCCGTGAACGCGTCGCCCAGCTTGCGCTGCGCGTCATTCAGCAGCGACAAACGTTCCTCCGCCGCCACACGTTCCTGCTGGATGCGCTCGTGGAGCGCCGCGGACTCCGCGCGTGTGGCCGCCAGCCGCTCCGTGAGCTCCTCGATGCGATACTCCCGATCCCGCGCTGCCGCTTCGAGTTCGGGGATCCGCGCGGTGCGCGCCTGCTCGGCCGCGAGCGCGCCGCGCAGGCGGTATCCGGCGGCCAGCGCGCCGATGAGCGCACCCGCCGCGAGCCCCAGCAGAATCGCGATGATGGTGGAAGTCACGACCCCAATATAGCGGCCCGCCCCGACAGCGCAGGGCTGCGGCATCGGCGCGGACCCGCGTGGGCCGGGATTCGGGCCGGATGCGGATCGCATTGACTCAGCGCCACTTCCGCCTTATCTAACAGGCGCGGCGTATTCCTTGCACGAAGGCGCCGTGCGCTCGGAGAACACCGGGCAGACTGGAGGCGCAGCGAACTGCGGCGGAACGTCCCGCTGCCGCAGGCGGTGTGCACCGCGGGCGCGACGCAGTGCTTGCGATCGAGGGATCGCGACAGAGTCTGCCTGCCAACCGCAACGGAGGGATCAGAATGTCACGGAGGAGCCAGTCACTGGCGAAGCCGAGCGCTGGGCTCGCGCTCGGGATGGTCCTGATCGCAGGGGCCTGCGGGTACGCCAAGCGGGACGAAGTCGAGAGCCAGATGGCGCAGCTGCGTTCGGAGATCCAGGCGAACGAATCGTCGATCACGGCCGTGAGCGGCCGCGTCGACCAGCTCGAGACGCGCACCGCCGCGCTGGAGCGCGACCTGCGCGCGCTGCGCGACGAGTTCAACGTTGCGATCACCGAGCTGAAGAACCAGCTCGCGTTCGACGTGCCGGTCCACTTCGAGTTTGCCCAGGCGGATGTCCGTCCGAGCGACCAGGCCGTGCTCGACCGCTTCGCGAGTGTCGTGAAGGAATACTACCCGAACGCGGTCGTGACGGTGGAAGGCTTCACGGACCCGGCGGGCAGTGCGGCGTACAACCGCCGCCTCGGCATGGCGCGCGCTGAAGCCGTGAAGACGTACCTGTCGACGAACGCGGGCATCGATGCCTCGGCGCTCCGCACCGTCAGCTACGGTGAGTCGGCCGATCGCCTCGTGTCGCCCCGCGCCACGAAGGACGACCCGGGCGCGATGCTCAACCGTCGCGTCACGCTCGTCATCGACTACTCGGGTACCGCCGCCGCGCGGCCCACGACGGACTAGGACTCACACCTCGTCCGAGTCGATCGGATGGCCCCGGGGTCCATGACTCCGGGGCCGTTCCATTTCTAGCGAATGGAAATCCTGCGGAAGATCGGCAAACGCAGGATCAGCAGAACGGCGAGGATGCCGGCGAACAGCAGCGGTTCGCGCGTGTCCGCCTTCACCTTCCAGAAGTAGTGCAGCACGCCCAGCCCCGCGGCCACGTACGCGAGCCGGTGCAGCTGCCGCCACCGCTTCCCCAACCGCCGGATCCAGCCCGTCGTCGATGTGACCGCGAGCGGGATCAGCAGCACGAAGGCGGTGAAGCCCACCGTGATGTACGGCCGCTCGAGGATGTCCTCTCCGATGTCGCCGAACGCGAAGAACTGGTCGAGCCCGATGTAGATGGCGAAGTGCAGGCATACGTAGAAGAACGCGAACAGCCCGATGAGCCGGCGCACCTTGATGAGGTGGTTCCAGCCCGTGAGCCTGCGCAGCGGTGTGACTGCGAGCGCGAGCACCAGCAGGATGAGCGCGGTCTTGCCCGTCGTGAGCGTCAGCTTCTCGATCGGATTCGCGCCCAGGTCGTTCGTGAAGAAGTCGTACACGAGCGTACCGAGCGGGATGAGTGCGCCCACCCAGATCGCAGGCTTGAGTCCCCACCGGACCAGACGTGCGCCGTCGACGCGCGACCTGCGCCGCGCGGCCGGCGGCGGATGCGTCGCCGCTGGAACGGCTTCCACTAGAAGAACCGCCGCAGGTCCATGCCCGAGTACAGCGACGCGACCTGATCCGCGTAGCCGTTGAACATGAGCGTGTCGCGCCGGCGGAACTCGCCGATGCGGCGCTCCTTGTCCTGGTTCCAGCGCGGATGGTGCACCGTCGGGTTCACGTTCGCGTAGAAGCCGTACTCGGTCGGGCCGGCCTTCATCCACGCCGTGCGCGGCATCTCCTCGACGAAGCGCATGCGCACGATCGACTTGATGCTCTTGAAGCCGTACTTCCACGGCACCACCAGCCGCAGTGGCGCGCCGTTCTGATTCGGCAGGTCACGGCCGTACAAACCCGTAGCCATCAGCGTGAGCGGATGCATCGCCTCATCCAGCCGCAGCCCCTCGTTGTACGGCCAGTCGAGGATACCCGTACGCTGCAGCGGCATCTGCTCCGGATCGAGCAGCGTGAAGAACTCGACGTACTTCGCGGCCGATGTCGGCTGCACGCGCGCGATAAGATCCTTCAGCGGGAAGCCGCGCCACGGAATCACCATCGACCACGCCTCGACGCAGCGCAGACGGTACGTGCGATCCTCGATCCTGTACGGCGCGATGAAGTCCTCGAGATCGTAAACGCCCGGCTTGTCGACGAGACCTTCCACGGCGACGCTCCACGGCCGCGTGCGCAGGCTGCCGGCACGCCGCGCGGGGTCCTCCTTGCCCGTGCCGAACTCGTAGAAGTTGTTGTAGCCGGTGACGTGCTCGTACGGCGTCAGCTCCTCCTGCGACTCCTGCTGACCGTTCGCAGGCTCGCACGCCGCCAGCACACCGGCCGCACCCGCCGCGGCGGCCTTCAGGAAACGACGCCGGTCGAGGTACGTCTCGTACGGCGTGATCTCGGACGATGGGATGATCTCGGAGCCACGGCGGATCAGCATGTCCACTCCTCCCGGTGTGATTCGACTCGGACCCTTCTGGAACGCGCGTGCGGGCGTCCGGGTTCCTGCCGGCGCGTCCGCATGCGGGAAGCAACGTCCCGGCCCCGGACGCGTTTACGCCCGTCCGGCAGGCCCGCTCAACCCGTAACCCATTACGCGGGCACGAGTTGAACTCCTACCCCGCCGCGCGCCGAATCTTGCCACATGCGACGTCTCCAGTCACGTCGCTCCAGTACCGCACGATCCCGGGAGAACGCATGTCTCAACTGCCCCAGGACCTCCGCTTCGCGCTCCGACAGCTCGTACGCACCCCCGGCTTCGCGCTGCTCGTGATCCTCACGCTCGCACTCGGGATCGGCGCGAACACCGCGCTCTTCAGCGTCGTGAAGGCCGTGCTGCTCGAGCCGCTGCCCTACCGCGATCCCGGTTCGCTCGCGATGATCTGGAGCCAGTGGACCGGATTCCCGAAGACGTGGGTCTCCGTTCAGGAGTACCACGGCTACCGCGAGAACCTGCGCAGCTTCTCCGACCTCGCGCTGTTCGGCACCCTCGAAGTCAGCATCACCGATGGCGACACGCCCGAACGCGTGGCCGCCGCCGGCACGACCGCGAACATCTTCAGCGTGCTCGGTGTGACGCCCGTCCACGGCCGAACCTACACCGCGGAAGAGGCGGAAGGCGATGGTGCTTCGGTGGTGGTGCTCGGCCACGCGCTCTGGCAGCGGCGCTACGGCGGCGACCCGAGTGCGGTCGGTCGCAGCATCAGCGTGAACGGCGAACCGATGACCATCATTGGTGTGATGCCGCCCGGGTTCCGCCTGCCGCTCGACTTCGCGACCGATGGCCCGACCGAGATCTGGGCACCGCAGCCGCTCCCGCTACCTGCCGATCTGCCGTACGGCGGCGGCAGCCACGGCTCGTACGTCGTCGGGCGACTCGCGCCGGGCATCACACCCGATCGTGCGGAGGCGGAGCTGGACACGTACATCGCGCGCCTGAACGCCGACAGCGCGTATCCGCCCGACTGGAACTTCCGCGCGCTGTTCATCCCCGTCGACGCAGAAGTTGCCGGCGGTGTGCGGCCCGCACTGCTCGTGCTGCTCGGCGCGGTCGGTCTCGTGCTCCTTATCGCCTGCGCGAACGTGGCCAACCTGCTGCTCGTGCGCGGCGAGGACCGGCGGCGGGAGATCGCCGTGCGTGCCGCCGTCGGTGCGGGACGCAGCCGCATCGTGCGACAGCTCCTCACGGAGAACGTGCTGCTCGCGGCGATCGGCGGCGGGCTCGGCCTGTGGATCGCCGTGCTCGCACTCGACGCGTTCGTTGCAGCCGCGCCCGAATCTCTGCCGCGCATCCGCGAGGTCACCGTCGATGCCACCGTCCTGGCCTTCACTGCAGCCGTGGCCATCTTCACCGCGCTCCTCTTCGGTCTCGCGCCCGCGCTCCAGGCCGCCGGTACCGACGCGGGTGGCACGCTGCGCGAGGGCGGACGCGGGTCCACCGTGGGCAGGTCACGGCTGCGTGCCCGCTATGGACTCGTCACCGCCGAGATCGCGCTGGCCGTCGTCCTCGCCATCGGTGCGGGGCTCATGCTGCGCACCTTCCGCGGACTCACGTCGATCGAGCCCGGATTCGAATCGGCAAACGTGATGACGATGCGGCTCGCGCCGCCGTCCGCATTCTATCCGGACGAGCCCGCCGTGCAGGGCTTCTACGATGAGCTGCTGCGCAGGGTACGCGCACTGCCCGGCGTCGAACACGCCGGCCTCATCCGCGTGCTGCCGATCGAGTCGGAGATCGGGGACTCGTGCATCTCCGTGCAGGGGTACACACCGCCGCCCCATACCTGCGCGCCCGCGGACTGGCAGGCCGCCAGCGACGGCTACTTCGAGGCCATGCGCTACCAGCTCGTGGCCGGCCGTTTCCTCGAGCCCGGCGACCGCCGCGACAGCCGCCAGGTCATCGTCGTGAACGAGGCGTTCGTCCGGAAGTACATCCCGCAAGGCGACCCGATCGGGCACCAGGTCACCTTCGCCTTCGGCGACAGCGTGCCCGCACAGTCCATCGTCGGCGTCGTGGCCGATGCGCGGCACAACGGCATCACAGGCGAGGTGAAGCCGACATTTTACCGGCCGCATGCGCAGTGGGCCGTGTCCACAGGCTTTCCGCAGCGCACCATGACACTCGTCGTGCGCACCGCCGGCGACGAGCGCGCCGTCACCAATCCGATCCGTCAGATCATCCGCGACCTCGACCCGCGGCTGCCGGTGTCACGCGTGCAGTCGATGCAGGACGTGATGGCCGAAGCGCTCGCACAGCCGCGCTTCACCATGCAGCTCCTCCTCGCCTTCGGCGGACTCGCACTCGGCCTCGCACTCATCGGCATCTACGGCGTCGTCTCCTACGCGGTCGCCGCGCGCCGCCACGAGATGGGCATCCGCCTCGCGCTCGGTGCGGTTCCGAGCGGCATCGTGTGGCTCGCACTGCGCCGCGGCCTCGGCCAGGCCGCGATCGGTGTCGGTGCGGGATTGGTGGGCGCGGGCTTCGCCGCTCGCGCACTCGCCGGGCTCGTCTACCAGGTCGGCACGCTCGACGCGCTTACCTACGTCTCGGTTGCACTCGTGGCTGTGTTTGCCACGACCGCAGCGAGCTGGTGGCCGGCGCGGCGTGCCGCGCACGCGGATCCGCTCTCTGCGTTGCGGCACGACTAGCAAACGACAATTTCACCGCGGAGAACGCGGAGAACGCGGAGCCGCCCCACGCCACCCGAAGTGGAAACAAAAAAACCTGGGTGGTGGCGGAGGGGCTCCGCGCCCTACGCGCTCTCCGCGGTGAAAATGTCGTTCGCTCAGGTGAGCACGATGCAGAGATCCGCCACGTTCGTACCAGTCGGCCCGCACACGTAGAGGTCTCGCAGAGCCGAGAAGAACGCATGCGAATCGTTCGCATCCAGCATCGCATGCGCATCCAGACCTGCCGCACGTGCGCGCGCTGCGGTGGTGCCGGAGCAGATGGCGCCAGCAGCGTGTGTGGGTCCATCGATGCCATCGGTGCTCGCGGCGAACAGCACAATACCAGTCCTTTCCAGTTCGATCGCTCCCGCAAGCGCGAGCTCCTGGCAGCGGCCTCCGATTCCCGGGCCGCGCACGGTTACGACGGTTTCGCCGCCGGCGATCAGTGCGGCGCCGGGTTCGAGCTCGCGCGCGCGTAGCGCCAGCATGCGGCCGGCTTCGCGTGCTTCGCCGGTTACGGGCTCGTCCATGATGATCGCGCGATAGCCGAGAGATTCCGCGCACGCGGCCGCAGCGGCGACGGCCGTGCGGTTGCCAGCGATCACCCCGTACGACACACGGTCGAAGGCTGCATCGCCGGGCTTCGGCGTTTCGGACTTCTCGCCGCGCGCACCGCGCTCCAGATGTGTGCGTACACTTGCGGGCACCTGGTCGATTACACCACGTGCGCGCAGCACATCCAGCGCATCGGCATACGTCGATTCATCCGGAGAGATCGGGCCCGAGCCGATCACGCCGGGATCATCACCGATCACATCGGAAATCGCGAGTCCGATGACGCGCGCGGATGTGGCGACGGCGAGCCGTCCACCTTTGATGCGGTCCAGGTGTTTGCGCACCGCGTTCAGCTCATCGATCGATGCGCCGGCACGGAGCAGCAGCGCGGTCGTACGCGCGAGGTCCTCGAGCGCGATGTCGTCGAAGGGAAGCGTCGCAAGGGAAGAGGCGCCGCCGGAGAGCAGGAGTACGAACGCATCGGACGCGGACTGCGCGAACGCGCGCATGGCGCGCCCGGCCTCGACGCTGCTCGCATCGGGTACCGGATGGCGCGCGGACATGAATTGAACGTTGCCCGGCCACGAGCCCTCTTCACCGGGCCGACGAGGCGCGATGACGAGGCCGGAGGCAACCGCGTCGCCCAGAGCGGCGAGGGCGCCGCGCATCATCCCCTCCGCGGCCTTCCCGATGGCCGCGACGTGCACGCGCGCGGGCAGGTCGGCCCGCAACAGTGCTACTCGGGCGAGCGGCCCGGGTTCGACAGCCTGGAGCGCCGCGTCGAAGCAGCGGCGGGCGTCCGCGCGCAGTCCGGTCTCGGTCTTCATGCCACAGGATACGGCCGGGGCATGGGTCGGGGGCAACCGAAACCGCCGGGACGTGCATCCGTAGGGCACCCCATCAGGGACCACACCGAGGGTTGACCATGGATGCGATTCGATCGCTTCGGCAGGCGGCGCGGCGCCTCGGCCGCGCTCCGGGATTCACAGCCGTGTGCGCGGCCACGCTCGGCATCGGCCTGGGTGCCACGGTCGCGATCTGGGCCATCGTCGAGAGCGTGCTGCTCGAACCGCTCCCGTACCCGGAGGCCGACCGGCTCGTCACCATCCGCTACAACGCGCCCGGGCTGAACCTGGAGAACGTCCAGCAGTCGCCCGCGCTGCACTTCACCTTCGCGGACGACGCGCGCTCGTTCGAGGACATCGGCATGTACGGGCGCGGGCGCGGCACGGTAACGGGGCTCGGCGAACCGCATGAGATCCCGACGATCAGTGTAACGGACGGCGTGCTCCGGCTGCTCGGCGCGCGCCCCGTGCGCGGCCGCATCTTCACCGCGGAGGATGATGCGCCGGGTGCGCCGCTGACGGCGCTGGTGAGTGAGACGTACTGGCGCCAGAGGCTCGGCGCCGATCCTGACGTGCTCGGCCGCACGCTCAATCTGAACGGCCGGCCGCGCGAGATCATCGGCGTGCTCCCTGCCGACTTCACCGTGTTGGATCGCGGCGCGGACGTGTACATGCCGCTCCAGTTCGATCGCACCGAGGCGTTCGTCGGCAACTTCAGCTGGATCGGCTTCGCGCGGCTGCGGCCCGATGTCACGATCGCGCAGGCCAACGCGGAGCTCACGCGGCTGCTGCCCGTGGCGGTCGAGCGGTACCCCGGCCCGATCAGCCTGAGCATGATGGAGGAGGCGCGCATGGCGCCCACCCTCCAGCCCCTCTCCAATGAAGTGATCGGCGACGTCGGCCGCACGCTCTGGGTGCTCATGGGCACCGTCATCATCGTGCTGCTCATCGCCGCGGCGAACGTGGCCAACCTCTTCCTCGTGCGCGCGGAAGGGCAGTACCGCGATGTGGCCGTGCGCAGCGCGCTGGGCGCGAGCCGCGGCCGGCTCGCGCGCGAGTTCCTGACCGAGAGCCTTGTGCTGGCCGTCGGCGCGGGTGTCCTCGGTATCGCGCTCGCACTCGGCGGCATCCGCTTCCTCAAGGCACTGGGGCCGCGCGAACTGCCGCGCATCGCCGAGATCGGCTTCGACGGTTCGGTGCTCGCCGTCGCATTCGTGCTCACGCTCCTCACCGGCGCGCTCCTCGGCCTCGTGCCGATCCTCCGCCACGGCGGCGATCGCGTGGCCGGCACGCTGCGCGAGGGCGGACGCGGTGGCGGTGCGGGCCGCGAGCGGCAGCGCGCACGCAGCACCCTGGTCGTCGGACAGATGGCGCTCGCGCTCATCCTGCTCACCGCATCGGGGCTGATGATCCGCAGCGCGCTCGAGCTGCGCCGCGTGGACCCGGGCTTCGATGAGCCTGCAAATCTGCTCACGCTGCGCCTGGCCATACCGTCCGCGACCGTCCCGGAGCCGGTGGACGTCGCGGGCATGCACGAACGCATCCTGCGCTCCATCGAGGATGTGCCCGGCGTGGCCGCCGTGGCCGCGACGTCATCTTTGCCGATGTCCGGCTTCAACTCGAACGATCCCATCGACGTCGAGATCGCGCCCGTGCCGAGCGGGCAGATCGCGCCGATCCGCCGCTACACCTGGATTTCACCCGGCTACTTCGAGACGATGGGCATCCCCGTGCTCGCGGGCCGCGCATACACGTGGGACGACATCCGCGTGCCGTCGACCGCGGTCGTGATCAGCGAGTCGCTCGCGCGCGTGTACTGGAGTTCGCCTGCGGAAGCGATCGGCAAGCGCGTGCGCAACATGGAAGGCCGGCCCTGGCGCGAGATCATCGGCGTGGTCGGGGACGTGAGGACCGACGGCATCGACCAGGACGTCGTCGCGACGGCGTACTGGCCCATGCTCCAGCCGTCGCTCTGGGAAGGCGACCGCCTCGAGACACAGCGCACGATGGGCTACGCGCTCCGGCTCGCGACGCCGTTCACGCCCGCGCTCATGGACGCGGTCCGGCAGGCCATCTGGTCCGTCAACCCGAACCTGCCGCTCGCCGACGCGCAGACAATGGATGATGCCGTCCGCGCATCCATGGCACGCACGTCGTTCGTTCTCGTGATGCTCTCGATTGCGGCGGCCGTCGCACTCGTGCTCGGCGCGGTCGGACTGTATGCGGTGGTGTCCTATGCGGTGGCGCAGCGCACACGCGAGTTCGGCGTGCGCATGGCGCTGGGGGCGCGTCGCGCCGACGTGGGATCGCTCGTGCTGAGTCAGGCGGGCGTGCTGGTGGCGGTCGGCATCGGCGTGGGCATCGCCGCTTCGCTCGCCGTCACGCGACTGATGGAAGCGCTGCTCTACGGCGTGGCTCCGACCGATCCCGTTACCCTCGCCGCGGTAGCAGCCGCGCTCGCCACCGTGGCACTGGTGGCGAGCGCGCTGCCCGTGATGCGTGCTACCCGCGTGGATCCGATCGAGGCGCTGCGCGCCGAGTAGCTCAGCGCCGCCAGGACTCGGGCGTGCGGCGCACGATGACGCGCTGGATGCCCATCTCGTCCGGTTCGACGTACGCTACGAGTCCGTTCGGACCGAACGCCGACGGCATGTTCACGCCGTTCAGCGTGCCGATGTAGCCGCCGTTCGCCGCGAGCAGATCGATCTTCGCCTCGCGTACGCCGGGGCCCGCATCACGCCGGATCCAGAAGCGGCCCTCGAGGTCCGTGCGCACGCCGTGGATCTGCGGCATCACCTCCGCGAACTCCAGCTCCGCGAGCCGGCGGCGGATCTCATCTTCCGATACGTTGCTCCCGCCCGGCGCAGCCGCGATGGTGCGACGGCCGTTGTTCACCGAGATCATCATACCGGCGCCGCCGTTCTGGATCACCTCGCGCGTACGCTGCCGCTCCGCTTCGCGGTCCGCTTCCTCCACCTTGCGCGGCTCCAGCGGACGCGTCAGCACCCAGCCGACCGTGCCGTCCGCACGCACGACGTTCACCGCGTACTCCGTTCCGTGCGCAACCGCGATGCGGCCATCCGCCAGCGGCGCCCAGTACACCGTCGGCGAGAAACGTGGCGGCATGCGCACCGTGAAGCGCACGTTGTTGCTCGTCGCACCGCTCGTCTCCGTCTTCGGCTGCGTCACGGGCGCACGGTACAGCACGCGCGCCTCGCTGCCATCGAGCGGCTGCAGGTGGATCGGCAGCGAATCCGACATCGTCGGCGGTCCCCCACCCTGGAGCCCGCCGAACTGCGAACCCTGCAGCAGGACACCGCCGCCCGGATACGCCGCGAACTGCGTGTTGCCCACCGCCATCGCGTTGAAGCGCGGACGCACCGTCTCCTGATACGTCCCGTCCAGCGCGAATACCGTCAGCGCCTGCGAACCCATGTCGTAGATGACCAGCCTGTCATCCGGCATCACGACGATCGCCGTCGGGAACGTCAGCTCACCCGGACCCTCGCCCTTCCGGCCGATCATGCGAACGTGCGAACCGTCCGCGCCGAACACGTTCACGCGACCGTTGTCGCGATCCAGCACGTACAGCTGGCCTTGACGGTCGAACGCAACGCCAGACACGTACCCGAACGTCTCCCACGCCTCGCCCTCGTCCACTCCCACCGAGTACAGCGTCTCCGGCGTCCCCGTCAGTGGCCGGTCCTGCGCCGGGCCCCGCACGATCTGCTGGCCGGCCGCGGATCCCGCCCACACTCCGGATGCCACCGCCACCCACGCGCCCGCGCGCGCGATGGCACTCCTCTTCGCCCCCATCGGTCCTCCGTTTGGATTGCGGTCCGGGTATCGGACGCCGGACCGTGCGCCAAGGTTGCCCGCGGGCCGCCCGTCCGTCCAGCCGCCTATTGACAAATGAAACTGTCCAATGCCAGCTTTGTCCTCGTGGAGGATGTCGCTGAGATCGGAATCGCAACCCGGGCCGAGGCCGCCGCCGCGCTGCTGGATCCCCTGCGGTCGGCGATCCTCGAGCGGCTGCGCGAGCCCGCGTCGGCGGCTGCGGTGGCGGAATCACTCGATCTGCCGCGACAGCGCGTGAACTACCACGTGCGCGTGCTGGAGCGTGCGGGTCTGGTCGAGGAAGTCGGACGTCGCAAGCGGCGGGGCCTGGAGGAGCGGCTCGTTCGCGCGAAGGCTGCGGCGTGGGTGCTGTCGCCCTCGGCGCTCGGCCGCCTCAGGTCCGACCCCGAATCGGTGCGCGAACGCCTTTCCTCGGCATACCTGGCCGCGGTGAGCGCGCGCACGATCGAGGAGCTGGGTGTCTTGCGTGAGGCCGCGTCGAAGGCGAGCAAGCCGCTCGCGACGCTGACGCTGGATGCGGAGGTGAAGTTCGCGACGCCCGCGGACCGGCGACGGTTCGCGGAAGAGCTGAGTGATGCGTTCGCTGCGCTCGTGGCGAAGTATCACGACGCGGCCGCGGAGGACGGTCGGACATACCGGGTGATCGCGGGTGCGCACCCGGTGGGGACACAACGCCCGGGAGGCGAGTCATGAGTCGAGTGTTGGCGGCTGTAGTGGTCACGCTGTCGGCGGCCGCGCCGGCGGCGGCGCAGATGGAGCAGCCCACGCCTGAGCAGATGCAGGCCGCCATGGCGGCCATGCAGCCGGGCCCCGAGCACGAGCGCCTCGCCGGGCTCGTCGGCGAATGGGATGTCGAGCTGTCGTATTCGATGGGTCCGGATTTCTCGCAGACGATCCGCGCCACGTCGACGGTCAGTTCGATCCTCGGCGGACGCTTTATCGTCGTCGACATGAAGTCGCCGGAGATGATGATGGGCATGCCGATCGAGACGAAGACGATCTACGGCTACGACCGTCGCACTGGCGATTACACCATCCTCGGGCTCGACACGTTCGGCACGTACTGGGTGCACGGCGCCGGGAAGGGCGACGTCACTACCAACCCGATCGTGATGCCGGGCAGCCACGTCGATCCGCTCACCGGCCGCAACGAACAGTACGAGTTCATCCTGCGCATCATCGATACGAACACGAACGAGAGCGAGATCGTCTTCATCGCACCCGACGGCCAGCGGTTCACCGCTGTGAAGGCCACCGCGCGGAGGAAGTGATGTCAGACTCCGACACCCGCGCGGTCGAACGCGATCTGGCCGTCACCGCGTCCGTCGACGATGTGTGGCGCGCGCTCTCGGACGCCGCCGAGCTCACCCGCTGGTTCCCCCTCGACGCCTCCGTTGAACCCGGTGTCGGCGGATCCATCCGGCTCTCCTGGGGCGAAGGAGCGGAAGGCACTGCGCCAATCACTGGATGGGAGCCGGGCCGACTGCTCCGCTGGGAGGAGCGCTACGGTGACGTCGTGCTCGCCGTCGAGTTCCGCATCGAGGCTCGCGCCGGTGAGGTCGTCGTGCGGCTGGTGAACTCGGGGTTCGGAACTGGCGATGAGTGGGACGAGCACTTCCACATGGTCGAGGGCGGCTGGAGCTACTTCCTGAACCATCTGCGGCGCTACCTCGAGCGCTGGCATGGCCGGCCGCGCACGGTCGTCTACGAGCGACGGCTGCTGCCGATCGCGCGCACCGAAGCGTATGCACGTCTCACAGGTCGTGATGGACTCGCGGCAGTCGGAACGCTCGACAGCGTGCGGGCAGGTGATTCGTACGAAGTCCGCACATCGGCAGGAGAAACGCTTTCAGGCGAGGTGATCGCCGCGAATCCCGGCTATCAGCTCGGCCTGACGATCGGCGACGACGCGCTGCTGTTCGTCGAGATCGAACCGGCGGAGCAGGGCTGCCGGCCGTCGCTGTGGCTGTCGCTGCACGGAAACGCCGACGCCGACGTGCACGCGCGCAGCCTGGGCCGGATGTACGCGAACGCGCTCGGCGTTGAGCCCGGTGCTACCGCCCGGTTGTCGCGCTGAGCGAGACGAGGTTCGCGAGCAGACGGTACGCGCCGCACACGCCCGCGGGGATCTGCCGGAAGAACGCCAGCCCGCTGTACACGTAGTGCCCCTCGCCGAGCGGAGCGATGATCACGCTCCCCTCGAGCGGCGCCTCGCCCGGATCCGACATCGCGAGCAGTGTCGTATACTCGGGCGACCACTCGCCAGCGAAGTACAGCCCGCGCTCCTGCACCCAGCCCTCGAAGTCCGACGGACCGATGCGGTTGGGCGAGTTCAACGCGGGATGATCGGGATTCGTGAACGTGACCGCGGCATTCTCGTCCGTCACGCGGCCGTGCGGCCGTGACATGGTGAACGGATACGGCGCGAAGCCGCCGTTCGGCAGTTCGTACTTGTTGTACTGCACGACGAACGTACCGCCTGTACGCGCATAGTCGAGCAGCCGCCGGTTGTTCGCGATGAGGTCGGGCCGCACCTCGTACGCACGGATGCCGGTGACGATGGCGTCGAAGCGCGAGAGGTCGCCGTCCGCGAGCATTGCCGCGTCCAGGCGCTCGACCGTTGCACCCATCTGCCGCAGTGCATCCGCACCGTCATCACCCGCGCCCTCGATGTAGCCGACGCGAATGCCATCCGGGAGCGCAACCGGACACGCGACCAGTGCAACTGATGAGGGCGCGAACAGTGCGTGCGCACGGATGTGCGGATAGTCGATGATCGTGTACCCGCGGTCGTATTCCGCACCCGGTGTTCTTGCGATGACGCGCACGGTATCGCGTCCGGCTGCGAGACTTGCCGGCGCCCTCAGCGTCACCGTCAGCGACGACTCCTCACCAGGCGCAACCGTTCGCGCCGGCGGCGCTTCCACGGTCCAGCCCGCGGGCGCCTGAATGTCGAGCGTGACGGGCAGCGTGTCGGTAGCCTCGGAGCGCAGCAGGATCGTGAGCGGCACCGTCCCACCGGCATTGTCCGTGGGCACGACCGCCGTGGCAGGCTGCACGCGCACACCCAGTGCGGGCAGCACCATGAGGGGACGGCGCGTCTCGCCGCGCGCCTTGTCCACGTCGACGTAGACCGCTTCCTCCTCCATCTCGAAGCGCGCACTGCCGAGCTCGATATCCGCCGATGCACGCACCTGCGGCGGCGCGAACGGCTGACCGCGCACGTCGAGCGATGCGGGCCACGTGTACATCTCGCCCGTGCGCTGCTCGCGCAGGAAGTACGGCTCGGTCGGCTCCGCATCCACAGGCAGCGTGACCGCGTACTGCACACGCGCCACCGCACGCGCCGCGAGCTCATTCGGCACTTCACCCAGTGGCCGCGTATTCCATCCCTCGGGAACCACCGGCGCGAGACCGTGAACGCGCAGCGGCGTGTCACCGCCGTTCCAGAGCGTGAGCGTCATCTCGAACGTCTGACCGGGCACGACGCGCGCGTCTTCGGCCGTGACCTCAAATACGAGTCCTGCCGCCATGCGCAGTGCACGTACGAGCTGCGCACGCTCCGTCTCGAGATGGAACGCCAGCGCATCACCAGCGCCCGCACGCGCGCGATCGAGCTGCGCGAGTGCATCCATGAGCTGAGGCACGAGTGCGCCCGCGTCCAGCGGATTGAATGCATCGCGTGCGGCGAGCACGATTCGCTCGTACGCATCCAGCGCGCTCTCTCCATCGGTCGCACCGTTCGCGCGCTGCGCGAGCGTGGTGTCGAGGCCGGCGAAGAGCGACTGCCCACCCTCCGGGAAGTCACCGAGCACCGGAATCGCACTCGCGGACTGCGGGCCGATCGGTTCCGCGCGACCCATGTCCTGCGACCGGTGTCGGCTGCGGCTCGCCATCGCGATCTGGTAGCGCGACCGTCCGAGCAACCGGTCCAGCTCACCCGTCTGGATGCGGACCGCTTCACCGTCACCGCCGCGCCACAGTGACTGGAACAGGTATGCAGGCTGATGCGGCGTGAGTCCCGCCGCGATCTGGCCGGGGAAGCGTGACGGGTCGCCCGCGGCTTCGAACGCCTCGCGCGCCATGATGCCCGAGGCCTGGTGCTGTCCGTGCCCATCGCGCGGTGTGCCGCTGAAGACCGCGAGGATGATGTCAGGGCGGAACGTGCGTACGACCGCGACGACATCCGCGAGCAGGCTGTCGCGCGGCCACTGGCTGAACGCCTCGTCCGCCGACTTCGAAAAGCCGTAGTCGTTCGCGCGCGTGAAGAACTGCTGCGCGCCGTCCAGCCTGCGCGCGGCCAGCAGCTCCTCGCTGCGGATTAGACCCAGCCCCTCTTCGAGCTCCGGTCCGATCAGGTTCTGTCCGCCCTCTCCGCGCGTCAGCGAGAGGTATGCGACATCGGCACCGCTGCCCAGCGCGAGCTCCGCCAGCAGCGCGGTGTTCTCGTCGTCCGGGTGCGCGCCGATCATGAGGACGCGTGCCGTATTGCCCAGGCGGCGTAGGGCGAGGCCGAGTCCGGCCGCACCTTCCGCGTCCGCGCCGGACTGCGCGGCAACCGGGGCAGGAGCCACGGCGCACAGGAGCGCCAGGATCAACAGGTGGATGCGTCGCATAAGGGTCATGGAAAGGTGTAGCGCACGGGACTGGCACCCGCAATGGCGCCCAAAGATCCGTCCGGGGGAGATTGCCGGCCGACCGGCGCCCGATCATCCTTCAGGGATCGATAACCCCGTCGGATGGATCGAACCCCGGAGGATCCCATGAGAGCAGTGGTCGTTACCGCGTTGATGGCCGCCGTGGCGGCGCCGGCGGCCGGGCAGAACCAGCTCGTCGGTTCGGTGCGCGGCATGTACGAGATGGCGAAGACGAACGTCGTGCGTTCGGCCGAGCAGATGCCGGAAGAGCACTATGCATTCAAGCCGACACCGGATGTTCGCTCGTTCGGCCAGCTCGTCGGCCACGTGGCAAATGCGAACTTCATGATCTGCTCCTGGATCACCGGGCAGCCCAACCCCAATTCGCGCAACTACGAGGAAGCCACTGCGAAGGCCGACCTCGTGAAGGCCGTCACCGACTCCTTCACCTTCTGCGACGCCGCGTACTCCATCACCGACGAAGACGCGAAGAACATCATCCAGGTGTTCGGCCGCGATCAGACGAAGATGTTCGCCCTCACACTCAACACCACGCACGAGTGGGAGCACTACGGCAACATCGTGACGTACATGCGGCTGAAGGGACTCGTACCTCCTTCATCGCAGGGCATGTAAGACCAACTGCGGGCGGGGGCGGGCGCGAGCGCGGTGCGAGATGGGAACGGCGGGTGGAGCGTGTTCCTCCACCCGCCGTAAACCAGACACCAGACACCAGACCCCAGACTCCAGAATCCAGAGGCAGAGCCGCCGCACGCAGGCCGCGCCAACCGCCCCCG
>CAYUIG010000005.1:105864-107337 GCA_964444685.1 uncultured Gemmatimonadaceae bacterium | reverse complement strand
GGGATCCACTCCTCGGGCGCGGTCCCGGCGAGGTAGTCCTTCGAGAGATTGGGGCGGTCGTACGGCGCGTCGGTATCCGCATCCACCATCGTCACAGGACCGTCGTAACCCGCACGACGCAGCTCTTCCGCCGCGGCGTTGCCCGCGGCACCCGCGCCCACGATGACGATCGATTCCGGCGACGAACGCGGACGCAGCTTCGTCGCACCGCGGCCACCACGCTCGAGGGGTCCGCCCTCGTGTACGCGGCCCGTCACGCGGATCGTACCATCGAGCTCCGCCACTTCGTACTTCGGCAGATCGTTCAGCGCCGGTGTGCGCAGCATCTCACCCGTGCGCAGGTTGAAACACGCGTGATGCCAGGGGCAGCGCACCGTGTCACCGTCCAGCACGCCCTCGGCGAGCGGGCCGCCGTAGTGCGTGCAGTTCGCACCCACCGCCAGGACCTCCCCCTGCACCCGCGCCAGCAGCACCGCGTCCTCGCCGAACCGGCCCGCCAGCATGCCACCCTCGGGCAGCTCCCCCGACGGGATCCCGGCCGCGAGGTCGGGTCCTGCGGGCGCACCGCCTTCCGCCATGTCACGCCTCCTGATCGAGTTGGCGCAACGTATCCCAAACACCGGAATCCGCAACGGCTCGCGCGCTGCGCCCTTTCTCCCTATGTTGCCCCGGCAGGCTGCACCGGCGCACGCCATGAGCGAAGCGAGGAGGCCCCATGATCCAGTCGATACGCGTCTTCTTCCAGCGACGCATGCATCCATCATCCGACATCGTCGGCGAGCAGGACGTCCCGCTCGACCCGGTGCACGTGGCCGCGTGCGCACTGCTCCTCGAGCTCGCACACGCCGATGACGAGTTCAGCCCGGCGGAGCGCCATCACATCCAGGCCGTGCTGCGCCGCCACTTCGATCTCGATGAGGACACCGCGGAGACGCTCATCGAGGTCGCCGAGGCCGAGCGCGAGCAGGCCATCGACCTCTACCAGTTCACGTCGCTCATCCGCGAGCACTACGACCTCGGCCAGAAGACGCTGCTCGCCGAAGTCATGTGGGGCCTCATCCTCACCGACGGACGCATCGCACAGCACGAGGGCTGGCTGCTGCGCAAGATCGGCAACCTGCTCGACCTCAAGCCCGGCTATCTCGCCGACGCGAAAAACGCCGCTGCGAGCAAGCTGTCCGGGGATGACGTTGTTCACTGAACTGCGGGCGACGTACGGCGGGCGACGTAATCGGGCGACATAGGGCGGGCGACTGACGGCGGGTTTGAAATGCGGGGGGTGGCCGGTCTTCGGCTGCCCCCCGCCGTCTTACACTCGACTCCCGACTCTCGACTCTCGACTCCCGACTCAGATTTCCGACCCCAGGACTACGGGCGGTCCCAGCTGATCCTCCGTTCGATCGCGCGGCCGCACACGGTGCCGGTGACGGTGCGCGTGTGCGTGTCGGGGTCGCGTACGGACGTGAGCTCGAA